>NZ_VYKJ01000010.1 GCF_008710095.1 Affinibrenneria salicis
GCCATGATCAAACTCTTCAATTTAAGATTTGTTTGATTTTGCTAAGTTAATAGCTGCCCAAAGAATTGTACTGTTAGTTCGTAATGAATTAACTGTCAGTCACTCTTCAGGACTTTTTTGTATCTTTCACGATACGGTCCTGTGAGTGCCCACACAGATTGTCTGATTAATTGTTAAAGAGCAGTGCGACCGCGCCTTAGCGTCTGTCGCGAGGTGGCGTATATTACGCTTTCCTCATTTCGAGTCAACCCCTGCGCTGCAGAAAGTTTTCTCTTTTTCTCTTCGTCGCCCTGAGCGTTAACCCGTGGCGCCGTGTCGATGGAGGCGCATTATAGGGATCCGATTCATAATGGCAAGCAAATATATTCACTTTTTTACTACTTGCACAACATTCACCCGCTTCGTTTAATTAACGCGCTTTTTTATCCTTTGCGGCAGATCGGCAAGGCTATCTATTACCCAATCAGCCAACGCTTCGCCCGATTCCGTCACCGGCTTACCTGTACGCACCAACACCCTGGTCCCAACGCCAGCCGCGATAGCCGCCTGCATATCCTCCGGTTTATCGCCAACCATATAAGACGCGGCCATATCAATGTTCATCTCCTGCTTCGCTGCCAGAAACATCCCCGGCTCAGGTTTACGGCAGTCGCACGTCTGCCGGTATTCCTCCAGCGCCGCATCCGGGTGGTGCGGACAGAAATAGATACCGTCCAGATCGACCTCGCGGTCGGCCAGCGACCAATCCATCCATTCAGTCAAACGCATAAACTGTTCTTCAGTAAACAAGCCGCGCGCGATACCTGACTGGTTCGTCACCAGAACCAGCGCAAACCCCATATCTTTGAGCTCGCGCAGAGCGTCAATCACGCCGTCGATAAACTGAAACTGGTCGATTTCATGTACATAGCCATGATCGACATTGATCGTTCCGTCACGATCAAGAAATATTGCTGGTACACCTTGTGCCACGACTTTGCTCCCGCAGGCGAAATTATCCGGTTAGTATCGCACGTTTTATCAAAGGGTGAGAACGCCAGACAAGTAATCTCCGGCGAGTTCATGCCATACGTCAGGCAGGCGGCGAACCAACGCGCCCGGCGCAATTTGTGCCAGCAATGTGAAGGCGTACGCAGTCGGATACATAAAAAAACCCTCGCTCACTTTCCCGTCTGATAAAGTGGGCGTTGCGGTCATACGTCGACATCATGGAACCCGGCAGCTAAGGCTGAGGCCCGTCGCCGAAGCCCGCCATCTACGGGAAAAATGACGGACTGGAACCGGTGTGATGTCTTCAGCGCGAGATCGCCCCAAGCGTATCGCTAGTGTAAATGAGAGGCATCGGGCTGGTATTCGCGCTATTAGCGGAAATATAATCATTCAGACTCACTGCAGCTTATCTTATTATTTGCACCATTGCCTGATTCAATCATCACGACTTAAAGAAGAAAACAGAGGAAATTCTATGCGCGCTTTACCTCTTTTACTGTTGGTTTTCTCGCTGACAGGTTGTTCTTTGCTACACACCAAACCAGCACATAAACCAGAAAGCCCAGCCACGACCAGTCAACCTGCTCCGCCGACGAAGCCTAAATCCACGTCGCATCCCGCTCCCGCCATTCTGTATACGAGTGCGGAAGAACTGGTGGGCAAACCTTTCCGCGATATGGGGCAGGTCTCCGGCGCCATCTGCCAGACCGGTATGCAGGATGCGACGCCGACTATCGCCAACGCCAAAAAACGGATGCAAAGCCGCGCGACCGCCATGAAAGCCAATGCGGTACTGCTGCACCAGTGTGAAATTCTCAGCAGCGTTGATGGTTGTTACCGTCAGGCTATTTGCCAGGGAACCGCGCTAAAAGTTTCAGCCCAATGAGTGCGTTTTCTTTTAACCAGATTGGTATTATCCATTCGCCCTATAAGGAAAAATTCGCCGTTCCGCGTCAGCCCGGCCTGATTCAGGATGGCGGCGGGGAATTGCATCTGTTGCCGCCTTATAATCAACCGGCCTGCGTGCGCGGGCTGGAAACCTTTAGTCATTTGTGGCTGCTGTTTGTGTTCCACCAGACCATGGAAGAAGGCTGGCGCCCTACGGTTCGCCCTCCGCGACTGGGCGGCAATGCGCGCACCGGCGTTTTCGCCACCCGCTCCACGTTCCGCCCCAATCCGATCGGTATGTCGCTGGTTGAACTCACGGGCGTTCATTGCTCGGGCAGCAGCGTTATTCTGACGCTGGGCAGTCTTGATCTGGTGGAAGGCACGCCGATTATCGACATCAAACCCTATCTGCCTTTCGCCGAAAGCCAGCCGCAGGCCGTCGCCGGTTTCGCCCAGCAGGCGCCCGACGCGGATATGCCGGTTGAATTCTCTCCTCTGGCGGAGCAGCAATTGGCGCAGCATCAGGCGCGCTACCCGCACCTGCGCCGATTTATCAGCGAAGTGCTGGCGCAGGATCCGCGCCCGGCCTATCGTAAGAATGAACAGGAAAGCGAACGCGAATACGCCGCCCTGCTGCTGGAATTCAACGTGCGCTGGCGCGTACGTCAGCAGCGCACCGAAGTGCTGACGCTGGAAGCACGCTAAAATTCGGCCGGCTCTCTTTTGACAGACGGCCCACACTGGTAAACTAGGCCACTTTTTATCACGATGGCTGGATTAACAGCCTCGTGCACTCGTCGTTCTAATGGAACAAAAAACACCATGCGTACTAGCCAATATCTGCTCTCTACGTTAAAAGAGACGCCTGCCGATGCGGAAGTGATCAGCCACCAGCTGATGCTGCGCGCCGGAATGATCCGCAAACTGGCCTCAGGTCTGTACACCTGGCTGCCTACCGGTCTGCGTGTACTGAAAAAAGTCGAAAACATTGTGCGTGAAGAGATGAATAACGTCGGCGCGATTGAAGTCTCGATGCCGGTGGTTCAGCCTGCCGATCTGTGGCAGGAGAGCGGCCGCTGGGAGCAATATGGCCCGGAGCTCCTGCGCTTTGTCGATCGCGGCGAACGGCCTTTCGTTCTTGGCCCAACGCATGAAGAAGTCATTACCGATCTGATCCGCAACGAGATCAGCTCATATAAACAGCTGCCGCTCAACTTCTTTCAGATTCAGACCAAATTCCGTGACGAAGTACGGCCGCGCTTTGGCGTTATGCGCTCGCGCGAGTTCCTGATGAAAGACGCCTACTCTTTCCATACTTCGCAGGAATCTCTGCAGGTTACCTACGATGCGATGTACGGCGCCTACAGTAAAATTTTCACCCGCATCGGGCTGGACTTCCGCGCGGTGCAGGCGGATACCGGCTCTATCGGAGGCAGCGCCTCGCACGAATTCCAGGTGCTGGCCGCCAGCGGCGAAGACGATATCGTATTTTCCACCGATTCGGATTATGCCGCCAATATTGAGCTGGCCGAAGCGGTTGTGCCCGGCGAGCGGCGCGCCGACGCCAGCGAATCGCTGCGTCTGGTTGATACGCCGAACGCTAAAACCATCGCCGAACTGGTGAGTCAGTTCAACATTCCGGTGCAAAAAACGGTGAAAACGTTGCTGGTGCGCGCCGCCGAAGAGAGTGGACACTCGCTTGTCGCCCTGCTGGTGCGCGGCGATCATGAACTGAATGAAGTTAAAGCCGAGAAACTGCCGCTGGTCGCCAGCCCGCTGACCTTCGCCACGGAAGAAGAGATTCGTTCAGTGGTTGGCGCGGGTCCGGGTTCTCTGGGGCCGGTCAAGCTGTCGATCCCGGTGGTTGTCGACCGTTCCGTGGCGGTATTGAGCGATTTCAGCGCCGGCGCGAATATCGACGGCAAGCACTACTTCGGCATTAACTGGGAGCGCGATACGCCGCTGCCGGCGGTTGCGGATATCCGCAACGTCGTGGAAGGCGATGACAGCCCGGACGGCAAAGGCACGCTGTTGATTAAACGCGGTATCGAGGTCGGCCATATTTTCCAGTTGGGCACGAAGTATTCCGAAGCGCTGAAAGCCACCGTTCAGGGCGAAGACGGCCGCAATCAGATTCTGACCATGGGCTGCTACGGCATCGGCGTAACGCGGGTAGTGGCGGCTTCTATCGAGCAGAACCATGACGATCGCGGCATCATCTGGCCGGAAGCGATCGCGCCGTTTAACGTCGCCATCCTGCCGATGAACATGCATAAGTCTTTCCGCGTCAAAGAGCTGGCGGAAGAGATCTACGCCCAACTTCGCGCAAAAGGCATTGATGTACTGCTGGACGATCGCAAAGAGCGCCCGGGCGTCATGTTCGCCGATATGGAACTGATCGGCGTACCGCACACGATAGTGATTGGCGATCGTAATCTGGATAATGACGAGATTGAGTATAAGTCGCGTCGCAGCGGTGAGAAGCAGATGGTGAAAACCGGCGATATCGTTGATTTTCTGCTGGCGCAGATTGCGGGTTAGATCATAAACAGCGCCCGGTTGACCTGACGGGTGCTATACCAAAATGGTGGGCCTTCCCACCATTTTGCTGTGTATAAAATAAATATCAAAAAAACAGCCAGTTACTCACGAAATAATTCTTCAATATTCAACCCCTGAGACTGTAAGATTTCACGCAGGCGGCGCAAGCCTTCTACCTGAATCTGACGGACTCGTTCGCGGGTCAGGCCAATTTCACGGCCTACATCTTCAAGCGTCGCGGCTTCATAGCCTAACAGACCAAAGCGACGAGCCAGCACTTCACGCTGTTTAGCGTTCAGTTCAAACAACCACTTAACGATATTCTGTTTCATATCGTTATCCTGCGTGGTGTCTTCCGGACCGTTGTCTTTTTCGTCCGCCAGAATGTCCAGCAACGCTTTCTCGGAATCGCCTCCCAACGGAGTGTCAACCGAGGTAATACGTTCATTTAAACGCAGCATGCGATTCACATCGTCAACCGGCTTGTCGAGCTGTTCGGCGATTTCTTCCGCGCTCGGCTCATGATCCAGTTTGTGTGATAGCTCGCGTGCGGTACGCAGATAAACGTTCAGTTCTTTGACAATATGGATTGGCAGACGAATCGTTCGGGTTTGATTCATAATCGCCCGTTCAATTGTCTGACGAATCCACCAGGTGGCGTAAGTAGAGAAGCGAAATCCTCTTTCCGGATCAAATTTTTCCACCGCGCGAATCAGCCCCAGGTTCCCTTCTTCAATCAGATCCAGCAACGCCAGACCACGATTGTTATAACGACGGGCGATTTTCACTACCAGTCGCAGGTTACTTTCGATCATACGCCGGCGGGATGGAACATCGCCGCGCAGCGCGCGCCGGGCAAAATAAACTTCTTCTTCGGCGGTTAAAAGAGGTGAATAGCCAATTTCTCCCAGATAGAGTTGCGTTGCGTCTAAAACGCGCTGAGCGGACTCCTGCGACAGCAATTCGTCATCGGTCCGATCGCTATCGCTGTTTTCCTGCTCTGCAAGCGCTTTATCGTCAAAAACGTCAAGCCCATTTTCGTCGAAATCAGCATCTTCATGCAACTCGTTAACTTTCAGCGAACCTTGGCTCATAAGTGGCTCCTACCCGTGATCCCATGGCAGAATACCGCGGTATCCTGCCCGATTTATCGCTGCGGAAGAAAACGCAGCGGGTTTACGGATTTCCCCTTGTAACGAATTTCAAAATGCAATCTTACTGAACTGGTCCCGGTGCTACCCATGGTAGCTATTTGTTGCCCCGCCTTTACCTCTTGTTGTTCCCGGACCAGCATAGAGTCATTATGGGCATAGGCGCTCAGGTAGTCATCATTGTGTTTTATGATGATTAAATTACCATAACCACGCAACGCGTTCCCTGCATATACTACGCGCCCACCGGCGGTAGCGACAACGGATTGTCCACGTGAACCAGCGATATCAATCCCTTTATTTCCCCCTTCGGCAGCGGAGAAACTATCAATCACCTTACCTTCCGTCGGCCAGCGCCAGCCGCTTACCGCGGCGGTATTGCTGACCTGACTACTGGCTGTAGCGGCCGGTGTGCTCGCAGGAGTCGACGATGCCGCCGCGGCTCCCGCTGCAGGTAACATCCTGCCTATATTCTGTTTACCTGAATTGTCAGAATACGCATTAGTTGGTTGAGAATCAACCCGCGTTGTTTGCATTTGACTACTGGAAGGTGGTTGCGGAACGCCGCCGGCGGCATTATTTGTCGCACTGCCGGACGAGGCCAACATACCGCCGCCGCCGATAGTCGGACCGTTAACCGATCCGTTCCCCAGACGCAGAGTCTGCCCCACGTTCAGACCATAGGGTTCCGGAATATTATTGCGCTGGGCGAGATCACGATAATCGTTGCCGGTGATCCAGGCGATGTAGAACAACGTATCGCCCCGACGTACCGTATAGGTGTCGCCGCTATAGCTTCCTTTTGGAATATTGTTATAGCTGCGGTTATAAACGATGCGCCCGTCCTGAGTCGTGGCGACGGTCGTCTCGCCGGTTGACGCGACCGATCTGGCCGGCGTTGAGGACGGGGTGGACAACATGCCCCCGCGCGCGCTGCCGCCGGATGAGCCACCTACGGAACTGATCGGCGCCGATGCGGAGTTATCGTTAGTACATCCTGCCAGTCCCAACACCATGGCCGTACAAACGGCGGCCTGACGCAAATTAATCATTCGGCTCATGCGCCTAATACCCCCATAACCGTAAAATTCAGTAATCCGTTCAGAGATCGGCATCCCGCCCCTTTACAGGGTAGCTGAGCTCCGGTGTTTAATTCTTTCTTCCGCATGAAAAAGAGCGCTTTTTCACTGATTGCGGTGAGTAAGCCCGAGCGGTAAAGCAAACGCAGTCTGATGCTAGCAATATCAGCGGGTTCGTACCATAAGACAGTTGTATAGAAATTTAAAAATATCTGATTGCCCACGGCAGAAAATCAGGCCAGTTCCCCTTTTACCAGTGGAACAAAGCGCACCGGCTCCACCGTTTCGATGACAAATTCGCCGGCGCGCCGCCGTACGACCTGTAGCGTTTGCGACTGTTCGCCTACCGGCAACACCATGATGCCGCCTTCGTCCAACTGCTCCAGCAAAGCGATCGGGATCTCCGGCGGCGCGGCGGTGACAATGATGGCATCGAAGGGACCACGCGAGGCCCAGCCGAGCCAGCCATCGCCGTGACGGGTGGAAACATTATGCAAATCAAGCTGCTTTAGCCGGCGCTTCGCCTGCCACTGCAGCCCTTTGATGCGTTCGACCGAACAGACGTGGCGCACCAGATGCGCCAGCACGGCGGTCTGGTAGCCGGAACCGGTGCCGATCTCCAGCACGCGCGACACCGGCGTAAGACAGAGCAGTTCGGTCATTTTGGCGACCATGTAGGGTTGAGAGATCGTCTGGCCGCAGCCGATGGGCAACGCGGTATTCTCATACGCCTTGTGTTCAAACGCCTCATCCACAAAGCGTTCGCGCGGAACCGCCTCGATCGCCTGCAGCAGACGTTCATCTTTAATACCGTGCTGACGCAGCTGCGTCAGCAGTGTTTGCATGCGTTTGTTCACCATTGTGCGCTAACTCCGGCTTTGGCTAACTCCGTTATCAAGCTGTTATGTACTGCGCGAAAAACACGACGCTCATCACGCCAGGCGGCGGCGCAATTATTCGTATTCAAACAGGGTGAGCCGGCCGTCGTCACACTATCAGGTTCCTGTCCGGTTCATGCTGCACGATCGCCTCGCGCAGCACGCTGGTGGCGAAGCAGCCGGCCGGCAACCAGAAATGCAGTTCAACGGTAGCGTCGTCCAGCCATTCCCAGCGCATCTGCTGCGGATACAGCAATAGCGCGCGGCGCGCGGCGTCCACCCGCTCACGCGTCAATAATTCCATTAACGGCTGCTGGTCGGCAAGGCACTGACGTTCAAAGGCCAGCGCTGCATCCTGCGCGCCTGCGTTGCCCTGGCCCGCCAGCGGGCCGGTGATCAGCAGCTCGCGTTTATCCACCCGCGCCTGCAGCTCCGCCAGCTCTTCCGGCGGCGCGACAAACCAACTGCCGCGCCCGTTGAGCTGCAGCGCGTCGCCGCTTAACACCACCTGTTGCTGGCGACGCGCCAGACGTTCGCTGACCACCAGATTAAACAAAGCGCTGCGCGCCGCCGACAGATAAAAACCGCGTTTGCCGCGTTCTTTGACGCGAATCTCATTGTTTGCCCAGAGCAGAGCCTGTTCAAGATTATTGCCTTCGCGGCCAAAACGCTGAAGACCAAAATAGTTGGGCACGCCCTGCTGAGCAATCAGTTGCAAACGCCGTTCAACGGCCGCGCGATCGCTGATTTGCCGTAAAACCAGCCGGAACGCATTGCCTTTCAGATTACCAATACGCAATTTGCGCCGGTGACGGGCGGCGGTCAGAATGCGGCAGCCGTCGAGCGCAAAGGTCGCCAGGTCGGGCGCCTGTTTGCCCGGCAGATGCAGGCAGAACCACTGTTCGGTAACGGCATGACGATCTTTTAAACCGGCATAGCTCACCGCGCGGGCGGGAATATGCGCCAGTCTGGCCAGCGCCTCCGCCACAAACTGGGTGTTGCATCCTTGTTTACGCACCTGTACCAGCAGATGTTCGCCGTCGCCGTCCGGCGCAAAGCCAAGGTCTTCCATCACCACAAAATCCTGCGCCGTGGCTTTCAGTACGCCGCTGGCCTCGGGTTCGCCCAGCAACCAGTTGAGCCGGTCCATATGCGCCATACTCACCATGCAACGATCTCGTTCGCGCCGTTCTTCACCAGCAGCGCCACGGCTTCGCAGGCAATGCCTTCTTTACGGCCGGTAAAACCCAGCTGTTCGGTGGTGGTGGCCTTCACATTAACGTCGTCCATATGGGCCTGTAAGTCTTCCGCCAGGTTAATGCGCATCTGCGGAATATGCGGCATCATCTTCGGCGCCTGAGCAATAATCGTAACGTCAATATTGCCCAACCGATAACCTTTGTCGGTAATGCGTCGCCACGCATCGCGCAGCAAGTTGCGGCTATCTGCGCCGCGCCAGGCGGGATCCGTATCGGGAAACAGCATGCCGATATCGCCCAGCGCGGCGGCGCCCAGCAGCGCATCGGTTACCGCATGCAGCACCACATCTCCGTCGGAATGAGCCAGCAGCCCCTGCTGATAAGGGATGCGCACGCCGCCGATCACTAATGGCCCTTCGCCACCAAATTTATGAACATCAAAACCGTGACCGATACGCATTATGCGATCTCCTTATTATGCAAATGAGTTAAATAGAAAGCGGCCAGCGCCAGATCCTCCGGGCGCGTCACTTTAATATTATCCGCCCGGCCGCAAATCAGGCTCGGGCGGTAGCCGCAATATTCCAGCGCCGAGGCTTCATCCGTGACTGTCGCCCGCTCATCCAGCGCACGCTGCAAACACTGTTTCAGCAGCGCCAGCGGGAACAGCTGCGGCGTCAGCGCATGCCATAAATCGTTGCGCTCGACCGTATGATCGATGGCGCCGCGCGCGCCGCGCTTCATGGTATCGCGCACGGGCGTCGCCAGAATACCGCCCACCTCGCTATGCTCGGTAATGGCCAGCAGGCGCGCAAGATCGTCCGGATGCAGGCAGGGGCGGGCCGCATCGTGCACCAGCACCCAGGGAGAGTCGACGTGCCGCAGGCCCGCCAATACCGAGTCGGCGCGCTGCCGCCCGCCCGGGACCACCTGGATGCGGGCATCGCGGGCCAGCGGCAGAGAATGAAACCAGTGGTCTTGCGGGCTAATAGCAATAATCGCCCGGTTGATGCGCGGGTGCGCCAGCAGCGCATCAACCGCGTGTTCGAGAATGGTTTTCGCGCCGATGGCGAGGTATTGCTTCGGGCAACCGGCCTGCATACGGCTGCCGTTGCCGGCTGCCGGCAGTACGGCGATAACCTCGGGCAGAGACGCAGTCTGATTAGGCATAATTACTGTGATGTTGTAGTAGATAACGGGGGCAGCGTCGTAGCCTGACGCCCGGATTGCTCCGGTACAAGACGATAAAAACTTTCGCCGGGCTTAATCATGCCCAGCTCATTACGCGCCCGCTCCTCGATCGCTTCCTGGCCGCCGGTCAGATCGTCGATTTCCGCGAACAGTTGGTCATTGCGGACCTTCAGTTTGCCATTGTTGCCCTGCTGGATAGCAACGTCGTCCTTAACCCGCACATAATCGTGCATACCGTTTTTCCCCAGCCACAGTGAATACTGCAGCCAGGCAAGCAATGCCAGCAATAACAGCGTAAGTTTTCCCATTCCGCCCCCCAAAAAGCCGACTAATCATCCCATAACTTGTCCATGGACTCCACTCCGGCAGCGTATTTCCTCGCAATAAGCGCGCGCCCGGCGGGCGATTGCGGGTAAAAACGCGCAATTATGCAGACAAAGGCATAAAAGTCAGCGCCGTCGGCGGCCGGATTGAGTCAAAAACAGAGCCGAAACCACGCCGTACGGCGCCGTTTCACCAGCCGGTAATCATGGAAAAGAGCAGCCAGAACAGGCAGACGATGGTGACGCCGCTAAACAGGACGATCGACACAATGCGTCCCTCCAGCATCACGCTGAACAGGATACCGAGCAGCACCGACAGCGGCATTAACGCGAGGAAAAAAGGCCAGGTATAAAGCATGAAAAAGAAGGTGCTGCTGGAACCATAGGCCAGGAAAGGCAGCGTGAAGGCCAGCCAGTAAAAACAGAAGCCGATCGTTCCGCCGGTGAAGGCGTATGAGGCGGCAGGGGTTTCTTCCCGCTCCCGCCGGGCTTTATTTGCGGGTAACTGCGTGACGTTTTGCATAATCATTCCTGGGTGCCACGCGTCCCACCTGTCAGGCAGCACGCTTTACCGGAGAATATCAGGAATTGATAATAGCGCGCCTGCGCAGCAGATCTAACAACTGAGAGACCAAATTTGTTACCAATTGTTCACCGTCCAGCCGGACGTCAGGCCGCTCCGGCTGCTCGTATACCGAGTCGATGCCGGTAAAATTGCGCAGCTCGCCGGCGCGCGCTTTTTTGTACAATCCCTTCGGATCGCGCGCTTCGCAAATAGCCAGCGGCGTATCGACAAACACCTCGATAAATTGCCCTTCCGCCAGCAGGTCGCGCACCATCTGGCGCTCCGCGCGGTGCGGCGAAATAAACGCGGTCAGCACCACCAGGCCGGCATCCACCATCAGGCGGGCGACCTCGCCCACCCGGCGAATATTTTCGCGCCTGTCGCCGTCGGAGAACGTCAGATCGCGACACAGACCATGACGCACATTGTCGCCGTCAAGCAGGTAGGTGCTTACGCCGCGCGCGTGCAGCGCCTGTTCCAGCGCGCCAGCCAGCGTCGACTTGCCCGAGCCGGACAGGCCGGTGAACCAGATAACCACGCCCTGATGATTGTGCAGACGCTCACGATCCTCACGCGTTACCGCGTGAGGATGCCAGACCACATTTTCGTCCGCCGGCGCGGCGGGCGGTTGCGTGCGTTCTTGCCGGCTCACGTTATTTACCACCCAGCAGGTCGCGCGCGCCCCAGTGCGGGAAATGACGGCGAATCAACGCATTCAGCTCCAGCTCGAACGCGCTGTAGTCGCCCTGCTCGCTGCCGGCAAGTTCGACGGTTTCGCGCACCAACCCGGCGCCCACCGTGACATTGCTCAGGCGATCGATAAAAATCATGCCGCCGGTCACGTGGTTGCGCTGATAGTTATCCAGCAGCAGCGGCTCATCGAAAGTCACGTCGACCAGGCCGATGCCGTTCAGCGGCAGACTGTCGGTCACCCGCTGGGTCAGGCTGTTGATCTCTACCTGATACTGAATATTTTCCACCCTGGCGCGCGTTTTCTTGCCGGCGACTTTCACATCGTAGCTCTGTCCCGCCACCAGCGGTTTCTCCGCCATCCAGACCACATCGATACTCGCGCTCTGCGTCGCGCACAGCGTTTCGCCGCTGTCGACAATCAGATCGCCGCGGCTGATGTCCACCTCGTCGGCCAGCACCAGGGTAATCGCCTCATCCGCCCGCGCCTGCTCAAGATCGCCATCGAAGGTGACGATGCGGCTGACGGTCGACTCCACGCCGGACGGTAATACTTTGATACGTTGTCCGACCCGAATAACGCCCGACGCCAGCGTACCGGCATAGCCGCGGAAGTCCAGATTTGGCCGGTTGACGTACTGTACAGGAAAGCGCATCGGTTGCTGCACGTTACGCTCGGCGACATTAACCGTCTCCAGCACGTCGAGCAGCGTCGGGCCGTTGTACCACGCCATATTCGCGCCCGGCGTCGCTACATTGTCGCCGTCCAGCGCGGAAATCGGCACAAAGGTAATATTCAGATCGGCCGGCAATTGCTGCGCGAACGTCAGGTAATCCTGGCGGAACTGGTCAAACACCGCCTCGCTGTATTCGACCAGATCCATTTTATTCACCGCAACCACCAGATGGCGAATACCCAGCAGCGTCGCAATAAAGCTGTGGCGGCGGGTCTGATCCAACACGCCTTTGCGCGCATCGATCAGCAGGATAGCCAGCTCGCAGGTCGATGCGCCGGTTGCCATATTGCGCGTGTACTGCTCGTGCCCCGGCGTATCGGCGATGATGAATTTGCGCTTTTCGGTGGAGAAATAGCGGTAGGCGACATCAATGGTAATGCCCTGCTCGCGCTCGGCCTGCAGCCCGTCGACCAGCAGCGCCAGATCCAGTTTTTCCCCCTGGGTGCCCAGACGTTTGCTGTCGCTATGCAGCGTAGACAGTTGATCTTCATAAATCTGACGCGTGTCGTGCAGCAGGCGGCCAATCAGCGTACTTTTGCCATCGTCAACGCTGCCGCAGGTCAAAAACCGCAGCAGACTTTTATTCTGCTGCGCGTGCAGGTAGGCTTCCACGCCGCCTTGCTCAGCAATCTGTTTTGCTATCACATTATTCATTTGACGACTCCTCAGAAGTACCCCTGGCGCTTTTTCAGCTCCATTGAACCGGCCTGATCGCGGTCGATCAGACGTCCCTGACGCTCGCTGGTGGTGGAAATCAGCATCTCTTCGATAATTTCCGGCAGCGTTTGCGCCTCCGATTCCACCGCGCCGGTCAGCGGCCAGCAGCCCAGGGTACGGAAACGCACCTTGCGCTGGCTGATCACTTCGCCCGGCTGCAGATCGATGCGATCGTCATCCACCATCATCAGCATGCCGTCGCGCTCCAGCACCGGACGCTCGGCAGCGAGGTACAGTGGAACAATTTCTATATTTTCCAGATAGATATACTGCCAGATATCCAGTTCCGTCCAGTTGGACAGCGGGAATACGCGGATGCTTTCCCCTTTATTGATCTGACCGTTATAGTTGTGCCACAGCTCCGGACGCTGGTTTTTCGGATCCCAGCGGTGGAAGCGATCGCGGAATGAATAAATACGTTCTTTAGCGCGCGATTTTTCTTCATCGCGCCGCGCGCCGCCAAAGGCCGCGTCAAAACCGTACTTGTTCAGCGCCTGCTTTAACCCCTCGGTCTTCATGATATCGGTATGTTTGGCGCTGCCGTGAATAAACGGGTTGATGCCCAGCGCTACCCCTTCCGGGTTGCGGTACACCAGCAGCTCGCAGCCATAGGCCTTTGCCGTGCGATCGCGAAATTCATACATCTCGCGGAATTTCCAGCCGGTGTCCACATGCAGCAACGGAAACGGCAGCGTGCCGGGATAAAACGCCTTACGCGCCAGATGCAGCATCACCGAAGAGTCTTTGCCGATGGAATACAGCATCACCGGATTGCCGAATTCCGCCGCCACCTCGCGAATAATATGAATACTTTCCGCTTCCAGCTGGCGTAAATGAGTGAGTCGTTTCTCGTCCATAACCGTTCCTTAAGCCAAATTCACTACCGTCGGACGGCCGGATTGCCGCGTCGTCGATACCTGTTGCCCAAACCATGCGATCTGATGATGCAGATCCACCACCTCGCCAATCACCAGCAGAGCCGGCGTCGGCGCCTGTTGGGCCAGATGCTCCAACTGTTCCAGCGTGCCGGTCAGCACGCACTGGTCCGCGCGCGTGCCGCGACCAATTACCGCCGCGGGCGTGGTCGGCGCGCGACCGTGCTGAATTAATTGCCGGCTGATTTCCGCCGCTTTTACCGTACCCATATAAATAGCCAGCGTCTGGCGCCCGCGCGCCAGCGTCGACCAGTCCAGCGCGCTGCCGTCCGGACGACAGTGGCCGGTGATAAACATCACGCTCTGCGCATAATCGCGATGGGTCAGCGGAATACCGGCATAAGCCGTGGCGCCGGCCGCCGCCGTGATGCCGGGCACCACCTGAAAAGGTATGCCCTCCTGCGCCAGCTGCTGCAATTCCTCGCCGCCGCGGCCAAAAATAAACGGATCGCCGCCTTTCAGGCGCACCACGCGTTTGCCCTCTTTCGCCAGGCTGACCAGCAAATGGTTAATCTCTTCCTGCGCCATCGAATGCGAACCGGCGCGTTTGCCCACGCAAATCTGCTGCGCGTCGCGCCGCACCAGTTCAAGCACATCGGCGCTGACCAGAAAGTCGTACAGCACCACATCCGCCTGCTGGATCACCTGCAGCCCGCGCAGCGTCAGCAGCCCGGCGTCGCCCGGACCGGCGCCGACCAGCGACACCTCGCCGCTCGTCTGGCGCGGCTGATACAGCTGCTGCTGCAGTTCCTCTTCCGCCCGATCCGGCTGGCCGCCGGCCGCCAGCGAGGCGAAACGGCCATAAAAAAGGCGCTCCCAGAAGTAGCGCCGTTCACGGCCGCCGGGCAGTTGTTTAGCCACTCGCGCCCGCCAGCGGCCGGCGATTTTCGCCATTAGCCCCAGGCTGGCGGGCAGCAACGTCTCCAGCTTCTCGCGCAGCAAGCGCGCCAGCACCGGCGCCTGACCGCCGGAAGAGATCGCCACCATCAACGGCGCGCGATCGACGATCGAGGGAAAAATAAACGAGCAGTTCGGCTGATCGTCGACCACATTGACCAGCAGATGGCGCTGATTGGCCAGTTGATAGACCTGCGCGTTCAGGGCGCGGTCATTCGTGGCGGCAATCACCAGAAAAACGCCCTCAAGATGCGCGGGGGTGAACTCCTGCGCCAGCCATTCGATATCGCCGGCCCGGTGCCGGGAGGCCAGCGATTCAGACAGCGATTGCGCCACTATCCTCACGCCGGCACCCGCTCGCAGCAGGAGATCGATTTTGCGCTGTGCCACGTCGCCACCGCCAACCACCAGCACCGGACGATGCCGTAAATCGGCGAACAGAGGTAGATAGTCCACAATTGCCTTTACTAAGCTAAAAAAATCATAATGAGACTATACGGCGACCAACGAGCAGTTATGAAATGCCGAATTGGAATGACAAGTTCCGTAATGGAATAACACCCGGGATAAAAACCGTCGATTGGTTTTATCGCCGGACGCAACGACTCGCCACTGGTCCCGATAGCGCCAGAGTGCCGGAACGACGCCATGACGGCGCCCTCCGGCGGTTATTCAGATTCGCGTCCGGCAATCGCCGGCAAAAACTCGCCCAACCGACGACGATGCAGAAAGCGCGTAATCTCGTCCAGCCACTCCTCGCCGTTCCCCAGCCGTACCCGACTGCGCGAGACAGAATATAAATGCGCGTGATCGTTGAACTGGGCGATCAACCGTTGGTTGAGCGAATCGACGCTCATGCCCGGATGGCGCCGCTGCTGTTGCTCAAGCGCGCTGAGGATCCGCCGCTGCTGTTCGGGATCGGGCGGATAGCGCCGCTCGCCGACTTCGCTCAGCGCGATAAAATGCGGAGGTATTCCCTCCGCCAGCGCGGCGCATAAACGATCATGACCGTCCAGAATCACCCAGGAAGAGAGCCCGGCCACTCTCCATAACAATATCGGCGGCAAACTGCCGGCGCGGCTTACCTTGCGCCACCACTTTACCCTGCCCCCGGCGGGCTGACTGTCGCGCAGGTTCAACACCCTTTCGCTGCGCCACCACCAGTCAACCCAGCACACCGGCTGGTCATCCGTCTGCGCCATCAACTCCATCAACGCTTCGCCGTACAGCGAGTCGTTGAGAAAGTAGCCATCGTCTTTGGCTGACGGCGAGTGAAAAAACCACTTATCCGGCGTTTCAGACAGAGCGATCGGGCGCGGCGCCGACGGTTTGCAGTATTTCATCGGGCTCATCAGCCAGCGACCCGGCGTCAAAAAAGCGCATGAATCGGCAAACAGCTGGCGGGCGAAAAAACGGCACCAGAATGCATCCGCCCGATCCGGCGCCTGACGCGCGCCGGCCGTTACATCGGGTGAGCGAATCGGCGCAATCAGCGGCCGCACGGCGTCACGCTCCGTATTGCGAATCAGCCAGATACCGGAATGATCGCGCGCCATGGTCGCCCAGTACAGCGTCGCGCCGTCCTGCGTCAGTTTCATGCGCCCCTGGCCGCCGGTCAGCATTTGCAGCCCGGACGCATTTTGCATCGAAGATGCGACATACAGCATTAGCCCGCGCCACTGTTCGCGTCGATCGCGCATATCCCGCCAGGCGTTATCCCGCATGACTGATCCTTATCTCCGTTGCCTGGCGGCTTATGCGCTTCTGCGCTTCGTCATACGTCAGATGACCGGCGACCGGCCGATTATTTCTCTTCGTGCAGACCGCATTCACGCTTCAGGCCAAAGAAGCGGGTTTCCTCTTCATTCATGCCCGGCTCCCACTTGCGCGTGGTGTGGGTATCGCCCACCGACAGGTAGCCTTCGTCCCACAGCGGGTGGTAACTCAACCCGTGCTGTTGCAGATACTGATAAACCTGGCGGTTATCCCAGTCGATAATCGGCAGGAATTTGAAAATGCCGCGCTGCACCGCCAGCACCGGCAGTTGCCCGCGGCTGCCGGACTGCTCGCGCCGCAGGCCGGCGAACCAGGTTTGGGCGCCCAGTTCGCTCAGCGCGCGGTTCATCGGCTCAACCTTGTTGATCTGATTGTAGCGCTCAATCCCTTCCACGCCCTGCTCCCACAGTTTTCCATAGCGGGCCTCCTGCCAGGCCGGCGTCAGACTGGCGCGATACACGTTCAGATTCAACGCCAGCTGTTCGGTCAGCCGATCGATAAACTGATAGGTTTCGGGAAACAGATAACCGGTATCGGTCAGCACCACCGGGATATCCGGCCGCTGGCGCGTGACCAGATGCAGGGAAACCGCAGCCTGAATACCAAAACTGGACGACAGCACAAATTCGCCGGGCAGATGTTGCAGCGCCCAGGCGACGCGTTCCTGAGCCGAAAGCGCCTCCAGTTCGGCATTGACTTCCGCCAGCGCGGCTTGCTGTTCCGGTTTCGCCAGGCTATTGAGGTGCGCCAGATTAAATTCAGACATTTTGTCTCTCCCGTCAGTCGTAGAAGTCGCGGGCCGGATCCAGCACCGGTTTAACGATTTGGCTGCGAATGGTGAAATCGCCGAATCCCTCGCCATCATGGCGCTCGTGCGCCCAGCGCTCAACCAGCCGATCGATCTCGCTCAGGATCTCCGCATCGGTGATATTCTCGCGATACATGCGCGGAATACGCGTACCCGCGCGGTTGCCGCCCAGATGCAGGTTATAGCGCCCGGGCGCCTTGCCCACCAGGCCGATCTCCGCCAGCAACGCGCGGCCGCAGCCGTTCGGGCAGCCGGTCACCCGCAGGATAATATGCTCATCGCCCACGCCGTGGCGCTGCATAATGCCTTCCACCTTCGTCACAAACTCAGGCAGAAAGCGCTCGGCCTCCGCCATCGCCAGCGGGCAGGTGGGGAAGGATACGCAGGCCATCGAATTCTTGCGCTGCTCGCTGACCGCATCATCGATCAGGCCGTGCTGACGCGCCAGCGCTTCAATTTTCGCCTTACTGCGCGCCGGAACGCCGGCGATAATCAGGTTCTGATTAGCGGTCAGGCGGAAATCGCCTTTGTGAATTTTGGCGATCTCGGCCAGACCGGTCTTCAGCGGCCGTCCCGGATAATCCAGAATACGGCCGTTCTCAATAAACAGCGTTAAATGCCACTTATTGTCAATGCCTTTTACCCAGCCGATGCGATCGCCGCGGCTGGTGAATTCGTACGGACGCAGCGCTTCAAACGGAATACCGGAGCGTCTTTCCACTTCCTGTTTAAAGGTTTCCACGCCGACGCGCTCCAGCGTATATTTGGTTTTGGCGTTTTTACGGTTGGTGCGGTTGCCCCAGTCGCGTTGCGTGGTCACCACCGCCTCCGCCACCGCCAGCGTATGTTCGACCGGAATATAACCCAGTTCGCTGGCGGTGCGCGCATAGGTCGCCTTGTCGCCGTGAGCGATGGACAGACCGCCGCCCACCAGCACGTTAAACCCCACCAGCTGTCCCTTATCGGCAATAGCCACAAAGTTCAGATCGTTGGCGTGCAGGTCCACATCATTCTGCGGCGGGATCACCACCGTGGTTTTGAATTTACGCGGCAGATAGTTCGAACCGAGGATAGGCTCCTCATCGGTGGTGGCCACTTTTTCCTGATCGAGCCAGATCTCCGCGTAGGCGCGAGTGCGCGGCAGCAGATGTTCAGAGATTTTCCTCGCCCAGTCATAGGCCTGCCGATGCAGATCCGACTCCAGAGGATTGGAGGTGCACATTACGTTGCGGTTTACGTCGTTGGCGGTGGCCAGCGCGTCCAGACCGAGCCGGTTCAACAGCTGATGGGCAGACTTCACGTGCGGTTTCAGAATACCGTGAAACTGAAAAGTCTGCCGGTTGGTCAGGCGGATGCTGCCGTACAGGGTATTTTCCCGCGCGAACTCATCGATGCCCAGCCACTGTTTGGGCGTCATCACGCCGCCCGGCAGGCGGCAACGCAGCATCATGGCGTGGCGCGCGTCCAGTTTCTGTTCGGCGCGTTCCGCGCGAATATCGCGGTCGTCCTGCTGATACATACCGTGGAAACGAATCAGCAAAAAGTTATCGCCGTTAAATCCGCCGGTCAGGCCATCATTCAAATCTTCGGCAATCGTCCCGCGCAGGAAATTGCTTTCACGTTTCAGACGCTCGGCGTCGGCCAGCGTCCCTTCAACCACTAACGGGCCGGGATGTTTATCACTCATTAGTACACGTCTCGCTGATAGCGGCGCGCAATGCGCAGCTCACTTAAAAACTCATCAGCCTGCGCGGTATCCATGCCACCGTGCTCGACCACCACATCCAGTAAAGCCTGCTCGACGTCTTTCGCCATGCGATTGGCGTCGCCGCAGACATAAATATGGGCGCCGTCCTGAATCCAGCGCCACACTTCCGCGCCCTGCTGGCGCAGTTTGTCTTGTACGTATATTTTATGTTGCTGATCGCGCGACCACGCCAGATCGACGTGGGCCAACAGCCCCTCTTTGGCGTAGCGCTGCCATTCCACCTGATAGAGAAAATCTTCGGTAAAATGCGGGTTGCCGAAGAACAGCCAGTTCTTGCCGGACGCGCCGTCGGCGTCGCGTTGCTGCATGAACGCGCGGAACGGCGCGATCCCCGTGCCGGGTCCAATCATGATCACCGGCGTATTCGGGTCGGCCGGTAAGCGGAAGTTATCGTTATGCTCGATAAATACCCGCACCTCGTCATCTTCCGCCAGCCGATCGGCCAGATAGCCGGAGGCGCCGCCGGTGCGCTTGCGGCCGTCTACCTCATAGCGCACCACGCCGACGGTGATATGCACTTCATTATCTACTTCCGCCTGAGACGACGCGATGGAATACAGACGCGGAGTCAGCGGGCGCAACAGGCCGATCAGTTGTTCCGCCGTCAGCCCGGCCGGCGCCTGGCGCACCATGTCCACCAACGGCGTCTGGCGGGCATAGCGCTGTAGCCCGGCCTTATCGCCAGCCAGCGCCAGCAGCGCATCGCTATGCGCCAGCGCGGCATATTTGCCGACCTGCGGCGCGCTATTCTGCGTTAATTCAAAGTGACGCCGCAGCGCCTGCGCCAGCGGCAGCGTTTTTCCGTCTACGCTGACCGGCGTTTCGGCCGGCAGCGCCAGCAGATCGAGCAACTCCGCCACCAGCGCCGGATCGTTTTCAAACCAGACGCCCAGCGCATCGCCGGGCTGATACTGCAGGCCGGATTCGCCGAGGTCGATTTCGATATGGCGCACGTCTTTCTCTGAATTGCGCCCGGTGATTTTTTGATTGACCGACAGACTGGCGCTCAGCGGCGCCTCTTTACTGTACGGGCTGCGGATGATTTCGTCCTGCGCCCCGCTGACGCTGGCCTGCGCCGCCGCAGCGCCGGATGCCGGCGCGCGCGCGCGCAGAACATCGACAATGCGCTTACGCCACTGCTCCGCCTGCGCCTGATAGTCCACATCGGCGTCTACCCGTTCCAGCAGACGCTCGGCGCCGAGCTCGGCCAGCCGGCCGTCGAAATCCTTACCGGCCTTGCAGAAAAACTCATACGAAGTATCGCCAAGGCCGAATACCGCGAAGGCGGTGTCGGCCAGCTGCGGCGCTTTTTTCGAAAACAGGAATTTATACAGCGCCACTGCCTCTTCCGGCGGCTCGCCCTCGCCCTGAGTCGAAACCACCAGCGCCAACAGTTTTTCCTGACCTATTTGTTTAAATTTGTAGTCGCCGGCGTTAACCAGCGTGACCGGCAGACTGGCCGCCAGCAAATCATCGCGCAATTGTTCCGCCAGACGACGCGCGTTGCCGGTTTGCGATGCTGAAATCAGCGTAATCGGCGGGGCCGCGTCCGCGAGGACCGCCGCGGGTGCGGCCGCCTGAGCGGGAGACGCCACGACATTGCCTGGCTGCTGCACTATTCCCCACAGATAGCCAGACAACCATGCCAGTTGCGTCGGTGAAAAATCCCCCGTTGCGTTCTGCAAACGGGTTAGCTGCTCGACCGTTAACGGGAGCATAGAAGCAAGGGAAGCCGGAGTCGTCATTGTGGTACTTATGTCCTTGTGCTTATAGCCTGTGCTAATGCCAATCAGGTGCAATAAAAAGATGAATGGAAGATAAGGTTACCGGTCAGCATGATATCAATTAAAGAAATGATGGAAATATTAAATAACCAAAATGACTAAGTGGTTTTTACGGTAACTTCTATTTATTTAACTGTTATAGGCAGCGGACGGGCAGCCGCCTGAAAGCGGTTGAAACGCCGGCCGCCGCCGCGCGCGGGCCTGACGCGAGCACAATATAAATCGTGTGATTCATGGCTTCCCGCCGGGCTTTCCGGTAGTATGCGACGGTTTTTGGTAATGAAACTGAGGCTTATGCCATGACCACCACGATATTTAAAGATTTTCAGTTTGAAGCCGCTCACCGTCTGCCCCACGTGCCTGCAGGGCATAAATGTGGTCGTCTGCACGGCCACTCTTTTATGGTGCGGCTGGAAGTTACCGGCGAGGTGGATGCGAATACGGGTTGGGTAATGGATTTTGCCGACATTAAAACCACCTTCCGGCCGATTTGGGAACAGCTGGACCATCAGTATCTGAACGAGATCCCCGGACTGGAAAATCCGACCAGCGAGGTGCTGTCCCGCTGGATCTGGCAACGGCTCAAACCCATTCTGCCGCAGCTCAGCGGCGTAACGGTCAAAGAAACCTGCAGCGCGGGCTGCGTTTATCGCGGCGAGTAGCCTGCGCACAACTCCCCGTCCGCGCCGCAGCAACGCCTTCATGCGACAAAATCAGGCGATATTCAGATACTTGTGCGTCTGCATAGACAGGCGCCAGTTGCGGGCGATACAGGTTTCAATACACAGCCGGGTAGCCTCTTCTTTCTGACTGATCGGCTGCAGCGCCACTACCCTCGGCTTATCATCCTTTAGCCGCGCCAGCAGCGCGTCCAGCGCCTCGATATCGCGCTGACGCGCCACCGGATGTTTAATCTCATCGGCGCGCGCCAGCGCCTGATCCAACACCACCATCCCGCCGCGCATATTGACCTTGGGCGACACCGTTACCCAACTGCGCGGCGAACAGCGCACTTCATGCGTGCCGCTGGTTTCGATCTGACAGCTGAAGCCCTGCTGTTCAAGCAGCAGCGTCAACGGCGCCAGATCGTGGATGCAGGGTTCGCCGCCGGTGATCACCACGTGCCGGGCGGTATAGCCCTGCTCGATCAGGGCGGCCAAAATATCCTGCGCGCGGGCGGCGCCCCAGCGATCGCTCTCCTGCGTTTTCACCAGTACCTGCTCCAGCGCTATCTGTCTGTCCTGCAGCTTCTCCCAGGTATGTTTGGTATCGCACCAACTGCAGCCGACCGGGCACCCCTGCAGGCGCACGAATATGGCCGGCACCCCGGTAAAATAGCCTTCGCCCTGTAGAGTCTGGAACATTTCGTTAATAGGGTACTGCATCTCTCTTCACTATATCGTTCGGTCAGGCCGACATTATCGCAGATCGCCGGATTCGCGCCACTCTTCAGCATCGGACTGCGGCGCGGCCGCCTGAATGCGTTCAACCAGCCCGCTGTAGCGCAAGGTCGGCGTCTTCACCGCGCTAAGCAGTATCTGCCGCTCGGCGTACAGCGAAAGCCGGCGGCGGGCGCGGGTAATCGCCGTATAGATCAGTTCGCGCGTCAGCACCGGCAGAAAGTTTCCCGGCAGAACCAGCGCGGTATGCTCAAATTCGGAGCCCTGCGATTTATGCACCGTCATCGCCCAGGCGGTTTCATGCGGCGGCAGACGGCTGGGAACAATCGACTTCAGGCAGCCGTCCGGCAGTTGGAAATAGACGCGCAGATCCCCCGGCGCATGCCAGAGCGCGATACCGATATCGCCGTTGAACAACCCGAGCGCCCGATCGTTGCGCTCAATCATCACCGGCCGCCCGGCGTACCAGGGATTGAGCGGATTTGGACTGCGCGCGATCAGACCGGCGCGCTGCAGCGCCTGTTCAATGCGCGAATTAAGCCCGGCGACGCCGAATGGCCCTTCGCGCAGGGCGCACAGCAGGCGAAAGCGCTGGAACTGACCCAGCGCATGCTCCGGCGCGACGTCCGACGCCGCCTGGCGCAGGTAGTCGCGATAGCCCTGCACGCAGTGCGTCAGCATCAGCGCATAATCTTCATCGCTGCGCAAAGGGTGGCTGGCGATATCCTGGTGCGGGTGATCCAGCACCTGTCCGACCCGGCGCGCGTCGCCGCCGTTTACCGCGCCGGCCAGTTGGCCGATGCCCGATTGCTGGTCGAAGCGGTAGCTCTTGCGCAGCAGACAAATGCTGTCGCTCACCGGGCTAACCGCCTGCTGCGACGCCTGCGGCAACGCGCAGCCGGTTAAGCGCGCCAGTTGCGCGGCGCGCGCGGCGCTGTAGCCATCCTCGGCGAAACGGCAAATATCGCCCAGCACCGCGCCCGCCTCCACCGAAGCCAGTTGATCGCGATCGCCCAGCAGGATCACCTGCGCGCGCGGCGGCAGTGCGGCAATCAGCCGCGCCATCATCGGCAAATCCACCATAGATGCTTCATCCACCACCAGCACGTCCAGATGCAAAGGATTGCCCTGGTGATAGCGCAGACGCTGGCTGTCCGGCACCGCGCCCAGCAGACGGTGCAACGTCGCGGCTTCCTGCGGGAAGCAGGCGCGCTGCGCCTCGTCCAGCGTTAGTCCGTTCAGCGCCGCGCCGAGCGATTCGGTCAGTCTGGCCGCCGCTTTGCCGGTGGGCGCCGCCAGTTGGATGCGCAACGGCGTATGCGGACTCAACTGAATCAGCGCGGCCAGCAGCCGCGCCACGGTGGTCGTTTTGCCGGTGCCCGGCCCGCCGGAGATCACCGAAATACGTCGGGTCAGCGCCACCGCCGCCGCAATTTTTTGCCAGTCGACCTCATCGCCGGCCGCCGCGCCGAACAGCGCATCCAGCACGGCGCGGATCTGTTGTTCGCCGGCGGTCGGCGCCGCTTCGTCCGCCAGACCGGCGCGGGCGACGAACGCCGCCACCAGGCCTTCGCTCTGCCAGTTACGCTGCAAATAAAGGCGCCGCTGCTGCAGAACCAGCGGCGTCGGCCGGCTGCCGTCGCCGACGGCATCGCAGGCGCGCAGCGCCGCCAGCCACGCCGCTTCATCCGGCCGGCCGGCCGCCAGCCAGACAGCCTGCGCCAGCTCGCGTTCGCGGCCGTCGAACAGCTCCTCCGGCCGCAGCGCCGCCAGCGGCAGACAGACATGGCCCGCGCCGGCATGCGCGCTCAGGCTGGCGGCGGCCAGCATGAGCATCGGCTGTTCATCGTCGGCCAACAGCCGGGCAAACTGCAGATCCAGCGGACGCAGCAACCGCTTCTGCCTGGCCAGGGTCAACAGCTCAGACATCATGGCGCGTCTCCTCATCATCGGAAGACTCGCCGCTAAACAGCTCATCAAGCGCCGCGACAAAGGCCTCATCGGGCCGATAGCCGAACACGCCGTTGCCAGGAATCTGTTGGTCGATACCGCGCAGGAACAGATAGAACACGCCGCCGAAATGACGCTGATACCGATAATCCGGCAGGCGGTGGCGCAGATAGCGGTGCAGCGCCAGGCTGTACAGCTGATATTGCAGATCGTAACGGTGCATCATCATCGCCTGCTCCATGGCCGGCTGCGTGTAGGCGCTGGCGTCTTCGCCCAGCCAGTTCGATTTATAGTCCAGCAGGTAATATCGCCCCTGCCAGCAAAACACCAGGTCGATAAATCCCTTCAGCATCCCCTGCACCTGACGAAAACTCAGCGCCGGGCAGCGAGCGGACAGCGGATCGTAGCGCTTCGCCAGCCGATCCAGCGCCTGCGCCTGCAGCGGCGCGCCGATCGGCAGCCAGAACTGCAGCTCCGCCTGACGCTGATTCGGCGCCAGCTGCGCCAGGCGCGGCCCTTCATCGCCGGCCGTCAGCGGCTGGTCCAGGATCGCCCGCATCCACGCCGCCAGCACCGGCAGCCACGCGTCCTCCAGCCCCTGCTGCTGTAGTTGACTCGCCAGCCATGCGTTATCGATCGGCCGGGTAAAATCCAGCGTTTCGAACAAACCGTGCAGGAAGGTCCCCGGGCCGGCGCCGCGCGGAAACGTATGCGGCGTACGCTGCGGCTCCGCCTCCGGCTGCCGCTCGCCCGCGGCGTCGATATCCAGCCGCGGCAACAATTCCTGCGCCGCCGAAGTACCGTGCTGCTGCAGACCGGAATAGCTGGTCACCCGCCAGTCGTCACGCATCTGACGCGCATTACGGCGCGCGCTCAGCGTGCTGATATCCGTCTGCTGCGGCCGCCACGGCGCCGGGTCCGGCGCCTGCGTCAGGCTGACGGCGATATTTTCGCCGGCCATTGCCGTCAGTTCATCCGCCAGCGCGCCGGCCTCCATCTGTTCGCCGCGCTGCAGCAAATAACCGAGCGCGCTGTGGTGCATGTCGCTGATTCCCTCTTTTTTACGCCCGCCCTGAAACAGCGGCGCCACGCCGACGCTGCAATGGTAAACCGAACGCGTCAATGCGACGTACAGCAAACGCAAATCCTCGGCCAGCCGCTCTTCTTCGGCCAGCGCCTGACTCTCTGCGTCGCCCTGCAGATCCAGCATGGCCTGGTAGCTGTCGCGATCGTGGTACACCCCCTGCTGCTGTACGCGGAACTGGCTGACAAACGGCAACCAGACCAGCGGATATTCCAGCCCTTTCGATTTATGAATCGTGACAATCCGCACCAGATGGCGATCGCTCTCCAGCCGCAGCTGCTGGCTTTCCGTACGCGGATTGGGCTGCGCGATCTGCTGCGCCAGCCAGCGCACCAGCGCATGTTCGCCGTCCAGCGCGGCGGCGGCCTCCTGAATCAGTTCGCCGATATGCAGCACATCGGTCAGCCGGCGCTCCCCTCCGACGCTGGCCAGCAGGTTCTCCGCCAGCCGGTGGCGCACCATCAGTTGACGCAGCATCGGCAGTACGCCGCGCTGACGCCAGCAGTCCCGATAGGCGGCGAACTCTTCCACCAGCGCATCCCACGCCGCCTCGTCCCGGCTCAGCGCGTCGATTTGCCGCGCGTCCAGCCCCATCAGCGCGGTAGCCATCGCGCTGCGCAGCGTGCTTTCCTGCTCCGGCGTCACAACGGCCTGCAGGATCCACAGCACATCGCGCGCTTCCGGCATGGCGAAAACGCTGTCGCGGCTGGAAAGATAAACGGAAGGGATGTTTAACCGGGCCAGCGCCGAGCGGATCGACGCGGCTTCATTACGGTTACGCACCAGAATGGTAATGTCCGACGCCTGCACCGGCCGCTGCTTATCGCCGTTAAGCAACAGCGCCTCGCCCTGCTGACCTGCCTGCAGCCAGTCGCATACCTGCGCCGCGCACTGGCGCGCCATCATATCCTGATAATCGCCGACGCCGACGCCCTCGCGTCCGGTCAGCCAGAAGTGCAGCGCGGGCTGACGCGCCTGGCGCAACTCGAACGCCAGCGAGCTGTTTTTGTCCGCCGGACGCACCGCGAAAAACGGAATCTGCTCAAACAGAAACGGCCGCTCCACGCGCTGAAACAGCTGGTTGACGCCGCCGACCATATCGGGCGCGGAACGCCAGTTGGTGGTCAGCGTATAGTGCGCGCTGACTTCGGCGCGCGCGCGCATGTAGGTGAAAATATCCGCGCCGCGAAACGCGTAAATCGCCTGTTTCGGATCGCCGATCAGCAGCAGCCCGCACGCCGACTGACCGCCGTACAGCGTATGAAAAATACGGTACTGTTGCGGATCGGTATCCTGAAACTCATCGATCAGCGCGACCGGATAGTGACCGCGAATCGACTGCGCCAGCAGCTCGCCGCCCGGCTGCTGCAGCGCCTGATCCAGCCGGCCCAACAGATCGTCGAACCCCAACTCGGCGCGCAGCCGTTTTTCCTGCTGCACTGAATGACGGATTTCCTGCAGCGCGCGGGCGATCACCAGCTCACGGATCGACAGCGATTCGCCCAGCAGCAGCTCCGTCGCCGTGAAGATCGCATGCTGCGGCGTCGGATCCTTTTTCGTTTTCTCGTTCAGCGTCGCCTGACTGAACTTTTCCAGCTCTTTCGGCAACTGATAATCCTGCGTTTCCTGCTGCGCCCAGTCCGTTACCTTGTCCAGCCAGACCGGCAGGTAACGGCTGCTGTAGCTGCGTTTATCCACGCCGGACGCCTCAATCAGCGCCCGCAGTTCGCCGGAGACAGACAGCCAGCGCCGCTTAAAATCATCGATGCGGTCGATAATCGCCTGGTGGCGCGCCAATAGCGTTTCATCCGGCGCCGGCGGCCGACGCAACGCCGGCGATTCGCCCTGCAGCCAGGGAGACAACTCCGTCAGCAACGCATCAGGACCGCTCCACAATTGCGCGATCGCCCGGGCGACGGTCAACGGCAGCGGATAGCAGTAGCGACGCCAGAAATCGGCGCAGGCCTGACGGCGTAGCGGCGACTCATCCTCCACCAGAGTCTGTTCAAACAGCAGGCCGGACTCAAACGCATTGCTGGCCAGCATGCGCTGACAGAAACCGTGAATGGTATAAATCGCCGCGTCATCCATCTGCCGTTCGGCCGCCAGCAGCCGGGCCGCCGCCGCCGGCAGATCGCCCGCCTGGTCGAGCAGCGCCTGCAGTTGCGCATCGGCGCTGCCGCCGCGCAGGCAGGCCAGACGCAGGGCGTGGATATTGCCGCGGATACGCTCGCGCAGCTCCTGGGTGGCCGCCTCGGTGAAGGTGACGACCAAAATCTCTTCCACCAGCAGCGGACGGCGCCAGGCCGCCTCCTGCCCCAGCCCGAGCAATAAACGCAGGTACAGCAGGCCGAGCGTATAGGTCTTGCCGGTGCCGGCGGAAGCCTCGATCAGCCGCTCGCCGTGCAGCGGCAGGGTCAGCGCATCAAGCGGCTGCGAGCCGGAAGACGACATTATTTAACATCCCGCTGCGGCAGCGCTTTTTGCAGCGAGGAGGCATTCGGCCAGCTTTGCCAGCCTTCGGGCCGGGCATAGTCGGTCTGCCCCTGCTGGCTGCCGGCAATCTGCGACAGCAGCGCCATCCCCTGCGGCACCACCACCGCCTGGCGGAAGAAATCCGCCAGTTCACGCTGCGTCAGCGACGTAAGCTGAGCGAGCAGTTTTTCCCGCGAATCGAAGGCGAAGTTTTGCCGATCCAGATCGTTACTCCAGCGATTCGCCTCTTCATACAGCGTTTGCGGACGCTGCCTGATTTCATTGATCAGCCCCTGCCGGTACTGCTCGAATTCTTCTCCGGGCATGGCGCGCAGACGTTTTTCGCTCTTCTGATAAAAGTCCAGATAGCGCTGGTAGAGCGCGGCAGGCTGCTTAACGTTGCTCTGCAGCACAAAACCGATGCCCCATTGACGGCCGACCGCGATCGGGGACGCGAACACGGCGTAGCCCAGTTGCTCCTCGGTTCTGAGCTGGCCGTAGATCCAGGGCTGGAGAATCTGCCCGAGCAGCGAGCTGTAGGCCATACTCTGTACCTCGCCGTAGCCGGGCGGTACGTAGGCCGCCGCCAGCGCCGAGTCGGTGCTGGCGCCCGCCTTCTGCAGGATAGCCAGCCGTTTTTCCACGATCTCTACGTCCGGACTGCGCCACCAGCGCGTGCCGGAGATACCCAGCTTCGTTTTCAGTTCCCGCGCCAGGCTAGTCACCTGATCCGGCGCCAGATTGCCGACCACCAGCAGCTCCGGCGTAGCCTGACGCAGCAGTTCGTCACGGTAGGTCAGCACGTCGCTCAGAGTGATGCTCGCCAACTGCTGACGCCGCTCCTCGCGTTCGGTATAGGGCACGCGCGATATCGCCCTCACGGGAGCGAACGCCTGTTCGAAGGCCTTCTCTTGATCCGCACGGGCCAGTTGCTGCTGATACCAGGATTTCGCCTGCTGCAGTTGCTCTTCCGTAGCGGAAAAGGATGAATAGTCGCGCATCAGCGCCTGCAGCAGCTGCGGCAGGCGCTGGGTATAGCCATTCGCCCTGATCGTCAGCCCGTCATTCGAGCCGGTGGAGAAGCTAATGCCGCCCACCGAAGCCTGATAGCCCAGTTCGTCCAGCGCCAGCCCCGCCAGATAATCAGTGAGCGCAAACAGCACCTGTCGGCGCGCGCTGCTCTGCGCGTTGGCGTTGCGCAGCAGCAGGGTGATATCGGCTTTCGGCTCGTCGGCGAAATAGCGGCTCGGCATATAGAGCACGCGCAGCCCCGACTCATTCAGCAGCATCTGCGGACGGCTAACCGGCTGCGGTACGTTAATCAGCGAAAAGTCATCGGGGATATAGGGGTTAGCCGCAGGGAGAGTCAGGGAAATATCCTGCCCCAGCGCCTGCCAGCGGGCAAAGCGCGTCTCGTCGACGCGCTCGACCTGATACGGCGCCTCTAGCGCATAGGCCAGTTTGTTGTGCGGCTCATCCGGGCTGATAAACCAGATGCGGGCGTTTTGCGGCGTCATACCATCCAGCCGGCTGGCGATAGCCTGCGGATCGTAACGATCGGCCAGATAATTCGCGTCCAGCGTATGTTCGACCGGCACGCGCAGCATGGTGTCGACCAGCCATTCGACATAGCCCATATCGCGGCGGATCGACGGATAGCGAAAATCAAGATCCAGCACGTGCGCCATTTCATCAAAATAACGCGGCTGGATCCCCTCGCGCCGGAGCTGGCGCAGATAGCTGAATACCGCCGCAATCACCTCGTCGCGCTGAGCCAGACCTTTGTCGGTCAGGGAGATGGAAATGGCGAACAGACCGCCGTTGCGATCCAACACTGGAGAGGCGCCGGCGTTCACCGCTTCGGCCAGTCCCTGCTTCTGCAGCCAGTCGGATAGCGTATTCTGGCTGCGGTTGCCGATCAGATAGCTGACATAGGTATCTGTTTTGCTGCGAAAAGCGTCGCTGTTGTTGTCGATACGAAATTCGATGCGCAGTTGCTTACGCGGCTGAGCCGGCACATAGTGAATGATAATGCCGCGCTGCTGCGCCGTAGCGGCCGGCACATCGATTGCCGGCACCGCAGCGTCATGGCTGCCGATGCGGCCAAAGGTTTCCGCCGCCAGTTGCGCCAGCGCCGACAGCGGCTGGTTACTGTAGATCACCCCCTTCATCAGGCTGGCCGAGTAATAGCGCTGATAGAAACGCACCAGCTCATCGTGCAGAGCGCTGCCGGGCTTGTCGCTCAGTGTCTCCAGGTTGCCGATGAAGAAACGCGAGCCGGGGTGCGCGGGGTTAAGCGTTTCGGCGCCGACCTGCGCCATACGCAGCTCGTCGCGCGAGCGCGCCAGCGTCAGCTCGGCGTTAACGGCGTTGCGCTCGCGATCGGCGTTGACCGGATCGAGCAGCGGGCTGGCGATAGCGTCGGCCAGCCGATCCACCGCCGGCTGCAGCGCATTGTTTTCCACCTCAAGGTAAAAAGCGGTGCGGTAGGAGGCGGTGCTGGCGTTGCGGCTGCCGCCGTGTTTATTCAGAAACTCCTCCATATCTCCCGGCTGCGGGTAACGCTGCGACCCCATCAGCAACATATGCTCAAGGTAGTGAGCCAACCCAGGCTGACTGTCGGGATTGTCGAGCGAACCGATCGGCAGCGCCAGAGCGGCCAGCGATTTGGGCGCCTGCGCATCGGACACCAGCAGCACCGTCATACCGTTGTCCAGCCTGATGGCCTGATACTGACGCGGATCTTTTTCGCTCTTGCGGATAGTCTGCTGCAGGGGCTGCCAGCCGGTTGCGGCCAGGCTCGGCGGCAGCCAACAGAACAATAACAACAACAAACTGCTAATCCAGACAAACTGTCTACGCATGCATCCTCTCCACTACCTCAGTTCGTGTTAAATCGTTAATTTTTCGGGCGTCAGTCCCACGACTTCATTCATTTTACGCCCGCCAGCATCCTGCCTGCGACCTGAGTCAGGCCAAACAGGTCAGGCAAGATTAAAACGTAGCGGGGCGTACAGCCAGGTTTTCGCGGCGACGATCATTTCTTCCAGCCGCGTTTCATCCAGCTCGCGCACCACGCGCTGAATATAGTAGTCTTCGCCCTCGCCGGCCGCGCGCCAGTCGCCCTGCCACGCCTGCAGAAATTTGGCGCGCGCCTTGATTAGGGTCTCTTCATCGGTCAACAGCTCGCCGCTCTTTTTGTCATAGCACTGCCGGAGCCATGCGCCGCCGGATTTATTGAGCAACAACAGCGGCGCATTCATTCCCTGCCGATACCCCTTCAGCAGCGGTATCATCTGCTCTTCGGCCTGTTGCGCCGACAAAGGAGCGAAGCGCCACGCGCTGTCCTGACGTCCATACATGCGGCTGTCCCCCGCCCGACCGGTCAGACAGAAGGCCAGGTGCTCAAGCCACAGCATTATACCGTCGGTCATGGTCAGGGTTCCCGGCCGCCAGCGCAGCAGACCGTCCGGCTGCACCTGGTTCAACCAGCCGTTCAGCCGCACGCCGCCGATCATCGAGTCCAGTTCAATCGCCTGAAGTTCGTGAGCCCGCTCGGCGCGAACGCGCTCGGCCAGCAGCGCCATATCCTCCCGCTGCCCCTGCCAGTAAAGTTCGCCGAACGCGCCATAGGGCAGATGCCCGGCGGCGCGCAGACGACGGTATAAACCTTCGGCATCGCCCTGCTCGATCAGGGTATTAAGCAGTTGCATATTAAGCTGATAACGATCCAGATTGCCGACGCTGAAAGGTTCCTCGTCCAGCAGTTCGCTGCTGTCCAGCATAAAGCGCACGCCCAGCCGCAGCTGGAAAAAAGCGCGCACCGGATGGCGATAGAAACGCTGCAAATCGTCCAGGCTGACCGCCTCACAGGGCAGCGGTTCCAGCGGCTGAATAAACCCGGGCTGCGCCTGGCCCTGCTGGCGAGCCGCGGGCAGCCACTCGCCGGCATAGCTCTGCTGCCGACCGGCGATAAAGTTTTCCGCCGCAAACGGCATACGCGCGTGCCGGCAGCACAGATGTCGCTGCACGCGCGCCGCGCTGGTATCGATATCGCATGCGCTATCGCCGGGCAGGCAATAGCTCTGGCCGATATACTCCGTCAGTTCGCTGACCAGCACCGAGGGATAGCGCTCGCTGTTGTCCTGAATGGCGCGCCCGATATAACTGATATACAAATGCTGCTGCGCGGACAGCAGCGCCTCCAGAAACAGGTAACGGTCGTCATCGCGACGGCTGCGGTCGCCGCGCCGCGACTGCTGCGCCATCAGATCGAAACCCAGCGGCGGCAGAGTACGCGGATAGACGCCGTCGTTCATCCCCAGCAGACACACCGCCTTGAACGGAATGGAGCGCATCGGCATCAGGGTGCAGAAATTGATGGAACCCGCCAGAAAACGCTGACTCAGGCGTGAGCGATCCAGCCGGCGCCCCAGCTCATCACGCAACAGAGTTACCGACACCGACTGCGGATAGTCGGCCGACAGCGCCGCGTCAATCATCTGTCGCCACTGCTCTTCGATCAGCACCAGCGCGATTTCGGTGTCATTATCCGCATCAAAAAAAGTGTCCAGCAGTTGGCGGCACAGCGGCAGCCAGTCGGCCAGCGGACGCGCCTCGCTCAGCAACTGGCGCCACGTGCGCAACTGCATCAGCAGTTCGGCCAACTGCCCGGCCAGTTCCGCAATCAGCCCGCTGGATTCATCATAAGGCAGTACTCCCTGCCAGTCGCCGGCCTGACTGTCCATCGCGTAACCGAGCAACATGCGGGTCAGGCCAAAGCGCCAGGTGTGCTGACCGGTGGCGGGCAACATCAGCTCGCGCACATTATCGTCGTCCAGCCCCCAGCGAATGCCCGACTCCGCCACCCACAGGCGCAGACGACGCAGCCCCTCTTCCTGAATGCCAAAGCGCGCGGCCAGCGCCGGCACCTCCAGCAGCGCCAGCACCTGCTCGGCGGTAAAACGGCTGTCCGGCAGGCTGAGCAACGTGATCACCGCCTGCAGCGCGGGATGAGCATGACGCGCGCGCTGATCGGAGATGGCGAAAGGCAGATAGCGTTCCGGCGGCGCATTGCTGAACACCGCCTGGATAAAGGGTGTATAGCTGTCGATATCCGCCATCATGACGATGATATCGCGCGGCGTCAGCGTCGGATCGTCGGCCAGCATGGCCAGCAGCCGGTCGTGCAGGATCTCCACCTCGCGCTGCGGACTGTGGCAGGCATGCAGCTCTATCGAACGATCGTCCGGATCCAACGGCGATTTCATCCTGCTATGATCCAGCATGGTTTTATCGGTGCCGATCACGCTGCGATCGTTGAGTTCCAGGATATCGCGCTGCACCGCGTGCAGCAGGCAGTCATCCTCGATATCCACGAACGCATCTACTTCCTGTACGTTCTCCAGTTGGGCCAGCAGATACAGATGATCGCGCCCGAGTTTGCCCCACGAAGCGAGCAGCGGGTTGCTGATTTGCTGTTCGCCCTGCGCGTCAAACAGCGTTTCGGCCTGCTCGGGGACGCGAAACAGCGCGCGCCGCTCATCCGCATGGTCCGGCGCGCGGGCATGCAGACGCCGCTGGCGGCTTTGCAGCCGGGCCAGGAAGGCGCGGTCCTGAATATCGCTCCAGTAGTCGCGGCAGGGATTAGTGAACAACAGATGAATGTCGATATGCTGACCCAAGGCCCGCAACGCCTGAAGATAGACCGGCGGCAACGCGGAGATGCCGCAGATAAACACCCGCGGCGGCAGCCCCGGCGGACAGCTTTCGGCCTGCTCCAGCCGCTGGATAAACTGCTGGTACAGCGCGGCGTGGTGCCATTCACGCTGCCCAAGCGCCTGGCTGTATTCCAGCAGCGCGCGCCACAGAATCGACTGCCAGCGCTGCGCCTCGCCGAGCCCCTCCACCTCCTGTCCGGCCTGCCAGCGCTGCAGCCAGTCCGGCCGATAGATCAAATACTGATCGAACAGGTCGGCCACGCGGCCCGCCAGTTGGTGCAGCTTGCGCTTATCCTCATCGTCCTGCAGATAATACTGCAATGACGAAAACGCCGGCTGTTCCAGCTGGTCAGGCAATAGCCTCATCAGTTTCCACGTCATCGCCTCCTTGCTGAACGCGCTTTCTTCCGGCAGATCGGGCAACAGGCGGCGACACATGTCCCACAGGAACACCCCAGGCAGCGGAAAATCGATATTGGCGGCAATGCCGAAATGGCCGGCCAGCTCCATCTGCAGCCACTGCGCCATGCCCGGGCTCTGCACCAGCACCACTTCAGGCTGGAACGGCTCGCGCAGCGGCTCGCGTTCAATCAGCGCCGCCGCGATCAGTTTTAATACCTCAAGCTGATTGGAATGATAAACCGTGAACATCCTGGCTCCTGTGTTGCCCGCAATAGCTCATGCCTGACCGGGGAAAAGAAATTAAGTATACCCGCTGTCTGATACGTTGCGGGACGCGCGCGCTCAATAAGCCGGCGCATCGCCAGTGCTCTGTGAGCGGCAGCTTCAATCGGCAAGGCTCATGGGGAAACGCCGGGTAACAAACCAGCCCAGCCGACCCGTAATCTGAAGTGCGATAACTATCAATAACCTAATTCAGGCATGTTACAACAAGGTGGCATTGTCTCGCCTTCCCCGAACGCTGGCTCAGCCCCATAACCGGGCTGAACGATAAACCGATCGACTGCCGATTTGACGATCTGCGCGCTGAAGTACGGACGGCGTTCTCCCGACGGTATCGCTCGCCCCTCAGCGCAGAGGGCAAAACCAGCGCGCCAGTTCAGCCTGAGCGCGCGCGGGGGTGTGAACCCTCACCTTTACCCGTACGCAGTTATTTTCAACGGGCTGCGTCGTCTGGCTCACCCGCCAGCCGTTCTGGCGCTGGAAAGCGCTCAACAACGTATCTACGCCGGCGGGCCAGACCTCCAGCGCCTGATGCGCCAGCCGCCATGCCTGATGCATTTGCCCGCTGCGGGCAAATGCCTGCTGCACAGCCTGATGATATTGTAATAATCCGGCAAGCGATAGCGAGAACAGCAAAGCGGCTATCAGTGTCTCCGTCAGGCTAAAACCGGTCTGGCGTCGTGGGCGGAAAAACACCGGGTGAGCGGGCGGTTGACGAGGTTGATTATCAGGGATAGGGCTGCAAGAGATCGTAGCGGCGTAAGCCGCCGATAAATAGGTCGGACGCTTATTTGAACAACGCATGCGGCCAGCCAACGGATGGGGCGCCGCATGCGCGCCATGATGGCCCGTCGCCGCGCCCGGTGCGGATATCTCAGACTCACCGGCGGCGCTATCGGCAACTGCGTTAGTCGTCATTCTCACAAAGCCCTTCCTCCCTGAGCGGACAAAAATCCAGCCATCCCTGCGCCAGCATTCGCAGCGCTCCTTCGGTTGATCAGGGGGGATATCTCAGACTCGCCGGCGGCGCTATCGGCAACTGCGTTAGTCGTCATTCTCACAAAGCCCCTCCTCCCTGAGCGGACAAAAATCCAGCCATTCCTGCGCCAGCATTCGCAGCGCTCCTTCGGTTGAACAGGGGGGATATCTCAGACTCGCCGGCGGGGTTGTCGGCAACTGCGTTAGTCGTCATTCTCACAAAGCCCCTCCTCCCTGAGCGGACAAAAATCCAGCCATCCCTGCGCCAGCATTCGCAGCGCTCCGTCGGCGGCAGGGACGTTATCGACGCGGCCTGGCGCGCCGGCGAAGACATCGGCCACGTCATCGGCAGGCCCGGGCATCCGGGCGCGCTGATACAGCCTTAGCGAACGCGCCTCGCCGGGCAATTGCCCTTCGCCGCGCAGCACAACGTCTTCGTCCGCGCGCCCGGTCATCAGCAGGCAGGCCGTCAGGCCGTCCCGCGAGAACTGGCGGCACTGCCACCCCTCATGCCGCGGCCAATCGAGACTTGCGCCCCAGCTAAGCGACGACAGCGCCTGATTAAAGGCGCGCAGATAGCGATGTTCATCGTTGCCCAGCCGCACGGCGGCATCAAGCTGCTGGCGCAGCCCGCCAACCAACAGCAGACCGACAACCAGCAATAGCATCACCATCGCCAGCGTGGCGCCGCCCGCCTGCATGCGATCGGTACGCCTCACTGGTTGCGCCCGCGCATCAGCCAACGCAGCGATCGACGCACGGCGGGCTTTTTCGCCCAGTGACCCGCTATATGCAACTCATACAGCGTGCCGCCCGACTGATGGCCCAGCGCCTGAATGCGCAACGCGGTCACCGCCACCTCCTGCGGATCGAGCAGCTTTTCCCAGCGGTTGCCCTGACAATGACCGACGCCGCGCTGTACTTCAAGCGCCTGCCGACGCAGGCGGTAGCCGAAGGTTTCTGGCTCGCTGTGGTCGTTCGCCTCCCACGCGCCATTGCGGTTCAGATCCCAGCTTGCAATAAAACAGCTATGCGCCGCTTCCCCTTCCGCCTGGCCGATAAACAGCGCGCGGCCCGCGCAGCGGCTGCCGGCGCAAAAACCGGCGCGCCGGATATCCTTTTCCATACTGAACGCCACCTGATTGAACAGCTGTTCCAGCCTGAAATAGTGCGCGCTGCTCTGACTCTGGCTGCGCAACAGCGGGTAAAGCTGCGCCGCCGCCAGCAGTATCACACCCCCGAGGCTAAGCGCCAGCAGCGTTTCCGGCAGGGTGAACCCGGCAGAGCCCGCTATTCGCATCGCGGCAACGCCAGTATTGCCTGCCGTTCGCTACACAGGCGCAGACGCCCGCGAACGGAGATCACCAGCCGAATACGGCCGGCCGGATTAGCCAGCGTCAGATGCCCCGGCTGCGCTGCATTGCGCAAGCCATAAAAATCGAACCTACGGGCGGTATACTCCGCCAGCTCGATGCGACGGTCATCCGGCATGAAGACCCGCGCGCCGCCGGCGGATGGACAGCCGCCCGCCGGCGAAAACCCCGTCACCAGGCACCAGCCGGACCCGGCGTGAATGACCCAAAGCGTGCGGTTGTGATTGTGCCAGCGGGCGCCGGCCTGCGCCCGAGTCAGAAAATCAAGTAACTGACGGGCATGCTGCTCCAGCCGCAAGGCTTGCAAATACGCGTGACCGCTCCGCAAACCGCCGCCCGCCATCAACGCCACCAGCATTATCGCCATCAGTAACTCCGGCAGGGTAAAACCCTGCTGACGCATTAATTTTTTCATGGCGCTGACTATAGCGCTCAGGCGGTGAAACGACAGAAGCGGTCGCCAACGCCGCGCGGAACTGCGCAATGTTTTATGGTTGAATGGCGAGAATACAGCGAATTTTTCCGGCGGAGTTCAGAAAACGGCGACCTGGGCAACGAACCAGCGGAGGAGGATGCCAACGGCAGAGACAAGACAGGCGGCGAGAGGAACGCCGATAACGGGCGCCTCCCCCGGCCGCTCAGGCCGCTAAATCCGGAGAGGCGATACCGTCAAAACCGGCATCAACGCGGGCCGCAAACCCGGCTCAGCGAGGCAAGTCGCCGGGTGATAACGCGAGCCCGCACACGGCAGGAAGTCCGGCGGGTGGCGCAATCAATGATTGGGGGACGCGGCCATCACGGCCAGACCGACCGGCACGATAATAATGTCGCCAGCCAGCGTCAACGGCGTGGAAATCGCATTTCCCACCAGATTCAGCGCACTGAAAGAGGTTTCCATTTCATTGGTATAAAACTCAATTTTATAGCTCTGGCTAAAAGTTTCCGGCTGCTGTAAGTCTGACTTGATTCTGCGCTTATCGATAAATACGCCGCTAATTTCAATATATTTGTAATAACTTTTCTTGCCATCGCTGAAACCCAGCCTGCTGATTTCAGCAATCTCGTCCGGTGTGAACTGGCGTTTATCTTTCTCGATTTTTATCAACACCGCGTCGCTAAAAGCGCCGTCGGTTTGCGCATCGGTTTTCCTGGTTAACTCAAACTGCAGCGCATCGGCAGAGTAACCGGAGACAAAGTGATATTTCTGCATATATTTGTCGAGCGGCTCCAGCGCGTCCGCCCCTTTAGTCAGAAAATAAATATATTTCTCGCCGCTAAAACCGATACCGTCGGCAGGAAGAGCCACCTTATTGTCGCCCGCCCCCTCTGAGGAGATTTTTAGATCGTGCCAGCGAAACGAGGCCACGACATTGTCAGTAAAAACGACTTTCTTAACGTACTTCTTTTCGTTAACGGGATTTGTCTGCCATTGATAAAGCGTACAGCCGGTCAACATCAGCAAGGAAAGGAGCATTGAGACAACGATCGTTATGGATTTCATGAACAAGTTCTCTATATTCCCAGGAAACAACGTTTGAAGCGCTTTTCAACGGCCGTTCCACGCGCGCAGGCCGATAAAAAACGACGCGCCCGGCATTTTTATTGATGCCGGGCGCAACAGGTGTTAAATCGCCACCGGCGCTTTAATCGCCGGATGCGGATCGTAGCCTTCGATATCGAAATCTTCAAAGCGATAATCGAACAGCGACGCCGGACGGCGTTTAATCACCAGTTTCGGCAACGCGCGCGGCGTGCGGCTCAGCTGCAGCCGGGTCTGTTCCAGATGGTTGCTGTACAGGTGCGTATCGCCGCCGGTCCAGACAAAATCGCCCACCTGCAAATCGCACTGCTGCGCCATCATATGCACTAGCAGCGCATAGCTGGCGATATTAAACGGCAGACCGAGGAAGATATCGCAGGAGCGCTGGTAAAGCTGACAGGACAGCTTGCCGTCGGCCACGTAGAACTGGAAAAACGCGTGGCAGGGAGCCAGCGCCATTTGATCCAGTTCGCCCACGTTCCAGGCGGAAACGATGATGCGGCGCGAATTGGGGTCCTGTTTGAGCTGCTGCAGCACCGTCGCCAGTTGGTCGATCTGACGGCCGTCCGCCGCGCCCCAGGCGCGCCATTGCTTACCGTATACCGGTCCCAGATCGCCGTTCTCATCCGCCCATTCATCCCAGATGCTGACCTTGTTCTCATGCAGATAAGCGATATTGGTATCGCCCTGCAGAAACCACAGCAACTCATGAATAATGGAGCGCAGATGGCAGCGTTTAGTGGTCACCAGCGGAAAACCTTCCTGCAAATTGAAACGCATCTGATGGCCGAAGATGGACAGGGTTCCGGTGCCGGTGCGGTCGTCTTTCGGCGTGCCCTCTGTCAGCACTTTTTTCATCAGGTCCAGATACTGTTTCATGACTCACTTCCTCACTACATTAATAAAATTTGTACGCCGGCCGGGTAAACCGGTTACCGGGCGGCGCGGGCCCTGCGCTGCGCCCAAAGCATCATTATCACGCCGGCCAGCACCATCGGCACAGACAGAATCTGCCCCATGCTGACAAGGCCGCTGAACAGACCCAGTTGCGCATCCGGCTGGCGGAAAAACTCCACAATAATGCGGAACAGCCCGTAACCGATCAGGAACAGGCCGGAAACGCTGCCCATCGGGCGCGGCTTACGGATAAACAGATTCAGAATAATAAACAGCGCGATCCCTTCCAGCGCCATTTCATACAGCTGCGAAGGGTGGCGCGGCAGCACGCCGTACTGATTGATAATTTCCTGCCACTGCGGGTTACCGGCCGCCAGCGCCAGGTCTTCGCTGCGCGATCCGGGAAACAGCATGGCCCACGGCGTATCCGTCGTGACCCGGCCCCACAGTTCGCCGTTGATGAAATTGCCCAGCCGTCCGGCGGCCAGGCCAAAGGGGATCAGCGGCGCGATAAAGTCAGAGACCTGAAAGAAATGACGCCGGGTACGGTGAGCGAACCACAGCATGACGCAGATCACCCCAACCAGACCGCCGTGGAAGGACATGCCGCCGTCCCACACCCGAAACAGATAGAGCGGGTCGTCAAGGAAAGAGGGAAAAGCGTAGAACAATACATAACCGATACGCCCGCCAAGGAACACGCCCAGAAACCCCATATACAGCAGGTTCTCCACTTCCTCTTTTTTCCAGCCGCTGCCCGGCTTGTTGGCACGGCGCACCGCCAGCCACATAGCGAAGACAAAACCGACCAGATACATCAGCCCGTACCAGTGCAGGGCCACCGGACCAATGGAAAATATCACGGGATCAAACCGGGGAAATGCCAGATAGCTCGTCGTCATCGATCACCACATTTATCATCTATTTCCCTTGTTCAGGGGGATTAACACGCTGATACGCAGCCATTAGCCGAACTGCGCAGCCAGCGAGGGCTGGCGCATAATAGCATAGCGCGGCAGGCGGGGGAGGCAATCGGACAGGAAAATTCGTACACGCCATACGGCCTGCGGCCTTAGCGTCAGCGCCCGCCGCGAATCAGACCGCCGAGCCCTTGTTGCTCAATAAAGGCCGACAATTGCTGACGCACGCCGCTGGCCGTTTGCATCTGCAGCGCCTGCTGCGCCAGACGTTGCGCATCGTCCAGAGCAATGTTGCGCAACAGGTATTTGATGCGCGCCACGCTGTAGCCGTTCATGCTGAGCGTGCGATAACCCAGGCCGACCAACAACAGCGCGCCCAGCGGCTCGCCGGCGAGTTCTCCGCACAGGGAGACGGGCAACTCGTAACGCTGACACTGCGATATGATGTGATCGAGCACCTGCAGGATAGCCGGATGCAGGCTGTCATACAGCGCGGCGACGCGGGTGTTGTTGCGATCGACCGCCAACAGGTACTGGGTTAAATCGTTGGTGCCCACCGAGATAAAATCGACCCGCCGCGCCAGATGAGGCAGCATAAAGACCATCGACGGCACTTCGAGCATGATGCCGATGTTGGGGCGCGGCAGCGGCTGCCCCAACCGTTCCTGCACCTCCAGCACCGCGCGTTCAATCAGACGGCGCGCATCGTCCACTTCATCCAGGCTGCTGATCATCGGCAACAGAATGCCGAGATTGCCGGCCCGCGCGTTGGCGCGCAGCATCGCTCGGATCTGAATCAGAAAGATCTCCGGCTGATCGAGGGTAATTCGAATGCCGCGCCAGCCGAGACAAGGGTTTTCTTCGCTGATCGGCAGGTAAGGCAACTGTTTGTCCGCGCCGATATCCAGCGTGCGCAGAACCACCGGACGGCCGGGATAGAGCTGTAGCATGCTTTCATACTGCGCCACCTGCTCATCCTCCGACGGGAAGCCGCTCTGCAGCATGAACGGGATCTCCGTGCGATACAGCCCGACGCCGTCGACCTGGCTGCTGAACAGACGCTCCTGCTCGGCGCTGAGTCCGGCATTCAGCATCACCTGAATGCGCTCGCCGCTTTTCAACGCCGCCGGAACATCGCGATCGTCCGCCGCCAGCCGCGCCAGCTCCTGTTCCCCCTGCACCAGACGCTGATACTCCTGCAGCAGCATCGGCTCCGGATCGACCAGCAGTTCGCCGCGATAACCGTCCACCACCAGCAGACGCTGGTGCAGCAGCGCCGGCTGAATATCCGCGCCCATCAGCGTCGGGATGCCCATCGCGCGCACCAGAATCGCCGCGTGCGAATTGGCCGCTCCGTCGCACACCACCACGCCGGCCAGCCGCTCGGGCGGCACTTCGGCCAACAGCGTGGCCGTCAGTTCGTCGGCCACCAGCACAAAGCGCTCCGGCCACTGCTGCACTCCAGGCGCGTTATCGCCGAGATGATAAAGCAGGCGCTGACCGAGCATGCGCAGATCTCCGGCACGTTCGCGCATGTAGGTATCCTTCAGGGCGGCGAACTGACCGGCGAAACGTTCGATCACCTGACGCACCGCCCATTCCGCCACGCTGCCGGCGTCCACTTCGACGAACAGTTCGCGTTTCAGCCGTGCGTCATTCAGCAGGTGTGAATAAAGATCGAAAATGGCGGCGCTCTCTTTCTGCGACCCGGCGCTGAAGCGTTTGCTGAAACGCCGGAATTCGCTGGTCGCGTCTTCCAGCGCCTGGGTCAGACGAGTGCGCTCCCGCTCCGTATCGAGACTGGAGGCCTGGTAAACCTGCTCCAGCACCGGCTGAGTGCAGTCCTGCCAGCCAGGCGCTATCGCTACGCCGGGCGCGGCCGGCAGCGCCCTGATGCGCGTCTGCCGGTACTGGCCGAACAGCGCGTTGAGCTGCGATTGCGAAAGAATGCCGGCCATCTGCGTCGCCAGCGTCACCATAAATGACTCTTCGCTCTCGTCAAACTGACGCAGCGCGCGCTGTTGCACCACCAGAACGCCGAGCAAATGGCGCCGGTGAATGATCGGTACGCCCAGGAAGGAACGGAAATGGTGTTCTTTAACGGCGGGAATAAATTTAAAGCTGGGATGACTCTGCGCATCCGCGAGATTGATCGGTTCGGCCAGTTGCCCGACCAACCCCACCACGCCCTGCCCGAAGGCCAGAGTCACCGCCTGACCGCGCGGTTTTTTCAGGCCGCGCGTGGCCATCAGGTAGTAACACTGGTGCTCGTGATCGGCCAGATAGACCGAACAAACTTCGGTATCCATCGCCAGACAGGTTTCGTTAACCAGGATGTCCAGCGCATCTTTCAGGCGCGCGGCGGACGCAACTTTTTCAACGACTTCTCGCAAGCGCGTGAGCATGATGAGCGATCATTACCCTCTTTTCCGCCGGGAATGCGTACCGGAAGATGGCCTGGCCACGGCCGCACTCTCCTGGAGCAAAATAACCGGGCTAATAAATTCCTTCATCACCCGGCGATACACGTCTCGTTTGAACGAAACCACCTGCCGAACAGGATACCAGTAGCTGACCCAGCGCCAGCCGTCAAATTCAGGCGTGCTGCTGCGCTGCATATTGATATCGGCTTCATTGCACATTAACTGTAGCAGAAACCATTTTTGCTTCTGACCAATACACACCGGTTTTGTATCCCAACGCACCAAACGTTTAGGCAATTTATAGCGCAGCCAGTTGCGGGTAAAAGCGAGGATGCGCACGTCCTTTTTCCTCAGCCCCACCTCTTCGAACAGCTCGCGGTACATCGCCTGTTCTGCACTTTCTCCAGGGTTTATCCCCCCCTGCGGAAACTGCCAGGAGTGCTGCCCATAACGCCGGGCCCATAGCACCTGGCCGTGCCGATTGCAGATAACAATACCAACATTCGGGCGGTAGCCATCATCATCGATCACCGGACTACCTCAATAAACATCAATGCAAAGATGACCTGATTGTTTCACACTCCCGGCAGGCGGTAAACCACTGTCTGGAAGGGATGTGGCCGCCGTTCGCTCTGGATAACTTGCCCCGGCGGGATAAGTTATAAACATGTAAAGTCTCTGCATCGGGTTTTATTCACTTTTTCTGTGGACATCTTTGTGCAGAACTTCGTTAAAATATGGGTAAAACTTATTATAGCCGACTTAATCACGTCGCAAAGATATAAAAATTACCCTTTATTTTCATAAAAATAAAATCAATACCCACAGCAACGCATCGCGTCGACACGGAACCGGATCCGACGATCTTTGCAACTGGCGAAAGATCAAACGCCCTGTTACTTATCCACAAGGCAAACGATAAAATAAGATAAAATCCAGGCAAAAACAGTAAATGGCCTCAGCGTCAAGGCTGTAAATCAAACCAGTAGTGGGATAAATTGGCTGTTATCCCATAAATCTGTGGATAACATGGTGTAAGATCCTGTTTATTGCCGGTGTCTTGTCATGCACAACCTGTTTCCGTCAGCGCGCGACAGGCTAAACGGCAATAAAAAAACGCTATGAATCATGCTATTATTAGACGCCCGTTGATCCGGCGGCGTGAACTTTTTACCGCCCGCGCCGACTGTATTTTTTTTAAGCAACAAAATAGCGGACCTGTGTGTATGCATTTATCCTCAATTCTGCCCGAACCGCCTCAGGATGAGCAGACGCTGTTCCAGCGTGCCCTGGCGCTGGCCGGCTACAGCCTCGGCGAACTGGCGCAAGCCGCCGCGCTGCCCATTCCGGCCAATCTGAAACGCGATAAAGGCTGGATCGGCCTGCTGCTGGAACGCTATCTGGGCGCCAGCGCGGGCAGTAAACCCGAACAGGATTTTCCGCAACTGGGCATTGAACTGAAAACCATCCCGATCGATGAACAAGGCCGGCCGCTGGAAACCACCTTTGTCTGCGTCGCTCCGCTGACCGGCAATAGCGGCGTTACCTGGGAGAGCAGCCACGTGCGCCATAAGCTGGCGCGGGTGCTGTGGATTCCGGTGGAAGGCGCACGCCACATTCCGCTGGCGGAGCGCCGCATCGGCACGCCGCTGTTGTGGAGCCCGAGCGCCAGCGAGGAGGAGCAGTTGCGGCGCGACTGGGAAGAGCTGATGGATTTGATCGTGTTAGGCCGGGTGGAAAATATTACCGCTCGCCACGGCGAAGTGCTTCAGTTACGCCCCAAGGCCGCCAACAGCCGGGCGCTGACCGAAGCAATCGGCGAACACGGCCAGCCGATTCTGACCCTGCCGCGCGGCTTCTATCTGAAAAAAACCTTTACCGCCCCGCTGCTGGCGCGCCATTTTCAGCTGTAGCAGCCCTTGCCCTGCCGGCGCAAGTCGCCCGGCGACCCTGTCTGGCTGAAAATTACTGTTTCTTCGTTTACTCGCAGATAACTTCCTTTACACTCTACGGGCTTGACTACATCAAGTTTTTTGCCAGGCTAAATTTCACCCTAAATATTCAACCAACAGAAAGGATGACTGCTGATGAAATTATGGACAAGCGTGTTGACCACGCTGGCCATTGCTTTAACGCTATCCGGCTGCGCCAGCGACTATGTAATCGCGACCAAAGAGGGGCAGATGTTGCTGACGCAAAGCAAGCCGAAAGAGGATAAATCAACTGGATTAATCAGTTATATTGATGAACAAGGAACGGAGCGACAGATTAATCGCGCTAACGTTTCCCAAATCATCGAGCGCTAATGCCGCTGCCGCCGGACGGAATCGCTTTCCCGCGTCTCCCGGACTGGTTATAGTCAAAGTCAGGTATAGGTCACTTCATCTGCTATTTTCAGACATAAAGGAAGCAGGCAATGCTATATCACCGTATTCCCCACAGCTCTTTGGAAGTCAGCATACTGGGCCTTGGCACCATGACCTTCGGCGAACAGAACAGCGAGGCCGACGCGCACGCCCAACTCGATTACGCTATAGCCGCCGGCGTTAACCTGATTGATACGGCGGAGATGTATCCGGTGCCGCCCCGGCCCGAAACCCAGGGACGGACGGAAAGCTATATCGGCTCCTGGCTGAAAAAACGCGGCGGACGCGAAAAAATTGTGCTGGCCACTAAAGTGGCGGGACCGGTGCGCGGCAACGACAGCGGCATTCGCCCGCAGCAGATGCTGGACCGCAAGAATATTCGCGCGGCGCTGGACGCCAGCCTGTCGCGGCTGAATACCGACTACATCGATTTGTACCAGCTGCACTGGCCGCAGCGTCAGGCCAACTTTTTTGGCCGGCTGAACTACCAGTACAGCGATGAGAAACCGGCGGTCACCCTGCTGGAAACGCTGGAAGCGCTGGCGGAACAGGTGCGCGCCGGCAAGATTCGCTACGTCGGCGTATCGAACGAAACGCCCTGGGGCGTGATGCGCTATCTGCAACTGGCCGAGAAACACGATCTGCCGCGCATCGTCTCGATCCAGAACCCCTACAGCCTGCTCAACCGCAGCTTTGAGATCGGTCTGGCCGAGATCAGCCAGCACGAAGGCGTCGAACTGCTGGCTTATTCCGCCCTGGCATTCGGCACCCTGACCGGCAAATATCTGCACGGCGCCCGGCCGGCCGGCGCTCGCAATACGCTGTTCAGCCGTTTCGGCCGCTATTCCACGCCCCATACCGAACAGGCCATTGAGGAGTATGTCAATCTGGCGCGACGCCACGGGCTGGATGCGGCGCAGATGGCGTTGGCTTTTGTGCGCCAACAGCCGTTTGTCGCCAGCACCCTGCTGGGCGCCACTTCGGTCGAACAGTTGAAAGTGAATCTGGACAGTCTTGAGTTGCAGCTGAGCGAAGAGGTGTTGGCGGAACTGGAGCTGATCCATCAGCGCTTCACGATTCCGGCGCCCTGATCAGCCCCAAAGGCGGCGAACATAACCGCCCGAAGCAAAACTGGAGAGGATTTATCGCCGGTAAGACACACGCTCCGCGCTCACCGGCTGTGCAAGATGACGGGGCTAACGGCTTATTTCAGCGCCTGCGATAGCTCGCGGCGCTGGTTTTCCAGCCCCTGCGCGCGCTGGCATACGTCGCGACCGAATGCCTGAAACGCCTGCTCCTGGTTATTCCATTCGCGTTGAATCGCCTGCTGCAATCCGCCTAAATTGCCCATCAGCGCCTGCAGCGGATTATTCCCCTGGCCGCTCAGTTGCTTCACGCCCATCTCATTCAGGCTGTCCTGCAGCACGCCGCCCAGGCTTTGCTGCACGATCTGCCGACCGTCCTGCTCTACCTGTTTAATCGCCTGATGGTGAAACGCCAGACCGTCGTCGCGCGGCTCGATAATACGACGCATCTGCTGCCTCAGCTGATCGTTCAGCGTAGTCAGCCGGTTGCGCACGTTGCTGTCGCTGCCCAGTTCCTGCACGATCACGTTATCCAGCGCCACTCTGGCTTTTTCCAGATGCTGCTGCGCGCCCTGATCAATCCACGGCAGTTGCTGACGCAGCGACTGCTGATAATGCTTCGCCTGCTGGCGTTGTTCATCATTGAGCGTCAGCGCGGCGCCGTCGCGCACTATCTCCCCTTGCGGAGAAATCACTAAATTGCCGCTGGCGCCGACGACTTGCACATTTTGTCGGCTGATGATGATGTCGTCCTGCGGATTGACGTCGCACTGCCAGGCCGCCTGCACCTGCGAAGTCAGCAACATCAATACAACTAGCGCTATGTTACGCAACATAAAATCTCCGGAAAGCAGCAGGGCCGGCGCGGCGAACGCGCGCCCTGGACACCAAACGAATACGGTTTAATCCCACCAGATGTCAAACAGTTCACCCACTCTGACCTCAAGCAACTGATGCGCTTCCAGCCACTGTTTCACCGTTTCGCGCTGAGCGTCGGTACAGTGCCCCATCTGCTGCAGACAAATCAGCCCTTCCCAGTGCAGGTAACCGCTACCCTCATAGGCCAGCCCGTTCGGCTCGATCACTTCATCAATGAACAGATCCAGCGTGCGATCGATCTCTTCCACGCTGGTGCCTTCGGCGAAGTACCAGCTTACTGAAAAGCCCAGCTCCTGGAATTCATCAATGTGTAACTTTTTACGTAAACGACGACTGCGATTGTTAGCCATTATGCCACCCTCTCAAACATCAGATCCCACACGCCGTGCCCCAGCCGCTGGCCGCGCGCCTCAAATTTAGTCAGCGGACGAGACTCCGGCCGCGGTACATAATCATTATTTGCCGACAGATTGCGATAGCCGTTCACGGAACGCATAACATCCAGCATATGCTCCGCGTAAGGTTCCCAGTCGGTGGCCATGTGAAATACCCCGCCGGGCTTCAGCTTACTCAGCACCAGCTCCACAAACGGCGCCTGGACGATACGACGCTTGTTATGACGCGCCTTATGCCAGGGATCGGGGAAAAACAGCTGCACCATGTCCAGCGAGGCCGCGGGGATCATATTTTCCAGCACCTCCACCGCATCGTGGCACATCACGCGCAGATTGCCGATCGCCGCTTCCTGCGCCGAGGACAGGCAGGCGCCCACGCCGGGCAGATGCACCTCGATGCCGAGGAAGTTCTGCTCCGCATGCTGCGCGGCCATACTGACCAGAGACGCGCCCATACCGAAGCCGATCTCCAGCACCAGCGGCGCCTCGCGGCCAAACAGCGCGGAAAAATCCAGCGGCTGCGGCTGGTACTCCACGCCCATCACCGGCCAGTAGTGGTCCAGAGCCAGCTGTTGCCCTTTGGTCAATCGCCCCTGGCGCCGAACAAAGCTGCGGATACGTCGCAAAGGACGGCCATTTTCATCAAATTTCGGTGAGATGACGTTGTTAATCATAGTGCTTACTGTCTTGTCAGGGGTTATGAAACAAGCACGCAGTATAATAGATACCTATAAAAAATTCTTTTCATATCACCCCCGGGCGTAACAACCCGGCGGGCGGGGGGCAAGAAGGATCAGGAATCGTATTCAGGACAGCGGGTTATCCGCCGTCCGCTCAAAGGTAACGATAAATATCCTGGAGTTTATGGCAGTTGAGTTTTTTCAGCACTTCATGGCGCTGAGCATAAATGGTTTTGATGCTGCGGTTTCTTTCCTGCGCGGCGTACTTCGCCTGGCGACCCGACAGCAGGCTGATAAACACCGCCATCTGGCAACGGGCGAGGATAGACTTTATCCCGAACGCTGCCCCGGCCGTCGGCTGGCGCAACCGTTCGCACAGGAAGTGGTCGAGCGACTGAACCGTACAGCGTTCGGTAGCCAGCAACAGCGGCTCGATATTTTTATAGCAGCGGATTAGCAGAGCAAGAAGATTGCTTTTGCCGAGAACCAGCAGACGGCGTTTGCTTATCGCGCCAGCATTTCTCTCATCTGAAGCAAAACGCAGGAAAAAGTCCAAATCACGCACAGTGAGCAACACGAAAATAAGGCAGTCCGCACGTGGAATACGGGAAACATGCTTAGCGTCGTTATTTTCCAGCTCGGGAATGGGATAACACATAACGGCTTCGGATTGATGAATAATGTCATCACACAAATACTTAACCGTCTGATAATAATAATTGCAGGACGTCACGATAATTATTTTAGGCTGGCACATAACAGCTCCGGAGATAAAAAAGTCCCGACCGGTGGCCGGACGAAAAATATAGGACTCTGGCCCACATCATTCTGTTTGCAGGGAAATACGGTCAGAAACCGATTTGAACAGCGTTAACGCATACCCGCAGGAAAACGTCCCGGAGGGACCGGATAATGGCGCGCAGCCAACCTACCTGCAACCTAAAGCCTGAAGCCTGAAGCCTGAAGCCTGAAGCCTGAAGCCTGACGGGATACCGACAAATATGGGCGTCTACTGATAGCTTAGTTTAAAATTGGCGCTGGCCGTATAATCTCCCGCGGTTAAACGCTCATCGCTGATTTTTTCCAGCCTGGCCCTGAAGTTTAACCGGTTATCCCCCGCCTCCAGATGCATCCACGGCGTCGATTCATTGAGCGCCAGCAATCGTTCGGCGTAGTAGATACCGATGGCCGCGCCCTGGGCGATCGACGCCGGGTCCAGCGCCAGCCGGCCTGCCGCTCCCCCGGCCTCCGGGCCGCTGAAGGTGACGGCCACATCCTGGCGGGTTTCGGTGCTGCAGCCGGTTAACTGAATGGCGAAATCCCGCCAGGCGCCGTGATTATCGACCTGCAGCTCGCGCGTGGACGTCTCGCCCAGATCCACATCGATATTGGCGTCGCCGGGATTTAACCTGCAGGGCGCGTCCACCACCCTGACATGAAAGGTCACGTCATAGTTATTATCCTGCTGCGCGGCGGAACTCCGGCTAAACACCATCGTTTTCGCCTGCGCCTGCCCGCTCGTCATAATTAGCAACAGCAAAAATCCAGCCGCCGGCCAATAGGCAATTTTATCCTGCCGTTTCATTGCCGCCCCTCAGTTATAGTTGAAGCGAAGAACAATATATTTTTCCACGTCGCCCGTTACGGCAACATCCGACGCATACAGTCTGGCGGTATAATTTTTTTCCACCGTTCCGCTGGCCGACGTCAGATTATTGACAAAGCCGACGAATTGATTAAACGGAATATTATTTCCCGTCGAACCATCTTCGATTTTTAACGTCGAACCATTGCCCATATCCATACCGTCAATGCCAGTCAGCGTGTTATTTTTGGCCATTGCGTCGAAGTTAATATATAAATTAAACCCCTGGCCGCAATCCTCCCCGCCGTCGGTCGTCGCGTCGATCCGAAAATTCTGTTGCGCCAGCAAACCGGCGGCGGCGCTGGTCCACGACGGAATCGTGCCGAAGTCGATGTAGCTGTCAGGCGAAACCCGCACATTAGCCGAACATTGGATGACATCAATATTATGTAAGCCGGAGAGCGTCAGCTTGTAGTTGCCGCCGGGTTTATTGTTGATGCCCAGTTCGCCGTCCACCTGGAAAACGTCCAGCGAATCAGCCCCGGATGAGGTATTGCTGATTTCGCCGATCTTCTCCAGGTAGACCTGTACCGTCGCCGGCACCATGGTCGGATTGGCGGGCGGGCGGCTGCCGGACGGCCCCGGCGCGACCCATGCGCCGGTCGACACGCGTGAATTAGTATTGCCGCCGCCGGCCACCACGCCGAGGTCCTGACCGTTATAGATAATGCCGATACCGATACCCGTTCCAATCATCGCGCCGTATGGATTGGGGTAAAAGTAGGCATACTCGCCATTCGGCTTGACGCTTTTGTAGGCCCAGCAGGCCAGGTTGCGGCTGTAGCTTTTCGATGTCCACAGACGGCTGCCCAGCGGCAGGGTGGAGGGAATTTTCAGCGAACCGATATCCTCCAGATCGGACACCGGACCGGTGACCGTATCCTTACGGCACTCCAGCGCCGCGGCGTCCAGCGACAGCAGCGACAGCGCGCCGCCGCAGACCAGCATCGCCAGCCCGCGCAGACGAAAGCCGAATAAGCGAGGCGCGGACGCGCCGGACGTATTTTCTCGCCGGCGCGTCCGCTCATGCGCTGGAGCGACGGCCTCGCGGGGGCCGGTGACCATCGCCTGCAAGCGACGGCCGAATACATTCAGAATCGATATCATCGTTCACTCTCTTATAGATAGCCGCCAGACGGCAGGATGCGGGCAGCAGTCGGCCGGCGTTTAGTCGATAACGGTTAGCTTTTTTGTTCAGCCAGACAAAGATTTTGCCGGCAGGAAAAATGTAATTCCGGGTGGCCGCCATAATCGTTGACGTAATATAAGTAGAAATCCTTCACCGCAGGATCCAGAACGTTAATATTCATCTCCGATTTCGGCGCAATCATAAATGCATTGTCATTAAGTAGTCGCACCGGCGTATCGCCATTTTGTTTCGGCTGGCGCAGAATTGTGCTGACGGTAATAAAATAGGGCGTTGGATTTTCCACAATAAATTGCGCGCCGGCTTTTCGGATGCGCAAGTTTTTCTGCCAGATTTCACTCTTGCCCGGTTTTATTTTTTCCGGTCGATAGAAAACCTTAATTTCCGACTGTACGGCGATCTGCAATACGTTCGCTTTTTCCGGTTTCGGCGGAATTTCCCGCACGTTAAGATAGAAAATAGATTCCCGATCCTGAGGAAGCTGCTCGACGCCGGCGGTTTTCACCAGCCGAATCAGACTGCGTCCGCCCGCCTCAAGCCGCTGCAGCGGCGGCAGCACGGTAAAAGGCGACGAAATTTTATTGTGCGACTCGTCAGTCAACCAGCTTTGCGCCAGATAAGGGCTTTTACCGTTTTGGTTAATTAAGGTTACGGTCGCCATTGGTTCGGTGCTGTCGAATATCACCCGAGTGCGATCAAGATTAATCGCGGCCTGAGCGGCGGGAAACGACATGCTGCAGCCGGCTAACCATAAGATCGGTCGCCAATAATAACGATGTGGTTTCATTATTCTTCTCCATTCAATTCGCGCCCTGCCGTCAGTGGGCGGCAGGGTAATAGCAGTTGATCAAAACGATTAAATTGCGCCGGAAGAACTATCTGGCACTGCGCTTTTCCGCCCCACAACAACGATAATTTCTCATTCGCCGCGACGCCGGTTAAATAAACCTGCCCGCCGTCGGTCACCATAGCGACTTCACGCCCGCCGCCGTTTCTGACCGTCGAGGCGAACGGCGGGTAACGACCGTCCTGCAGGGCGACCACGCCAAGCACTTTGCCGCCGCTGACCACGTCAAATTTGCGGTAGCCGATCGCGCCTTCGGTTAAGGTGCCCTGAACGATGGTGGTATTGGCTTCGATATCTTCCGGCAGATTGCGCACGTCGATCCGGGTCGCCACGTCGTAATAGCTGCTGGTGCCGGCGAGCACCGCAACCCCCTGACGGTTGGTTATCACGCTGCCGTCGGAGAAAGGCACGCCGGCTATTCCGCCGCTATCGACCATAATGCGGGTCCCGCCATTTATCCCTTTCTGGTGCGCGGCAATACCGTGACGGGTGGCGGTGATGCCGCCGCGCAGCGAGCCGTTGACATAGCTATAGGCATCCTGTTGCCAGGATAAGCCCAGGCTGGCGTCAGCCGCTGAGGCGATATGGTTATAGGTCGCGCTGACATAGGCGGTGTCGGTTTCGTCATAGCGCGCGCTCAGATTCCACGAGCGATTCGGGTCCTGCTGATTGCTGTAGGTGACGCTCTGCGTCGCCCGCCCGTTATAGCTGCCAAGGCCGTAGCTCACACGCTCGCGCTCGCGAAACGGAATAGACAGGTTGAGATAAAGGCTGTCGTCCGTTCGGTTGTTATACAACGTTCGCCAGGCGGACAGGCTGGCGGAGACGCCCTGCAGCGCGCCGATATCCAGATACTTGTTCAGCGAAAGGCCATAGCGGTTCTGCTGGCGGGCGTCCCAGAAGGTCTGCCGCGTATAGCTCAGATAGGTCGACATGCCGTCCAGCAGCGGGCTTTCGCTGTCAAAATTTTTCGATAGCGTAACGGTATAGCGCTCTTTCTCGCTGCGGTAAAAGCTCTGGTTATTCAGGGCATACAGGTACTGCGACATACTCATGTAGCCCTTTTCGGAAAAACGATAGCCGGCAAAGCTCACCTGACCATTAATCGCGGCAAAGCGCTTAGACCAGTTGAGAGAAAAAGAGTGGCCCTGCCTGGCTGCTTCCTGCGGCAGGCGGGCGCGCGACTGAGTAATATCCGCCGAGAAGGCCCCGAACAGATAAAGATTGCGCCCCAGCCCGACCGACCATGACTGATAGTCATCGGACAGCGTACTGCCGCCATACAGCGACCAGGCATTCGACATCCCCCAGGAGAATTCGCCCGCAGAAAACGCCGGCCCCTGAATATGGCGATCGCTGTTCGACGGGCGCCCCGCCGACAATTTGTACTGCACGCGGCCGGGTCTGGTCAGGTACGGCAGGCTGGCCGCCTCGGTCTGAAAGGTGGAAACGGAACCATCCTCTTCCGTAACAGTCACTTCCAGCGTGCCGGTTACGCCGCTTTTGAGATCCTGAATAGCGAAAGGCCCGGCAGGCACCGTCGTTTCATACAGAACCCGCTGGTTCTGCATCACCGTCACCGTCGCGTTCGACCGGGCCACGCCGCGGATCTCCGGCGCGTAACCGCGGAGCGCGGGCGGCAGCATATTTTCGTTGCTGGCCAGGCTGACGCCGGTAAAACGATAGCTGTCGAACAGATTGCTGTTGAGATACATTTCGCCCAGTTTTAGATCCGCCGACATAAAGGGCAGTGGACGATACGCATAAAACTGGTCCCATGCGAAACTATCGCGACTGTAGTCCGTCGTTTTATTGAGCAGGTAGCGGTAGTCCGCGCGGTAGCGCCAGGCGCCGAGATTAAAACCGGCGGTGCCGTAGCTGCTCAGATAGTGCGACATGTCGCCGCCGTGCACGCTGCGCCGCACGTTGCCGACCAGGTTGTAATCCAGCAGAACGCCGTTGATGCCGTTATCCCACTGTTCCGGCGGCGTCCAGTCGCTGTCCGAATATTTGAGCCAGGCCTGAGGAATGGTGACGTTTAAATCGCCCATGCCGATTTGATTCGAGATTTTCACGCCGCCGATAGCGGTTAAATCGGCGCACTGTCCCTCCTGCCGCCAGACAATCCGCTCTTTCGCTTCGGCTTTCAGCGCGAATTTTTCAACCGTAGCCGGATCGAGACACAGGACTGATCGCTGGCCTTCCGGCCCCGCCGGAAGATAGCGCACCTGACGCTGTTCGATGGTTTTCGCGTTGACCTTGATCGTCAGCACATAGTCGCCGGGGATGACATAATCCGGATCGGAGAAACGGGTAAGATCGATGGTATTTTGCTCATCGGTATCCAGCACGCTGGCATTGAATTCTGTCGCATAGCCAACTGCGGGGTAAAAAGAAACAATAAAGATGCCGTAAATACTTAGCCCCTTTACTCTCTTTATTCTTTCTTTCGGCAACAGCTTCATCATGAATAGATACCAATATAATTGTTTATATTAAAACCCGAAGGCGTTGCGAATTAATAATACAAAACCCTAAAGCTGATTAATGAATACCAACTTCCCGGCGTAATCGTTTTCATAACAGAGACCAGCTGTACCGCGAACTGAATGGTATTATCACCGTCTATCAATTGATGCTGAATACCGCTGCCGCCGGCAGAAATTACAGAATTGGCGCGATCGATAATCTTTAATGCAATGCCATCCGCATCGCCCGAAACGGCCCATAACGAGCTATCCTGCTCATTCGCCCGTCCCTCCAGAACAATATTCGCCGTACTCCAGCTTTGCTCCGGGTTCATCTGATTGGTTATGCGACATCCACGCAGTTTTATTTCCACCGTACGCAGGGCGATTATCGGACCTGATATATTGCTAATATCTTGTTGTCCCATATCGATACTCTGATCCGCGGACTCATCATCCAGATAACAAGGACTTTCTATTATTTTCCCGTCAAAACTGACCAGACCATTATGTTCATCCCACGCCAGGCAGGAAGAAAAAGAGAGCGAAAAAAACAAGAGGGTAACAACCATTCTGAGGAAGAAAAATGCATTCATTTTCGCTCTCGCCGTTGACCTGAAAAAATGGGCGTCCCTGCCCTTTTTATTCCTTACAGGTAAGAAATAACGAAGTTGGCGGTACTTTCAAAACTACCGGTCGTCACGGCCGTTGCAGAAGCGATCTTCTGGACATAAGAAGTAAAGGCGAAAGTGTTGTCGCCCTTCGCCAGGTTATAACCATTTACGGCCTTAGTCGCGCCATCGAAAGTGATTTTCTCGCCGGAATATTCGACAGCGATGCCGGCGCCGGTCGCGCCGCCGTTCAACGCCAGCAGCTTATTGTCCGAACCGGTTGCCGTACCGCCGGAGAATACGACGCTGGCGGTGGTCGCCGTATCAATGGCGCAATCCTTCAACGTAATATCGAAGGTTTTAATTTCAGAGGTTCCGCCATTTTCCAATACCGTTTTACTGATCTCGCCGAATTCGACAGTTTGCGCCAGATCGTCCTGAGAAACGGAGCAGGGAGTATCAATAATTTTACCTTTAAAGGTGACGGTACCATTATGGCTGTCTGCCGCCTGGGCGCCAGAAGCGGCGATGAAGGTTGCAGCGATAACAGATGCCAGAGCGAGTTTAGAGAATTTCATGAGTTCATTCCTGCTTTGATTAATATGGTTAAAACCTGCTTACTGATAGCTGATGACGGGAAAAATGCGCTTTCCCGCGTAATGAATTATCACGCTCATCCTTAATCAGCGATGCCGATGACAACGTTTTGTCTTTAACGCGCCATTGCTTTTCGTTCGCCCCTGACGATGTAAAGACAAAGAGATACCGTCACGGTGATGAACGAAGGATAATATACACAGCCGAAAACAAAACAGGCAAACATATTGCAAGATTAATTATTATTTAGATTTTATTTTCTTATTTTAATGTTTTATAGGTTTTTATTCTGATAACCGATATTTTTGTGTATCCCTTTAGCATGAAGGCTTTTACCGATTATTCAACGGAGATAATTTATTCAGTGATGGCAATAGCATCAGTAAAATCCATACAGAACCCCATCTGTCATAGCCCGATTCGGATTATTTAACATATGTAATATTAGATATTTTTATTTATATATACACTCTAAATAATTCTATTTTCAGGAAGGCTGGAAGAGAGTAAAAAAACGTCGAAACCGAATTTATCCGGCTAACGACGGACCGTTGGCAGGATTAAAGTATGCCGCGCATTAATCGCAGCAAAGCTGCTCAGGCAAGTGATTTGGCTGAACGAAAGCAGTCAACGCCGCCTGCCCCTGAAGAATGAAGAGTATAGAACTAAAAAAAACTATAGTTACTATAAACAAGGTGATTAAAACAGATAACAGGTAAAAAATAGTCTTTGACAAAAAACAGGTAAATTCCTAGACTATTTTACCGCTTCGTATCACCATATCGGAACACTTTGTAATTTCAGTTTGTGCAGAGCACCTATATATGGTTTATTTAATCAATAAAACGGTCATTTTTAGTGAAAAAGACAATACTCTTTCATGGTTTAATCGTCAGGATGAGACCGTCTCGCTGAGTCTGCCGGTTGCTAAGCTTTTAAATACGCTACTGAATAATCCAGGGGTAACGTTAAGCAAAGAGTTTCTCTTATCTGAGGTGCTGGAAAAAAACGCGCTTGCTCCGTCGCTGAATAACCTCAACAACTATATCTCTTTGTTGAGAAAATCGCTGCGTGATTATGAACTGGCAGAGCGGCTCATGACCGTGCCTAAAATGGGTATCATATTTAATGCAGAGGAGATTGAAATACTGGCCAATGAAACTTTGTCGCCGGTATTTATCGACGCCAACGCTACGCCGCCGCACAATGCCAGAAAAAAATTCTGGTGGTGTGTTTTTTTTGCCGGCACCGGCATCACGGTGGTCCTGGCGTTATCCTTTTACCTGACACTATCCGGCAGGTTTCCTCAGCGGGAAATTTTCAGGGATTACAAAGTAAAAAAATGCCAGCTCTATTATCTGGATGATGATCTGCCGGGGGAGTTTCCTGAAAGGTACAACGACCTGTGCCAGGACAATGTCAAAATATATTATTACACACGGATCATAACCATCCCTAAAATCGTCACCAGGGAAGAAGATATCATTATTGTTTGCAAATTCGACGGTAAACGGTGCTCAACCTATGTATATATTAAAAGTTAGGCGTATCTATATCTTCATTTCCGTCGCCGTATTAATCCTGCTGTTTATCGCGTTTTTAACCTATCATTACCATTCGTCCGCAAGTCAGTCATTGATGTGTCGGGCCGAGATCAACACCAGCATACGCGAAAAGCAAAGCGTCATCGTTAAAAGCTATGTGCTAAATTTTTATCTGGGCAAAAACGGCCGGGGCGCCATAGCCGTGAATGGTCTCTATATTAATGTAGGGCAACCGCCACACATCATAGAGCGTACGCTAACGTTTGATTACAACTGGAACGGCAATTATTTATCGATGAGAAACATCGCTATGCATAAAAATATGGTCGACAATTCACCAGACGATGCCATCCCCTATAGCCCGAATGAAGTGATCCGCTTTGAGATGCTCACCGATAACAGCTGGTTAATCAGCTCGTTCAGACCGGATTTCACCTGCAATATCCGTTAAATGCCGTAGCGCAGACGCGCCGTGCGCCGGAATATTGACACGCTCCCTGTCGGGAGAGCGGCGAAAACCGCCGCGCCGCTCATCGGTCCCGGCATTTGTCCAGCCCTGACGGGTTGCCCAGGAAAGTTCCGGTTTACAGTAAACAGACTCTGTGCTGGAATCCCTGTCTGACTTTTATCTGCTGGATATAGTGACCTCATTCTATGATGCAAGCGCCACAGTTCGCGCAACAGGTGCTGGACTGGTACCAACGCTTCGGACGCAAAACCCTGCCCTGGCAGATCGAAAAAACGCCTTATAAGGTATGGCTGTCAGAGGTTATGCTGCAGCAAACCCAGGTCAGTACGGTAATCCCCTACTTTCAGCGCTTTATGGCGCGCTTCCCTGACGTGACGGCGCTGGCCGACGCGCCGCTGGATGAAGTGCTGCATCTGTGGACCGGACTCGGCTATTACGCCCGCGCGCGTAACCTGCACAAAGCCGCCCGGGTGATAGCCGACCGGCACCAGGGCGTGTTTCCCACCCGTTTTGACGATGTAGCCGACCTGCCCGGCGTCGGGCGTTCGACCGCCGGGGCGATCCTGTCGCTGTCGCTCGACCAGCACTATCCTATCCTCGATGGTAATGTGAAACGCGTTCTGGCGCGTTGCTATACCGTTGCCGGCTGGCCAGGCAAGAAAGACGTGGAAAAGCAGCTATGGGCGCTCAGCGAGCAGGTGACGCCCGCCGCAGGCGTCAGCCAGTTTAACCAGGCGATGATGGATCTGGGCGCCATGGTATGTACGCGCAGCCGACCGAAATGCGAACTGTGTCCGTTGAACAACGGCTGCCTGGCCAGCGCCGCCCACAGCTGGGCCGAGTATCCGGGTAAAAAACCGAAACAGACGCTGCCGGAGAAAACCAGCTGGTTTTTACTGCTGCAAAACGACGACAAAGTCTGGCTGGAACAGAGGCCGGCCGTGGGCCTGTGGGGCGGTTTGTTCTGTTTTCCTCAGTTCAGTCTGCGCAGAGAGCTGGAACTCTGGCTGCAACAACGTGGTCTCAGTACTCAGCATCTGCAACAGCTGACCGCTTTTCGTCATACCTTCAGCCATTTTCATCTGGATATCGTTCCTGTCTGGCTGAAGCTCTCCCGGCCGCAGGCCTGCATGGATGAGGGAGTCGGTCTCTGGTATAACTTAGCGCAGCCGCCGTCTGTCGGCCTGGCCGCCCCCGTTGAGCGTTTATTGCGTCAGCTCAGCCGGTCAGGCGAGTCACAGCCAACGTTATTTGATCACTGCGCGATTAATGAGGAAGAAGCATGAGCAGAACTATTTTTTGTACGTTTTTACAACGTGACGCAGAGGGGCAGGACTTCCAGCTCTATCCCGGCGAGTTGGGCAAGCGTATCTATAACGAGATCTCCAAAGAGGCCTGGTCACAGTGGATGACCAAACAAACCATGCTCATTAATGAGAAAAAACTCAGCATGATGAATGTCGACGATCGCAAACTGCTGGAACAGGAAATGATCAAATTTCTGTTTGAAGGGCATGATGTGCAGATCGATGGATATACCCCGCCGGCCGACTAATTATTGCAGGGCCCGATGGCCTTTTTGACATCCTCATCCTGAAACGGCTTTTTACGATGAAGAAACTTTTAGCTCTACTGATCGTCGCGCCACTGCTGATTTCCTGCTCCGGGAATAAAAGCAAAGTCGCTCAAGAGGAATTTATCAAAGACACCAACGCCTTTGATATTCTGATGGGACAGTTTGCCAACAATATCGAGAACATCTGGGGCATGAACGAAGTGCTGATCGCCGGCCCTAAAGACTATGTAAAGTATACCGATCAGTATCAGACGCGTAGCCACATCAACTTTGATGCCGGCAGCATCACCATTGAGACCATTGCCGCGACCAATGTGCAGGCGCACCTGCGTCAGGCGATCATCACCACGTTGCTGATGGGCGACGACCCCAGCACCACCGATCTGTATTCGGACGCCAACGACATTCAGATCAGTAAAGAGCCTTTCCTGTATGGCCAGGTCCTGGATAATACCGGGCAGCCGATCCGTTGGGAAGGCCGCGCCGGCAGCTTCGCCGATTATCTGTTGCAAAGCCGTTTGCAGAGCCGCACTTCCGGGCTGCATGTGATCTGGTCGGTCACCATCCAGCTGGTGCCGAACCATCTGGATAAGCGCGCGCACAAATATTTGCCGCTGGTGCGCAAGGCATCGGAACGCTATGGCGTGGAGGAATCGCTGATCCTGGCGATCATGCAGACGGAATCCAGCTTCAACCCCTATGCGGTTAGCCGTTCCGACGCGCTGGGGCTGATGCAGGTCGTTCAGCACAGCGCCGGGCGCGACGTGTTTAAGATGAAAGGGAAATGGGGCCAGCCAAGCCGCAGCTATCTGTTCGACCCGGAAAACAACATTGATGCCGGCACCGCCTATCTGTCTCTCCTGCAGAATACCTACCTCGGAGGGATTCAGGATCCCACGGCGCGGCGCTATGCGGTGATCACCGCTTATAACGGCGGCGCAGGCAGCGTGCTGCGGGTGTTCTCCAGCGACAGAGAGCGCGCGGTTGATATCATTAACGGCATGTCGGCGGGCGATGTCTACCAGACGCTGACCACCAGGCATCCCTCATCTGAGTCGCGCCGCTATCTGTACAAAGTGAATAGCGCTCAGAAAAACTACCGGCCATAATTGCTGGCGTCAGCGGACTGCCGGCAGCCACTGCCGGCGGTCCGCGATGACAATCGAACCCAATACAGAGGCCGATATGCCGGAAATCCCCATACCTTTTATTACCGCTTTCCTGCTGCTGGTGCTTTTTCTGCGTATTCGCCTTATGCGCGGTAAAGGTCGCCCGGCGAAAACAGAAACGGCATTTATCGCCATCAGTTGCCTTTCCATCATCCTGTGCGGACTAAACTGGGGAACGACCTTCTCGATTCCGACCTTCTTTCAGCCGATTGTCGCTGCGACCGTACCGCCGCTATTTTGGCTGTACGCGGCCTCGGGCAAAGCAAACGAAAAGCGGCGAGCGTGGCGCCATCTTCTTCCGCCGCTCTGCGTGGCTGTATTGCTGGCGACAGAAAACCCCGGTCGCTGGCCGCTGGTCGATTTGTCGCTCATGATGATTTTTGCCGGCTACGGCATCGCGCTGATTCATGCGGCTCTCGACAGATCAACGGACTGCGGCGACGCGCGGCGCTTATGGCAGAAAGCGCCATTTTGGGCTGGGGTTTACTTTGTCGTCTCCGCCATCATCGATATCATTATCGCGCTGGAGCTGGACGTTGGTAACGGCCAGCGGGTGCCGGAGATTATCGGCGTAGCCCATATAGCGACCCTGCTTGTGCTGACCTTTTTTATTGTAACGAAGAAAAGCGCCCCGGCGGAAAATAAGCCGTCGAACAAAACGCAGCCGGCCAGCGACGGGGATCTGGAACTGGCGGACAAACTGGAACAATTCATCCGCATAAATCGCCTTTATACCGATCCGAATATGACGCTTCAGCGCCTCGCGCGGAGAATGGGCATCCCCGCCAGGCATATTTCGGAAACCATTAATCGGGTCTACGGACGCAACATCTCGCAGGTCATGAATAGCTACCGGCTCGATGAGGTAAAGCGACTGCTCAGCCAGACCGACTCGCGCATTACAGACATCATGTTAGATTGCGGTTTCCAGACCAAATCAAATTTTAATCGCGAATTTTTAAAAGCCACCGGCATGACCCCCAGCCAGTGGCGACGCGCAAACGCCGCGCCGTCATCCGCTATTGCCGACGCCACGCCTGCGTCAGAAAATCGCTGATCTTATCGATTAACAGCCGGTGAATTGACTCGCGGGAACCCGTTTTGCCGTCGAGACAGATCATACCGTCGCCGGGATTGGCCTCATTGAGGATCGCTTCCGCGCCCGCCTTGCAGCGTTGCATAAAACTAAAGTGAGTCGCCTCAGCTATTTCCCAATAGCCTGTCGACTGGCGCGGCAGATACTGCATCAGGACCCGTGACTCCAGCGCGGCCGGCAGCGCCGGATTCGGCGCGCCAGCGGCGACAACCAGTACCGGCACCGTGACCGCTGCCAGACTCTCCGGAGTAAACCCTCTTGCCATTCCCAGGTCGAGCGAAACCACGGCGCTAATCCGCACATCCCGCGCCGACTGATCAAGCCGCGCCCGCGACGCGTCGTCTTTGCCGGCGCCCATCTCCTGATAGACCTGACAAGAAGCAAGCTGCGGTTGCGTCAGACAATCCCGTTCAAAGCGTTCGCTATTAAAACGCGCACCGGCCAGCGACAGCGCCGTCCAGCCGCCCAGCGAATGTCCGATAACGGCAATCCGCCCGGACGCGGTATGACCCGCAATAGCCGAATCCGCCAGCAGGGCGGTAATTACCCGACTGATATCATCAGGCCGCAGCCAAAGCTGCGCCGCCACCGCCGGCTTCATGTCCCATGACGATGTACCGGGATGGTTCGGCGCCGCCACGATATAACCTTTTTGCGCCAGCGCGTGGGCCAGCCAGAGTTGATTACGCCAGTTGCCGCCATAGCCGTGAGAGATGACGACCAGCGGATGCGCTCCGCTTTGCGGCTGAGCGTGCTTTATCACCGGCACGCCGAAAAAAACGGGATTCTCGCCAACCGATATCGCTTCTCCGCCGCTCTCCGTCGGATACAGTACTGCGACATTAAGAGAACGCGTTCCCGTCGGATCGGGCAAATTCAGATCGCGGTACCCCACCGATTGAGACGCCAGTGCAGAAAAACTCGTCAGCCAGACACAAATAAACAGGGTTAATGCAGATTTCATCGTAGTGCGCTCCTTATTGAAAGACGAAATCGATTTTCACTCACCGGGCGCGCCAGACGCGACCTGAAACGCTATTCAGTACTTTTTTATTCGCAGAAATTTCCCGGATTCGGTAGCTATTCAGGCTGATTAGCAGGGATGGAATTTTGTTGGCGAAGCTGCGAAGCGGAGGTAGAATGCGCGGCTACTTTACTTAGTTTAACTATTCACGATGGGGAGTATATCTGATATGGACGATAACGCCGGCCAAAAATACCCGCAAAGATGGCAGACCCGCTTCGCTTTTTTTGACAAGCACGGCGCGCCGAAGACAAAGGAATACAAAGCGGCTTTCAAGAAGGAAAAAATTCCCGCGCGCTTTCTGATAGGATTCAACATCCTCGCTTTTTTCTTTGGGTTTATCTATTTCTTTGTTCTCGGCCTGTGGCGAAAAAATCTGTCTTTATTAGCCGCAACCGTGGGCATCGGCTTTCTTGCCGGAATTCTTGAACTCATAACCGGCCACAAAGTATCCCCTGTCGCCCTTAATATGGTATGCGCTTTAATGTGGGCCACCACCGCCAATTATGCTTATTACCTGAAAGAAACCCAAAACAGTAAAAGCTGGAACCCGTTTGAAGGCACCTTCTAAAAACAGGCAAAAAGTAATATGGCTTCCCTGCGGACAACCCGTTTTTGGCGCGAAATGGCGGGCATAGACTCGCCTATCGTTACACCGCCGGGCTGTCTGCGACGAAAGCCACGCCCGCTTTGCTGGCAGGGCCGGGAACAGCTGAGACAAGGCTTATGTACGCTGACAGAGAACTGAAATACCCGCGAAAATGGCAAACCCGCTTTGTCTTTTTTGACAGACACGGCGCGCCCAACACCAAAGCGTACCGGGCGGCGTTAAAACAAGAAACGTTCTTACGCCGCATCCTTATCAGGATCAACTTCATTGCGTTTTTCTTCGGCTTTATCTATTTTTTCCTCATCGGGTTATGGCGCAAGGCCCTGTCTATGCTGGCTTTGAGCTATGCCATCAACCGAATTACCGAGCTGCTTATAACAAAAGCGCTAATGTGGCATCTTATTACCCTGGGCGGCGCTTTTCTGTTGAATATCGCCATCAGCCTTGTCTATATGCTGCTCTATATGGTGCTATGGGGATTACTCGCCAATTACGCCTGGTATCTGAAAGAAGTCAAAAACAGCACCAGCTGGAATCCGTTTGAAGGATTTCTGTAGCGGCGAAGGGATACGCGCTGCCCGGCGTATCGGTAAATTAACCATCCGCGGTGGCTGGATCAGACCGGGCGCAGGACGAGGACTCATAATGAAAACGGTGCTGACCGCCATAGGCTGTTCACTGTTGCTATCCGGCTGCCTGCCGATACCGCATGTCAACCAGATCGCGCCCGAGGTCACCGGCGTGGTGCTCAGGAACGGACAGCCCGCGCCGGGCGTGGTGATTTACTGGCATACCCGCTATGCTCCCACCGAAACGGCGTGCGCCGCATCGCCGGTGTCGGTTACTACAGATGCACAGGGACGTTTTCAACTTGAGGGCGAGCGGGAACTGTTCCTGTTCAGCGCAATGGGCGATCCCCTGATGAGCTGGACGATTTGTTTGCAGGACGCAGGCACAATGTACACCGGATGGCGTTCGTTTCACCTCGGCTACGCGGAAAAACAAGTCCATATGGTATGCGATCTGGCGACGCCCCTGCGGCCGGAGCAAAAAGACAGGGGTCTGTGCGATATCGACAGGCTGTAATCTCCGTCGGCCTGACGCGCGATCATGACGTCATAGCGAAACGCGCGATTTCCCACGCCATTTTGTCCCCTTCCAGGCATAAAATGAAAGCCGCCAACCGGCCGAAAAGACACGCATCTTTTGCTACCGTTGCCAATAAAAGGTAGCATCTCTGACTTTGTTAACCCTATGCAACCCACGTCTATCCAGGGAAAAGAATAAAAACGACCTGTTTAGACCCGGGGTTATCGTAGTAACCAGTCATTCATCAGTGGATGAAAACGACAGGGATACAAAGAAATAGCGACGGACAGGAAGACAGAAAAGTAATGATTCATTCTAAAAAAACTGATAACGGTCATAACGAAAACCAGCGCAGTTGGCTGGACTCTCATGAAAAGGGTTATCATAAAGGCTTAGGCAACCGCCACGTGCAAATGATCGCGATTGGCGGCGCCATTGGTACAGGGCTGTTTCTCGGCGCGGGCGCTCGCCTGCAAATTGCGGGGCCGGCGCTGGCGCTGGTCTATCTGATCTGCGGCATATTCTCTTTTCTTATTCTGCGCGCAATGGGCGAACTTATCGTTCATCGCCCGACCAGCGGCAGTTTTGTTTCTTATGCGCGGGAATTTTTGGGGGAAAAGGCCTCCTACGTGGCGGGCTGGATGTATTTTCTCAACTGGGCGATGACCGGCATTGTCGATATCACCGCGGTCGCGCTTTACATGCACTACTGGGGCGCTTTCGCCGACGTGCCGCAGTGGGCATTCGCGCTTGGCGCCCTGTCGCTCGTCACGTTGATGAATCTGATCGGGGTAAAATGGTTTGCCGAAATGGAGTTCTGGTTCGCCCTGATTAAGGTGGCGGCCATCTCGCTGTTTCTCATTGTCGGAACGATATACCTCGGCACAGGCGCGCCGCTGGACGGTAACCCGACGGGCTTCCACCTGATCACCGACAACGGCGGACTGTTTCCGCACGGCCTCCTGCCGGCGCTGGTGCTGATCCAGGGGGTAATCTTCGCCTTCGCCGGCGTTGAAATGCTCGGCATCACCGCCGGCGAGTGCAAGAACCCGGAAAAAATCCTGCCGAAAGCCGTTAATAGCGTGATCTGGCGTATCGGCCTGTTTTACGTCGGTTCGATCATTCTGTTGGTGTGCCTGCTGCCGTGGAATGCCTACCAGGCCGGACAAAGTCCCTTTGTCACCTTCTTTAGTAAACTCGGCGTGCCGTACATCGACAGCATAATCAACATCGTGGTGCTGTCCGCCGCGCTTTCCAGCCTTAACTCCGGCCTGTACTGCACCGGGCGTATCCTTCGCTCTCTCTCGCAGGGCGGTTCCGCGCCGCTCTTTCTGTCGAAGATGAGCCGCCAGTCGGTGCCCTACGCCGGCATTCTGGTGACGGTGAGCATTCATATTATCGGCGTATTTCTGAATTACATCGTGCCGGCGCAGGTGTTTGAGATTGTACTGAACATCGCCTCGCTGGGCATTCTCTCCTCCTGGGGATTTATCATCGTGTGCCAGATGAAGCTGCGTATAGCGATCCGCCAGGGCAAAGCCAAACCGGTGTCATTCAAAATGCCGGGCGCGCCCGTTACCTCCTGGCTGACGCTGGCCTTTCTGCTGGGCGTGCTGGTGCTGATGGCGTTCGATTACCCGAACGGCAGCTGGACCATCGCCAGTATTCCATTACTGGCCATTATGCTGACGCTGGGCTGGAAAGGTCTGAAAAAACAGAAACAGCAGGCCGACCGGAACCGTGTCGCTCAGGGAGAAAACGCGACCGCCAATCGCTGAGACCGCAGTTAAGTACGACGATTCAGGCCCGCTGACGGGCCTGAACATTCTACCGATTACTGGCAGATGACGTAGCCGTACAGCCGGCGCGAGCCATCCTCCTCCGCCACGCTGTAGACGCCCTGCAGTTCCGGCGAAAAACCCGGCAACAGATTAATACCCTGCTCCAGCGCCAGAAAATACTGCTGCACCGCCCCGCCCCAAATCTCGCCCGGCACCACGCACAGCACGCCAGGCGGATACGGCAGAGCGCCCTCGGCCGCAATACGGCTGGCTACCCCGGCAATCGGCACCAGTTCGACATTACCGCGCACAAACTCGCGATTCGCCTCCTGCGGATTCATCGCCATCGCCGGCATATCGGCCTTGCGAAACATCGCTTTCTGCAGCTGTTTCACATTGTGACTGGCGTAAAAATCATGCATTTCCTGACACAGCTGGCGCAGCGTGTAGCCCTGATAGCGCTGGCGATACTTGTGATATAGCGTCGGCAGCACTTCGCTCAGCGGCATATCCCGATCAATATACTGCTCGAAGCGGGCGATCGCATCGACCAATTCCTGCATTTTCTGGCGGTCCTCCGCCGGCGTCAGCAGGAACAGAATTGAGTTCAAATCGCATTTTTCCGGAATGATGCCGTGCTCGCGCAGATAGTTGGCAAGAATGGTGGCCGGAATGCCGAAGCGGGTATATTCGCCGCTGACCGCATCGATTCCCGGCGTGGTCAGCAACAGCTTGCACGGATCGATGAAATACTGATCCGGCGCGTAACCGGAAAACGCGTGCCACTTCTCCTGCGGATCGAAATTAAAGAAGCGCACATCGCTGGCTATGGTTTGCGTATCGTAGTCCTGCCAGCGCCGACCGTCGACCACCGGCGGAACAAACGGCTGGATCATCGAGCAGGTGGCGAAGAGCTGTTTACGCGTATCGATGCCCAGCCTCACGCACTCCTGCCACAGCCGACGTCCGCTGGCGCCTTCGTGCATTTTCGCGTTAACGTCAAGCGCGGCGAACAACGGGTAAAACGGACTGGTCGACGCATGCAGCATAAAAGCGTTGTTCAAATGCTTATGATTGCAAAAACGCTTCTGCCCTTTGATATGGTTATCTTTTTTATGGATCTGCGAACTCTGGGAAAATCCCGCCTGTTGTTTATGCACCGATTGGGTGACAAAGATACCGGGATCGTTTTCGTTCAGGTCCAGCAGCAACGGCGAACACTGCTCCATCATCGGAATAAACTGCTCGTAACCGACCCAGGCCGAATCGAACAGGATGTAATCGCACAGATGGCCGATGCTATCCACCACCTGACGCGCGTTATAAATAGTGCCGTCATAGGTGCCGAGCTGAATCACCGCCAGCCGGAACGGACGGGCGTCATGCTCGCGCGTCGGCGCCACCTCTTTCACCAACTGACGCAGATAGCCTTCATCGAAACAGTGCGCATCAATGCCGCCGATAAAGCCAAATGGGTTGCGTACGGTTTCCAGATACACCGGCGTCGCGCCGGCCTGAATCAATGCGCCGTGATGGTTGGATTTATGGTTATTGCGATCGAACAGCACCAGATCGCCCGGCGTCAGCAGGGCATTAGTGACCACCTTGTTGGCCGCCGAGGTGCCGTTCAGCACAAAATAGGTCTTATCGGCATGGAACACCCGGGCGGCATATTTCTGCGCCGCTTTGGCTGCGCCTTCATGGATCAACAAATCGCCCAGTTTGACATCCGCATTGCAGATATCGGATCGGAAAATATTCTCGCCGTAAAACTCAAAGAACTGCCGGCCGGCCGGGTGCTTACGGAAAAACTGCCCGCCTTGATGCCCGGGACAGGCGAACGTGGTATTGCCCATGCCGACATATTTCGTCAGCGTGGCGAAAAACGGCGGCAGAAGCTGCTGCTGCCAGGCTTCGGCGGCACGTTCCAGCACGCTGGCGTGATCGTCTTCCTCCGCCAGCGACAGCCAGCGACTGCCCGGCGGCAATATCTCCGCTTCCGCATCAGGATATTCCGCATTGTGCACCACGAACGTCGGCAGATTAAACCCGGTATGATGCAGGACAGACAATATGCCGCTGCGGGCCTCATCGGCAGAAACCACCACCGCCGCGACATCGGTGAAATCAGTCTGATTTAACGCCACTACGGTACGCGTGGTATCCAGACGAGAGGCAACGGAAGCATTAGCCGCAATCTTTAATTGTTTCATGTAACCAAACCCAAACGGTTAAGGATGAGCGGACGTGTCAGTAAGACACCGCGCAGGAATATCGCACTGCTGCAATACGTGACGCCAGAGAGCGGACAAACCAATCGCCCCCACAACAACCAGGAGGGAAAGACGGCAATAGATCGGAAAACCGCATCATCCGCAAGGCATCAGTAAAAGCAGAACCGTGCTCTATTCTTACGCATGCCTGACAGGAAGCGTCAGACCGCCTCACCGCATGGTGAGAGCCGGCAACGGGGAGAATTGAGGGGCGAAAAAACAGCGATACGGCATCATCAGCACACAGGTGCGCAGACAATGCACCCCTTGCAATGAATCTGACATACCGGCAACCCTCTTAACAGCCAATAGAAGTGGACAGGACGTTAAAAAACCGCGCAATAGTGGCACTATTTTTCATCAAATTCAAGCTAACATCCCCCAACCGACCGTCCGCGCCACAGACCGCCCGTCGCCGCGGCCACAGCATCCGTATCGCGCGCCGCAAGAACAAAATGCCTGAAAATAGAGCAGCCGCGCTGATTTATAGTATAAAGCCGTTGACGGAAAGCGGCCAATACGGTTTAATGCGCCCCGTTGCCCGGATAGCTCAGTCGGTAGAGCAGAGGATTGAAAATCCTCGTGTCCTTGGTTCGATTCCGAGTCCGGGCACCACCTTTCCTTTTTTATGTCTCCTTATCAATTCCTATGTGTATGTAATTCAATAAGTTGGCGTAAAAATCTTTCCCGATGCGTTTTGGTTTATCCCTTCGTATCCGGAAAATTTGGGGTCAGATTGCGGGTCGTTCAGTTCGATGAACGAAGGAGACCCTCACATGGCCCTGAATGACAGCAAAATCCGCGCAGCCAAATCCCGCGCAAAATCCTATAAACTCACCGACTCGCAAGGTCTGTACCTCACGGTATCCGCCAGCGGCGCTAAGTTATGGTATTTCCGCTATCGCTTCGGCGGTAAGGAAAACCGTCTGGCCTTTGGCCGCTATCCTCAGATTACGTTGGCGGAAGCCCGCGAAAAGCGCGACGCGGCGCGTAAGCTGCTGGCGTCCGGCCTCTGCCCTTCCTTGATCCGCAAAACGGATAATACCGCCGTTGATGAATCCCGCACCTTTCAGTACATCGCCACCGCATGGCACACCAGTTGCCTTAAGCTCTGGTCGGACGCTCACGCCGATAAGATCCTCACCTGCCTGAAACGCTACGTTTTCCCCGCGATCGGTGCGATGGATATCGCTCTGATTGAGACCCGGCATCTGGCACAGTTGGTTAAAACCATCGACGATAAAGGCGTGCATGACGTCGCCGGACGGGTACGCCAGCATCTGACCAAAATCATGCGTCACGCGGTACAGCAGGGCGTGATTAAATATAATCCGGCTTACGATCTGGATGGCGTCGTGACCCCGGTAGTGACCCAACATCACCCCGCCCTGCCGCTGAAACGCCTGCCTGAACTGCTGGAGAAGGTAGATAGCTACAAAGGCCGGATACTGACCTGTCTGGCGCTGGAATTAAGCCTGCATGTTTTCCTGCGCTCCAGTGAGCTACGTTTTGCCCGCTGGGATGAATTCAACCTGAAAGCGCATATCTGGAGTGTGCCCGCCCAGCGCGAAGCCGTAAACGGCGTGCGGTTCTCAGAACGCGGTGCCAAGATGAAGGATGAACATCTGGTTCCGCTGTCACGGCAGGCGGTCACCCTGCTGAAACAGATTCAGGCAATTTCCGGTGAGTCGGTCTTCGTTTTTCCGGGCGCACATACCCTGAACAAGCCGATGAGTGAGAACACCATCAATAAGGCGCTGCGCGTAATTGGCTATGACACCAAAACCGAAATCTGCGGCCACGGCTTCAGAACCATGGCCTGTAGCGCCCTGAACGAGTCCGGACGCTGGTCAAAGGATGCCATCGAGCGGCAGATGAGCCACAAAGAACGCAACGGCGTGCGGGCGGCTTATGTGCATAAAGCCGAGCATCTGGAAGCCAGAATCGAAATGATGCAGTGGTGGTCGGATTATCTGGACGTCAGCCGCGAAGGATATGTCGCGCCGTATATTTATGCGCGACAGCATAAAGCCTCTGGTACAGCCTAACGGTTAATTCTCTGACAAAAGCAGATCCTGATGCGAGGGATCTGCTTCTTTGCTTTCTAAAAGGTTTTACCTTCTTATTTTTAACGATCAATCGGGAAACGCCTAAAATTATTCCGGCAGAATATTTTTAGGTCGTTACCTATCAATAAGGGTAATTTTTGAGGTATAGCTTATCGTCATTGCGACGATAAAAAATCTGCACCATAGGATGGTTGTCGGCCAACATGACACTGCGCCAGAACCCGATATTCCGACTAACTGCACCAGTTTTCTGTTGGCAGGAAGTCGCAGCTCTGCACCAAAGCATTGTCGAACGAACATCGAACTGCGCCAGTTACTGCCTTTTCAGCCCTTTGGCCCTTTCCGGTTTGGCGCTGTTACCCTTAGCTTTCCTTTACCCTTTCGGCCTTTTCCCTTTCGACTGCACCAGATACAGGAATTATCCATCGTTTCAACGCCCATAGACCTGCGCTACATAGCGTCCGCGCCCGTCGCCGTGGCCCAAATCCATCGCCGTCAGCGCCAGCGCCTCTTTTTCACTGAATCCCTGTGCCAGGTAATGGCGAATGGCATCCTGCGCCCAAGCGTAACGCAATGAATGCGGAGAATATGCGCCGGTCAAGCCGATACGCGAAGCCTGACCGTGCCAATACTTCATCGCACTTTTCAGGTCGGGTTTATCAATCAGCCTGCCATTGCGTTGTTCCGCCACAGCCAACGCATTTTCCAGCACTTTTCTGACTGCGCCAGCATCCAGAATTATTGTCTCGCGAGGCCGCCCGCCTTTAGTGCCAAACACCACGGTCAGCCGGGACTCGCCACGCTCCAGCGCCTGTTTCCACGTTCTGAGTGATTGCGCACACTGCACCGCTTCCTGTGAACGCAGGCTCATCAACCTTGAAAGTTCCAGCGCCGCCGCCATCCCGGCGTCTTTTGCGCGAGCGATTTCCAGCACCTGCCGATAATACTCCGCCGTAATCGCCCGCCGGGTGCCGTTGCGGGATGCGCCGGATAAGCCGAGAGATTTATTGGACAGCCGTTCACTGGTGGCCAATCGATCACGCCCTGCTTGCTTTAGCAGACAGCGGAGCGCTGCCATTTCGTTTTGCAGGCTACGTTTCGTTATGCCCTGTTCCAACCGTTCACGAACGTAACTCTCAATATGCCGCGCTTTCAGTTGCTCCACCCGCCGGATCTGCACATTTTGCGCCAGTAAGCGCTCACAAAATCGCTGCGCCAGCGCCATACGGTCATGAACGGTTTTATGACTGCCACCCGCCTGCCGCGCCAGCGTTTTCATTTCCTGCTCCAGAAGACTCATTTTTACATGTCCCCTTTTCATGATTGCCGCAAAATCCAAAACAGATACAACCTTCCCCGGCGCATAGGCCGATAGCCCCTGATTTTTTGTCGGGTCTGCGAACGATACCTGAGCGCCGGGGCGGCAGCCGTTGAGGTGTTGCGGGGCTTCGGTGGTGCTCTCTGAGCAGCCGCCCGCTGGCGCGGGTAATCCCCCGGATCGTCCTGATCCCCCTCCGGTATCGGTTCAAGTTCTCCTGTGAGTGAAAGTGGGTGAAATCACGGTGTCAGAATCCCGCCGTGCGTTGGCGCAGTTGAATTGTCTGGTGCAGTGAAAGGGCGTTGGTGCGTCACTTTCCCGCTCGGCGCGGTTAAAGTGACGCACTGGACTGGCGCAGTGATTAAAAATTGGAATTCTGGTGCAGGATTGCGGTCACTCGGCAGCAAAGCCGCTGTCTTGGCAGGTTGCAGTTCATAAAGGTTAGAGGCGCTGATAATCAGCAGGTCCGGAAATATCCGGCAGCGTTAAGCAGTGGCAATAAATTGTCGTGTGTAACGTATGACCCCGACCGCGATGCGGTTCGGCAGTTTTCAGGGGCATTGCCGTATCCGGCGACCAGCCTGCATGTCAGGCCGCTTCTTGCAGGTCATGAAGCGTAGGTGTTGTCCGAAGACAACCTGTTTCATGGCAGAGCCTATATCGTCGCCACGATTGCTGAAAGTAAAAACTATCTTGAGGAAGAAAAGGTTATTCGCTGCCGGGACATCATTCCGCCCAAATAAGCAAGGGCGCTGTTGCAGCGCCCCCGTATAGTTAACATAAAACGCCATCAGCTAAGGATTGTTCCCAGTCGGGCCAGTACCTCGTTTACGATACTGTCAGGGATACGCTCCAGCCTTCTGCCGTTTCTGGCTGCCATATCAATAGTTCTGGGCTGGTCGCAGCGAACAACACCTGTCGTTTTCGTTCCCGCGCCATCCAGTGAAACGGCAAAACCAGCCGTTCGGGCAAAGTTTCCACCACTGGTGACAGGAACAACCACAGGCAACCGGGTGATCTTGTTAAACGGCGCCGGTGAAACGATAAGCACCGGGCGTTTTCCGCTTTGCTCATGCCCGGCAGTGGGATCAAGTGACACGAGCCAGATTTCCCCTCTGTCCATTTACAGGATCTCCTTCCCTGTGGCAGGCGCGTCAATCCATTCCCGCTCTTCATCACTTATTTCGGCATGTGGATCGCACTGCGCCAATAGTTCGGCAAGCGAATAGTGAGGCCGTTTTTGAGGCTCAATAATCAGGCAGCCATTATCAACGGTCACACCGACCTCACTATCCGGCGACAAATCCAGCGTTTTCAGCACGGCGGGAGGCACTGCCAGCATGACGGATCCTCCGACTTTTTTCAGACGAGTGGTATACATTGAACACCTCCAGATATTATATTTTAATATAACATCCATGATTAAGGATGTACAATTATCAATCAGATTCATCATAAACTCCTTAACGCCACGAACAATGAAGCATCAGTGGAATGCACCTGTTGGTTGAAGAGTGGGTTCGAATGCGGGGTTGATTACAAAGTAATGAAGCATGAGGAAGCCTTAATCCATCCAGCGACAGACCCGGCAGTTTTCAAAGGCGGCATTGCCGGTAAAAGGCGACCATCCTGATATATCAGGCGCTTCTTGCAGGTCATGAAGCGCGGGCTGTCCACAGACAATGTGTTGCGGAAGGGAAATTACGCCAACAGTTCGGGCACAGAAACAAAAAACTAAAAATGAGGTGGGGAGAATGTTTGTTGACTAATCCCCTTCCTGTGAGTGAGAAAACATGCAGCAGAAACAAGATGTTGTATGGATTATCAGGATAATCGCAACGGGAAAGCCACATTGCCGCAGGAAAAAGCCCGTTTTTTTGAAAAACGCAACGCTGTATGAATGATTTATATTAAACAGTATCTTGTTGATATTTATACCAAATAATAAAAAACCTCTCTATACCAATATTTTATAAACCGCTATTGCGGAGTAATCAAAAGCGTTGAATTAGGATTGTTTTTCTTATAACGATGGTACTGCAAAATTAACGTCGCCAGGTCATCATCCACAGCATAGAAATAGGCTTCCGGTACGTCCAGCACCGCTGCGAACCGGCAGACCAGACCAAAATCCGGCGAACTGACTTCTCTCTCGTATTGACTCACGCGAGAACTTGCCGTTTCCTCATCCAGTCCAGCGAGGCAACCGAGCTCCGCCTGTTTTAATCCCTTGTTCACTCGGGCTAACCTTAATCGCTTACCAATCACGATGTTACCTGCTTCGCTGACTAACATAAGCCGATTATCGCCGCTCCCTATACTTGCTTCCTGAAGCATTTCTTTTCTGAATAAACTTTAAATTCAATTTGGATTATTTTTCACACCAAAATGGAGAAATAATTTATTAGGAAAAGTAATGATTAAATTAAAGAGAGAAAACGCATAAAGATTGAACGCCGAGAACCAGCTGGGATATCAACCTCACAGAGGTGTGATTAGTAGAGTGGAGTTAGGGTTGGCTTTTCTGAAACGGTGATACTGCAAAATCAATGTGGCAAGATCGTCATCGACGGCATAGAAATAAGCTTCCGGCACGTCCAGCACCGCAGCGAACCGGCAGACCAGACCAAAATCCGGTGAGCTGACTCCTCTCTCGTATTGACTCACACGAGAACTCGCTGTTTCTTCATCCAGACCAGCGAGGCAACCGAGCTCTGCCTGTTTCAATCCCTTGTCCACTCGGGCCAATCTTAATCGCTTACCAATCACAGCGTTATCCACATTACTGATCGACATAGAACGATTATCGCCGCTCTTGATAAGGCCCTCTTGAATGATTTCTTTTCCTAATAAATTTTAACTTTATTTTTGGTTGTTTTTTAATCTAAAATAAAGTTATCATTTACTAGAGGAAGTAAAGTTTAAATCTAAGAGGGGAGGAAGTATGAACATTGAACAACAAGATCAGCGAATGGACTGGCATCCTGCCGACATCATTGCAGCTCTTCGCAAACGTAATACTACGCTGGCAGCCGTATCACGCGCAGCGGGGCTTAGCTCATCAACACTGGCAAATGCGCTTACCCGACCATGGCCGAAAGGTGAACTACTTATCGCAGAAGCGCTGGGGATCCCAGCCAGTGAAATCTGGCCGAATCGTTATTTCGATACGCAAGGGCGATTGATCCCTCGAGAAATTCGGACGAAAAAACAATTAGATGACTAACAATTACTACTGAGTTCAAGTGCCAACAATCAGGGAAAATAGTTCTGATTTGTGATCAGTTCATCCGTACAGCACAACTATCAGTTGGCTCGATATTACTAACGAGCCAACATGATACGTCCCGACTCATGATTTTTTCATTTTCATTGTATGAATCAGAACAGCATAACTATCAGCAACATAGGATCAATCGGCGAAGGGTCCTCCCAATCCGCTGATAAAATGCCTTCGCTGCATCAGACAACGCATGAACCAACATTCCATGAATAACCTATCCCAAGAGGCAGCGACTACCATCGCTATCAGCTAGACGGACTAATGAAACAAGTGTTTTACAAATAAATCGTCACCGAGAAGGTAGGCTAGTATCGATGTTTTAAAAAACTTCATGTATACTCGAACTGATAATTTTTGGAGAGAAACGTGATAATACAAGCAGTTGATTTATTTTGCGGAGCTGGCGGTTTGACCTATGGGTTAAACAACGTAGGTATACGTGTAACTCATGGTATTGATATTGATTCTGCCTGCAAATTCCCTATCGAATATAATAATAAAAACACTACTTTCGTTGAACGATCAATTACAGATATTACAGGAAAAGAAATATCATCCTTCTTCAAGAAGGATACGATAAGGCTTATTGCAGGATGCGCGCCTTGCCAACCATTTTCTAAATATTCAAGCAGCACAAAAAAAGATAAAAATGATCAAAAGTGGGCACTTCTCTCTGAATTCGGTCGCATTGTAAATGATGTAAAACCAGAATTAGTTACTATGGAGAATGTGCCACAACTTCGAGATCATAATGTATTTAAAGAATTTGTAAACACTCTAAAAAATACAGGTTATAATTTATGGTATGATGTTGTAAACTGTTCGGACTATGGCCTTCCCCAAAATAGGCGTCGTCTAATATTGGTTGGCTCACTATTGAGTAATATAGAGCTTATACCTATCACTCATACTAAAGATAGAAGAAACACTGTATATAAAGCTATAGGAAAGCTACCTCCGATAGAGGCTGGAGTAAAAAATGAAAAAGATATTCTTCACAGTTCACCTTCTTTGTCCAAAATAAATATGCAAAGAATAAGATCATCCACTCCTGGGGGTACATGGAAAGATTGGCCGAAAGAATTATTAGCAAAATGCCACCAAAAAAACTCCGGAGCCACTTATATCAGTGTTTATGGCCGTATGGAATGGAATTCAACAAGCCCAACAATAACAACTCAATGCTATGGTTATGGTAATGGCAGATTTGGTCATCCAGAACAAAACCGCGCCATAACTCTACGAGAGGCCGCAATACTCCAGTCATTCCCTAAGAAATATCGTTTTATTGATAAAAAAACCCCATTCTCATTTAGAAAACTGGGAACAATGATTGGAAATGCTGTTCCTGTTACCATTGGTGAAATCATTGGCCGTTCATTTATTAGGCACATTGAGAGTTTAAATATCCCTGATTGATCAGGTAGTCCTCAGTTGCTGTTATTAATAACTTCATGTATTCATTTACATTTTTCACTCTAGCCAAGACATCATTGACAGGGTCCTTGGCCCCTTGTTTTGAAAATTCAGTATTCCCATGAGCAAGATCATTTCTTATGTCCTTTAAAGTATCCAAATCGACACCGTTTCTGCACTCCGGAGCATCCGGAATAGTTATACCATATCTTTTCTTAATATCGCCTATAGTACTTTTAGTTATATTTCCATTAAATTCCTTTCTTACATTAAAAGAGGCGCTAATAACTTTCTTTAATATATCCCCACCAATTTTCATATGTAACCTTTCAATCTTATTACTGTAATCAATAACGATTCTGTTAAGTGTTTTTTTTTGAAGATTAGCTATTAGGTCATGATAACCAACATTATTATCATGCATATGGTCATAAATAGCTTCAATACATCCTCGTGTAACACACTCAACCAAATTGTATGAAAGCATATGCAATGTTGACTTTAATATATCTATTTTTCTTTGAAGAGATAGTACATCTTCCTCAATTGAGGTATCTTCTCTCTTCATTTTAGAGAATGCTATGCCTAGCATCTCAATTAAAGATATAACCTCATCAATATCATGAACTCTTTCATCAAAATCTTCTCTTAAATCAGAAAGTTGCATATCATTCCCCAAGAATCTTATTTTTAACAAAATTGATGCGCTGTTTTAATTGGGAAACATTATTAGCACTATCAGCAGTTACAATCAGCTCAAATTCTTTTTCAAATAACCACTGAGCAACTGGAATAACTGGTTGTTGTAATGATGGATCGGCACGTAAGGCAAGTGCCGTACCAACCGCTAAAGCTTCATATCGAGCACGGGGTGTCGTTTTGCTTGTTAGAGTCTTTTTAAAACCTATAGGGAAATGCTGCCGAACGAATTCAAGCATCCGCTCAAATTCTTCAATGTACTCCTGAGTATTATTTACACTTACAGATTCAGCTTGTTTATTTAAGTACTCATCCAAGAATTCACGAACAAATCCTTTATATTCATCAAGAGCATTTAGATAGGCAAAGAAACGTAATACTAATTCTCTATGATCTCCGCTAGATCTTTTTTTATTAGAAAGAGGAGCTAATTCAGAAAATAATCCATTCTCCGAGCAGGGAATAAGAACATTTCTATAAAAAGGTGATGCTGCAGCATCCGAACCGTGACGAACTTCCATTGCCTCAAGTCGTTTCACACCAGAGTTAATTCTTTCAAAAAGATCCCTTCTATGCTCTTCTTTTACATCGCCCTTCAATTCTACGAGCCTTAGTGATTCTCTTAAAAAACGTCTCTGCCTGCCGCTTGGTAAATCAGAAAATGTAAAACCCTCAAGTTCTTTAATTTCTTTCAGATCACTTAAAAAAAGTTGATCATTACAAAAATAATAAATAGCTCTGATCCTTTGAGAACCATCAATTATTTCCACTCGACCATCAAACTCAGGATCATCATCATTCACATCAGCTATATATAAATAAGGAATAGGGAAGTCTAATAATATGCTTTCAATAAATCTCGAAGCTATTCTCGGCTCCCATTTATAATCTCGTTGATAGTCAGGAATAAACAATTCATTAGATCCATCATCTAAACCATCAGAGTATTTTTGTAGCACTAACTCAATTGACCACTCACGAACATTGTAAACAATATTCTTCTGTGCAGTTCGAATGTCGTTATCAACTTTTTGTACTAAACCTGCTATCTCCGATTTAATTCTTACCTGTTCTGCTGCATCTGAGGTAGTCGATAATTGTTCTTTTAATTCTTTCATGCCCATAGTTTTATAAGACCGTCAATGAAATGGTAGGTATCAAGTTATCAATATCTTTTTCATAATACAATGATGAGTCTTATATTCCATCAATAATAAATACTCTTCACCAAATTCCCCAACGTCACTATCAGCATCATCGGATGCTATCAGTGAAAGCTCAAACCCCACCCGCAGCGCAGCCCAGCATCCGTACTAGCGACCGGCCAACACCCTGACCCTGACCGTGTAATGATGTATCCACCGCCAGACGACCCAGCACAACAACCGGGATCGGGCATATTGCGGCGAAAACGTCCGGGAACGGCATTCGTTGCTACAGCACTGGAGGCCAATGGGTAATACGCCAACACTTTTGAGTCATCACAACTGACGAAAGTTCGTTATGCGCCAGTGACCTGATTTTTCATCGCCCGTTGTTTCAGCCAGTTATCCATAGACTCCACGCCGCAACAGAATGAGGATAGTACATGTTCAGCGTGGAGTGAATCAGGGGCGGATATCATTTTTTCTGTTCCCACGGCGCAGACGTTTGCATGGTTTTGCGCAGCACAGCATTCAGAGCGGGAGCCTGATTCAGACGGGCAAGGAATTCCTGATAGGCTTCAGGATCTGCCATAATGATGCGTTGTTCGATCAACGCTTCTTCTGCGGCTTCGCGGGCAGCTTCCAGCACAAAATCGGTGCGTTTTTTTCCTCTGGCTTTCGCCGCACGATCGATAAGATCGCGCTCTGCGGGTTTGATACGTAAATTTAATGTCGCGCGTTTAGCAGAAACATCTTTTGCTGCCGGCATAATGTCATCCTCCTCCTTTCCCTCTGGAGAGTAATTATACAATTCGCATAAAGATTATCCCATTACGATTTACAGGTGACATAGGGAATCGAACCGAAGGAACGAACCGGACATTTCCTTATCGTATGCACCACATCATTCTGATCTATCTATGAAAACACGGGTCAAGCTACGGGTCTTGACAACAATCGAGGAAAGAATTTATGCTACATTTCAACTTAATAGAAAGCTGAATGATCCCGAGTCCGGGCACCAAAATTTAGTTTCAGGATGTCCTTATGCGTCCGGGAACGTTGAAAAATCAGTAAGTTGATAAGAATCTGGAGTACCAATGGGTACTACCAGATTTTTTGATATCCGTAGTTTTTGGGGGCCTAATTGGGAGCCTGCCGGTTCGATAAACTACGGAGCCCCCACCATGCCTCTGACTGATACCGCCATCCGCAACGCCAGGCCGCTCGATAAACCTTACAAACTCAGCGACGCGCAGGGTCTGTACCTGCTGATTAAACCCAACGGTTCTAAACTCTGGCATCTCAAATACCGCTTCGGCGGCAAAGAGAAAAAGCTGGCGTTTGGCGCTTACCCCACCGTCACGCTGGCAAATGCCCGTAAGCTACGCGAGGAAGCCCGCTTGGTACTCAGCGCAGGTGCCGATCCCGGCGTAAAAAAACAGCAGGACAAGCAGGCGAGAAAAAACGGCAATACCTTTGAAGAGATCGCCCGCAAGTGGGTGGCGGGTAATATCCGTTGGACTGAAGCCCATGCCGCCAAAGCCCAGCGCTCGCTGGAACTGCACGTCTTTCCGCTGATCGGTAAATTCCCCGTTACCGACCTGAAAACGGCCGATCTGCTAATCCCGCTGCGGGTGGCGGAGAGAAAAGGCAATCTGGAAACCGCCGCGCGGATACAGCAGCGTACGACGGCGATCATGCGCTATGCGGTACAAGAGGGACTTATTGCCAGCAACCCTGCCAACGATCTGGCCGGAGCCATTGCGCCGCCGCCAAAAAACCACTACCCCGCCCTGCCGCTGGAAAAACTGCCGGAGATGCTGGAACGGATCGAAGGCTATTCCGGCAGATTACTAACCCGTCTGGCGGTGCAGCTTAACCTGCTGATCTTTATTCGCTCCAGTGAGTTACGTTTTGCCCGCTGGACGGAGATCGATCTGGATGGCGCAATGTGGACTATCCCCGCACAACGTGAACCCATTCCGGGCGTGCGTTATTCAGAGCGCGGCGCGAAGATGAAAACACCGCATCTGGTGCCGCTGTCAACACAGACGGTAACTGTACTGAAGCAGCTAAAACTGCTGTCCGGTAGCAGTGAGTTGCTGTTTCCCGGCGACCACGACCCGCGCAAACCGATGAGCGAAAACACCATCAACAAGGCGCTGCGCACGATGGGCTATGACACGCAGGTGGACGTTTGCGGCCACGGTTTCCGCACCATGGCCTGTAGCGGGTTGATTGAATCAGGCCGATGGTCAAAGGATGCTGTGGAGCGGCAGATGAGCCATCAGGAGCGCAACCACGTCCGCGCCGCGTATATCCACAAGGCGGAGCACCTCGACAAGCGCACGCAGATGATGCAATGGTGGTCAGACTATCTCGACGCCTGTCGGCAGAAATTCATCCCGGCTTACCGTTTTGAGAGACAGACTCAGGTTGCCTAAGCCCGTTACTGATTGACGCCGAAAAGCAGATCTTTGCGTCAGTAGATCTGCTTTTTTATTTGCACCAGCGCAGGGGCCCATATCACTGCACCCGTTCACTGACGCCGGAAAATCGCAGGACTGCACCAGATACCCCGTTGAACAAACATCGAACTGCGCCAGTGTTGGCCTTTTCAGCCCTTTGGCCCTTTCCGGTTTGGCGCTGTTACCCTTAGCATCCTTTACCCTTTAGCCCTTTTTCCTTTTGGCTGACGCAATGATCGAACATTCATCAACGGCTGCACCAGCACGGAAACTCACTCCTCTCCCCGCCGTCCGTAAACCTGCGCCACATAACGCCCGCGCCCGTCGCCGTGGCCTAAATCCATCGCGACCAATGCCAGAGTCTCTTTTTCACTGAATCTCTGCGCCAGGTAATGGCGAATGGCATCCTTCGCCCAGGCGTAGCGCAATGAATGCGGGGAATATGCGCCGGTCAAGCCGAGCGATTTATTGGACAGCCGTTCACTGGCTGCCAACCGATCACGCCCGGCCTGCTTCAGCAGACAGCGGAGCGCCGCCATTTCGTTTTGCAGGCTGCGTTTCGTTATGCCCTGTTCCAACCGTTCACGAACGTAACTCTCAATATGTCGGGCTTTCAGTTGTGTAGTGACGGCCAAAATTGGGCCAGGCCAATTGATGTGATGTTTTGCATTCCACGTTGAACGGGAATTTTTGCCCGGCTTCATCCCTGACCGCCCGCTTATAGGCGAGATAGAGCATCCTGCTTTCAGGGTTGGCCAACGCAAAACGCATCAGGCTGAAAATTTTCTCTGTGCCGGCAAGGCGGTGTCCGGACCAGCCGATGACGGCGGCCTGTTCAGGCCGTATCAGAATAGGACATCAGCAGAACTCCGTAAAATCATGACCGGCGTTATGCTGCGCGGGTCGTTACGACGTTCTCCACAGAAAAACCTTTTCCCGGGAAGAAAAGATTATTTTCCAGGTAAGATTAATCCCGAGACAGGTCCTAACCGAAAACACGAGGGAATGTTCCGTTACGACTCGGGCAGGCCTTGAACAGCTTTGAATGAATAGATTTTATGTTGAACAAATATGAAAATGATTGATGCCCTTAACGTAAAATTATGCGGTCCCGCCGCATGGCAGACGAGCAGATTTAAACTCTGGTCGCAAGGCCACGCGGATGAGGTGTTTATTTGCCTGAAACGCTACATTTTCCTAATATCGCGGAGAACGAAACACGGCATATTTATCAGGACCACCGATGAAAAAGGCGCGCATGTCGCTGTCAGGCAGTTTAGCGCATGCCTCCAGTGGTAAAGCCTCCGTCAACCGTAACCTCCTGCCCGGTCACATAAGCAGCATCTTCGGATAGTAGCCAAGCGACCGTCCCGGCAACATCTTCCGGAGTGCCATTACGTAATAGGAGAGAATGGGCGGCAAGGCTTTTAGATACCTCCTGAGGCAGTGATTCATCTGCCATTGGAGTCAGAATAACACCCGGACTGATGGCATTGACTCGCACCGGGCGCGATCCGACCTCTAAAGCCAAGGTGCGCATCAGCGCTAGCAGTGCAGATTTGGTGGCTGCATAGATACCGGTTCCGGGCATAACACTGCTAGTGGTCCAGGAAGCGTTGATCAGGATCGCGCCCCGTGACATAAAAGGCAGGCAGTATTTGATCGTGAGGAACGTTCCAATCAGGTTCGTGGCTAATGGCGTGGTAAAGTCTTTTATATCTGCTTCTGATAGTGGTTTAAAGTCACCCAACACTCCTGCATTAGCAAAAAGACCGTCAATATTGCCAAACTGCTGATGGGCCTGCGCGAAAACTGCTTTTACCTGTTGTTCATCAGCAATATCACAACTAAGAGCAAGCGCCTGTGTTCCTTTTGCTTGCAGCTCCTCGGCCAAAAGGTTAAGTGGCTTCACTCGTCTGCCGGTCAACACCAGATTCGCACCTTCTGCCGCCAGGCGCAGAGCTGCCGCCCGGCCTATACCAGTTCCGGCTCCAGTGATAAATACAGTTTTTTGATTGAATCGTGAAATGCCCATTTCCTGCTCCGTACAATTATAATTGTAGGAATAGTAAAATAAATGACTCGGGAGATAATCAGGGCGATGCTTTAAAGACAGGAAAGCAGGACTTTCTAATTTTGCCACATAGACGCCCTCCCTCCGCAGTCAAATTTTCCAGTGGTCTAAACCAAAATCGATTACCGCACGCATTTTTGCCGTCGAGAATTTATTCTGTCGGTAAACCATATTGACCGGTTTACTGACCAATTTTTCTTCGGTGAACAAGTGAACCAACGCACCAGAGGTAAAATCTTGTTTAAGCAACACCTCTGGCTGCATGATAATTCCTGCCCCGGAGAGCGCGGCCTGCCGTAGCGCCTCGCCATGATTAATACTGATGTTATCATTCACTGCCACAGAGAAACGAGTATTGCCCCGCTGAAAATACCAGTGACGACGAGTCATTTTCAGCCGGAAACCAAGGCAGTCATGTCCTGAAAGTTCCTCTGGCGACGAGGGACAACCCCGTTCACAGAGATATTCAGGCGATGCGGCTACAGCCATGCGGTACATTCCCAGCGGACGGGCAACCAGTGACGAGTCCCCAAGCACACCAATACGGATAGCGATTTCAACTTCGTCAGTCACTAAATCCATTACCGAGTCAGTGAGGAATAGATCGACATCAACTTTGGGATAGCTCGTCCTGAACTGCCCCAGTGATGGTGCAATCACCCTTGTGCCAAAGGTGATCGGGGCGGTGATACGCAATAGCCCCGTTGCTTCAGTGTTCATACTGGTAATGACGTTTTGAGTTTCATCCATCATGTTCAGTATCTGAGTACAGTGCTGATAAAATAGCTTTCCAGCTTCAGTCAGCCCTGTCTGCCGGGTGGTGCGGTTTAGAAATTTAACATTGAATTGCTTTTCAAGATCACGAATGTAAAGACCAACCATCTGTGGTGTCAGTTGGGAGCGCGCTGCGGCGGCAGTCATGCTACCCTGTTCGACTACATCGACAAAAATTTCCATGCCTTTTAGCAAATCCATGTTACTCCACCCGGTGACTATCAATATGCCTCTACTAAATATCCCGATTCTTCAGTAATTGTAAAATGCTGTCAATCCAAGAGGCCATTGATATTCATCGCTGAAATCAGGCTAATGGCAGGAAAAATATTAACGATTCAGAGCCATTGCCACTCCTTCACCGCCACCGATACACCAGGCAGCAATGTAATTACGACAATAATCTTTCGGCCATGATTTTTAATGCGAGCATGGCTTCTGTATCGGCTTTATCGCTATAACCCATATAGGGATTTCCTGAGGGAATATCATCACGGGTGAAACTGTGTCGTGCGCCGCCCAGGTAATATAACGACCAGTCGGCGTTGGCAATTCTCATCTCATCCATAAAACGGTTAATTGCAGGATTAAGAATAAAAGGGTCTTCCGCCCCATGTAACATTAGGAAGGCAGGTTTTTTCGCTACCCGCAATATCGGTTTTTTGGTGTCAGGCTGACCATGAACAGAAACTACGCCAAGGCAAGGCAATTCCGCACGCCCAAACTCAAAAGACAAAGAACCGCCAAAGCAGAAACCAACAACAAACAGTGGTCCGGATGACTGCCAGTAGCGTTCAAGTTCGCAGTAGTAATTTTTCAGAACTTTCCTTGTTTCCTGTGGGTTATCCAAAGAATGCTTAATCATACGGTCTGCCTGTTCGTAGGACCAAGGTCGATGCTGTATATCGTAAATATCGGTTAGGATCACCTCAGCATCGCATTGCGTGGCATAATTGCTAGCCAACCGATGGGCGGAAGATGTTTCACACCCCTGCCAGTCAGGCAACATCAAAATACGAATTGTTCCACTGCGGTTAAAATGGTAGCCCAGCGCATCCCGATCACCCGGCGAAAAGGTAAATTTATCTTTTTGCATAAACGCTTCAATTTTCCCCGTGAGAAACAACCGTTAATAGATCATCGTATCGTTTGCGCGGCGACGTTATTTCCAGCACCATGACCGAAATACTGAACCCGGCTTCCACACCAATCAATAATATTGTTTCGCCTGTTTTTAATGCCTAATTTCAATAAATCAAAAAAATTTAATCGAAGTTTTTCAGGTTGGTGATAGTTACATATTTCCAGATTTAATGCTCCGATGGATATCCGCCGGAGCATTAAATCAGCCAATAGCTTTCACCGGCGAGCCTGCTTTTACAATATACGCAAATACCAGGCCAAACGCGGTAACTGCCGCCGCGACAATTGGTAACTCCACAACTTTCATGCCATGCTCCAACACATAAGCTCCCAGCCATGCTCCTCCAGCATTTCCCAAATTAAATGCCGCAATATTGAAAGAGGAACCCATCACAGCTGCTTCACTGGTTGCCTGCATTGCCTGTACCTGTAGAGGAGGGATAGAGGAAAACATAACGGCACCGAATACAAAGATCAGGATCACTGTCAAAATTTGAGAACTGGCAAAAATACTCAGTGCCAGCAGCACGACAATTACCGCAGCAAGGGAGATCAACAGCGCCATACGCACACTGTGATCAGTCATGCGGCCACCTAATGGATTGCCAATAACCATGCCCACGCCAAAAATGAACAGTAGCCAGGATACTGCTGCCGCAGGGAAACCGGAGGCCTCAGTCAGAAACGGCCCAAGATAAGTAAGAGCAGTAAAGATACCGCCAAAGCCCAGCACGGTCATCAACAGAGCCTTGATTGCCCGAGGTTGTAGCAAGATAGTGAACTCCCGCGCAATATTTTTGGGAGCTTCGCTTTTTACATTAGGCACAATAGCTACTATCGCCACAGCAGCGATAAGGCCGATAACAGAGCAGGCAATGAATGCACTTCGCCAGCCAAAATACTGCCCGATAATCGATCCGATTGGAGCTCCGAATACGTTAGCCAGCGTTGCACCTAAAAACATAGCGGCAACGGCACTGGCCTGCTTATTTTCTGGAACCAACTGTGTGGCAACCACTGCACCCAATCCAAAGAAGGATGCCTGAGCGAGAGCCGCAACCACGCGCGCAAGCATCAGGAACTGATAACTGGTTGCTAGCGCGCAGGCAGCATTGCCCACAATATAGAGAATCATCAGTACAATTAACGCTCTCTTACGTTTTAATTTGACCATCAACGGAGTCAGAATTGGCGCACCAATGACCACTCCCATGGCATAGGCCGTTACCAACATACCCGATGAAGAAATTGAAATAGAGAGATCATTACTGATATTAAGTAAAAGTCCGACAATAACAAACTCAGTGGTACATATGGCAAACGCGCCTATCGCCAGTGCATACACTGCTAAGGGCATAATTACTTCTCCTAAAATCACAATAAATTGTTAACACCTTGTAACCCATTCTCATGCCTGGAGACAAAAAAATAAATGGAATGATATTTTCTATATTAAAAAGTGTTTTTTTCCAATGACGCCTTTTAGTTTCGTGTATTATCCAGTAATGTAGCAACCAGCCATCGATTAAATTACAGATATTTTTAATGGCATTTACTCATCAAGCGAAATTATTAAAAACAATAATCTTAAAAAAATCCACCACGAACAACACCATTTAAATTGATAGTGTTTCATCTCGCTGCTTCATTCAGCATAATTATCATCACAGCTTATGAATTATCTCCACTACCGGAAAAAACCTTTAATTTATCTGGTGACCTATCTTGTAATTGAAAGGAAACTTATTAGATAAAAATGAGAGATATTGGTAAGAACGGCCCGATAGTCTCTGCAATTGGTCTTGGTTGTATGGGCATGAGCCATGCTTATGGTAATTATGATGACACCCCGTCTTTCAACACGCTGGAAGAGGCCGTTGAGCAAGGAATAAATTTCTTTGATACCGCAGAAGTCTATGGGCCGTACATTAACGAAGAACTGGTTGGACGCGCTCTGCGCCCTGTCCGCAATCAGGTCATCATTGCAACAAAATTTGGTTTTAACATTACTAAATAGCTTATATGGACACCTCCCCGATACAAGTACGGGGAGGTGTCCATATAAGCTATTTAGGCTATGTCTCGCAATTGTCTGGTCGATAAAAAATCACACAATCCTGACAGGACGTAGCAGTAAATACCCACGGAATTAGTTCAAAAACAAACAGAATTAATGTGTTTTTCTCACCGTAAGTCAGCGAAAATGAATGGCAGGACACAGCCTGGTCGCTAAATAAATTAATGCCTTGTATCTACAAGAGTTCCTCTCTCTGTTCCACTTATAATCGCCTTTGCAAGCTCATTTGGACAGACGAGAGAAACCATATGCGGCGCTTCAGCGATCACCTCGTAACTCGCTCCTGGTATGGTCAAAAATCCCTTCATAAGATCAGGGGAAGTTGAAGCGTCCAGTTCTCCTGCAATGATATGTGTCGGTACGGTGATTTCCTGCAGTCGCGTTCCCGTATCAATGGAAGAAAGCGCCAGCCAGCCAGCATTCCAATCAGCGACAAAGGCACGTTGAACACAGTCACGCGCATAACGCACGGTCCAGTCATTTCGCGCGAGGTCAGCCGGTCTGAACCAACGCGTCAGACTTGGAATGACTTGGGCATCCATTCCATCCTGCGTTGCTGATATGGCTCGCTGATTGAAAGCCTCAAATGGCCAGGCAGTGGAGGCGATAATTGTCAGCGTAAGGAATCTGGCCGGATCAATCAGCGCCAGTTTCTGAGCGATCGATCCCCCCAGAGACAAACCAGCAATATGCGCTTTTTGGATGCCGAGTTTATCCAATAAATCAGCAAGATCGAGCGCATAGGTTTCGAGTCCGTTTGCCACAGGCGCGCCTGCCGCACTGCCGAATCCGCGTAGATCGTAGGCGATGACCCGGAATCGGGTACTGAGCAGTGGGATGACCTCACGCCACATTCTCCAGTCTAATCCCAAGGCATGCACCAGCACCAGAGCGGGCTTGTCGCCGCCGCTGTCAACAACCCGCGTATCATGATCGGTAAGAGTGAGGCGGCTTGTGACCTGCGGAGCGAGTCGACCGGTATCGCCCAAAGCAGCGCGAGTCGCTATCAGCAGGTTTAAAGAACGCGGGTAGCCAGCATAGACGGAAGTGTGTTCGGCAAGCGCGATCAGTTCGTCTGGATCAACGCCGACGCGAAGCGCTGCTTCCAGATGAATGCGCAACTGCGGCTCTGCGCCGCCCATCGCGCCAAGCATACCGACGGTGACTAACTCTCGTTCTCGGCGCGATAATGTGGATTGGGCAAAAACCGTACCGAAAGCATGTACAATAAGGCTTTCTGCCAGCAGTGGCGATGTCTCCCCAACACTCGTTACAGTATGTTCACCGCGCGGACCATCAATCGCCGTTAACTCTTTCCAACCAATTTGTTCATATTTCATCGCTATATCCATTTCGTTGTAAACCAGAGGATGAACAGTGTATCTTTCTATAAATCGTAAATGTACAGGCTATTTTTGATTATGAGTTTCGAAAAATCGAAAACCATTGAGTGGGGAGATGTCCCTGTTTTTCTAACTCTTGCTCGTCTTGGCACGCTCACGGCAACAGCACAAAGACTGAAGATGGCTCCATCTTCAGTCTCCCGGCACATTGAGCATCTGGAACAAGATCTCGGCGTAGCATTGTTCCAGCGTAGCCCTCAAGGCTACGTCCTGACTGAATCTGCCCAATCAATAATTAAACATGCAGAGGTAGCGGAATCAGCCATTGATGATTTCATCAGGCAAAGCTCAGGTTTTGCTCAAGATGTAGCGGGAACGGTTCGAATTGCCTTACCTGAAAACTTTGCGACTCAATTAGTCATTCCTGCTTTGCCGGTTTTTCAGACGCAATATCCTGATCTCAGAATTGAAATTGTGAGCAACGTTCGAATGGCCAACCTCACACGGCGCGAGGCCGATATCGCGATCCGACTATTAAGACCAAACTACGGCAATTTCGTCGCGTCACGTATCGGGCAGATGGAAAGTGGGCTTTATGCTAGTTCTGACTATCTGGCTACACATCCTGCGGATTTGGTTGAACGAGGTACGGGTCATATGTGTATCGGTTGGGATGATACGTTGCTGGATTTTCCTCTTGCCCGGTGGCTCGAACAGATTGTCCCCGCAGGGAAAACCAATTTCACGGCATCGTCATTACAAAGCCAGATAGAAGCTGCCGTTGCTGGCCTTGGACTCGTAGCATTACCTTCGTTTCTAGCCGGCAATCTCGTGCGATTTGGGCAGGAGCGGTTGCTTCAAGACATCTATCTGATTTCACACAGTGATATTCGTTGGGTACCACGAATCGATGTTACAATGACGTTTCTACATAACCTTTTCCGTGACGCTGGGAAAAAACTGGCAGGTGCAACGTAATCGTTATTTTAAGGAAATACTCTACGCTTGAGTAAGCCAACTCAACTCGTTAACCTCATAATTTGAGGGACACAGCCTGGTTCTATTCAGTACATTGCAGATCGTAGGCTCCGCCGTCTGGTGAAATCGCCGCCAGGGGCAGGACTGAGCTCACATACGGATAAAATCAGGGCCAATAATGGCAATGATACGTGTACGATTTGTCAGTCTTACGATCTTTTGTTGGCTGAGTCCCCGTAGCAATCTTCTGACTTCTTTACTTCGTCTGATATTCAGGTCATTCACCAATTGTTTGCGACTAATGAAACTAAGCAGCCCCTCCTGAGTAGCCAGCGTTTCAAAACGAATATGATGACCTTCAGCCAGGAATGCGGAATGGCGTGCCGGGCTGAGCCAGTACAATGCCTCCAGCATATCATTCCAGGCTCTGCGCAACAGTTGTAGTGAAGCATTCAGTCCGTACACCGTCGGTTATAATCTGGCGCGCCGGTAAGTGGATTTTCTTCCTGAAATTTCCAGATGGCTTCATGGTGGGCAAGACGATTACGCAGATCACGGATACGAGTAAATTTTTTTCCAGAATATGACGTCCCGTTCTGGGAGGTGCACCAGGAAAGACCTCCGGTAGCAACTGAGGCCACAGCAGCGAACGGTTGCCTCGGACCATCGTCTGAACAAGGCTATCCAACACTTGCCGTGCAGCCTCTGCAGGCAATGCGCAAAGCTGAGCGGTGATCTGCCGGCGCTCATCCTCAGCCATGCTACGTTGCAGTTCAGCTGGTAGTTCTGGTACGTACGTTTTTTTACTCACACTGTGTGTGAAATTACGTACGTTACAGTTCGGTTTGGTTGAATCCTTGTAAGTAACTGATTCCAGAATGAGTTCGGGAAACGAACTCTGGCAGCGAATAAGACGTTCCGGTTGCTGTTCCTGCCGACATACTCGCCGTGACTGAATCCGACAGAGCGGCTGTGGCTGTCGTTACACGAAACCATAACGCGAAATCATCAGTGCCGGTACATGTGGCGGTTGCTGAATAAAGTTCGCCATTTTATGGAGGGCGTCAACGCATTTCCCGCAGAGGGAACATGGCACGACAAAGATGTAGCGATATTAGTATCAGTTAGTTAGTTCAATTTGCCAGGCTGTATCACAGATGAAACTCGACTCAATGGCCAGGGCTAATACTCGAAGATTGTTGAATTGTCGTCCCTTGCCGGATTGACATCAGAATGTTGACAATCCGAGTCTATTTTTTGAATAACCAATCACTAAAATTAATTTTGATGATAAAATGTCAACTACAACGTTGCTGTTTAATTCAGTATGCTTTCATATTTCTGTAATTCAGCAGATTAAAAAGAGGGGTAACCTATGGCCTGGGATACCGAGGGCACTAAACGAAAAATTTTGAACGCAGCAGTAGTTCAGTTTGCGGAACTGGGGCCCGATAGCGCAACCGTTGAGTTGATTGCGAAAACAGCAGGCGTTAATAAAGAAAGAGTTTATAAATATTTTGGCGACAAACAATCCTTGTTCATGACAGTCCTGAGCGAAGAGTTGGCAAAAGTAGCGCAGGCAGTGGCGATTGAGTCATTGACTGTTGAAGATATAGGTGAATACGCTGGTCGGGCCTATGATTATCATCTTGAGCATCCGGAACTCAGCAGGCTTCTGCGCTGGGAAGGGTTGGTACTGAATGGAAAAGTACCCGATGAAGATGTACGGCGTAAATTCTATACCGTCAAAACTCAGGCTATTAAGGATGCCCAGGAAGCCGGCATACTCACCCGTGATTTTGATGCCGATCATCTGGCCTTCCTGATTCTGGGACTGGCTGGCTGGTGGGCGGCATTACCACAAGTTGCACGTATGTTTGCGGGAACTGATGATGCACCCGAACATGTTCGCCGCAGGGCTTCTGTCGTGCGGGCGGCACATCGTCTGGCGCTAGCGCCATAAATTAAAGTTGGGCAAACTCCTCAAGGTGTGCAGAGCGCGCCAAAGTTATAGTCCGCTTGACCCCAACGCATAGATTCGCCAGGTCTTTTCGCAAACTCCGGCGCTGTCGCTCGTATATCTGCGTGACAAGAATGCAGCCGCCGGAGGCTCCAATGGGGTGCCGTAACGCGATCGCTCCGCCGTTCACATTCACTTTGCGCATACCCACTTAACCTATTCATTTACAGACAGAATCTTTGTCTGGATGGCCCCATTTTTCGCGTTCAGATCAGAAACCCCAATGTTCCAGCCAGCACGAGCCAGCCCCCATCAAGTCGCGGGGACTGGGCCTATGCCATTACCGCAGGAGCGACACCAGTCGGTGTCCCGCGATTATCTGACCGATGTAAAATCACATAACCCTGACCCGCATCCCCATTTTCGATGGACTGCATCGCTAAATGCATAGCTTTCAGGCCGGAGCCGCACACTTTATTTATCGTCATTGCAGGAAAAGGTAGTTGTCATTTATTGAAAATAGCTCTATTTTAAACTCCAACGTTGTAGTTGTTTTTTAAATAAGGAATTGAGACATGAAGACCAACATTGTCATTTTCTGATACGGAGCGGTCGTTTCAGATGCAGTGACGCGATAGAAACCAACGCTGCATCGCGCAAATTTTTTCATTTTCTGTTCAGGTAACCCCTATGCCACGCCAGGTTTTCCGGAGGCTTACGCCGCTGCTTGCCGTTTTCATTTTGGCCGGCTGCGCCTCCAATAATAATATTGCTCCTCAGTCGTCGCTGCTCGATACGCAACAGCTGCATCTGCCGCCGGCAAAAATCCATTCTATGACCATCGTCCCGCAGTGGTGGCGCAGTCTTAATGACCCGCAGCTCGACAATCTGATGACCACGACGCTGCAAAACTCGCCATCATTACGTCAGGCTGCGGCCCGCGTGCGTGAAGCGCAGAGCCTGATGGGAGAAGCCGATGCGGCTAATGGCCCTTATCTGGATTTGAACGGTTCAATGCGGCGTGAACGCGTGGCGAAAAACACCATTCCGCCGTTCCTGACCCGCTATCCTGCAGCGCCGATTTACGACAACAGCAACAGCCTCGGGCTGAATCTGAGCTATGAATTTGACTGGTGGGGTAAATACCGCAATCAGGTGAATGCCGCGAAAGCACGGGTGGATGCCTCCCGTGCTGAACAGGCCGAAGCCGCTTTGACGCTGACCTGTTCGGTAGCGTCAGCCTATTATCAGTTGCAGGCCAATCTGGCTTTGCAGGATGTCTTGCAACAGGAAGTGGATAACCATCAGCGTCTGGTCGATTTGCGTAAAGCGCAGTATCAGGCCGGGGTGTACGGTATTGAAATCCCACAACAAACGCGTGCTCAGTCCGACAGTGCCAAACGGCAGATCATCGAGCTGTCGTCGCAGACCGAACAACTGAGACATCAGCTTTCCGCACTGGCAGGACGCGGTCCGGATGCAATGAACGGGCTGCACGCCGTTACGCCGCCATCGCCTGACGCGCTGGCGCCGAAAGGCGAATTGACGCTGGATTTACTGGGCAAACGTCCCGACATTACCGCACAGCGCGATCTGGTGGAATCCTATGCCCAACGCGTCAGCGCCGCGAAAAAAGCGTTTTATCCAAGCCTTTCTGTCAGCGCCTTTGCTGGTCTGACGACCACCAACTCCGCAGGCGTCAGCCCGAATCTTCTGGAAGCCGCCAGTAAAGCCTGGAACATCACGCCAGCAATTTCGCTGCCGATTTTCCACGCGGGGGCTTTACGCGCCAGACTGGGCGAAGAGTCCGCGTTATTTGACCAGTCCGTTGAGTCGTATAACCAGACCATCCTGAACGCCATCCGGCAAACTGCGGATGCCATAACCCTCTCGAACAGTAGTGCCGAACAATTGCAGCAAGCGTCTTCTGCCGCACAATCGCTTGAAGAGGTGTATCGCGTTTCGGATGCAAGATACCGCGCCGGCATCATCGGAAAGGATGAACTTTTAAGCAGCCAGTCTGCGTTTCAGCAACAACAACAGACGCAACTCCGCGCCGGCAGTCAGTTAATGCAGGCAAAAATCCGTCTCATCCGTGCGCTTGGGGGCGGCTATCAGGCCCCAGCCGCGGAACAAAAATCATAACAACAGACACATATGGGGAAGATCATGAGCGCAAATGTCGAAACTCAGGCAATACCGCAACCGACTAAACATAAAAAGAAAACGCGCAAAGTCGCGATGCTCTCGTTAACCGGGATTTTCATTATTATTGCCATCGCCTGCCTGTGTTACTGGCAGCTGGTTTTACGTCACGTCGAGTCTACTGACGACGCATATGTCGCCGGTAATCAGGTTCAGATTATGGCTCAGGTGTCGGGCAGCGTAACCGGCGTTCACTTCGACAGCACCGACCTGGTGAAAACAGGCGACGTGCTGGTATCTATCGATCCAACCGATGCACAACAGGCTTTTGAGCGCGCGAAAACGGCGCTGGCAAACAGCGTGCGTCAAACGCATCAGTTGATCATTAACGGCAAACAGTATCAGGCGAATATCGCGCTGCGTCAGACCCAATGGCAACAGGCGCAAACAGACCTGAAACGCCGCGTTGCGCTGGGGAATGTTAATGCGATTGGCCGTGAAGAGCTGCAACATGCCCGTGATGCCGTGGAAACGGCCAAAGCGCAATACGATGTCGCCGTTCAGCAATACAACGCCAATCAGGCGATGGTGCTGAATACGCCGGTTGCTGAGCAGCCGCAAGTTTTGCAAGCCGCCGCTCAGGTTCGTGATGCATGGCTCGCCCTGCAACGTACCCAGGTCCGCAGTCCGATTGACGGCTTTGTGTCGCGTCGCGCCGTACAGATTGGGCAGCAGATCACACCGGCCACATCGTTGATAGCCGTTGTGCCCGCCCACCACATTTGGGTTGATGCCAACTTTAAAGAAACACAGCTGGAAAATATACGCATTGGTCAGACGGCCACCGTCGTCAGCGATATGTACGGCGATAACGTAAAATATTCCGGCAAAGTGGTCGGTATGGACATGGGCACCGGCGGCGCGTTCTCACTGTTACCTGCTCAGAACGCCACCGGTAACTGGATCAAAGTGGTTCAGCGTCTGCCGGTTCGTATTGAGCTAAACGATCGGGAAGTGACGGAACATCCGCTGCGTATCGGTTTGTCCGCGCTGGTCACGATCGACACCCAAAACCGGGATGGTCTGGTGCTGGCGAATACCGTCCGTACGGAACCGCTATATCAGACATCCGCGCTGACGCTGGATCTGGCGCCGGTCAATGCCATCATTGCCGACGTTATTCATGCCAATGCAGGCTAACATCTCTGGAGGCCTCTGTGGCAAATAAACCGCTGGTAGGTGCCCCGCTGGCCTGGATGACGGTGGCGTTGTCTATGGCCACCTTTATGCAGGTTCTGGACTCAACGATCGCCAACGTGGCGATCCCAACCATTGCCGGGAATCTCGGCGCCTCGAACTCTCAGGGCACCTGGGTCATCACGTCGTTCGGGGTGGCAAACGCCATCTCGATCCCCATCACCGGCTGGCTGGCGAAACGCATCGGTGAGGTCAAACTATTCCTGTGGTCGACCGGGCTGTTCGCCGTCGCCTCCTGGCTGTGTGGTATGTCTAACAGCCTGGGAATGCTGATTTTCTTCCGTGTGGTACAGGGTGTGGTAGCCGGTCCGCTGATCCCGCTGTCGCAAAGTCTGTTGCTGAATAACTATCCGCCGGCCAGGCGAAGTACCGCGCTGGCGCTCTGGTCGATGACGGTGATCGTCGCCCCGATTTGCGGGCCGATCCTCGGCGGATACATCAGTGATAACTATCACTGGGGCTGGATTTTCTTTATCAATGTGCCGATCGGCATTGCGGTTGTATTCCTGACGCTGAACACGCTGAAGGGCCGCGAAACCGCGACGCAGATCCGCCCGATAGACAGTGTCGGCTTAATGCTTCTCGTTCTGGGCATCGGCGCATTGCAGGTCATGCTCGATCAGGGTAAGGAGCTCGACTGGTTTAACTCGACCGAAATTATCGTGCTGGCCATCGTGGCAGTGGTCGCGCTTTGCTTCCTTGTGGTCTGGGAACTGACGGACGACCACCCGATAGTCGATTTATCGTTGTTTAAATCGCGAAATTTTACCATCGGCGTGCTGTGTATCAGCCTGGCCTTCATGCTCTATGTCAGCTCGCTGGTGTTGCTGCCGCAGCTATTGCAGGTGGTCTATGGTTATACCGCCACCTGGGCGGGGCTGGCATCGGCGCCGGTCGGGATATTGCCGATTCTGATATCACCGATTATCGGCCGCTTTGCGCACCGTCTGGATATGCGCAAGCTGGTGACGTTCAGCTTTATTATGTACGCCTACTGCTTTTTCTGGCGTGCATATACGTTCGAACCGGAGATGGATTTTGGCGCTTCCGCGTGGCCGCAGTTTATTCAGGGTTTCGCCGTGGGCTGCTTCTTCATGCCGCTGACCACCATTATTTTTTCCGGCTTAGCGCCGGAACGTATGGCGGGAGCATCCAGTTTGTCGAACTTTATCCGCATTCTGATGGGTTCGATCGGTACATCGATTACCACCACGATGTGGTCAAACCGTGAGTCGCTGCATCATGGGCAGCTAACGGAAAACATCACGCCGTTTAATCCGGCGGCGGCGCAAATCTATCAGCAGCTCGAAGGCAAGGGCCTGAGTCACCAGCAGGCATCCGGCTGGATAGCGCGCGAGATCACCAATCAGGGGCTGATTATTTCGGCCAACGAGATCTTCTGGTTATCCGGAGGAGCGTTCCTGGTACTGCTGATATTAATCTGGTTCGCCCGTCCGCCGTTCGGCAGCGCCCGCTGATGCCGATTGCCTGAAAGTAAAAACGGACGCTCAATGCGTCCGTCAGATTGCTGACGCCCCCCTGTCTGTGCATGGGCAGCAGGAACTGTACAGCATTCTGTGTATATGCCTTTTCTCAGAAGTGACCATCCAGGCGATCACCGAACCGGATAACAAAGCGACTCATCGCCATGCGCCAGTCCCTCGGCGGCGTCGCCCATTACTGCGATGCCGTCTGGATCGCCAGCCTCCCTTTTTCACCGGGTCGTCCGTCGGGAACGTTTTGCGTTTTTAATCGCGTGCCGTATCGCGCTGCTCAGCGACCGGGTGGCGTTGCCGCCTGTCTCCCACTGCCGGTATCAGCCATACCCATCGAACTGCGTCCAATTATTCGCCGCACCCGGCTCAGCCCTGCGTGAGCTGGCGTTGTCCAATGCCTTCGGCGCGAACCTGCGTCCAGCGCCGCTATTCCCTTTTACGCCAACGTTATACATTCCTTTGACACAGGAATGTATAACGTTGGCGTAAAAACCCCTGGCGGACATTTTGACTGATCCTTTTGCCAGATTACGGGGCATTCAGTTTATCTAATGGCGCGGTTAACCAGCAGCGACACTTCCGGGTCTTACAAGCATACCAACTCGTAAAACCTGTACCTGGCGGCATCCACAATCGGCTCTACGTTAGGCTATTTCCCTTATCGCCTCGGCGATAAAGAAAACCGTCTGGTCTCTGGCTCTGAATTTTCTTATCAGGCGCGGGGCAACAGACAGGCGTTTTTGTATGGGGCAGTTTTTACAGGCGGAACCGAAGCCGGGCGGTAACCTCATCCACAGGATATGGTTTTAGTTATGAGTAAAAAGGGAAGCATTGAGCTTCCCTTTTTTGGTCATAATGACTGTGTAATTACACCGAGTAAACCGCCAGGAAAATGGCGCGATTAAATACTCACAGCGACGTTAACGTTGCTGCGATAACATCCTGATACGGTGTGGTTTTACGGTCTAAAAGACGGCTCAGCGTATGGCTGTCGTCATACAATGCCCCCTTGCTGGCGCCGGCATCGGAGTCAGCCAACACATCAGCCAGACCATCAGGCAAACCCGCGCTTTTAAGTGCAGCAGCGAACTCTGACTGTGGCAGATTAACGTAATTCACTTCCTTACCGGACTGGCGAGCGATCTCGGCGGAGAATTCACTCAGGCTATAGCTGTCGTCACCAGCCAGTTCATAGACCTTTCCTTCCTGTGCGTCTGAAAGCAGGACTTTTGCTGCCGCGTACGCATAATCAATGCGGGGCGCGGAGGAAATACGGCCATCGCCAGCCGAACCAATGAATGCGTTGTGCGCCAGCGCCGGCGCAATGCTTGCGGCATAATTCTCGGTATACCAACCGTTACGTAACAATACATAAGGTACGCCGGATGCCTTCAAAGCGGCCTCGGTGTCCCGATGCTCATGAGCCAGCAGCAAAGGAGAATTATCAAGCTTCAGCAAACTGGTATACGCAATCAGTTTTACCCCCGCCTGTTTAGCTGCATTAATAACGGACCGGTGCTGCTCACTTCGTTGACCGACTTCGCTTGAAGAGATCAGCAGCAGTTTATCAACGCCGGTAAAAGCGGTTTTAAGCGTATCAGGCTGACTGTAGTCCGCCTGGCGAACAATTACGCCCAGATCTTTAAGATCCTGTGCTTTCGCCGGGTTACGCACTGTTGCAACAATTTCACTGGCTGAAATGTTATTCAGCAATGCTTCGATAACCAGACGCCCCAGATGGCCTGTTGCTCCCGTGACTGCGATCATAGTGTTCTCCGTTAATTGAAGTTTATATGTCATTAAATCGGCACAGCAGAAAGTAAGGTACCGTTTTCCAGATTGTTTACGGCAGACATCATAAATGATATACGGTATTATGGTAAGTACTTACCATTTTGTTAGTATTAGATGATTGAGAGATAATTGATGAAAAAAGAAAATAACGAAATTAATCATTCGGTTAGATATGGGAAATTACTTGATGTCAATTGCCCTTCGCGGGAAATACTTCAGCATATTGCCAGCAGGTGGGGAATACTGGTTCTTATCGCGCTGGATAGAGACACGCTGCGATTTAGTGAAATTAGAAAGAAAATCGCAGGGATAAGCGAAAAGATGCTCGCGCAAACGCTGCAAACCTTCGAAAAAGACGGTTTTATTCACCGTAATATGCTGCCTGTCATGCCACCGCACACGGAATACACCCTCACCCCGCTGGGGCTGGAAGTTTATGAACAGGTCATACACCTCAGCGACTGGATCGAACTGAATTTGCCTCGCATACTCCAGGCTGGAAGCAGAGCGGAGGACAGCAGTACAAAAGCAAGAGTGGCGTAGCAGTAAATGGGGGGATTGACCATGACATGAAGTGGAATACTGAATTTGTCCGTAAGAGTACAGAGAAGACCGTATTGATCTCACCCAGCGACAATGGACAGGCTCACGTTGGCAGTTACACAGAATTATGGACAGGCTCCTTCAGGCATCCACCGCCATCTTTGCTGTCGCTAATATATTCCTCGGTATAGGTACAAGCTTCAGCAATATCGGCGGCGGATACCGACAGTCGGCGCTCGGGAGTTTTCAGGGTATTTAGGCGGGAGTGGCAATCATTGCTGCTTCAGGAAGTATTCCGTCTCTTCTTTTACCGGATGAACGAACGCGGGTTCAGGCTGTGTCGCGCAATTATCTGATCGATGTAAAATCGCACAACCCTGACAGAGGCCAGCAGTAAAAACGCACAAAAACAGATCAAAAAGAAAACAAAATTAATGCGCCTGTCTCATCGTCAGTCAGCGAAAATGAATTGCGGGACACCGCCTGGATCCAGGTCATAACGCTGGCGCCCTCAGTCGTGGATCCGTCGGTCATCGAATTCAATAACAAGATAGTGCGTCCCCCATCTTTCGTTCTGAAAAGACAGATATCGTTAATTTTTGTCTTCAGTTGCACCATCAGCCTTCAACGCGGCAATAGCCGAAAACAACGCCAAACCTTATTCATTGACGGCGGAAAAAAAGAGTGTGCGATAGTTCCGCTTAAGGGACAACAGACAGGCCCCAGACTTGCCGTATAGCGCCCGGCGAACCTGCTTGACAGCAGTAAATTAATACGATTAAATTAATGTTATTAATTTAATCGTCAACACGGGAGCTTCATGTCTCGTCCACGAAAAGACCAGCAACTCGATATTCCGGGACAAGCCATCAGGCAAACTATTCGCCTGCTTGATGAGCGTGATGCTCAAGGCATCACCCTTGCTGATGTCGCTGCTGCGGTAGGCTGTCGGGCACCCGCACTTTATGCCTATTTTGCTAATAAGCATGCGCTTCTGAGTGCGGTACATGACGAAGGTTTTCGTCTCTTGTTGCAGGAAAAATTGGCCGTCGCCACTAAAAACATCAGCGACCCTTTTAACCAGTTGTACGAAGGCGGACTCGCCTACCTGCGTTTTGCTTTTGAACGCCCCGGGCTTTATCGACTTATGTTTTCCCCCTCGTCCATTAAAGGGTTGCCTGAAAACCCCTTTGCTACCGATCCCGGAGCAGAATGCCTCACTGTTTTACACTCCGCCGTTGTTGCCTGCCAGATTAAAGGGTATTTGCCGGGGCAGGATGCGGCGCATATAGCATTTGTTTTGTGGTCGGCCGTTCATGGCGCCGCGTCGTTGCTTCTTCAGGGAAGAGCGCCGACGCAGACACAGCCGGACGCTCAGGCTGCCGCCAGCATCGTTGACACCATCATGTCATTTATTCAGCTTACCCGGCCTGAAAAGCCCTAACGCGCCTGAATCATGCGAAAGGAAATATTCTATGCGTCGCCGTTTTCTGCTTCTCTGCGTTCCGGTTATTTCTCTTGCCGCCTGGATTGGCATGTCCTCTCTGTTGACGGAGCGCGAAATCGCCGCACATTCTGCATCCATTCGCCAGGTCGCCGGTCGATATAAGCCCGGCAATATCGACCCTGAGGCAATGAAAGCGCTCCCCGGGCCAGTTCAGCGCTATTTCGCGTTTGCGATACCAGAACGGAACAATCAATATCAAGTCGTCAGGATAGCGGCTGAAGGGGAATTTCGGCGTCCGCTGACCTTCGATTTTCAATCCACTACCGCCACGCAAATAATTGCAACGCAAACGCCAGCGATGCTGTTTGCCGCCACCACGCCCGTCGCGTCTTACTTATGGGCCCGGGCTTATGATTTCTTTGCCGATGGCCATATGGCAATGCGGGCTAAGATTCTGTCAACGTTTACCGTGGTGAATGAAAACTCCACGCAAGCGTTGAATCGTACTTCGCTGCGACGCTGGCTTCTGGAAAGCCCGCTTTACCCAATGGCGCTGCTTCCCGGAGGCCCGGTACGTTGGGAGGCGATCGATGATAACCACGCCAGGGCGATTGTTTCCGGTTTTGGTCTGGAAGAATCGCTGGTCGCGACTTTCCAGCCTGATGGCAGGCTGATGAGTTTTGACGCCGAACAGGATGGCGATTTGACAACGCCGTATCACGGCTCAGGAGAACATGCATCGCGCAGTGATTATCGTCTGGTTGCGGGAATGATGATTCCCTGCTCATTTGAAATATCCCGGGTTGCCGGGGGAAAGATCTTACCGTTCTGGAAGGGGCGCATTACCACCATTGAGTTCGAATGAATCCATGCTGATAGCAGCGCGCTGGGCAGCGATAATGGATCAATAGCGCTGGTCATAATTCACATGCGTTGTAGTGATATTTTCAATGTAAGCGCCGATCGCTTTTATCCTGAATCAATACGAAAAACAGATTAAGAGGACGAATTTCCAGCGCGTGGTCGAATAGCCGGAAACCAACGTGAGAATACGGCATCCGCCTTATTCCAGGATAGATGGCACAAAATCACTTCCCGCATTGATGCTCCACCTATCATTGTGCGACTCAAGCGCTGGCGAGATGTCATGTCTCGCCAGCGCTATTATGAGAAGCTATTTAGCGGAAAATTCGCCGCCCGATACGACGCGCGGCGTCGAGGCAAGCCTCGGGCGTTTTCATCTCCGGCATCAGCAGCATTTCAGACGTCGCCACCGGCGCGCCGCAGTAGTCGAAAATTCCGTGGACGATCTGCGCATTAAAGGCGTCGGCATAAGCGTGTTTTTCGAATGTCTTCTGGCTGGCGCCCCCCAGCGCGATAAGATGCACCGGCAAATGTTCCAGTCTCTTTATCACGTTGCCATCAGCCGTGTCTTCATAAGCCCAGCCGCTGGAAAATACGCGGTCGATCCAGCCTTTCAGTAACCCCGGCATCGACCACCAGTAAATTGGGAATACCAACACAAGCGCATCCGCATTATCAATACGCGACTGCTGCGCGACGACATCCGGCGGCGTTACGCCGGTTTGCTGAAACGCGGCCACATCCGGCGCGGAAAATACCGGATTAAAACCTTCCCGGACAAGGTCCGCTATCTCAACGCTATTTGCCGGATTTGCTTCAGCGATCCCTTGCGCGATAGCAGTAGCCACACTGTGAGTCAGTGACGTATTAACAGGATGAGAAACAACGAGTAAAGCATGCATGTCGGGAACTCCCTATTGCCATGAAACCGTGCCGGAGATAGTCTTATATACTAAAGGTAACCTATCGGAATTAAGTTACCTTTGGTATATAGCTATGTCAACGGGAAATAACGGCCATGTCCAGACCACGCGTACGACAGCGTTTATTAAGAGAAGAACGCCATGCCCAACTGACGGAAGTCGCATGGAGGATTATTCGCACAGAGGGCACGGAAGCGCTAACGCTCGGGCATCTGGCGCAACAGGCCGGCGTCACCAAACCCGTGGTTTATGACCACTTTACCAACCGTGCCGGTTTGCTCGCCGCGCTCTATAAAGAGTTTGATGATCGCCAGACGGCGCTGATGGATGAAATTATCCGCCAGACAGAACCGCAGCTTGAAAAGCTGGCGTCGGTCATTGCCGCATCATACATTGAATGCGTGCTGCTTCAGGGGCGTGAAATGCCCAACGTCATGGCGGCGCTCACCGGAACGCCCGAGCTTGAACAAATCAGGCAGGATTACGCGACAATTTTCAGCGAAAAATGCCGCGCGCTATTTGCCCCATTCTGCGGCGGTCGGCCGCTGCATGACGCCGCGCTGCGGGCGATGCTCGGCTCCGCCGAAGGATTATCCTATGCAACGGTCCAGGGGGTGATTACCGAACAGCAAGCAAAGGATGAACTGTTCCACGTGATTATCGCGATGGTGCAAAGGTGCAGCGCGGATCAACAATGCGCCTCATAACGGCATTAATGCCGATATCCACGCGGCGCTTTCCGTTACGTTGCCGGGCTTATCTGGCTGGATAGCGCTGGACGCGACGCCCGATAGTCAGCTTTTCAACTGATCGACGGCGGCCTGGCTGTTGTGAACATAGTCTCCGGCATCCGGCTGCCGTTGCGCCATCTGGATAAACAATAAATCAATTAACAGCAGTTGCGCATCTCGCGCGGTAATCGACGATACCCGCACCTTCTCTTCATCCGCCACGGTATACAAGCGCAGATCCGCCAGTTGGGCCAGGGCGTTATCCGCCGCCCGGGTCATTGAAATAATCTTCGCGCCCCGCCCTTTCGCCACCCGGGCAATCTGCACCGTTTCCCGACTGCCGCCGGAATGCGACAAGGCCAAAAGAACATCCTGCGGCGACATCGCCGAAGCGTTGGCGATTTGCACATGACTGTCGCTATCATGCAGGGCTACCCGGCCTAATTTCAGCAATTTATAGGAAAAATCGCGCGCCACCAGCGAGGAAGCGCCAATGCCAGCCAGATGAATGCGGCGCGCGCCGTCAAGCGCGTCCAAAACCTGGATAAAAGAAGATTCTTTATTTAGCTCCAGCGTTTCCCGCAGGCAATGAAACTTACCGCCGATTAATTTCATGGAGACGTCGTGCAGCGAATCACCAGACTGAATGTTGCCGTGAAGCACGCTCGAGCCGGCCGCGTCCCGTTTTACCACGGCTTCATTGATGGCCAGTTTTAGCTGCGAAAAACCGGCCAGCCCCTGCTTTTTGCTGAATTTAATGATGCCCGATTGACTTGCGCCGACCAATGACGCCAGCTCAATGGAAGTGAGTTGACACACCTGAACGGGATGCTCAAGGACAAAACGCGCGATCTGTTGCTCCACGGGCGTCATATCCGTCAGCGCGGCAGATATTTTGGTCAGAATCGTCATCATGCGCCTTTTGAAGAAAACAAGGGTCGGTCACCGGGCGATATTGTTCCACGTTTAGCAGGAAACCGGAACAGAGCGGCCCGGAGAAAACGCTATCTTGCATAATTGTGAACTTCATCGCAAACGGCATAAGAATATTATATTTCCTATTTAATATATTAAGGAATAATTTATTCTCATATTTACGCTATAACGTCAACAGCGCGCGCAACGCGTTCAGAAAAATGAGAGGTAAAGACGGTGGAAGATGAACTTTATCTGGGCGTGATGTCCGGAACCAGTCTGGACGGCGTGGATATCGCCCTGATGAATTTTGCCGGCGACCGGCCGCGCCTGATGGCGGCGGCGTTTACGCCGATGCCGCAAGAGATCCGCAATGCGCTGTCGGCGCTGTGCTCCCGCGGAGAAACATCGTTAGCCGAACTGGGCGAACTGGATCATCGCCTGGGTCACCTGTACGCCAGAGCGATAAACGAACTGCTGGCGGCAGAAAAACTCGACCCGGCGGATATTCGCGGCGTCGGCTGCCACGGCCAGACCATATGGCATGCGCCAGGCGGCGCCTATCCATTCACTCTGCAAATCGGCGACGCCAACATTATTGCCGCCAGAACCGGCGTGACGACGGTGGCGGATTTCCGCCGCAAGGATATGGCGTTTGGCGGTCAGGGCGCGCCGCTGGTGCCCGCGTTCCATCAGGCGCTGTTTGCCGATCCGCATCGGTTGACGGTCGTGCTCAATATCGGCGGCATCAGCAATATTTCGCTGCTGATACCGGACCAGCCGGCGCAGGGCTATGACACCGGACCGGGCAACCTGTTGCTGGACGCATGGATTGAACAGCAGCGCGGCGAGCGCTATGACCGCGACGCCCGCTGGGCGCTGAGCGGCAGGGTCAACGACGCCCTGCTGGCGCAACTGCTGGACGATCCGTATTTTAGCCAGCCGGCCCCGAAAAGCACCGGCAGGGAACACTTTAGCCCGCAATGGCTGCAGCGAAAGCTGGCGGGCTTCCGCGATCTGGCGCCGGAAGACGTGCAGGCGACGCTGGCGGAACTGACGGCGAGCAGCATCAGCCGCGAACTTGAGCGCTACCCGACAGATTCGCAGCCCGCGCGTCTGCTGGTCTGCGGCGGCGGCGCGAAAAACCCGCTGTTAATGACGCGGCTGTCCGCGCTACTGCCCGGCTGGACGGTCGCCGCGACCACCGAATACGGGCTGGACGTCGATTATGTTGAGGCCGCCGCGTTCGCCTGGCTGGCGCGCCGGCGGTTGAACAACCTGCCGGGCAATATCCCGCAGGTAACCGGCGCCAGCCAGCCGGTAGCGCTGGGCGCCATCTATCCGGCCGAAACGCAATATGAAAAATCAGGAAGTCAGTATGCGCCGAAATGAATTGCTTAACGTGCTGGAAAAGCTGGTGTCCGAACAACGTAATGAGAACACGCGCAATATCGACGCCCTGCCGGCTGAAGAGATTGTGCGTCTCATTAATCATGAAGACCGGTTGGTGGCGCAGGCGGTTGCGGCGGAACTGCCGGCCATCGCGGCCGCCGTTTCACGGATTGTGGAGACATTCCATCGCGGCGGCCGGCTTATCTATCAGGGCGCAGGCACCAGCGGCCGCCTCGGTGTACTGGACGCCTCGGAATGTCCGCCGACCTTCGGCGTACCCGACGGCATGGTTATCGGCATCATCGCCGGCGGAGACCACGCCTTACGCAACGCGGTTGAAGGCGCCGAGGATAACGCCCCGGCCGGCGCGGACGATTTACGCCGGTTTGAACTGGACGCGCGCGACACGCTGGTCGGCATCGCGGTAAGCGGCCGAACGCCTTATGTCCTGGGCGGACTCAGCTATGCCCGCGCGCAGGGCGCCGCCACGATAGCGCTGACCTGCAACCCGCATTCGCCGATGGCCGAGCTATCGGATATCGCGATAGCGCCGATTGTCGGCCCGGAGGTGCTGACCGGATCGACCCGTCTGAAATCCGGTACGGCGCAGAAAATGGTGCTCAATATGCTGTCCACCGCCAGTATGGTGTTGCTGGGCAAGTGTTATCAAAACCTGATGGTTGACGTACAGGCCAGTAACGAGAAACTACGCGCGCGCGCGATACGTATCGTGGCGCAGGCCACCGGCTGCGACGTGCAGCAGGCGGAAACCGCGCTTACCGCAGCCGATAATCAGGCCAAACTGGCGATCATGATGATCCTGAGCGGCCTCGAACGCCCGCAGGCGGAGCGGCTATTAGCGCAGAACAGAGGGCGGCTGCAGACCGCTCTGCACCGGAGTGACGCCTGACGCGCCACATCTTTCACTTTCGGATAAGGGATCTGAAATGCCAACGAAACCCTCTTCGCTTAGCGCGCACAAACGCGCGTTGGTCGCCGGCTCAATCGGCAACTTTATTGAATGGTACGAATTTGCCGTTTACGGTTTTCTCGCCACGGTTATCGCGCAAAATTTTTTCCGATTACAGGGAGAAAGCGAACTGACCGGCATTATCCTGACCTATGCCTCATTTGCCGTCGCCTTTTTCTTCCGGCCGCTGGGCGCGGTGATTTTTGGCCGCATCGGCGACAGAATCGGCCGCAAGCCGACGCTGATCCTGGTGCTCATTATGATGACGCTGGCGACGGCCGCCATCGGTCTGGTGCCGGTTTACGGCAATATCGGTATAGCGGCGCCGCTGATTATGACGGGGCTGCGCATACTGCAGGGATTGTTCGCCGGCGGTGAATATGGCGGCGCGGTATCGCTGATGACGGAATTCGCGCCGCGCGGTAAACGCGGTCTGTACGGCGCCTGGCAATCGTTCACTGTGGCGCTGGGGTTGCTGGCCGGGGCCGGCGTGGTGGCGCTGCTTTCCGCGCTGCTGGGTCAGGATGCCCTGCACGCCTGGGGCTGGCGCATTCCCTTTATTCTGGCGTTGCCGATGGGCGCTGTGGCGCTGTGGCTGCGCGTCAATATGGAAGAAACGCCCAGCTTTGTGCGCCAGCAGAAGACGCAGCCGACGGATAACGCGCCGCTGGCTAGCGCGAGCTGGGGAGCCACGTTAAAAATCATCCTGCTGGCGATTGGCCGGGTTATGGTGTGGTCGGCCGCCGGCTATACCTATCTGGTCATCATGCCCACTTACCTGCAGTCGGCGCTGCATACCGGCTTTAATCAGGCGTTGCTGATTGCGGTGATTTCCAACATTGGCTTCGCCATCACGATTATCCCCGCCGGCATACTGAGCGATCGGTTTGGCCGGCGCGCCGTTATGGTTCTGGCGACCTGCCTGTTGCTGGTGCTGGCGCTGCCGTTGTTGAAAATTTTGCAGGCGGAATCCACATCGCTGCTGCTGAAGTGCCTGGTGGTATTGCTCGCGGGCGCGATAGTCGGTCTGCTGGCGGGCCCCGGCCCCGCCATGCTATCGGAAATGTTTCCCACCAAAGTGCGCTATACCGGGCTGGGGCTGGCCTACTCGCTGTCCAATGCGCTATTTTCCGGCTGCGCCGGCCTGATCATCACCGGTTTGATCAGACAAACCGGTAATCTGGACATCCCCGCCTGGTATGTCATCGCCACCGCGCTGGTCAGCATTCCGGCGTTAATGACGTTGAATAAGGATGATCATCTGCGTTCTATTGACGAGCGGTAATCTCCGGGCGGCGACTGCGCAACGGCCGGACCGCCTGCACATCGCGCGCCCTGGCCCGACGCAGCGCTTTCAGGCAGCGCGCGAGCGATAATACCGGCGGCGGCGAAGACCCGCGCGCCGGTTTTGATCTGCGATTTGCCGCAATCCTCCTGAGTACGCTGGCTGTGCCCGCCGATGCCGGGAATAAACAGCATCGGCCATCGGCGCCGGAATGCGTTGCGCCACCGGCATCGCGTCGTGGAATGCGCCGCCGGACAGCGTGCGATAGCCGGCGCCGCAGGCCATCACATGCTGTTCGACAATCGCCCGCTGGCGATCATACCGCGCCGGCGGCGTCGGCCGGAGACCTGCACTGCAGTGACGCTTTTTTGCCCGCAAATCATGCGATATATCGCCAGCCGTCGGGTGAATTCGTACATTTTGTCTGGCGAAAAGACTTTCATTTAGCTGCGCGCCAGCAGATGATGAAATGCAAACAGGACAGGCGTTATCCGCCGCGCTTCAGGTTGCAGGAGGTTAAAATTGTCAGATATCGTTAATTTTCCCTTGTTTGTCGCCTCTATACTGGTGCTGTTGATCACGCCAGGCCCCGATCTTGCCTACGTGGTCGGACAGAGTATCGCCAATGGTCGACGTTCAGGGGTGATTTCAGCGGCCGGCGTCGCGCTGGGCAGTTGCACGCACGCCATCGCCAGCGCTATTGGGCTGACCGCGTTGATTGCCGCCTCGCCGGCCATATTTGCCGTGATTAAGTACTGCGGCGCGTCTTATCTAATCTATCTGGGCGGCAAAATGCTATATAGCGCCAGCCGGCAAAAACGGCAGGCGGAAAACGCGCCGCCCCGGTCGACGGTCAGCACCCGAAACCTGCTTTCCCGCGGCGTTATCACTACCATCACCAATCCGAAAGTATTGCTGTTCTTCGTCGCTTTTTTCCCGCAGTTCGTTAGCGTGAACGGCGAACATCAGACCCTGTCGTTTCTTATCCTGGGCTTTACCTACGCCATCGTGGGGTTTCTGACCGATGCCGCCTTCGCGCTGCTGGCGGGCGGCGCGGCCGGCGCTGTGGCGGGTAATAACCGGCTCCGCCGCTGGATGGACCGCGCCGTGGGCGCCACCTTTATCGCTTTAGGCATCCGTATCGCTCTGGCGCGCAGGTAATCGCCCCGTTAAAGGCAATGGACGGCGCCGGAAAGCAGACCGGCGACGGATAAAACGATGCATGCGGGACGCCGCGCGCCAGGCCGCGCCGTTTAAGGTAGAAGAGAAAGGGCGGCGCGACACCGGATGGTGCCGGCAATGACGCGCTGATTAGCCTTCATCGCGCTGCGCCAGCGGCATAATCGTCCAGCCGCCAGGCGAATCAGCCGGCACAATCCACATCGGCACCGCGTTGCCGATGCGCGGACCGTATGGCGAGCCGCTGGACAGCAGACTAAGCACGCGAAACACGCCGGAATGGGCGACCACCAGCGGCGTATCGTATTGCTGCAATAGTTGATTAAGCGCGGCGATAATACGCGCGCAGAAATCGTCCCACGCCTCGCCGCCCGGCGGGGTTTGTTCATAAGGCGTCTGTTCCGTGTAGGGCCGCAACTCCAGATCGCCCCAGTCGCGCTCGCGCAGGTCGGGCACCATCAACTGAGGCAGACCAGGCAGCGCCAGCGAGGCCGTCTGCCGGGCGCGCAGTTTAGAGCTGACGGCGATACAGCTCCAGCGATGGCGCGCCAGTATGGACGCCGCGCTACGCGCCTGTTGTTCGCCGTCTTCGCTCAGCGGCACATCGGTGCGCCCGCCGATAAGCCGATCGCGGTTAAGCGGCGTTTCTCCGTGGCGCAGGAAAACAAAAGGTTTGCAGATCAACTTCATAGTTCCATCCTGATAGCGGGCCAATCGATAATGTCGCACCCCAGCGCGCGCCGCCACGCGTCCACTGCGCCGATAGGGGTAAACAGCGGCGCGAGAGAGCGGCATGCCAGCATAGCGACAAGTTTTCGCAGACAGTGCCGTGTAGGATGCACGTTCCAGCGACAAAAATCGACCTCGCCAGCCTGCCACTGCTGTCGGGCACGCTGATTAAGGTGACCGGTGAACAACACGCGATGGTCAAAACCCGGCTTCGCCCGCAGCGCGCCCGCGACGCCGCCCTGTCCGTCCGGGCTGCCGGCCAGCAGCACCGGCCTGTCCGCCGCAAAAGGCGGCAGCGTGCGCGCCAGCCGTTGCAGTTCCGACTGCACGCCGGACCGCAGGCTGCCGTCGTCGAATTCCGCCATCCGCGTCAGCATCGCCCGGCAGGGCGCATCCAGCGTTATGCCGCTTACGTTGCGGCGCGACAGCCACAGAGCCATCTCCACCGCCCGACCGGAAGGCGGCACCGGGCACAGTACCGGTCGGGTGATCTGCGCCAGTATCGCTTCCCGCTGTTGATGCTGACTGACCTCATACAGGCCATAGGATGCATCCACCAACGCCAGTTGCGCCGGCGGCGGCGGATCAAAGCGGAACAAGGCGGACTCCAGGCTGACGTCGCCGCTGTAAAACAGCCCGCCGGGCAGATCCAGATGGAACCAGATCCCGCCGCAGGCATGGCCGCTGCCGCCGGTGGTGACGGTCAATTCCCCCAGAGTGAAGCGGCCGCGCACCGGGATCGGCCGCACATCCCGCCCCGGCGGCAGCGACTGCGCCGTCGTCGCGCTGCAGTATATCGGCGTGCGCAACGGTAAACGCGTCAGGCCGCCGATATGATCCTCATGGTCATGACTCAGCAAAACCGCATCGAGATCCTCGGGGAGCGGCCAGGGGTCGGCATCCGGCTCCAGCGCGCCGCCGGCGTCGAGTAAAATACGCTGCGACGGCGTGGTCAGCAGGATCGCCGCCGGCGCTTTGCCGTGCAGCCCGCTGAGAATATCGATAGCGACCTTCATGCCGCCTCCAGACGCCAGCCCTGGTGCAGGCGCAGCGCGACGGACTGCCGTTCATTCAGCGGAGCATGATGATAGGCGGTCAGCGGCTGGCCGTCGCTCAGACGCAACTGCAGCAGATAGCGCTCCCCCTGAAAGATGCAGCTCTCCACCTGGGCGGCCATTCCGCTGGCGGCGACCTCCACATGTTCCGGACGGATCAGGATAGTCTGACGCGGATACGCCATAGACGACAGTTCCAGCCCGCGGTGCAGCTGCGCGCCGTCCAGCCGGGTCGCGTCGGCGGCCACGGGCAGCGATAATACGCTGCCCTTGCCGATAAAACGCGCCACCCAGGCGTTTTGCGGGTATTGATACAGTTGCTGCGGGGAGCCCCACTGCATCAGTTCCCCCTGATCCATAACCGCGATATGGCTGGCCAGCGCCATTGCCTCGGCCTGATCGTGGGTGACGTAGACGAAGGTGGCGCCGGTGCGACGGTGAAAATCGCGGAAGGTTTGCTCCATCGTCGCGCGCAGGTGGCGGTCCAGATTGGCCAGCGGTTCATCCAGCAGCATCACCTGCGGCTCGGAGACCAGGCAGCGAGCCAGCGCGACGCGCTGACGCTGCCCGCCGCTCAGGTCCTGCGGCGATCGTTCGGCGCAGGTCGCCAGTTCGACCGCCTCCAGCGCGTCCATCACACGCTTTCGCCGGGCGGCGCCGTTCACCTTTTTCAGTTTCAGCGGATAACCCACATTTTCCGCCACCGTCATATGCGGCCACAGGGCGTAGGACTGGAACACCATGGCCATATTGCGCGCCTCGGGCGGCAGATGCTGCTGCCGATCGGCAAGGATTTTATCGCCCAGCAGCAACCGCCCCTGACTTAGTTGCTCCAGCCCGGCCAGGATACGCAGCGTGGTGGTTTTACCGCAGCCGCTGGGGCCGAGCAACGCGGTGAAAGCGCCGGCGGGAATGGTCAGACTGAGATCGCGCACCACGGTCTGTTCGCCGAATCGTTTATTTATCTGTTCCAGCTTCAGCTCTGCCACGGGATGACTCCTTTGGGAAGATAGCGGCCGAGACCGCTCAACAACAACATCACCAGCGCGACCAGAACAACCACCAGTACGGCGACGGCGGAAGCCAGCACCTTATCGCCGCTCTCGTCCAGGTTGAAGATCACCACGCCGAGCGTTTCGCTGCCGGCGCTCCACAGCAAGGCCGAGACGGTCAGTTCATTAACCGCAGTCAGAAAAACCAGCAGCCCGCCGGCGAAAGCCGCCGGCGCCAGCAGCGGCAGGACGATATGGCGCAACCGTTGTGAAAAGCCGGCGCCCGCCATGCAGGCCGCCTCCTCCATCGCCGGATCCAGCTGCAGCATGCCGCTATGCACCGGCTTCAGGCAAACGGTGAGGAAGCGCGCCAGGTAGGCCAGAAAAATGATCGCCAGCGTGCCGTACAGCGTGATATCTACAACGGGCAGCGGTCGCGCGAACAGCAGAATAAAGGCGATAGCCAGCACCACGCCGGGCAAAGTGTAGGGAATATCGATGGCGTTATGCAGCCAGCGCAGCGCGCGGCTGGGGTAGCGCACCAGCAGATAAGCCAGCGGCAAACTCAGCGCCATCAACAGCAGCGCCGCGGAAACCGACAGCAGCATGCTGTTGGTCAGGGCGCGCCAGGTGACGCTCTGACCGTCCAGCATGGCGCCGTAGGCGGCGAATGTCAGCGTTTCGCCGTTCAGCGGCACGCCCAGCGTCGGCACCAGCGAGGTGGCGATGAGCGCCAGCAGAGGCGCGACCAGGATCATAAACAGCACAGTGGCCAGGGTCAGCTCCGTCGGCCAGCGCCACGCGCCGAGCCGGAACGCCAGCGCGCGGCCGGCCATGCCGATCAGCGGTAGCGCATGGCGCCGCTGTAATCGTCCCTGCAGCATAACGATGCCCACCGCCAGCACGCCCATCAGCACCGACAGCGCCGCCACCTGATTGAGCATGCCGGGGCCAAAACCGGCCATAGTCTGGTAAATCTGCGTCGGCAGCACGAAGTAGGAAATCGGAATGCCCAACATGGCGGGAATGCCGAAATTACCGAGCGACGACACGAAAGCGATGGCGCCGCCCGCCCACAGCGAGGTGCGGCACAGCGGCAGCACGATATCGCTGAACACCCGCCGCAGCGAAGCGCCGTTCAGGCGCGCGGCTTCGATTTGTTCCTTCGGCAGACAAAGCAACTGGGTGCGCAGCGCCAGAAACACCAGCGGCGCATGCTGAATACCGAGCAACAAGGCGATCCCTTCTGCAGAATAAAGCGGATTAGGGCTGCCGAAGGTCGGCGCGATCCCCAGGCTGTTCAGCAGAATACTGCTGGGGCCGAAAAGCTGTAGCCAGCTCAGCGCCGTGACCTGCGGCGGGATCATCATCGGCAGCATGAATAAAAAGATCCATATCTGTCTGGCGCGGATATCGGTCAGCGCCAGACAGAAAGCGAACAGGCTGCCCAGCAGCAGGGAGATTAACGTGCCGAAACCGCTGGTGTAAAAGCTGTTATACAGCGCGACCCAGGTGGCCCGGCTGGACAACATCCGCCACAGACTGCTGTTGCCGCCCTGCTGCCAGTCAAACAGCGCCGAAATAAGCAACCGCAGGCTGGGCAACAGGCTGAGCAGCGTCACCAGCCCCAGCATCAGCCAGAGCAACCAGCCGGGAGGATTGCCGCCGGCGGGATAACGCACAGTAAGACCGCTCATGGTTTAGCGACTTCCAAACAGTTGACTAAAGCGCTGCTTGTTCTGTTCGGCTTCGGCCAGCGCGTTGCCGGCATCGAACGTCATCAGCTTAATATGGTCGCGCGGGGGGAAGCCGGCCGGCGCCGGCAGGTCGGCGCGCGCGGGCAGATAGCCCTGCTTCAGCACCAGCCGCTGCCCGGGTTCCGACAGGACGAAGTCGATAAAGGCTTTGGCGGCGGCCGGATTTTTAGCGTTTTTCATCATCGCGACCGGTTCAGTCACAATACTGACGCCTTCCTGCGGAAACAGAAACTCAATCGGGGCGCCCTTAGCCTTTTCACGGATCGCCATGAAATCCACCAGCACGCCATAGGCCTTGCTGCCGGAGGCGATGGCGCTCAGCACCGCGCCGTTGCCGCCCTGGGGCATGGCGCCATTCTCTTTCAACTGCTGGTAATAGTTCCAGCCGAGCTGCGGATTATTGGTCAGCGTCGCCAGGTGAATCAGCGCCGCGCCGGAATAGAGCGGGCTGGGCATGGCGGTCATATTTTTCAGTTCGGGCTTAAGCAAGTCCTGCCATGACGCGGGTTTAACCGGCGCCTGGCGGTGATAAGCGATCCCCGTGGTAATCAACTTAGTGCCGTAGTAATAGCCGGCGGCGTCATAGAGCGAAGGATCGTAGCGAGTGGCCTCGGGCGATTGATACGGCGCCAGCAAGTCCTGCTGCCGAAGCGATTCCATGGTCACGCTGTCGGAAATCAACAATACATCCGGCACGCCGCCCCCGGCGGCCAGTTCGGCCTGCAAACGTGCGGTAAGTTTGGTGGTTCCATCACGAATCCAGTTCACTTTGATATCCGGGTGCGCCTGCTCAAAGGCGCTGACGGTCATGCGCGCGTCTTCATTGGGCTGACTGGTATAGAGCTTCAGCGTGGTTTGCGCCATGGCTGAAGCGGCGGACAGCGCCAGCATCAAGGCGGCAAACGTCATTTTTTTATACATGTCGGTTATCCCCTGGTTTTCGTTGTGATGATTAAAACAGGGGAATCTGACAAAAATATGACCAGCCTATTTCGTAGTAATAGCGTAATACTTTCGATGTAGTATTCCGGCGAAACATCAGGACAAGGAGAGAAAGATGACACCGGAATCACGCCGTCGCGCGATCGCCATGATGGTGACGGAACGCGGGGAATGCAGTATTGAGCAACTGGCCGGGCATTTCGGCGTATCGCTGCAGACGGTGCGCAGCGACGTGCGGCAGCTGACCGAGCAGGGACTGCTGTTGCGGCGCTACGGGCTGGTGGCGCCTTTCGCTCGCGAAAATATCGGCTATCGGCAACGGGAAATCGTCAATGTCAGCGGTAAACGCTGGATTGGCGAGCAGGTCGCCGCGCTGCTGATCGAATATCCCAGCTGCTTTCTGGGTACGGGCACTACGGTTGAAATGGTGGCCCTCGCCCTGCCGTCCGACGCCCGGCTGGCCGTGTTCACCAATAACCTGCACGCCGCGCAGCCACTCAGTCGGCTTGCCGGCTGCGACCTGACCGTGGCCGGCGGCAAACTGCGTAAACGAGACCTGGATATCATCGGCGGCGAGGCGCTGGCGTTTTTCAGCCGCTACCGGGTGGCGATCGGCGTGGTGTCAATCGGCGGCATCGGCGAAGCCGGAGAACTGTACGATTTCAACGATGAGGAGGTGATGGCGCGTCACGCGCTGCTGGCCGGGGCGGCGCTTAAGGTGCTGGTCGTGGACAGTACCAAATTCGGCCGTTCGGCCCTGTGCCAAAACGGCACGATTGCCGATTTTCACTACGTGGTCAGCGATCGGCCGCCCTCAACGCCGCAGCGCGAGGCCTTACAGGGCGCGCCTACGCGCTGGCTGTGCCGGGAAAAGAGCGGCACCCCGCCCGACAGGGAATTAGCCGCAGTGCGGGAATAGCGGAACGTTATTCCCGCCATCAAAGAAATGAACTGGCCCGGCATTCTTTTTAACCCGTATCACATCTGTCAGTTTATCAGGCCGAAACCAGGGTGTGTCCCTTAACCTCCCGACATACCAAAAAGTGATGTAGTAATCATTTCCCAAATGTGATCTTTGGTTGAATATTGAGCATTTTTAGGACTATTTTTATCGCTTAACAGCGCTTTTGGCACAGTTATAACAATGCTGATCTGTACAAAAAACAGTTAAGGGACACACCCTAATGGTCGCCCTCATCCGCGCGGTGGTGTGCTTATCCTGGCGATCAAGCATATTGATCGGCCGTTCGACAAACCATAACAAATATGCCCGATGAATAAATTGAAATAGCCGGCTCCTGACTCATATTGTTCAAGACTCCGACAATAATGAACTCACCGGTGCAGATGGCGAATGCGCCTAACGCAAGCGTATAAATAGCTCATGGCATAGCCCTTTCCTCACGGGTAAACAAACCCGACTGCAATAACCGGGATGGTATTTCTGCGAACGGAGTCTCACATTCGTCGTCGGTTAAATAAAGGGAAGGCAATTTTTGGATTAGGCAATGCAATTTTTAAATCGGGTCGACGGTTCACCGCACACGAAAGCCAGACGGGCGGCAACGGAGGGAACGCCCCTGCGGCGGGATAAACCGGGAGCAGGACAGGAGAACCGGCGCGTGGCCGAATAGCGCGGCCCTGGCGGCGGCAGACGGCAGGCGGCAAAATCAGGCATCGGTAGCCGGTAAGATAAAGGGAACCGGTAACGTGGAGCGGATGAGTGAACGCCGTAAACCGCGGACCCGCCGGCCGACGGCGGGAGACATATCAGGCGTCCGGGCAGACGGCCTGCGCCTGCCCGGGAAAAGCCCCCTGTTTAGCGACGTTTCCAGCTTACCGCATAGTGATAGTGGCTATCCTGCAACAGATACTCCGGCGCCACGCTGGGGCTCCAGGAGTCATCGCCGCCGACCCCCATATGGAAACCATCCAGATTCAGCCAACTGCCCTGCTCCGGCGTCAACAAATGCCGGTGCGACGTTTCGCGCAGTTGTCGTTGACTATAGCGACTGATGTTGAAATGGAAATGGCCGCGCCACCGGTGCGCGCCATATTCCAGCCGCCGCGTATCGCAGCGCATGCCGTTTTCCGTCGGGAACACGTATGGGGTATAAAGCTCGTCGAGCGGGCGCCGCCAGCTGTCATAGCACGCCGACTGTTTACGGTCCGGGTAGTTCTCATGCGGCCCCAGGCCGAGCCAGGCGACGCTGTCGTGCACCCCGGCCAGTTGACAGGTCAGGCCGATACGCGCCGGGGCCGGCGTGCCGTAAGCAATATCCACATCCACGCTGAGATGCAGTTCGCCCTGATTGTCGATACGATAGGTTTTGTAACTGATAAACAGCGTGGCGCCGCGATACGTCCAGCGATGAACGGTGCGCACTTCCACCGCCAGCGCCAGCGGCTCCGCTTCGCAACGCGCCGTCTCCGGCGTCATATCGTACAGCCCCGCCGCTTTCCAGCGCTCCACCCAGGCGTGCGGGTCGATGCGCGTAGTTTCGCTGACGCCGATGTCGTTATCCAGCGGCGCCCGGGTAAACTGGTCCTGCAGCGGCGACAGCAGCGTCGGCTGTTCATCCTGCCACCACTGCGTCAGCAGGCCGGTTTGGCGGCTAAAGCGCCAGCGCTGCGCGCCGTGACGAATATCGTAATACCCTTCGCTCGCCGACAGCCGCGGCGCCTCGCCCTCTGCCGGTTGCGGCTCGATTGCCGGCACATCCGCCATCCGCCACTGCCGCCAGGCGCAGACATGACCGGCGTCGCTCCAGTCCGTCGCGTCAATCTGCACCACTTTCGCCGTCAGCCACACCTGCCCGGGGGTGGCGACCGGCGGCAAATCGTCGAGCGCGATCGACTGCCGACCTTCGGGAGCGATATCCAGCGCGACTTCGCCGCTCGCCAGCGTTTGGCCTTCCTGCGCCAGCGTCCAGATCAGGCGTTCGTTGTCGCTGCGGCGGAACAGATATTCGCTGGAAATCTCCAGCCGCGGCGGCTCGGTGCGGTGCAGGGTAAACTGGAAAAACTGCTGCGCCTGCTTAGCTTCGTACAGCGACGGGTGCGGCGTGCGGTCGGCAAACACCAGACCGTTCATGCAGAACTGGCGATCGTTGGGCTGATCGCCAAAATCGCCGCCGTAGGCCTGGTGAGGCGCGCCGTTTTCATCATACTGCGTCAGCGACTGATCCACCCAGTCCCAGACGAAACCGCCCTGCAGACGCGGATACTGCCGGAACGCCGCCCAGTATTTATGGAAACCGCCAAAGCTATTGCCCATCGCATGGGCGTATTCGCACAGGATCAGCGGGCGCGACTCATCCGGCATGCCGATCCATTTTTTAATCGACCATTTCGGCACCTGCGGGAACGGCTGATCCTGCTCCACGCGGGCGTACATCGGGCACAGGATATCGGTGGCCGGGCTGTTGGCTCCGCCGCCTTCATACTGCACCGGACGGGAGGGGTCGTTGGCCTTGATCCAGTGATAGAGCGCGTCATGGTTACAGCCATGGCCGGATTCATTGCCCAGCGACCAGATAATAATCGACGGGTGGTTGCGATCGCGCCGCACCATGCGAGTAACCCGTTCGCTCATCGCCGGCAGCCATGCCGGATCGTCGGTCAGCCGGTTCATCGGCACCATGCCGTGGGTTTCAATATTGGCTTCATCCACCACATACAGGCCATAGCGGTCGCACAGGCGATACCAAAGGGGATGATTGGGATAGTGGGAGCAGCGCACCGCGTTAAAATTATGCTGCTTCATCAACAGGATATCTTTTCGCATGGTGTCGATATCCATCACCTGGCCGTTTTCCGGGTGATGCTCGTGCCGGTTTGTCCCGCGAATAAGCAGCGGCTTGCCGTTCAGTTTCAGCAGACCATTGCTGATTTCTACCTGACGAAAGCCGACATCGCAGGCCTCCGCTTCAATCAACGCGCCGTCGCCGTCATGCAACATCACCACCACCCGGTAGAGATGAGGCAGCTCCGCGCTCCACAGCGCGGGCCGGGCGACCGACAGACGCACGGTCGTACGGTCGCCGTAAACGCCGCGTTCATCGATAATTTCGCTGCCGATAGGCTGCCGGCGCTCGCCGACCAGTTCGGCGCCATTCCACAGCTGCAGCGCAATTTGCGTTGCCTGGCGCGCCGGGCCGCTGACCGCCACCTGGGTTTCCAGCTCGGCGTGGCTGAAGTCGCTGTTCAGATGGGTCAGTATCCCGATATCGCTAAGATGAGTGTGCGGCTTATGCAACAGGGAGACATCGCGAAAAATACCGCTCATCCGCCACATATCCTGATCTTCCAGATAGCTGCCGTCGCTCCAGCGCAGCACCATGACCGCCAGACGGTTTTCTCCCGCCTGCAGCGCCGCGCTTAAATCGAACTCGGAAGGCAGACGGCTGTCCTGGGCGTAGCCGATCCAGTCGCCGTTGCACCAAAGGTGAAACGCCGAGTTGACGCCATCGAACAGGATGCGCGTCTGGCCGGAGGCCAGCCAGTCATCGTCGACACTAAATGTGAGCGAATAACAACCCGTGGGATTATCAGCCGGAACAAACGGCGGATCGACCGGAATGGGATAAGTCACGTTGGTATAGATTGGCGTACCGTAACCCAGCATCTGCCAGTTGGACGGCACGTTAACGTCATCGGTGCGATCGTCATCCTGATAGCGCCAGCTTTCCGGCACCGCCTCCGGCCGGCTGAAATAGCTGAATTTCCAGCGGCCGTTCAGACTCCGCACGCTGGGCGACGCGGTATCGTCTCTGGCATCGTCCGCCGAACGCCAACTGGCGAAAGGCGGGTGAGCGGCGAGCTGATTCAATTGCGTCACCGCGGGGTTTTCCCAGTCGCGCCGCGCGAGTACCGACGCGAGCGTGGCGGCGACGTTGCCTGCTTTAAGGGTCATCATATCGGGTCCTTTATCTGATTGCGATTCGCTCACAATTTAGATGAAATATCGGACCTGCCAGTCAGGATGTAAAGCTGCTGGATGGCATTAGGTGACAACACTCACAAATTTATCCCGGCGCGGCGCGCATCGACGGCAGGCCCGCAGCGCGGGCCTGCACGCGGGATTAGCGAGAATCCAGCCGCGCGACCTGACGCGCCAGCACGGCAAGAGCATCCGCCAGCGCCTGGGAGGAAGGCGCGCTGCCGACCGGCACATCCGTCGTTTTGCGTTTAACCAGGCTGACCGGCAAAATTTGCGGCGACGCCGCGCTGTCAGGCGAGTGGATCAACTCGACCAAACGCTGCACGCTGGCCTTGCCGAGCGTTTTAAAATCCTGTTTGATCGTGGTCAGCGGCGGGATAAAACAGGCGCTGTCCTCCGTATCGTCGTAGCCGACCACGGAAACCTGGCCGGGAACCGCCAGGCCGAATTCAGACAGCGCGCGCAGCGCGCCAAGCGCCATCTGGTCGCTTGCCACCAGCAACGCGCCAGGCGTCGTGCCTTGCGCCAGCATGCGGGAGGTTTGCTCGTAACCCGACAGCGAACTCCAGTCGCCCTGCAGTATCGCCACCGGATTCAGTTGGTAATGCGCCAGCGTCTGCCGCCAGCCTTCGAAACGCAGGCGCGCCGAGACGGAGGTTAGCGGCCCGTTCAATAGCGCGATGCGCCGATGATCAAGACCGACCAGGTGCTCCACGCCCAGCCTCGCGCCTTCATAGGGATCGAAGAGAATAGTGTGCGCCGCAAGCGAGGGAGAGACATCCAGAAACAGCGCCGGAACCTTGCCGCAGGCGCGCGCGACGGCCCGCGCGTCGTCATCCTCCAGCGGGATATTGACGATCAGCCCATCCACGCGCTGAGAAAGCAGACTGTTCACCGCCGCCCTGCACGCCTCCAGACCGGGCTGCTCAATCATGGAAATCACCACGCTGAACTGCATTTCGCTCGCTTTAGATTTAATGGCGGCGACGATTTGCGAAGGCGCGTGGAGGGATAAGTGGGTGGTAGCCAGCCCGATGGTGTGGCTGAGCTTGCCCGCCAGCTGCTGCGCCACGCGGTTTGGCACATAATTGAGCGCCGCCATGGCCGCTTCAACCCTCTGACGGGTTTTCTCCGAGACATGGCTGGCCTGGTTAATTACGCGCGACACGGTCTGATAGGAAACGCCGGCGTAGTCAGCCACGTCATACAGCGTTATCGATTTAGGTTTCATGCCGGACATCCTTTATCGCTCACTCAGGCGGGCGGCGCGCCCGGATTTGTTTTCAGCGTGGCGCCAGCCGATATAAATCCTCCGCCATCAGGCGAGTCCTGTCCTGCTCGACCAGTTTATCGCGCCACGCGGCGGGAATGGACGAATAGCCATACAGCGCGCCGGCGATCTGCCCCGCGGTGGCGGCGACGCTGTCCGCATCATCAGCCAGATTGGCCGCCAGCAGCACCGCATCACGAAAATTATCGGTCCGCCAGACCGCCCACAGCGCCGCTTCCAGCGTGTCGATCACGTAGCCGCTGGAGCAAATTTGCTCGCGCGTTTTGCGTTTATATTCGCCGGCGTTAATCAGCATGGTGCGGGCATTGAAGCAACACATGTGCGCGGCCAGCGCCTCTTCTTTATCGCTGCCGTTTAACAGCCGATGCAAGATCATCCCCAGCAGCCGGCTGCAGTCGCGGGATTCAATGGCGCCGTGCGTCGCCATTCCCTGCCATTCCGCATCGCTACAGGTGCGCAGCAGCGAATGGCGCTGAAAGATGGCGGCGGGCGCCAGGCGGATGATGGCGGCGTTGCCCGCCGTCGACGGCGCGCTATTGCCGAACCACTCCGGTCCCTGGCTCAGATATTGCTCCAGCGCATAGTGGGTGGCGTTGCCGATATCGAAGCAAACGCCGTTCGAACTGTTGACGCCGTGCCGATACCAGTTGACCAGGCGATTACGATAACCGGTAAGATCCAGATACCGGGCGTGAATATAGGTTTCCGCCAGACAGAGCGCCATAGAGGTGTCATCGGTCCATTCGCCCGCCTTCAGATTAAACGGCCCGCCGCCGACCATATCGTCGACGTGCGCTTCGTCGCGCTGACGAAACTCCAGCGTCGTGCCCACCGCATCCGCCGCCGCCAGACCGACCAGCGCCCCTTTGGCTCGATCCGTCCGCGTCTCCTCGTCGAGCGCTTTGCCGCTAAAACGCAGCCAGTCGGGCACCGGTTCGGCGCCGCTGAGCCAGGGCCGATAATCTACAGACAGGCTGTCGGACTGTAACACCAGCGGCCGAAACGCGGGCGGGTACAGGTCAAGGTAATGAGCCTGTACGTACCCGGCAATCTGTTGATAATGCTGATGCATATCGATCATAAAACTCATCTCGCCGCAAAGGAAACCATCGGCCAGGTTACGGCACCCGTACCCTGATGGTCTCCCGGAATTAATTAGAGTATACCCAAAATAATTCGAGTTGCAGGAAGGCGGCGACACCGCGACACATTCGTCGGCAACCAATTTATCCAGCCAGCGGCCGACCTTCGGTGAGGGACAGAATGTCGCTCATTAATCCCCGGGAGCTTACACCAGTAAGTGGCCGGGGTGAACGACAAATCTGCCGGAAACGGGGTTGAACGCCGCTGGCGGCGGCCCGGCAAGGACGAGCCCCATGGCAGGGCGAGTAACAAAGCCAACGCACCTGCAACTTGAGATATGAAGGGTATATACTCGTCGCCTGATCGGGGCGCGGTGATACGCCCGTTGGTTAACTTAATATACCCTGATTAACTCAAGTCGCAGGACAAAACCTGCCGCCTGAACAGCGAGCCTGAAGTATGACGAGTATCGACCAGACATGACGATGGCGGCTATGGCGCAATACCACGTAAAGGGATCTGTTTTAATGCAAAATATAATCCGGGCAATCCTGCTCTGTACACTGCTCAATACCGCCTGGGCCGAAACCCGTAACCTGACGGAAGACTGGACCTTCGCCGAAACAGGCCAGCAGACGGAATATATACTGGACTGGCCGCTGAAGCAGACCAGCAAAGGCTGGGAATTCACCATCCGCTATCCCAATGGCTCGCCGGTCATACAGAGCACGCTCATCGATATCAAAGCCGACCCGCTGTTCACGCAAAAAAATTATACTGGCGAATATCGCACTTATTATTCGAACGGCAAGCTCTCTCGCCAGGGAACAAGGAATGCGAATGGTAATCCAACCGGCAGTGAAACCGAATATCGTGAAGACGGCACGCCCAAAAAAGTCATACGCTATCTGCCCAGCACGGCTTACGTTAATGAAAAAGAATACTATCCCAATGGCCAACTGGAATATGAGGGGATCGATTTTGACGGCGAGGGCTTCAATGAGTACAAGCATTACACCCGCGACGGCAAGCTGGAAAGAAAACAGTTCACCCGGGTCGAGAACGGCCTCAGCAAAGATATAATCGAAAATTATGATGACAACGGCAATATAAAATCCTGGACGGAAGAGTACGGCGACGCGCCTCATCTGGAAATTACCTACGATGCGCAAAAAAACGTGCTGAAAAAAACGGTTACGGGGTCAGATCGATATAAATCAGAACAGTTTTCCCCTCAGGGAGAACTGCTTGATCTTACTCAGTATGCGACCGGCAACGGGCGATTTGATAAAGACGGCGAACAGATACAGACAACAGACGACGGTGAAAAAACATACTCGTTTTACCGCAATGACCAGCAGGAAGGCGAGTACAAAAAGATAAAGGGCAATAAGGTTATTTATCACGGTTATTACCATAACGACAAACCGGTCGGAGAGTGGTTCACTCAGAACAGCCCGGAGGAAAACAGTCTGGAGTTTTACCGCTATGGGCCGAATGAAAAAATAGAAAAAATTTATAGCGTCGGGCTGGATTATATCCACTATGACGACCAGGGCATGCCCATCGCGACGCTACCGTTTAAAGCCGGTCCGCGTATTCTGCCGGCGCCCGGCGCGGTCTGGACATACAGCTCCGACGGCGAGTACACCGCCGATCTGCAATTGCTGTCGGTCAAAAAAAATACGGCGACCTACCGCTTATCCGATCAAAAAAACGGCGCGGAACAAGAGGTGACGGAGGTCATCGATAACTACAGCACGCAGGAACAACGGGCCGCGGGGAAAAGAGTTCTGAATTTCCCGCTGACGCCGGGCAAAGAGTGGCGGGACAGCTATCAAAAAACCGTATCGTTTACGCCGGAAAAGGGCGTGAAATGGCAATATGCCTGGCGGGCCCAGTCCAACACGCGCGTCGCGGGCGTGGATAAAATCACCGTGGCCGGCGGCACCTTTGATACGCTGGTGATAACGCGCAATACGAGCTGGCAGAAGAGCGACCCGCGGGTTGAAGGGCCGTCGTCATGGAAACCCAAATGCTATAGCCAGACCTGCTCAATTAAGGGTTATACCCGGGAAGTCATGTGGTATGCCCCCGCCATCGGGCGCGCGGTGTTAAAAGCCGTGGTGATGGGCGGCCAGCAGAATATTCTGGGTATTGACGCACGCAGCATGCTGAAAAGAAGCGACAGCATAATATCGGAACTGACCGACTACGCTCCGGCCCCTAAAGCCAACAGCGCGACGGAAGATATGGCGCCCGCTACATACTACGCCCGGACCCCAGCCTCAAGCCAGGCCTTCAGGAAAGGATTCCCTATGATGGCGAACGACAGCTGGGAATTTTTCATGGGCTATCACGTCGTGATGGAATAACCGAGAAGAGGCCGCAACCCACGCTGGCGCGCGACCGTCAACAAAAGGCGCAAAACGATCGGCGTGGACGGAACGGGCTCAGGCGGCTGGAGCGCATGGGGATCGCCATTTTTCCGATCCCTGTCTCCTGTATCCAGCCGGCGTGTCATTATTCGAACCGCTGCCGCACGGCCCTTCAGCAGGCTCTGGAAAAATCAAATCAAAACTTACAATTAGTTACACGCATAAAATAGAAGATGATATACATAAAGAATATTATCGCTGCTGAACAAATAACGAGCGACGCCGTTACCCTGTTATTCACCTGCAGGCGCTTTGACTCCGTTATCCGGCACATGCCGGAATGAGCCCGCTCGCCGCTGTCCGTGTCTTGTAATTTATTGGGTAAAATGAACATGACATATCATCGTTGCCCTAACTGCAGTAAACTGGTCACGCTTAAAAAATCCTCCTGCCCGCACTGCTCATCCGACTTAAGATATAAACGAACGGATTTTACAAAAGAATGCGTAAAATATATCGTATACACCTTTCTGGCACTCTCTCTTGTGATGATAAAAGATGACCATCAGTTATTCTCCATCGATACGTTAATTATTATCATTATCTCATTGACTTCTTTGGTTTTTATAGCTTTATTGCATTTTAAAGAACAACACCATGACGATAGAAAAGCAGATAGAAAATATACAATATAAGTATTATCGGATTTCGCATGCGGCAAGGCTGACACTGGCGTTTCTTTGTTCTCTGCTGATTTTCTCCAACTTCAACGCCATAGAGGATCTCTCCTGGATCTTCATCACCTTAGTGGTGATTATGGGACCGATGTCCTATAAGGGAAGCGTCTATCCCAGAGCGATCCAGCGTACTTTGGGAACGCTAATGGGTATTATTTTTGGTATCACTTCTTTTTATGCCGGGAAATTCAGCCCGTTTCTGGCCGTTTTCCCGATCGCCATGGGCATATTCACCTGCGGCTATCTGACGCTGAGCAAAATCCCTTACGCCGGTATTTTGATCGGCATTACAATGTCGGTGATCGTAACGGCATCGGAGGGCAATCTGGACATCGCTCTGTGGCGGATATCCGATGTATTTATCGGCTGCCTGATGGCGGTATTGTTTTCCAGCATTCTGCCGCATAAGGCGAGCATTCACTGGAATATTGAACTCTTCAAGCTGATATCCAATTTACATCTTCTATACGCCGCCAATCTGTCGCGCAATGTGTTCACTAAACTGGACCTGCGCCAGCTAAATGCAAAAAATAAAAGAATAGTCGCCAATATTATAAAATTATCCGTCCCCGCTCAGCAGGAAACAAAATTCATCAAAGGAACCTATGTCAGTATTCAGGAATGTATTCAGGATCTAACCTCCTATCTGGCATTAATTGAAATGGCATACTGGGAATGTGACGTCAGCCATAAAATAATTAACCAGTCCTCACTGTCTTCCAAAATAAACAACGCCATTCAGCATCGCTTTATCATGCTGGAATCCTTTATCCGCGATAACACCAAAGATATCGACGGCATTAAAAAATTCCACCATCGGGAATTCAAGAAAGAAGTCATGCTTGAGCTGAAAACCATCGCGCGCAGTCAGCCGGACGACGAAGCTCAGCAGGATCTGGCGATAGAAAATCAGATATATGGCTACTTCTACCTGGGCATGAAAATCATCGATCGCCTGGATACCCTGATTCAGCAGCTGTATACCATGAAGGACGTGCATGCCAACAAGCATTCCCGCTTCATTCCGCACCGGCGCTAAACGCCGGAGGACGGCGGCGCAAGAAGAGTATCGGACGAGCGATGGGCTCTGCCCGTCGCCGAAATAATTCGGGTTGCGAAACACAAGACGATCGGTCCAGACCACGCAATGCGCCGGCCCGAAAGATGCGACTCAGGGATGAGGCCGGTGAAGGACCGGGCAACCAACGCAACTGCAACTTGAAGTATGGCGGGTATATGAGAGACATTATCATATACTCTGCCGCGCTCTACAGCGCCCCCTTTTGCCCGTATCTGGAGGAATCTGACGGTTATGCAAACCCTCGCTCAGGCCGCTACGCCCCGTCTGTACGCCATGTTATTCAGCGCCGTGCTGCTGCTCGTCGCCGGCTGTGACAATCAACAGGCCGCAGCGCCGGCCTCGCCGCCCGCCGCCTCAACGGTACAGGACGGCTGGCCGCGCACCGTACAGACGCTGAAAGGGCCGCTGACGCTACAGCGCGCGCCGCAGCGCATCGTTTCCACCAGCGTGACGCTCAGCGGTACGCTGCTGGCGATCAACGCCCCGCTGATCGCATCCGGCGCCACCAACCCCAATATGCAGGTATCCGACGACCAGGGCTTTTTCATCCAGTGGAGCGAGCAAGCCAAAGCGCGCGGCGTAAAACCGTTGTACATCACCGAACCCAACGCGGAGTCCATCGCCGCCGCCGCCCCGGATCTGATCGTTATCGCCGCCACCGGCGGCGACTCGGCGCTAAAACTGTATGAACAGCTGTCCGCCATCGCGCCTGCGCTGGTTATCGACTATGGCGATAAGAGCTGGCAGCAACTGGCGCAGCAACTGGGCGCGGCCACCGGACACGAGACCGACGCGCAACAGGTTATCGCACGCTTTGAACAGCGGGTGCAGGCGGTGAAACAGGCCATCACCCTGCCGCCGCAGCCGGTTTCCGCGCTGGTGTATTATCAGGACGGGCGCGGCGCCAATATCTGGACGCCCGCCTCCGCCCAGGGGCAGTTGCTGGCCGAGCTGGGATTTCAGCTGGCGGCGCTGCCCGACCATATTCCCACCGAAACCAGCCAGGGCAAGCGCCGGGATATTTTACAGATTTCCGGCGAAAATATGGCGGACGGTCTGAACGGCCAGTCGCTGCTGCTGTTCTCCGCCGACGATCGCACGGTCGACAGCGTTATCGCCAACCCCTTTCTTAGCCACCTTGCGCCGGTGATGCAGCGCCGAATCTGGGCGATGGGGCCGGACACCTTCCGGCTGGACTACTACAGCGCCGGCAATATGTTGAATAACATCGAACGTTATTTCCGCCGGCCCGCCGCGAACTGACGTCCGGCCGGCGGAAAATCGCCCGGCTGACGGTTTATGTCAATGTATTCGCACAAAAACGCGTGCTACCATAGGCATTGGCAATAGGAATGATAATCATAACCACACCCGAAATAATTCTGTTTGCGCCATTGCCCTGCCGCTAATGGCGCTTGCTGAACAGGCGACCGGAGACACCGGCGCGCCTGCCGGCAATGCAGTGGAGCGAATCCGCCGCCAGACCGGCTAACCAGCCAGGGTAATCCATCATTGAGGAGTCGTTGTTGCGGATGTCACTTCATCCAGATCGGACGCAGGGGCGGGTCAGTACGCCGCCTTCAGCCAGCGCTCACCCTTACCGACATTTATCAGGAATCGCGCTCAGTCTGCTGCTGCTGGCTCTCGCCGTCGTCGCCAGCCTGATGCTGGGCGCCAAATCCATCGCGCCCCAGGTGGTATGGCATAGCCTGACCGGCCAGCTCCATAATGCCGACAGCACGATTATTCTGAATGCCCGCCTGCCGCGCACGCTGGCGGGCATTATTGTCGGTATCGCGCTGGGGGGCGCCGGAGCGGTTATTCAGGCATTGACCCGTAACCCGCTGGCCGATCCCGGCATCCTCGGAGTGAACGCCGGCGCCAGTTTCGCCATCGTGATCGGTATAACCTGTTTCGGTATCACCAGCATGGCGGCGTGGCTAAGCTGCGCGTGGCTCGGCGTGCTGGCGAGCAGCCTGATAGTCTGGATGATCGGCACTCTGAGCGGCGGGCGCATCAATCCGGTGCGTCTGACGCTGGCGGGCGTGGCGCTGAGCGCGGTGCTCACCGGCTTTACCACCTCGATTTCCCTGCTCAATCCGCAGGCGTTCGACCAGTTGCGTATTTGGGCCGCCGGGACGCTGGATATTCGTTCGCTGCGCAACATGGCGCTGGTAACGCCGACGATTCTGCTGGGCGCCGCACTGGCGCTTATTACCGCCCGCTCGCTGAACGCGCTGAGTATGGGGGAGGATATCGCCACCGCGCTGGGCACCCGCGTCGCGCTGATCCGCGCGCTGGCGGTCATCGCGATTATGCTGCTGTGCGGCTCGGCTACCGCGCTGGCCGGTCCGATCGGTTTTGTCGGGCTGATGATCCCGCATATTGCACGCTGGTGGGCCGGGCCGGATCAGCGCTGGATTCTGTTGTACTCTTTTCTGTTCGCTCCCGTGCTGTTGCTGTGCGCCGACGTTACCGGTCGCCTGCTGGCGGCCGGCGAGCTGCGGGTATCTATCGTTACCGCTTTTATCGGCGCGCCGGTCCTGATCTGGCTGGTGCGCCGACGCCAGGCCTGAGGAACAGCCGATATGTTAAGTAAAACACTGCAACTCAGTACGCCCGGCGGTTTACTCAGCGGCCGGTTCGCGGTTCGCGCGCTGTTGATTAACGGCGCGCTGCTGTTGCTCGGCCTGCTGTTGCTAACCGCGGCGATGGGGCTGGGCACCTTAGCGCTTTCGCCGTCCGATGTCTGGCGGGCGCTGGCCGGCCAGGGCGACGGCGGCACCATCACCGTCGTCACTCAGTGGCGCGCGCCGCGCGCCTGCATGGCGCTGCTGCTGGGCGCCGGTCTTGGCATCGCCGGCGCTATTTTTCAATCCATCATTCGCAACCCGCTGGGCAGCCCGGACGTGGTGGGCTTTAATACCGGCGCGTTCACCGGCGTACTGCTGGTCATTATGCTGTGGCAGGGCAACTATTATCAGATTGTCGGCGGCGCGGTGCTGGGCGGAATCGGCGCCGCCGCGCTGGTCTATCTGCTGGCATGGCGTAAAGGTATTTCCGGCTTCCGTCTGATTATCGTCGGGATCGCCATCAGCGCGGTGCTGTCGGCCTTCAATACCTGGCTGATTATCACCGGTTCGCTGGATGACGCCATGTCCGCCACGCTGTGGGGAACCGGAACACTGAACGGCATTACCTGGACCAAAGCGCAGCCCGCCCTGTGGCTTACCCCGCTGGCCGCGCTGGCGGTTCTGTTGCTGGCGAAGCGCCTGCAGTTGCTGGAAATGGGCGACGACATCGCCAGAGGGCTGGGCGTCAACGCCGAAGCCAGCCGCCTGTGGCTGATGCTGTCCGGTATTGTGCTGATCGCGCTGGTCACGGCAACCGCCGGCCCGATATCCTTCATCGCGCTGGCCGCCCCGCAGATCGCGCGCCGGATGACGCGCGCCAGCGCCACCCCGCTGTTTTCCGCCGCGCTGGCGGGCGCGATTTTACTGCTGGCGGCGGATATGATCGCCCAGCACGCCTTCAGTAAAGTGCAGCTGCCGGTCGGCGCCGTCACCGTCAGTATCGGCGGTATTTATCTGATCTGGCTGCTGATCCGCGAATCGCGCCGTTAACCGTTCTGGAGAGAATCAACCGAGATGACACCGCATCTGCACGCCGCCCACCTGAAGCTGGGATACGATGGCAAAATCATTGCTGAAGATCTGAATGTCACGATTCCAGCCGGTCAGTTCAGCGTGATCATCGGCCCCAACGCCTGCGGCAAATCCACGCTGCTGCGCGCACTGTGCCGGCTGTTGAAACCTCTGGCAGGCGAAGTGCTGCTGGAGGGAAAAAATATCCATCAGATCCCGACCAAAACGCTGGCGCGCCGCATCGGCCTGCTGCCGCAGCACGCCATCGTGCCGGACAACATTACCGTAGCCGATCTGGTCGCGCGCGGCCGCTACCCGCACCAGAGCCTGCTGCGCCAGTGGAGCCCGGCGGATCAGGACGCAGTGGAAGGCGCCATGCAGGCTACCAACGTCAGCACGCTGGCCGAACGTAGCGTGGATGAACTGTCCGGCGGACAGCGGCAGCGGGTATGGATCGCGATGGTGCTGGCCCAGCAGACGCCGTTGCTGCTGCTGGATGAACCCACCACCTGGCTGGATATCGCCCATCAGATCGATCTGCTCGATCTGTTTCGTGAGCTGAATCAACAGCACGGCCGAACCCTGGTGGCAGTCCTGCACGATCTAAACCAGGCCTGTCGCTATGCCGACCATCTGATCGTGATGCAGAGCGGGCGCGTGATGGCGCAGGGCAAACCCGCGCAGATCGTCGACGCCGATCTAATCCAACGGGTATTTGGCATGTCCTGCATCATTATCGACGATCCGGTTTCCCACACGCCGCTGATTGTGCCGCGCGGCCGCTATCATACCGGCGACGCGGCCGGGCAAGCCTGAGCGACGCGCCCCGCCTTCAGCCGCATACCCCGCCGCGCCATCGACGGCGCAGCGGCGGATGAATCCGCCGATTATGCGCCGGATCGAATAGCTTCGCATAATAGCGCTACATTTTCCTCTGCAGGTTGAGTGACAACGACAGGATGGTTAAAGCCTACTTCACTGTTTTTAATGATTATTTAAATTAGCTTATCATCAGCTACGCGTTGTAGCGCGCTCAAAAGTGAAACATCACTGCGCGCAGCGATTTAACGTCAGGCATTATTTTTATTTATAGCGAACGGTATATTTATTAATTATTCTTTTAAGATCATTCGCGCCATCAGCCATATTATTTATCGCGTAATAAGCGGCTTTAATTAACAATTTAAAAACAAAATCACGCAATGCATTATTTTGGGGCCCCATGACAACACGACGCCCCAACATAGAGCGTACGCAACAAGCGGTATTAAAAATAAAATACATAAAAATCAATAATATAAAATATTTATCATTCAGAACGCCTGACTATAATTTATAAAAAACCACGACATTCACCAATAAAAACGACAAACAGCATTTAATATCACAAAAAAAACAAAAAAATGAATTTAATTCTACATAATTGGCAAATATGCAGCCAGTATCACTTAGTTTATCGGGTTATTGACAATGATATAACTACGTTTATTATCAATCGTACAGATCTGTTCCCGCTCAATAATTTATATTGCTGACGTTTATTAATGTCTTATGCCTGAATCTTATGAGGATGAATAATGGATATCAAGAAACCCTATTTATTATTCCTGGGTGACGCGCACGATCAGTTAGCCGCCAAAGTGGCTATCGGGATTAAACAATGGCACCCGGAATATTGCGTTGGTCAGTACCGTATGGAGGGTTGTCATGCCGACTGCCAGCTGCCGGATCTGGATATCAGCGCCGCACGCGCCGCCGGCGCGCAAACATTAGTCATCGGCGTCGCCAATCGGGGCGGGATCATTTCCGAACAGTGGATCGCCGTACTGCGTCAGGCGCTGGAAAGCGGCATGGATCTGGCCGCCGGCCTGCACAACCGTCTGGCCGACGTACCGGAACTGCGCGAACTGGCGGCGAAGCTGGGCCGTTCCCTGTTCGACGTACGCCACCCCTCGCAGACCTACCCGGTCGCCAGCGGCCGCAAACGCAGCGGCAAACGCCTGCTGCCGGTCGGCACCGACTGCTCGTGCGGTAAAATGTACACCGCGCTGGCCATCGAAAAAGAGATTCTGGCCCGCGGCGGTAAAGCGACCTTTCGCGCTACCGGTCAGACCGGCATTCTGATTAGCGGCGCCGGCGTCAGCATTGACGCCGTAGTGTCGGATTTCATCGCCGGCGCGGTCGAAACCATCGCGCCCGCCAACGATGCCGACCACTGGGACGTGATCGAAGGCCAGGGCTCGCTGTTTCATCCCTCATTCGCCGGCGTAACCACCGGGATTATCCACGGCGCGCAGCCCGATGCGCTGGTGCTGTGCCACGAGCCGACGCGTAAAACCATGCGCGGCGTCGACTACCCAATCCCCGATCTGGCCGCCTGCATGGCGCTCAACCTGTCGATGGCGCAGCTGACCAATCCCAGCGCGCGCTTTGTCGGGATTTCGGTCAATACCGCGGCGCTCAGCGAAGCGGAAGCGCTGCAGGTGATGGCGGATATCGAACAGAAATTCGGCCTGCCGACGGTGGATCCCTTCCGCCAGGGCGTAGGCCGCATCGTCGATCGGCTGGCCGCCCTATGATCGAGATGCAAGTGACTCAGGAAAGCTGGCCGCTGCAGGGCACCTTCACCATTTCACGCGGCAGTAAAACCAAAGCCGACGTGGTGGTGGTGGCGCTACGCGCCGGCGACGCCATCGGCTACGGAGAATGTGTTCCTTATGCGCGCTACGGCGAGTCGATCGATAGCGTAATGGCGCAGATCAACGCGCTGAATGACGATATTCGCAACGGTCTGGACCGTGAACAGCTGCAAATCCGGCTGGCGGCCGGCGCGGCTCGCAATGCCATCGACTGCGCCTTCTGGGATTTAGAATGCAAGCAACAGAAACAGCGTATCTGGCAGCGTCTGCAGTTGTCCGAGCCGGTCTGTCTGCAAACAGCCTACACGCTGTCGCTGGATACGCCGGAGCGGATGCGTCAGGCGGCGCTGCAGCAGGCAGGCCGGCCACTGCTCAAGCTCAAGCTGGCGGATAAGGACGACCTGGCCCGGGTAACGGCGGTGCGCGAGGGCGCGCCGGCGGCGCGTCTCATCGTCGACGCCAACGAAGGATGGGACGCCGACCTCTATTTGAAGCTGGTGCCGGAACTGGCCGCGCTGGGCGTCAGCATGATCGAGCAACCGCTGCCGGCCGGTCAGGACGGCGTCCTCGCCGAACTGCCGCACCCGATCCCGATCTGCGCCGACGAATCGTGCCACGATGCGCACTCGCTGGCCGCCATCGCCGGGCGTTACGATATGATAAACATCAAGCTGGATAAAACCGGCGGACTGACCGAGGCGCTGCGCCTGCGCGCCTGCGCTCACCAGCAGGGTCTGCAGATCATGGTCGGCTGCATGGTCGGCACCTCGCTATCGATGGCGCCGGCGATTATGGTGGCGCAGGGGGCGCAGGTTGTCGATCTGGACGGGCCGCTGCTGCTGCAGCGCGATCGTGACCACGGGCTGAGTTACCGCGGCAGCGAATTATCGCCGCCGGACGCAGCGCTGTGGGGATAAAGTGGGTTAAGCTGCATCGACTGACTATTGAAGGAGTGTTGTGATGCAACGTATTGTGTATGTTGACGGCCACTTTGTGGAAGAACAGGCGGCCAAAGTTTCGATCTTTGATCGCGGTTTTCTGTTCGCCGACGCGGTGTATGAAGTCACCGCGGTGGTCAATAGTAAGCTGGCGGAATTCGACGGTCATATGACGCGCCTGCAGCGCTCCTGCCGGGAGCTTTCGCTTACGCTGCCGGTCTCTCTCGACGAGCTGAAAGCGATTCATTACGCGCTGATCGAAAAAAATAACCTGAACGAAGGCGCGATCTATCTGCAGCTGAGCCGCGGCAACGCGGGCGACCGCGACTTCCACTTCCCGTCCGCCGACGTGAAGCCGACGCTGGTGCTGTTTACCCAGGCGCGCGCCGTGCTTGACAACCCGCAGGCCAAAACCGGCCTGAAGGTGGTGACCTGCCCGGATATTCGCTGGCACCGCCGCGACATCAAAACGGTCAGCCTGCTGGCCGCCAGTCTGGCCAAAGAGTTCGCCCACGCGCAGCACGCCGACGACGCCTTCCTGGTGGAAAACGGCTTTATCACCGAAGGCAGCTCCTGCAACTGCTATATCGTGCTGCACGACAACACCGTGGTGACCCGCCCGCTGAGCAACGATATTCTGCACGGCATCACCCGCCAGTCGCTGCTGAAGCTGGCGGCGCAGCACAATATCCAGCTGGAAGAGCGCCCGTTCACGCCGGAGGAGGCCCGTCACGCCCGCGAAATTTTCATTAGTTCGGCCACTACCTTCGTGATGCCGGTGGTTTCGCTGGACGGCAAAACCATCGGCGACGGCACGCCCGGTCCGATAGCCCGCCGTCTGCGCGAGATCTATATCGACATGGTGAAGGAACAGGTTAAGTAAAAAAACGGCGGCGCCATGGATGGCGCGCTTCGGAATATAGAGCATGTTTGCGATATATTCATTATCATCGCTATGTTTACTTCTCCCAAATAGCCCACCCGCACCTTAGCGGTAATAGCTGAGGTGGGATTTAATACCGGAACAAGCACCACGATGAACATCCGGAAGGTATTTTGGACCTATAGCCAAAATAATTCGGGTTGCAGGAAGGCGGCGACACGGCGAATCCCCCGTTTGAATCATGACCCAAACGCGCTATTTTTAACCCAGCATGATAACCAGCGATGAACGGGGCGTTAAATCAGCATATTAAACTGTCAGTAGCTAATGTGGCTAATGTGGCTAATGTGGCTAATGTGGCTAATGTGGCTAATGTGGCTAATGTGGCTAATGTGGCTAATGTGGCTAATGTGGCTAATGTGGCTAATATTTTCACTCGCCACTCGATTGTGACACGCTTTAATAAAATATCCACTTACCCTGACTGAAAACACATCTTAGTCATCAGTCAAATCACTTAACATCGACTAACACATTATATTAAAATATCAACTCTGTATTCCCAAGGTACAATACGTTATCTTTAATTAACGAATAACTGTCTAATTTATTTTTTCTTATTCGCTGTAAAACGAAATTTTTATCTTTCCCTTTAAGTTCATCCTTAATTATTATTTTAGTTATTGATAGATCGTTATTACAATCATCAAACGATTTTTTCGAATAACTCAGACTAACTGAACGATCTATCCAGTTGTACAAAAAAAGCACATTAAATGAGACGCTAACTATTGCAAAAATAAAAACTATGTATTTACACCTCATAATTCATTCTCCTGCCTTAAATTAATTCTCCGAAAAACTACGGCAATGATTTGGTGAAAGTGTATTCCAGCTATATTTTTCTCTGCTTTGATTATTGGCTATCTCATTAATATAATTATATACCTTTCTCTCGACTATTTTATTACTTCAGGTTAATTCTACACGAGTATTTTTCCCAGACCTTTTCGATAAAGCCATTTTGAGACTTTCATGTGACTCATTATCAGGATTACCATTTTTATCCAAAACCAAACCAGGCATACTTATACTCCTGATATTACCGTCAGCTGCAGGTAACTTAATGCCTACAATCCCCTTCAGATCGGGTTCATAACGTCCATATTCATAGTACTTTGTTGATCCATGCTTATCATAACCGATAATACCCCCATGACCACCGAGCCAGATACTGGTAAGTCCTGCCATATATTCAATGGGATAATCCGGGTACAAAACCTTACAGGCATCTAATCCTAAAGGATCTATATTACTCACAGGATTCAACGGATACGCATAAAAATTCCATCCCCCAGCCAACCCTATCGGATCCTGTGTAACATACCGCCCTGTTCCAGGATCATAATACCGATACCGATTATAAAACAGGCCGCTTTCTTCATCATAATGTTGTCCCTGCATTCTGATCGGTTGATCCACGTCCAGGGGATTATCCCCATCAAGGGTATTTCCCCTCGGCTCCAGCTGTATGCGCCACGCCGTATGTCCGGCGTCATCAATCAACGCCTGCGGCGTCCCCAGATGGTCGCAGTGGTAAAGATAAATCCGGCATTTGACCGGAGGTTGCGGATCAATGAATCAATTGCCCGCGTTTATCATAACCGTATCGGTAGCTCAGCGGATGTTGGGGACAATCGCCATTCTTGCACGCCATACCGTCCCGATATCTGTATCCGTCAGCGCCAGTCCGTGGCGGTTGCTGCTTTATATTAAAAATTATAATTAAGATAATTTTATTTGTTATCTTTCATTCCTAAGTAAAAATTGACGATTGACGGTCTGTTTACTCCCAATAATTTCCAGAGAAAAAGATGACGCGCCAAAATTAATATGACTATCATGATTGTTTGTATCTATATTCCACAAAAAATAATCATCTTCAATTGGAGAATATATTCTCTTCTTTGTGATTTTATTAATATAAACCCCTGATGCATCGCCAGAAAAATGACTGTTGTTGGTGTCCCCCCAATTAATCGATAATTTTAAATCAGTCACATCGTGAAATTTCAGCAATGCTTTGTAAATAACAAAAAATATTTCACCCCTTTCTGTTTTAATCCATTTCTCTATATAGTCAATATCCAGTGCTATATCTGAAGAAAACTCCCCGACATCGGAGTAAAACACGACACCATGAATTAAATTATCATGAAAAGAATCTTCATTAAAATCATGTTCCATTATTGCCCCCAATCTAATTTATCAAGGTAAACCACACCCACCAAAAACATGTTTCTGAGGATAACACTTACATGTTTTGGGGTTCTGATTATTAACATCATAATGCCAATGCACAGGACTACCTGTTAAAACTATACAACCGTGAGCACCATCTGCTAACCCTCGGCCCTCATGTTTTTCTGTATGCACTTTTTAACCCTATAGAATCCTGAGTGATATAGCATTCTATCTTATAGTACAGTTCAAACTTATCATCATGGTCTAATCCGGCATTTGTAATTCGTGTTTAGAATAAAGAATAATAGTAAACTTAACAAAAAACATTATATTGCTCATCATTTACACTTATCAAATAATACTGCCCCTTTCTATTTGTAGCTCCCAGTAAAAAATGCTTATAGTTTTTTTCGTTAAAGAGATTATAGTTGGAACTAATACATAAAACAGATGTAATATTTCCATCCTGTCTTCTTATGAAATTAACACCATCAGATGATGCCATTCTTTCTCCTGTCCCATTTAACTTTATCCCTTCGTTTTCAGGCAGGGAAAAATAAACGCTGACGGAGTTCAGGTCTAAATTTGACATGAACTTTATATCACTTGCGTTTTTTGGGAAAAAATCTGGCAACCAACTTTTTATACTATCATTTTCCAAAGTTTCAGAATAGGAGCTGTAAGTTTTTGTGGTATTATCGCACCCAGACAATGAAGTTATTATAAACAACAAAAACAACCATTTTTTCATTATAGATACCCCTTATTTTTTAATATTTCTTTGGTTTTATAATGTTGCGGGTTAATGTATTTAATGCAACGGTCAGCACAATTCGTATCGGCAGGACAGGTTAAACCATATTCATTAGCTTTAAGATCTTTAATGTTATCCTCAATCATTTCTTCATGTGAACGCTTTCTTTTATCTCCATATAACCCTATTCGCCCCAAAATATAATCTCTGAATTCTTTCACCGCCCCCATATTACGGGCGGCACTATCACTTGCCCATTTAGATTTTGATACACGACAAAATGCAGTACAATGAAAAAAATTATCCGTTCCGGATAAATTACGAGACGTCATACTTTTTTCAATGTGATACAAAATGAAGAAAGCTGCAGCATCACTTCCAGGAATAAATTCTTTAGGAAATAACCCCAGCGGATCCACATCAGTGACCGGACTGAGTGGGTAAGTATATGGGTTTAATCCCCCAGCCAACCCTATCGGATCCTGTGTCACATACCGCCCTGTTTCAGGATCATAGTACCGATACCGATTATAAAACAGGCCGCTTTCTTCATCATAATGTTGTCCCTGCATTCTGATCGGTTGAGCCACGTCCAGGGGATTATCCTCATCAAGGGTATTTCCCCTCGGATCCAGCTGTATGCGCCACGCCGTATGTCCGGCGTCATCAATCAACGCCTGCGGCGTCCCCAGATGGTCGCAGTGGTAAAGATGAATCCGGCATTTGACCGGAGGTTGCGGATCAATGAATCAATTGCCCGCGTTTATCATAACCGTATCGGTAGCTCAGCGGATGTTGGGGACTATCATCAATCTGTAACGACTGCAGCCGCCCGGCAGCGCTATGGTGACGATTTAGCACATGTTGCCCGAAACGGCACTCCGTCTCGCGATGAAGGTCATCACGTTCAAACGCCACTAAGTTTTGCCCGCCCAGAGCCAGCCCTAACAGATGACCGCTGCCGTAGGTTTGCCAGCGTAGCGGCGGCAGACCATCAGGGATGCTTACTGTTCGCCCCCCCAGAACATCGTACTCATGATTCACCTCATGCCGCCATAGCCGCACGCCATCTGGCGTACTTACGGTTTGCTGTTCGGCGATAACCTGACCGACGGCATTATATTGATAGTGAATACTTACATTATTCCCCTGATTGAGGTGTTCCGCGCCGCTCAACCGCCCCATAACATCATAGCGCCAGGCGGTACTGTACTGCGCTCCGGAGGCTGAAGATTCTGGATTTAGCGAGCATGTATTCTGAGCGTCATAGTTCTGCCAGACCTGCCGGACAAGTTGGTCGGCTTCATCGTCATGCCAGTCCGTCACCCTGCCGGCATCTTCGCTTTGTATCAGCAGTCCGACAGGATTATAGCGATAGCGACGAATTCGACCGTCAAAACCCGTCTCCAGAGTCAGTCGGTTCATCAGATCATAGCTAAACTGGGTTTCCGCGCCGTTTTCGTTGACCAGCCGAATTAATCTGCCGGCCGGGTCGTACCCGAAGCACCGGGTAAGTCCGCCCTGCAGATGAGCGACCGGCTCACCACGCGGAGAATATTGAAATTGTTCGTCGTTGCCGTCGGGATAAACGATAGCGATTAAATCTCCCGCTTCGTTATAGCGGTAACGCGTAATATCGCCTTCGGCATTTTCGCTTTCACTTAACCGCCCCCGCTCATCATAGCGATTGACCGTATACACCCCGGTTTCATGCTCCGTGAGGGTTGTTTATCCCCAGCGATTGTAATGATAGCGGGTTTGTTTACCCGAGCAGTCGGTATAGCATGCGGGCTGACCGAACACTGACCAGGTTACGTGCTTCTCACCGCCAGCCGGGTCGGTAATAACATCCGGCCGTTCCCCCTGTTCATCCGGATAGTGATAGCGAGTCGTGCGCATCATCGGATCAATGAGCGTCGTCAGCCGTCCCAATTGATCAAAAATCTGTTCGGTCCGGGAATCATCCGGCGCTATGGTCTGGATAATCTGCCCCTGCTGGTTGGTTATAGCTGAACCGGGTTTTCCTGCCGTCCGGCATTAGTGAACCACAACGGTATAGCGCACACCGCTTAGCTGCTGGCTGCGGATATCGACCGTAGTAATTTTACCGCTCAGATGACGCTCGCTCAGGCTTCCCGGCAGGGGAATCGTCACGGTCATCGGCTTGCCGAGCAGGACGGTTTTATTCAAACGGGGCTGGGTGCTTAACAACTCGACGTCGAAGATAAAGGGCTCAGATAACGCCTCGCGGCCAGAAAGTGACCAGAACAACAGTTCGCCGGGCAGTGGCGTCGCCACAGTGATGCGATTAAGCATAGGTGCATCCTTAGCACAGAGGGCGGCAGCACCCTTTCATCCATGATGAAAAATCAATAGTTAACGCACTATCATTATCAACGTCAAGTCTGGTTATCATTTGCCAACCGAAAAGCGATTTCTACTCGCCATACTTCAAATTTGCAGATGCGTTGACTGCCCCCAATTATTCGGTCTATCCAGAAGCGCCCCCTGCTGGCGTTGCTGGCTTTCAAATCTGCTCCCGGCGGATTTGAAAGCCAGATCACCGGGCTGAGCAGACTCATCGGGATTAATGCGGTTGCTTACAAAGTCGCCGGTAAATCCGGGATACCCAGGCTTAGCGCAGAAGCAGAGAAGTCAAGGCGCTCGCCGGCGCGGCGCATGAATGAACAAAGCGCATTCCGTCATTCAGACAATTCGTGCGCCATCACCGTCATGCCGATATCGACTTTATCGGTTCGGTAAGGAATCTGTCCCAGCGGTTGAAATCCCTGACGGGCATAAAAACGCTGGGCGTCGAGGTTGCTGTTCAGCACGTCCAGCCAGATAAGCGTTTTCCGACGCGCCGTTGCCGCCTGCATGATCTCCCGCATCAGCCGCTCACCGCAGCCACGGCCGGTCGCCGCCGGCAGGAAATAAATCTTTTGCAGCTCCGCCCCCCGTCGCGTGGATAGCGGCAGCGGTTTATCCCAATTGACCCGGGCGAAACCAATAGCGGCGCCGCGTTCATCTTCGGCCAGGAACCAGGCGCTGCCAGAGTCGGGCTGCAGCGAAGAAGTCAGCGATTCGGCGGCGAAATCCTGCGCCAGAAACCGTCTGATGCCCTGCTCGCTCCACAATGCGGCAAAGTGCTGGTAATAGGTTTCGTGGCCCAGATGCTGGAGGGTGGGCAGATCCCCGGCCCCAGCGAAACGAATATGGCACTGTGCAGACGGCTTCACCTGACAATTGTCCTCAATATAATTAATCGGTTGGCCGCTATTGTACACCATCGACCGGCGCAGAGAACCTCGCCCGGCCCCGGCCCCGGCCCCGGCCCCGGCAGCGCAACGCGAGAGGCGGTCACGCTACAGGATACCAATATCGGCAAAGCGCAGATGGTGCATGAATTCGCGCAGGATCAACAAGCGGGCGGCGAATTCTCGTTCCGGCGGGATCCCTTCCCAGTGCGCCGGCCGCCCCCCCATCACCGCCGCCAGACGATCGAAGGTGCGTTCCACCGTGTCCAGCGTCATTAACGGCTCCGGCTGTTCGCTCACGCCGGCGATCAGCGCCAACTGACGCAGATCGCTATCGTCGCTGAACAAACCGGAAGCAGAGGCGATCATTGGTTCAATCCGAATAACTTCATCCTCCACCACCATGATGGCCACCTCCATTTCGTCCGCGGTTGGCGGTTGATGCCTAAACCAGTCGCGCGACGTTTTATGGGATCCGATACTCAGCCACTGCGTCGGCCCCGGCTGTTCGCCGCTGCCGGAAAGCACAAGGGTTTTCTCCTCGCCGATGTGGAGCAGGGTCAGCGGCGTCGCTTCCCCTTCCGCGCGTTGACGCAGACGGCTATATTGCTGATGCAGCATCAGCTCTCGCTGACGATCGTCGGCGCTGACGCCGGACAGTGCCGGTTGTTTTTTCATAACCTGTCCTGTGGATTAAGCTGACTGACCATACATCGTTTTATACCCCCGATGTATTAAGTTGCAAGCGCGCCGGCCCCGCTCGTGTATACGCCGTCCCGCCCGGCCCTGCCGGTCAATCCTGACCGTCGCGATCGGACAACGCGCCGATTTCCGCCCATTCGGTCGCCAGCGCCGGTTGAACAAACGCCTCGCTCACCGCCTCCAGCACCAGAGTCAGCGCCGCGTCGCGCATTCGGTGTGTACGCCAGCCCAACTCAATCGGATAAGCGGGCAACGCCAGTGGACAAGGCAGCAGGCAGAGCCCGGTCAAACTTGCGATAGCCTGCGCCGCATGCGCCGGCAGAGTGGCGACCGATTCGGATCCGCACAGCAGCCAGGGCAGGCCGGCAAAATGGGTGGTCGAAGCGCAGACCTGTCGCTGCATCCCCTGTGCGGCCAGCGCCTGGTCGACAATGCCGATCACTCCGCCCGAAGAGACCAGAATATGGCCGCGCGCGACGAATTCCGCCAGCGTCAGTCGGCCATTGCGCGCCGGCGCCGTCTGCGCATCGACCAGGCAGGCGTAGCGTCCCGCGCCTATCGTGCGGTGACTCAGTCCTGCCGGCGAAAAACCGCCGGAGGCGATCGCCAGATCGATCTCGCGCTTCAGCAACGCATCGGCCACAATATGGCTGTGCGTCTGACGAAAGATCAGGCGCAGGCCCGGCGCGGTCTGCGCCACCCGCCGCATCAGCCAGCGGGCGATCGCCAGTTCAAAGTCGTCGGACAGGCCGACGGCAATCGACCGGCCGCGATAATCCTGATGCGCCGGCATGGCCAGCGCCAGCGACTGGCGGCAGCGATCGAGCGCTTCCGAAATCACCGGCTTCAGTTCGTCCGCCCGGGTGCTCGGCGCCAGCCCGCGACCGGTACGCATGAACAGCGCATCCTGATAGATCTCACGCAGACGGCGCAGGGCGGCGCTGACTGCAGACTGGGTCAAGCCGAGCCGTAGCGCCGCACGGCCGGCGCCGCCTTCCTCGTACAGCGCCTCAAACACTTTCAGCAGATTAAGGTCGATGGATTGTAGATCGGTCTGGTTCATCATCGCTCGCAAAGAGGGCCGGCAATCGCCGCCGGGCAGTGAAGAGTGAAATGGCGACGCAGCCGGGTCGCGATATGAATAGAATTCATATCAGAATGTAGTGTAAACCGACTTGCCCCGCCCCGCCACTCTGCGACACTGCGTTTATTGTTCCGCATCCGTATAAGGTGAATACCTATGGCTAAATCGATCGTCGCCGCTCTGCAGATCGGCGCCTCCCCCTCCGGCAAAGCCGAAACGCTGAAAAACATCCTGCAGTACCGCCAGGCGATTCAGGACGCCGGCGCCTCGCTGGTGGTCATGCCCGAAGCGCTGCTCGGCGGCTACCCGAAAGGCGAAATCTTCGGCACTTACCTGGGCTACCGGCTGCCGGAAGGACGGGAAGCCTTCGCCCGTTACTACCACAACGCCATTGATGTGCCGGGAGCGGAAACCGACGCGCTGGCCGAGCTGTCGCGTGCGAGCGGCGCCAGCCTGGTCATCGGCGTGATCGAACGCGACGGCAGCACGCTCTACTGCTCGGCGCTGTTCTTCACGCCCGAAGCGGGCCTGACGGCGAAACACCGTAAACTGATGCCGACCGGCAGCGAACGTCTGATTTGGGGCCAGGGCGACGGCTCCACGCTGCCGGTGGTGACGACCGGCGCCGGCCGCGCCGCCACCGCTATCTGCTGGGAAAACCACATGCCGCTGCTGCGCATGGCGATGTACGCGCAGGGCGTGGATATCTGGTGCGCGCCAACGGTGGATGAGCGCGATATCTGGCAGTGCTCCATGCGCCATATCGCACATGAAGGGCGCTGTTTTGTCATCAGCGCCTGTCAGGTGCAGCCCTCGCCGCAAGCGTTAGGTCTGGATGTCGCGGGCTGGGACGCCGATCGGCCGCTGATCCGCGGCGGCAGTATGATTATCGGCCCGCTGGGCGACATTCTGGCCGGCCCGCTGGTCAACGAGACCGGCCTGGTGTGCGCCGGCATCGATACCGATACGTTGACGCAGGCGCGCTATGATTTCGACGTGGTCGGCCATTACGCCAGGCCGGATGTCTTTTCGCTCAGCGTGGATACCCGCGCCCGGCAAACGGTAAAGTTTATCCGCTGAGTTCGTCGGCGCTTAATCCAGCCGAAAATGGCGGTTCGGCTGGTGGCGCGGCGGCAGATTACGCTCACCCAGCATCGACAGCAGATTAATCTGGATATCGTTGCACAGCGAATTCAGCGGTAAGTCGTTGGCGGCGGTGCCGAACGGCTCTTCAAGCTCCTCGGCCAGCGCATCCAGTGAAATAAAGGTATAGGAAATAAACACCGACACCAGAATCGTCATGTAGTGCAGGTCGGGCACCAGCGCCAGCGGCAGCAGCGTACAAAACAGATAGACGGTGCGATGCACGATCAGGCTGTAAGCGAATGGCACCGGCGTGCTGGCTATGCGTTCGCAGCCGCCCTGAATCGAGGCCAGGCGCGACAGAGTCTGATCCATCGACTGAAACAAAATATCGGAAACGTCGCCTCGCTGGCGATAGCGCTCCAGCCACTTGCCCATCAGAAACAGAATTTGGTTACAGGGAAAGGGGTCACGCCTCAGCGATTCCCACAAATCGGCCGGCAGCAGCGCGCCGATGTCCGACGACGGCGCGTTTTTGCGTAGTTGATCTTTTAGCAGCAGCGGAAAAGCGATTTGCAGATTCACAAACGGCCTCAGTTCCTCATCCGAGGCCTGAGTATAGGTTTTTACCTGACGCAGCAACGTACGTTGCTGGATCATCAAATTGCCCCACAACAGGCGCGCCTCGTTAAAGCGAGCATAGCTCACGCTATTGCGAAAACCGAGGAATATCGCAATCGCGATGCCCAGCAGACTGAAAGGCGCCAGGGTGAGTTTAATGCCGAGCGTTTCATACCAGTCAAGGCAGATTAGCGCCACGCAGGACATCGCCACATTCAAAAACAGGCGGTTCTTAATTTTGGATAATACGGAACCATGCCAGTCAAACAAACGAAAAAACCAGTGCTGGTGAGGACGAATGATCATGGAAAAAATGACATGTTGCAGAAAAGAATAAAAGCATAGCACCGTTCTTAACAATTGACACGGAGCGGAAACAGAGAGAGACATTTTTTATTGCCGGCGCGCTTGCCGCCTGCCCATCCCGATGATAGCGGCGCGGCACAGCCCCGTCTGCAGATTGGTATGCTGCCGAACAAGCCGGGATCACGTTTGCTTTATAGCTCATCGCGCCGCGCATTCATTATCGCCCGGCACTGCGTCCGGCAACCGTCCAGCGCCTCAACCAGCAGGCGATAACGCTGGAGTTTATGCTGGCAGGCCGGCCAAACCGCGACATCGGGATGAATGACGCGCCTGGCAAGCCGCAGATGACGCAGTCACCGCCCAGGCCCCCATCACGGAATCATCCTGTAGTCCGGCGAACAGCGCGGTGGACACCTCATCAAACAGTGCGCCCGCTACCGGCGTGCCGGCGCACAGCCCGATCAGCGCGAGCGCGCCGGCGTGGGCCGGACGAAAAACATCGAACGCAAGCGGTCGTACAGCCAGTTATAAGCCATGGTGTACGGCAGGAAAAACAGGAAAAAACCGATCTCCAGCATAAAAGCCTGCGGCAGCGTAATGCCCAGCCACCAGGCCACCAGCGGCAAGCCGATCAGAATAAAACCGCCCTCAAAACCCAACGCGTGGCCAATACGCACCCACAGCCGGCGCGCGACTCTGTCGGCGGGCCACAGACGATCGAACAGCATGTTATAGACAATGTTCCAGATCATCGCGATCGTCGATAACAGCAACGACAGCAGACCCATCTCCAGTACGTCGCGCTGCAGCAATAGCGCGCTGATCGGCGCGGCGATCGCGATCGCCAGCACTTCAAAACCGGTCGCATGCAGCAAACGCTCGGCGAAAGATTTTTGTTTCATAACGGCTCCGTCATAATCAATAACCGCGCCATTTTCATCGCTCTTCATGATAGAATCAAAGCAGACTCCATCGATAAAAGCGATAGATATGCGATACTCTCCCGAATCTCTGCTGGCCTTTGTCACGGCGGTTAACTGTGGTTCTTTTTCCGCCGCGGCGCGCCGACTGCGCAAGAGCCAGTCTACTATCAGCGCGGCCATTGCCGGTCTGGAGACCGATTTGGGGCTACAGCTGTTCGATCGCAGCGGTCATCAGCCGACGCTGACGCCCGCCGGCGGTAAAGTACTGGTTTACGTTCAGTCCATCCTGCACGCCAGTGAACAGCTGGATGAGCTGGCGGTGCGATTGTGCGCCGCCACCGAACCGCGGCTGACCTTCGTGCTGTCCGATACCTGGCAGACCGTGCATTACGAATCGATTTTGCAGCGCTTCGCCCGGCAATTTCCGGCTATCGAATTCGAATGCCTGCTGGCCGAGGATGCCGACGTTATTGACTTACTGCAGTCGCAGCGGGCGCACGTAGGCGTGCTGCGCCGTCAGCCGCGTTATCCCGCCGATATTCGCGCCGAACGCCTGCAGGTGCAGACGGAGATGGCGATTTTCGCCGCCCGCGACCACCCGCTGGCGAAGGCGGGCGCGCTTAGCGAACATCGGCTGGCGACAGAGCGTCAGCTCTATCTGAACACCTATAACAGCCAGGCGAAGCCGCCGGCGCAGGGTATAGTCTGGTCGGCCCCGTCCTATCTGATGCTGCTGGAGATGGCGGAACAGGGTTTTGGCTGGAGTATTCTGCCGCGCTGGCTGGTGGAACAGTTTGGCCACCGGAAGTTGACGGAACTGAGTGTGCCCGGCTGGCCGCGGCTGATTGATGTCGATGTAGCCTGGTCTAAACCGCATCCGCCCGGTCCCGCCGGCCGCTGGCTCATTGATAATCTGTTGGCGCAGTCGGAATAATCCGCCGCGGCGGGGAACTATTCCGGCCTCGCTTTTGGCCGGTTCGGAAAACAGCGGGAATTACTTTAGTTAATAAGTGAAGTAGATCACTTGCCGCACATCGCAAAACCTTCATTACGCAGTGAATAAAAATATTAATTCATTGTTTTATATTGATTTATTTTGTCTGGTTATTTTATCCTCACGCCGGTAAAACAGTTTAGCCCAAAGGAAAACCATACTATTATAGGGTTTATTATTTCTATTTTTGATAAATGGGCGTACGCAATCATTCATCGCCAATAAATTTCAGAACGCAGAAAAACGGCCAAAATAGAGCACAGCCGAACGCCTCTGCAGCCTGGAGTATGACGGGAATAGGGATGACCAGCGCGCCCGACTAACAATACCGCTGAGGATGAGCAAATGTCGAAAAAACCATTCTATTATCAGGAACCGTTTCCGCTGGCCAAAGACGATACCGAGTATTATCTGGTCAGCAGCGACCATGTCTCCGTCACCCGTTTTGAAGAGCACGAAGTGTTGAAGGTCGCGCCGCAGGCGCTGACGCTGCTGGCGCAGCAGGCGTTCCACGACACCGCCTTTATGCTGCGACCCGCGCACCTGCGGCAGGTCGCCAGTATTCTGCACGATGAGCAGGCCAGCCAGAACGATAAATATGTGGCTCTGCAGTTTCTGCGCAACGCCGAAATTGCCGCCAAAGGCGTCCTGCCGGGCTGTCAGGATACCGGCACCGCAATCATCATGGGCAAAAAGGGCCAACAGGTCTGGACCGGCGCCAACGACGCCGAGGCGCTGGCGCGCGGCGTCTACAACACCTATACCGAAGATAACCTGCGCTATTCACAAAACGCCGCGCTGGATATGTATAAAGAGGTGAATACCGGCACCAATCTGCCGGCGCAGATCGATCTCTACAGCACGGAAGGCGACGAATATAAATTTTTGTTCGTCGCGAAAGGCGGCGGTTCGGCCAACAAAAGCTATCTATATCAGGAAACCAAAGCGCTGCTGACGCCGGGAAAACTGAAAGACTACCTGGTTGATAAAATGCGCTCGCTGGGCACCGCCGCCTGTCCGCCTTACCACATCGCTTTCGTGATTGGCGGCACCTCGGCCGAGGCGACGCTGAAAGCGGTGAAGCTGGCCTCGACCAAATATTACGATGCTCTGCCGACGGAAGGTAATGAACACGGCCAGGCGTTCCGCGATACGGCGCTGGAGCAGGAACTGCTGCGGGCCGCGCAGGATCTGGGGCTGGGCGCTCAGTTCGGCGGCAAATATTTCGCTCATGATATCCGGGTCGTCCGCCTGCCGCGCCACGGCGCTTCCTGCCCGGTCGGTATGGGCGTTTCCTGCTCCGCCGACCGCAACATCAAGGGCAAAATCAACCGTCAGGGCATCTGGCTGGAAAAACTGGAAGTGAATCCGGGCCGCTACATTCCAGAGGCGCTGCGTCAGTCCGGCGAAGGGGAAGTGGTCAACATCGATCTCAATCAGCCGATGGAGGATATCCTGCGCCAGCTGTCGAAGTACCCGGTTGCCACTCGTCTGTCGCTGAACGGCACCATTATCGTCGGCCGCGATATCGCGCACGCCAAACTCAAAGAGCGGCTGGATAACGGCGAAGATCTGCCGCAGTACATCAAAGATCACCCGATCTACTACGCCGGCCCGGCCAAAACGCCGCAAGGCTATCCATCCGGCTCTCTCGGCCCCACCACCGCCGGGCGCATGGACTCGTACGTCGATCTCCTGCAGTCGCACAGAGGCAGTATGATCATGCTGGCCAAAGGCAACCGCAGCCAGCAAGTTACCGATGCCTGTAAAAAACATGGCGGCTTCTATCTGGGCAGCATCGGCGGCCCGGCGGCGGTTCTCGCGCAGCAGAGTATTAAAAACCTGAGCTGCGTTGAATATCCGGAGCTCGGCATGGAAGCCATCTGGAAAATCGAGGTGGAGGATTTCCCGGCCTTTATTTTGGTGGATGATAAAGGCAATGATTTTTACCAGCTCATTCTGTCGGGCAAATGCGCTAACTGCAGCTGACGCCGGCGGCCGATGCCGGAGCGTCGGCCGCACTCCCTTTCCGGGCTCCCCGACTGCGGAGCCCGCCCTGCCCGCCGACGCCGTTTTGCCCTCGTCGCCGCCATAAAGATGCATTTTAAATACATTTTTATAGCCAGAACGCCATGCGCTTTTATACACTATGCCCGCAAGCAGAACGGATACCGCAGGCGCCCGCGCCTATGCATAGCGGGCCTGACCGACCGGGCATACATTCAGAGGGGTATCATGCAACAGGAACTTATCTGCTATAAAACGCTGCCGCGCTGGAACAGCCGGACGCTACCGGCGGAGCTGCGCGCGCAGCACAATACTCAGGACGGCAGCTGGGTGCAGTTGACCATCTTTCGCGGCGAACTGACCTTCGCCTTTCTGCAGGAAACGGGCGAAGTGATCTCGCAACAGCCTTTTTCGCCGCAGCGTCAACCGCCGCGGGTTGAGCCGCAGGCGTGGCACCGCATCGTCTCCAGCTCAGAAGATATGGAATGCCAGCTGGCTTTCTTCTGCCGCGCGGAAGATTACTACCACAAGAAATATGGCCTGACCCGCACCCATTCGGAAGTTATCGCCGCTCTACGCCACGTGTCGCCGTGCAGAGCGCTGGACCTGGGCTGCGGTTCCGGCCGAAACGCGCTCTATCTCAATAAGATGGGTTTCGACGTCGCCGCCTGCGATAAAAACGCATCCGGCATCGATTCGTTAAACGCGATGATAAAAAGCGAGGGCCTGCGACGCATCACGGCCGGCGTTTATGATATCAACGAAGCGGCTATAGACACACAGTACGGCTTTATTCTGTCCACCGTGGTAATGATGTTTCTGGCGCCGACGCGCATTCCGGCCATAATCGACAATATGCAGCAGAGCACGCTGGCGGGCGGTTATAACCTGATCGTTGCCGCCATGTCGACCGACGACGTCCCCTGCCCGCTGCCTTTCTCGTTCACCTTTAAACAGCAGGAATTGCGCGACTATTACCGCGCATGGGAAATCATTAAATACAATGAAGACATGGGTGAATTGCACAAAACCGACGCGGCCGGCAACCGGATAAAACTGCGTTTCGCCACCTTGCTGGCGAGAAAAACCAGCGCCTGATCGACGCGTTTGCCATACGTCTCGCCGCCGCAACATAATCTCAATCCAGCAGCGCACTGAGGCCGAGCGGAATCTCTTCGCACCAGCGGATATAGTCATGTCCGCTGGAACGTTCCACATGACTCACGTCATAACCTTTATTTTTCAATACGGTATATAAACGCCGGTTGTTAGCCAGAATCCCCCCGCCGTCGCCCTTTTGCTCAAAGCGTCCGGCTTCCAGATAGAAACGAATCGGTTTTCTCGGCCCGCCGGCGAACTGATCGATCAACCATTCCGGCACGCCATCCGGCGATCGCCACCAGTAGGAGCCGGACAGGCTCAGTACATTGCCGAACCGATCGGGATAACGCCAGGCCGCCCAGGCCGAAGCCAGCCCGCCATAGCTCGATCCCGCCACCACCGTGCGCGCGGCGCGGCTGTCGATCCCCCGTTCAGCCAGCCAGGGCAGTAATTCGTGAACCAAAAAATCGGCAAACGACGGATTGGGCGGTAATTCTCTCCCCCGGGTATCGCCGTCGAGACTATCGACAAACACCAGCGTTACCGGCGGCAAAGCGCCATGCCGGATCAATACATCAATCTGTTCGTGCAAACGGTATTTTTTAAGGTAAGTCTGGCCGTCAAACAAAATCACCAGGCGCCGGTCATCGTGGTCGCCCGGCGGCTGGTAGATGGCGATAGCGCGCCGGTTATTCAGAATAGCGCTTGCCAGCGATTCGCTATGCAAGGTACCGGCCAGCGAATATCCCGGCGCGATGCGCTGCCGGCAAACGCGTTCGCCGGACAGATTCAGCAGGGAAGCGTGGTTATAACGATCCTCCGACGGGGCGGGACTGGCCTGCGGGTTAAGTGGATCGGCCTGCGCGGTGATCAAAATCGCCCGGCGCTGCGCCATCGGCGAGTCGTCGACGACCGGCACGTCCGGCGCCAGCCGGTAAGACATCAACGTATCTTTTGGCACGATATAACTACGGAACCAGACGTCGCTGCCCGGCAAATAATACAGGGGATCGTGATCGCCGGAAGGCGCGCCGAGGATAAACACATTCTGACGCGCCGAGCGCCATAAAAACGTCACAATGCGGGAATCGGCGTCATAAGGCTCCACCAGGGGCGACCCCGAACGGGCCACCTCCCGCCAGAATGACGCTGTCCCCTCCCCCTGCCGAACCTGCCGGTCAAGACGCATGATCAGCGGGCTGATAATATCCGGCGCCAGCGGAAGTTTAAGCGGCTTCGCGGCGTAGCTTTCCAGCGCCAGCGACCAGGTTCCTCCAGCCGGCCCCGTCAGCCGCAGATAATAGTTTCCATCCTCCATCACGGCAAATACGCCGCGGTTGGTCGTGGTTACCGGCATATCGCTGATGACGGTCCTGAGGTGACGGCGCTGACTGTCGCTCAGCCGCAAATCGCCGCCGCCGATTAACGTAGCGCGAACGTAAGTCTGAGCGTTAAGCGGAAGCGAAACGCAGGCGACCCCCTGCCGATCAAATTGTCCTGTCACCGGCACGCCGTCGAAAACAGCGGGAGGCGAAACGCATGACGACTGCGCAAACACCGCATCTGACAGCAACAGCATAGCTCCGGCCAGCTTAACCACATTATTTTTCATGACGTTTTATTCATCCGAACGATGAAGTTAGCCCCGGCATCATACCATGACGGAGTTAGACAACTAATGCAAATAATAATGCCAATCATTAGCGTTAGCGTTAATCGTTGTGCTAATGTTTTTCCCGCCATGCGAAAGGATGGAATTATCTTTGTTTTACAAATAATTAAAGAGAACCACTTATGCATAACAAATCGACAGGGCAAAAAATAAGGCCGCTCGCATTGTCTCCACTGCTGCTGATTACCGGCGTTACGCTGTTTCCTCTGGCAGAGGCCTGCGCCGCGCAAGTCAGCCAGCAGGAAGATACAATGCTGATCACCGCCGGCGGCGCGGAAAATCCGGAAGCGCCGGTGAAAGGATTTGTGGCTAAACAAAGTCTGGCGGGGACGAAAACCGCGACCGACATCAATAAGACGCCACAGTCTATCTCCGTGGTTACCCGCGACCAAATGGACGCGCAGGACGTCTCTTCCGTTTCCCAGGCATTACGCTACACGCCCGGCGTGTTTACCGAATATCGCGGCGGCTCCAATCGCTACGACGAACTCTATATTCGCGGCTTTAGCTATGCGCCCCGTTTCCTGGACGGGCTGAGCTACGGCAATAGCGCCTCGTCGCAAAACGGGGTGATCGATCCCTGGCTGCTGGAACGGGTGGAGGTGGTCCGCGGTCCGGCGTCGGTACTGTACGGCCAGGTCAACCCCGGCGGGCTGGTCAGCATGACCAGCAAGCGCCCGGTAGCCGAAACCATCCGTAAAGTGCAGTTCAAAACGGGCGACGATAATCTGGCTCAGGCCGCGTTTGATTTTGGCGGCCGGTTAAACGATGACGGCACGCTGCTCTATCGGCTGAACGCCATCGCCCTCACAAAGGATACCCAGACCGACGACTATAAAGAGCAGCGTTTCGCCATCGCGCCGGCGCTCACCTGGCAGCCGAACAACGATACCACCTTCACCCTGCTCGCCAGTTTCCAGCGCGATCCCAAAGCGGGCTACCGTAACTTCCTGCCCGCCGTCGGGACCGTCTTCAACACCTCTTACGGTAAGATCCCGCATGATTTCAACGTCAGCGATCCAAACTACAACGAATCCTGGCGCGAACAAAAATCCATCGGTTACCGCTTCGAACACATCATTAATGATGTATTTACCATCCGTCAGAACGTACGGTATTCGGACATCGAACAGCGCTACAGATATCTGGTTTACACCAACTCGGCCAGCGACACGACGCTCAACCGCCGCGCCCAGGTCGAATGGCGAAAAACCAAAGAAATTGTGTTGGATAACCAGCTTAACGCGCAGTTCAACACCGGCGCGCTGGATCATAACCTGCTGATTGGTCTGGACTATAAAGGTAATAAAGACGATCAGACGCTGGCCCGCGCCACCGCGGCCAGCATTGACTGGACCCATCCCCTCTATGGTCTGAATATTGATGAAAGCACGTTCGATATCAGCACCGATCAGCGCCAGAATCTGGATCAGGTCGGGATTTATCTGCAGGATCAAATCGAATGGAACCGCTGGAATCTGCTGCTGTCCGGCCGCCAGGACTGGAGCGAAGTCAGAACCAGTAATTTCCTGACCAACAGCCGCCAACAGCAAAACGATCAGAAGCTGACCGGACGGGCCGGGCTGCTCTACGCCTTCGACAACGGCATCTCGCCCTATGTCAGCGCCAGCACCTCATTTGAACCGGTTTTAGAACGCAATAACAACAGCAATAAAACGTTTGATCCGATCACCGGCCGTCAGTTAGAAGCCGGGGTCAAATATCAGCCGACCGGCAGCAATACGCTCGCCACGCTGGCGGTTTACGATCTGCGCCAGCGCAATCAGTTAACCCGCCAAAATTCCGCCGAGGATTATAAACAGATTGGCGAAGTCAGATCGCGCGGTCTGGAAGCCGAGCTACGCTCTCAATTGACCGACGAACTGAGCGTCATCGCATCTTACTCCCTGACCGATACGAAAACGCTGCGCAGCGAAACCGCGGGAACCGAAGGTAAAAAGCTTGCCCGCGTCCCGCGCCACCTCGCCTCGCTGTGGGCCAACTACACATTCCAGCGCGGCGTGCTGGCAGGCTTTACCGCCGGTGCCGGCGCGCGCTACGTGGGCAGCAGCTACGGCGATTCGACCAATACCTTCAAGGTTCCGTCGGTTGATCTGTACGACGCCATGCTGAAATACGATTTAGGCCAGGCGAGTTCCCGACTGAAAGGCGCCTCGGTTCAGGTCAATGTAAACAACCTGTTAGATAAGGAGTATGTGTCGGCCTGCGGCAACACAACCTCCTGTTTCTACGGCGTAGGCCGCACAGCGACGCTGACCGTAAACTACACCTGGTAACCCCCTGCCAGGTAAAACAGCGCCCGACCGCCGGGTAAGGAAGCACCAGCCAGCCGCGGTTAGAAGAATACCAGGTAAACCGCGGCGGCCACCACAAAACGGTAGATAGCGAAAGGCACAAACGAGATACGTTTAATGATCTGCAGGAAGGTCTTAATCGCAATCAACGCCACGACGAAGGCAGTCAGGAAACCGACGGCGAACATCGGCACATCGCTCAGCGCCAGGAAATGCCAGCTCTTATACAGATCCAGCACCGTCGCGCCCATCATCATCGGAACCGCCAGAATAAAGGAAAACTCCGACGCGGCGTAGCGGCTCACGCCCATCAGCATCCCGCCGGAGATGGTCGCGCCGGAACGGGAAAACCCCGGCCACAGCGCCAGACACTGAAAACAACCAATCATAAACGCCTGGCGGTAGCTAATGTCATCCAGCCCCTCGGCGCGCGGTTTTTTCGGCTTCAGCCACTCCGCGGCAAGCAGCAGGAAGCCGCCGACCACCAGCGCATACGCCACATTTCGCGGGTTGAACAGCGACTTAATCACGTCGTGAAACAGCAGGCCGAGAATCACGGCCGGGATCATCGCCAGCAGGATATGCCCCAGTTTGAGCCGTCCGCCGCTCTGGCTTTCCTGCGTCGACCGGCCGAAATGGATGCCGATCAGGCCGAACATTCGCCGCCAGAACAGCGCGACAACCGCCAGAATAGAACCAAGCTGAATGATCACTTCAAAGGTTTTCGCCTTATCGTCGTAGAACCCCAGCCAGTGCCCCACAATGATCATATGCCCGGTCGAAGAGACCGGCAAAAACTCGGTCAATCCCTCAACCACCCCCAAAATAAACGCCACCAGCAACGAATGCAGATCCGTCATGTCAGTTACCTTAACCGTTGAAATAACACACAAAAAAAACGGCCATGCTGTTCAGCAATCGGCCGCAAAACATTCGAATTATAGACTAGCAGACAAATATTTAGTTTCATTTACATGAGATATCATGCTGAAAAATCAGAATTATCGCGTCCCGCGCTCAATGACCACGCCCACCTGGCGCGCCTGCGCCACCGCGCCCGGTTTGGCGACCTTAACTCTCAGCCAGGGAATGGAGAAACGCTGCATCAACAATTGCGCAACCTCTTCGGCGACCCGCTCCACCAGAGCGAAGCGCCGCCCGGCGACATGTTCGATAACCGCGGCGCTGACATCCGCATAGCTCAGGCAATCGCGCACATCGTCGCTGGCCGCCGCCCGCCGGTTGTCCCAGCCCAGTTCAAGGTCAAACACCAGCTTTTGCTCAATGGTCTGCTCCCAGTCATACACGCCGATAGTGGTAATCACCGCCAGCTCTTCAATAAATACAATATCCATCACGCCATTCTCTGTTTTTAACCGTGCCGGATACCACTTCCGGCAGAATATGCGTATTATCCACAGATGCTAAGCTTAAAACGACTTTTATTAAACGGAACCGAGTTATGAGTGCTATCGCACCGGGCATGATTATTCTCGCCTATCTGTGTGGCTCTATCTCCAGCGCGATTCTGGTTTGTCGAATCGCCGGGTTGCCAGACCCGCGTGAGCATGGCTCAGGCAACCCTGGCGCCACCAATGTTTTGCGCATTGGCGGCAAAGCCGCCGCGGCCTGCGTGCTGATTTTCGATATGCTGAAAGGGATGCTGCCGGTCTGGGCGGCGTACGAGCTTGGCGTACCGCCGCTCTATCTTGGGCTGACGGCGATTGCCGCTTGTCTCGGCCATATTTATCCGGTGTTCTTCCATTTTCGCGGCGGTAAAGGCGTGGCCACGGCATTCGGCGCTATCGCGCCAATCGGCTGGGATCTCACCGGTCTGGTGACCGGCACCTGGCTGCTGACCCTGCTGCTGAGCGGTTATTCCTCGCTCGGCGCCATTGTCAGCGCGCTGGTGGCCCCGTTTTACGTCTGGTGGTATAAGCCCGAACTGACCTTTCCGGTTTCCATGCTGTCCTGCCTGATCCTGGTGCGCCATCACGACAATATTCAGCGCCTGTGGCGCGGTCAGGAAACGAAAATTTGGCGCCGGCGCGGCAAGAAAGAGACGCCCCCGAAAACGCAGTAAGTGCGGCCAGGCGCGCCCATCCGTACCGTGATACAGCCTCCTCGCCCGCCGACGCCGCTAAAACCGCGTCACGCCCGGCGCCAGCGACGTCCCTTCCCCGGCGGAGCGAATCTCTCTTTATCTCTTTAGCCGCCCGCGATGATCGGCGCGGCGTCCGGTATTAGGACATCAGAAGGGTTTTGGCTATAATAGCCGCCACTCCATTTCTGGTTGAGAGAGAAGGAAACCAACATGAGTCTGAATCAGGTACCGGCAGGTAAAGATCTTCCGGAAGATATCTACGTAATCATCGAAATTCCTGCCAACGCCGACCCGATCAAATACGAGATCGATAAAGAAAGCGGCGAGCTGTTTGTCGATCGTTTCATGTCCACGGCGATGTTCTACCCGTGCAACTACGGCTACATCAACAACACTCTGTCTCTGGACGGCGATCCGGTGGACGTGCTGGTCCCGACGCCGTATCCGCTGCAGCCTGGCGCCGTGATCCGCTGCCGTCCGGTCGGCGTGCTGAAAATGACGGACGAAGCGGGCGAAGACGCCAAGCTGGTCGCCGTACCGCACAGCAAACTGACCAAAGAGTACGATCACGTGAAAGACGTGAACGACCTGCCGGAACTGCTGCGCGCGCAGATCAGCCATTTCTTTGAACATTACAAAGATCTGGAAAAAGGCAAATGGGTGAAGGTTGACGGCTGGGAAAACGCCGAATCCGCCAAAGCGGAAATCGTCGCCTCTTTCGAGCGCGCGAAGAAAAAATAAACGCCCGCCGACCGTCGATCTTACGTCAGCGAAAGAGAGACGGTTTTGCCGGACATAAACTTGTCCGCGCCTTTAAACAAACACCGCCATCAGGCGGTGTTTTTTCAAATGAAATTAATGCGCGTCCTCGTCACGTTTAAGCCAGTCGCCGCAGGCGATCCGACGTAGTCCGTCCACCGGACGCTGATATAAATAGAGCCAGGCGATCCCCTGCGGAGTCGAGACCAGTTCACGTTTATACTCGTGTCCGTCCCGCTTTAACGCATCCAGCTCGGTCAGTATCGACGAACTGATGCGGTAAACTTCGCAATAGATCTGCCCCTCGCCGTGCACCACCGCCGGATAGTGGCCGAGATCATACATCTCGTATCCGGCGAGCTGGCAATTCCCTACCCACTGCGCGTTGGTCATCCAGTGACTATTTCCCTGTTTGCGCCGTAAACTGCCATAGACAATAATTCGCATCGCTAAAACTCAAACTGATAGAGCAAATCTAATGCCTGATCGATACCAGACACCGCTTCCAGATACAGTTTTGGCATTAAGCGGTAACGCAGTGTTAACGTCGCCAGCGAATCGAAGATGCCAATTCCATATTTAACCTGCAGACCAGGCAGGACGTAACCGCTAACGACAACCTGCGAGCTATCGCCGGCACCCTGTGTATCCAGGGCTAAATTACTTACGCCGAAGGCCTCGCCGATTTTACCCACAACCTGACCACTTTGTGCAACCCCTAAACCGATCAGCATTGAAGTCATCATGGAACTATCGGTGCCGGAGCTATCCAGCCCCTGCCCTCGCAGCAGATAAGACAGCGCTTCCTGTTGCGACATGGTGGGATCGGAAAAGACATCCAGCGAAGGCGCAGTAGCCAGCCCGGTAACCCGCACGCCGGCGGTGACGTCGTCCTCGGTCGAATCAGGATTGCGGATCGCTTCGAAATTGAGCATCGGCTGCTCCGGCGAGCCGGAGAACAGGATCTGCCCTTTGCGCACGATCAGATCCTGTCCGTAAGCGTGAAAACGCCCGGACGGGATATTGATCTGCCCGTTCAGCCCCAGACCGCGTTCATCCTGGACCATTTTCAACGCGCCGTTCAGACGAGCCTGCAGGCCGAACGCATCCAGCCGCACGTCGTCGCCGATATTGATCGTCAGGTTGCTGTTGATCGGAATGCCGGCCGATTTCGTTTCCAGCGGACGCCGCTGCTCATCCAGCATCACCTCGTCGGAAGAGACGTCCACCGCGCTTTCCGGCATCTCTTTCACCACGATGCGCGCCCAGGGAATATTCACCGAACCATTCAGCGCAAACAGCTGCGGCGAAGCGTCGAAACGAATATCGGGCGAAACGTCCAGCCGAACCATCGGCGGCACCGTGACCCGGATACGGTCGCCCTTCGCCGCCACGCTCGCGCGCCACGCCTCCGGCCTGGTCCAGTCGGCGTCGCCGGACAGATTAAGCTGCCCGGTGGTGGTTCTCAGGATGCCCTCCAGCGTCGAACTCATTCCATTGAAGTTGATCGCCAGCTGGCCGTTATTCAGATCGACCGGCATCCAGTTGCCGTCGATGTCAAAACGCTCCAGCGCCAGACGCCCGAACAGCTGCGGCCGTTCCACGTTGCCGCCGAGCCGCAGGCTGGCGTTGAGTATGCCGGCAGCCTTCTCGCCCTGTTGCAGGGCTGGATTGAGCAGCGCGAGCGAAATATTGTCGATTGCGATGTTGCCGGACAAATTACGCCGGCCCTGCGGATCGGCGATCAGTACGTTGCCGTTGAAGCGGCCGTTGCCGCTAATCGCCATCAGCCAGTCGAGCCGCGCCCCCGCACGCCCCAATTCCGCATTGAGCGTCAACGTGTCGAACGCTACCGGCAGCATATTGCCCTGCACGCGCTGCTGGATTTTCACCCCGCTGCCGGCCAGACGCACTTTCGCCTGCGGCAGGCCGCCGTTCGCCTGCCAGCTGACGTCCGCCGCGCCGCTGAAGCTGCCGCTCAGCTGAGTATCGTCGGTCAGAAACGGCTTCAGCATCGCGAGATCGAAACGGTTAAGCACCACGCTGGCCTGGCCGCCCGGGCCGGCTTCGATCGCCTTCGGCACGCACAGTTCGGCGTTCGGGTTGCGCCAGCAGTGCGGGCCGATGGTCACTTTCTGCTGCGCGTTAAGATAATCCAGCGCGATCGCCCGCGTTTGGCTCCACTCGCCGGCCGGGGTATCAACGCGCGTATCGTTCAGCGTGCCGCGCCAGCGCTGCTGCGCGCGATCGAAACTGCCGTTCAGCGCCAACTGGCCGGCGACCGGCTCGCCCTGCAGCGCCAGCTTCAACTGATGCTGTTTTTCGCTGCCGCTGGCGTCCAGCGTAATCAGACTGAGATCGAGATCGCCCTGTTTAACCTGTTCAATCCGCACGGCCAGTTTACCCTGTACCTGCTGCGCCGACTGCACATCGCCGTTCACGCTGACGCGCCGGACGCTCAGATCCTGCCAGCGCAATCCCGACGCAGTGATATCCGCCAGCAGCTGCGGCGCGCTCAATTCTCCGCGCAGCTTCAGCGTGCCTTTGGCCGTACCGCCCAGCCCCGGCAGCGTGCCGTCCAGCGACGGCGCGTCGATCGCGGCGTCCAGCTGCCATTTATCGCTCAGCTGGCCGCTCACGCTGAGTTTATTGCGCCCCAGGGTCAGGTCCAGTCCGGGAATTTGCCACTGTCCGGCGGCGTTGCCGCGCAGTTCCCCTCTGGCCGTCACCTTGTTCTGCTTCACATTGCCGTCAAGACGCAGCTCCGGCACGCGCAGTTGCCAGCTGCCGCCGTACACGCTGCCGGTCGTGGTGATTTTTCCGTCCAGCCGCGCCGGCCATTCCGGCCACTGCCGCGCCGTATTGATGCCGCTAAGCGTCAGTTGACCGCGCCAGCTCACCGCCTTGCTCCAGTCGACCAATCCGCTCAGGTCGGTATTGCCCTGCAGCGCGCTCACCCGCAGCCGGGTCAGGCTGAACTGCTGAGTATTGCCTTTACCATCCAGCTGCAGCGTGGCGGGCGGCAGATCGCTGCCGCGCACGTCGCCGCGCAGCGCCAGCGTATAGTCGGTAGCCTGCCCGTTCAGACGCAGGTTCAGCCCGCTGGCCTGATACTGCGCCGTGCCGGTCAATGGCCAGCGCAGCTGCGGACTTTGCAACGTAACGTCCAGCGGCAAACCGGCCTGAGCCAGTTGAGCGTGCGCGTCCAGCTGCGCCTTCAACGGACCGGACAGATTAAGCGCAAGGTTCAGCCGTTCGCGCAGGCCGCCGTCCAGCGTCAGTTTCAGCTTCTCTCCCCGCACCGGTTCGACGTTCAGCGCGCCATTGGCCTGCAGGCTGACCGGCCAGTTATCGCTCAGGAGCGCATGACCGCTGGCGTACAGCGATCCCTGCGGCGACTGCACCACCAGCTTATCCAGCGTCAGCGCCTGCGCCTGGCTGCTGGCCTGCAGTTGCAGAATGGAGATTTGTCCCTCTTGCCCGCCGGACAGCGTCATCTGCCGCGCCTCAAAATCCGGGATGCTGATATCCAACGGCAGACGAAAATCCGGTAGCGCCGGCAACAGCGGCCGGGAAAACAGATCCTGCAGGGTATCGCCCAGCGAAGTCGGCGCTGCCTGAGCGACCGCCGCCGCGCGCTCGCCATCCGTCTGCTGCGCCGCGTTCACCACCTGTTTTACCGCCTGCTGCGCCGCCTGACTGGCCTGCGCGGCCGCGCCGTCCGCCGGCTCCTCTCCGTCCGACGACGGCGTCAACGCCACCACCAGCCCGCTGAGACGGGTCGGCAGCAGGGTTAACGCCCGCTGTTGCCACTGAGCGCCGGTGCTCAGTTCGCCCAGAAAGACCGCCGTATCGTCGACCTTCAACTGAATGTTATTCAGCGTCAGGCGGCGCAGCTCAATCGGGAACGGGGCGTTCAGATCGGTCAGCGGCGGCGAAGGCGCCGGCGTCGGCTCCGACGGCGGCAGAGCATGGGTATCGACCGCCACCACCACGTTTTCGGCGGACAGCGTATTGACGCACAGCCGGCTATGCAGCAGACAGCCGGGGTCCAGCGCCAGATTGAACTGGCCGGCGTTAACCGTCACGCCCGGCATGGTGTAGCTCACCTCTTTCAGGATTAAATTACGCCAGCCGCCTTCGACGCTGGCGATTTGCAGCCCCGGCACCCAGCGCGCCGCGCCGTTAAGCAACAGATGTAAACCGGTGGTGGTGCCGACCAGAAACGCCACCAGCGCTATCAGCAACAGCAAAACCACCATCACACCGATGCCGATCTTTTTTAGCAAACTCATAGTTCAGGCCCCAAACCGATATAAAACTGAATACCATTTTTTTCCGGATCCCCGACCGGCGTAGCGATATCCAGCTTTACCGGTCCAATCGGCGACGCCCAGCGCACGCCGACTCCGGCCCCGGTTTTAAAATCGTCCTGTTTAATATCGTTCACTGCCTCTCCTGAGTCGACAAACACGGCGCCCCACCATTTGCCGGTTACGTTATATTGGTATTCCAGCGAACCGGTCACCAGCCGCGAGGCGCCGGTCAGCTTGTCCTCATCGTCGCGCGGCGAGATGGATTTATATTTGTAGCCGCGGATGCTGCGATCGCCGCCGGCGAAAAAGCGCAGCGACGGCGGCACGCGCGAAAAGCTGCCGGTTTCAATCCAGCCCAGCGTGCCGCGCGCCACAAAACGGTGCTTTTCGGCCAGCGTGCGGATCCAGACGTTTTGCGCCTGGAATACGGCGAAGTCCACATCCGAACCCCACGTGGTGTTGGAGACATCGATCGAGTAGCGCTGCGAATCGCCCCATACCGGCATCAGGCCGCCGCGCTGGCGGGTGCGATTAATACCGACGCCCGGGTAAAGCAGCATCGTGGTGTCGGTTACGCTGCCCTGGGTAAAGTGATCCAGGCTCCAGCGCAAATTGACCGAACGCTGCCAGCCACTGGACAGATCCCAGTAGCGCGCCACATTGAGGGTGGTTGAATCCGATTTGGTGTCGTTGAGATCCTCGCGCTTAAAGCCGCCTTGCAGCAGGTAGTAGTGCTCCAGCGGATTTTTGAGCAGCGGAATCTTGTAGCTGAAGTCCAGCGACTGCTCGGGCGCGGAAATGCTGGCGCTGCTTTCCAGGCTGTGGCCGCGTGAATTCAGCCACGGCTTTTTCCAGGTCGCCTTGACGCGCGGCCCGACGTCGGTCGAGTAACCGACGCCGGTTTCGATAGTGTTGCGGGTGCGCGGCGTCACTACCGCGTCGAGCGGCAGCACTTTGGTTTCTCTCGACTGACTAAAATCGGGCGATACCACGGCGGAGTTGAACCAGCCGGTGGACGACAGCCGGCGGTTCAGCTCGCCCAGGTCTTCCGTACTGTAATCATCGCCTTCATGGAACGGCACCAGATTCTGCAGGTAGTCTTCCCGAATCTGCGAGCCCTGATAATTTACCTTGCCGAAGCGATAGCGCTGCCCGCTGTCAAAATCGATATCCCAGAAGGCCTTACGCTGTTCCTGAATAACGCCGAGCCGGCTCTCGGCGAAACGGGCGTCAAAGTAGCCCTTGCGCAGCGCCAGGCTATTGAAAGAATTTTTGAAGCTATCGTAGTCAGCATGGTTCAGTATGGCGCCGCTCTTCGGGACGCCGGTGCGCAGCAACTGCTGATAATCTTTGTCTTCTTTCGCGCCGCCGCGCAGCGTGACGTTCACTTCGGCGATTTTCACCGGCTCCCCCGGCGTCACCCGCGCCAGCAACACCGGACGCCCGCCGTTCACCGCCGGACGAAACTCAAAATCTATTTGCGGATCGTAATAGCCCAGCGCCCGTAGCCCGTGCCGGATCGCTTCATCGACCCGCGCGCGAAAACGCCCGTCCGCGCTGACTTCGTCGGCGCCAATCGTCGATAACCGTGCGCGGACATTTTTCTGCAGTTCCCCGCTCAGCCCGCTAACCTGTAAACGCACATTCGCCGCCCAGGCGGATGGAGTCACCAGCAGCACGCATAATAAACAGAAGGCACGGTATCGTGACACACTGACTCCTTAAATGAATTTCTTAATGTCCTGAAAAATCGTCACTGAATTTCCCGATTGCACCAGATGTAAAAACTGGTTTTATCGGTTAAAGATAAATTTTAACCTGTAAATCCCAAAAATGCTGCGTCGGTAACGTACATAACCGTAACATTACTCGGCGAACGTGGCGAGGAGACATCCGCTTTCTTCTCCGCTATGCTGGGCGCAGCTTATCAATGGCGTAACACCGGGAGTTATACGTGGATAAAACTCAACCAATCAGCCAGGCCGACGCCCTGCCTGGCCGCACGACAACCATGCCCGTCGCCGCGACGCACGCCGTCAACGGCCACCCAATGGACGCGATCCCCGACAACCATGAGGTCGCCATCTTCACGATGGGCTGCTTCTGGGGCGTGGAGCGCCTGTTCTGGCAACAGGACGGCGTTTACAGCACCGCCGCCGGCTACAGCGGCGGCTATACGCCAAACCCGACCTATAGCGAAGTTTGCACCGGACGAACCGGCCACGCCGAAGCCGTGCGGGTGGTGTTCGATCCCGCCGTCGTCAGCTACCAACAGTTGCTCCGGCTGTTCTGGGAAAATCACGATCCGGCGCAGGGCATGCGCCAGGGCGGCGATATCGGCACCCAATACCGTTCGGCGATCTACCCCCTTTCGCCGCGTCAGGAACAGGCCGCGCGCCTGAGCTACCAGCAGTTCGCCGAAGCGATGCGCGCGGCGGGCGATACGCGCGCCATCAGCACGCAGATCGAAGCCGCCGGCCCGTTCTACTACGCCGAGGACGAACATCAGCAGTATCTGTATAAAAACCCGCAGGGCTACTGCGGCCTGGGCGGCATCGGCGTTTGCCTGCCGCCGCAGCGTTGACGACTGGCGGTATTCTCACCACTGCTGTTATACTAGCGCCGCCGTATCCGGCCTCTGATGCCGGGTGATCTTATTCACCCGGCATCGTTGATCGTAGAAAATAATGTTTTTTGGCTGAACTCCAGCCGCGGTAACGGCTTCCGCCTGGTTACCTTAGATTATGAATGCCTTCCTGAGGATAGCAGACGCCCTGCCGGGCCAATGTTAATAAATTATGTTAAACAGTATATTACTGATTCTTTTTCTGATCGCCGTGAGCGCGTTCTTCTCGATGTCGGAGATCTCGTTGGCCGCCTCGCGCAAAATTAAACTTAAACAGATGGCCGATGAGGGCAATCTCAACGCCAGCCTGGTGCTGCAACTGCAGGAAACGCCGGGGATCTTCTTTACCGTTATTCAGATTGGCGTCAACGCCGTGGCCATCCTGGCCGGTATCATCGGCGACGCCGCCTTCTCTCCGCTGTTCGATGCCGTTTTGTCCCGCATGTTTCCCGACGAACTGGTCAGCAAAATCAGCTTCTTCTGCTCCTTTGTCCTGGTGACCAGCCTGTTTATTCTGCTGGGCGACCTGACCCCGAAACGCATCGGGATGATTGCGCCGGAAGCGGTGGCTGTCCGGATCATCAACCCGATGCGCTTCTGCCTGCTGGTATTCCGCCCGTTGGTCTGGCTGTTTAACGGTATGGCCAATATTATTTTCCGCCTGCTCAAGCTGCCGATGGTGCGCAAAGACGACATCACGTCGGACGATATTTACGCTGTTGTGGAGGCCGGCGCGCTGGCCGGGGTGCTGCGCAAACAGGAACACGAGCTGATTGAAAACGTGTTTGAGCTGGAATCCCGCACGGTGCCGTCGTCGATGACTTCGCGCGAAAGCGTGGTCTATTTCGAACTGCTGGAGAGCGAAGAACATATCAAAGAGAAGATCGCCCAGCAGCCGCACTCGAAGTTCCTGGTGTGCGACGGCAGCATCGATCAGGTCGTCGGCTATGTCGACTCCAAAGATCTGCTCAACCGCGTGCTGGCCAACCAGAGTCTGGCGCTAAACAGCGGGGTGCAGATTCGCTCCGCCCTGATCGTACCGGATACATTAACGTTGTCCGAGGCGCTGGAAAGTTTTAAAACCGCCGGCGAAGACTTCGCGGTTATCCTGAACGAATACGCGCTGGTGGTGGGCATTATCACCCTGAACGACGTGATGACCACCCTGATGGGCGATCTGGTTGGTCAGGGACTGGAAGAACAGATCGTGGCCCGCGACGAAAACTCATGGCTGGTGGAAGGCGGCACGCCGATCGATGACGTGATGCGCGTACTGGATATCGATGAGTTTCCCCACTCCGATAACTATGAAACCATCGGCGGTTTCATGATGTATATGCTGCGCAAGATCCCCAAACGCACCGATTTTGTCCGCTTCTCAGGCTATAAATTCGAGGTGGTGGATATCGATAGCTACAAAATCGACCAGTTGCTGGTCACGCGCATTGAGGAAAAGGCGCCTTCCGGCGCGAATGCCGGCGGCGCCAGAAGCGGCGATGAAGCGCCGCAGACGCCTTAACGCCTGAACGACGACGGCCCCCATCGGGGGCCGTCTTAATGGCTGTGCGGTCAAGGCTAACCCATTTCCGTTTGCAGGCGCATCACCTGCCGGTTCACCTCAGACATCACCAGAAAATGCTTTTTATCACGTATCTTCGGCAGCAAAATTTTGCCGTAATCGAATTCAAATGCCCCAATCCCTTTAATATAGATCCGGCCGCGAAATAGGGTTTTAACATAGGTGGCGACCTTGATGGGATTGTATCGTTCGAAGATTCTCATCTTTTTACTCTCCTCCCGTTTACTTTACGCTGCCGCGGCGTCCGAATCCGTTATCGCCCGCGACGCATCAATCAGATGCATACTGTTAGTGTAGTATAAGCGCCGTTAGTTCCTGCATTGACAGAATTCTTTGCTGCTTTTACATATTATTACAGACAGCTTTTAATACTATTAGCAGCCCTACAGAATAAACCTTCAAACAGCAGTAGTTTATCGAACCACGAAAAAGCGCCGTCTGAACGGCCGCGCGAACAACAAAATGCGGGCGGCCCGGCTGAGGAAAGCTAATGTAGTGCACAAATATGACCGGACGAAGACAGCGACATGGTAAAAAACGTCAAAAAATATGACGGTAAGGGGAACAAGCGAAACGAGGAAACAGACGCGGCGGTGGGATGACGCATCGAGCGGGTGATAGCCGATGCTATCACCCGCTGCGATTCAGAAAAGCGAAACGCGGAAACCGGGGTTGAGGAACGATTCGCGCGGCAGATATGACAGCGGTTGTCCCTGCCAGTCATTAACCTGTGCGCCGGCGGCGGCGGCTACGGCGTGACCAGCCGCCGTATCCCACACGTTAGTGGGCCCAAAGCGCGGGTAAAGCTGCGCCTTACCTTCCGCCACCAGGCAGAACTTCAGCGACGATCCCACCGCCACCGTCTGGTGTTCGCCCAGTTGATGCAGATAATCCTTCAGTTCGCTATCCAGATGCGAACGGCTCACCACGACCAGCGGCGGACGAGCGTCCTGCACTTTAATCTCTCGCCGGACGCCCTGCTCTTCCTTCCAGGCTTTACCGTCGGCGGCGGCATACATCACGCCGGTCACCGGAACATAGACGACGCCCAGCACCGGCTGCCCCTGCTCGATTAGCGCAATATTCACGGTAAAATCGCCGTTACGATGCAGGAATTCCTTAGTACCGTCCAGCGGATCGACCAGCCAGTAGCGCTGCCAGTGCTGACGTACCTGCCAGGATGGAGGATCCTCTTCCGACAGTAGCGGGACGGCGGGAAACAGCGCGCTCAGCCCCTGTTTAATCACCCGATGCGCCGCCAGGTCGGCCGCCGTAACCGGCGAATCATCTTTTTTATGCATGACGTTCAGCGGCTGATGCCCCTGATAGACCTGCATAATCTCAGCGCCGGCATCGCGCGCCAGCTGACAAATTTGCTCTAACATTAGCTACCTCATTAATCGGAACGCCGCTCATCGCGGGATAACCGACAGCCCGGAGACGAATGACCTAAAGAATAGCCGCTCCGCCGCCCCAACTCCAGCCGTCCACGCTGGCGCGCGGAAAGGAAACAGAGTGAAGCCACACGTGGCGCGCCGACTGATGCGCTGTCACATTCACACTATATTATGGCAAACGATCTCTCTTTATTTCATACCCTGAAAATTCGAGTCGCGGAACAAAACGTTGTCGTTTCGAACAACGCCGTGCGTTAGTCCTTTCCGGGCCAGACCCGCACGTGGGTCGGGCAACAAGGCCAACGTATCTGCAACTGGCCGTATTACCGGGTATATTTGTTATTCTGGTTTCATCAGGAGCGAAGTAATGAAGCACCCTTTAGTCATTTCCCTGCTTGCCATACTCATTCCGGCAACCGCCTCAGCCGCCACGGTCGATTTCCGCATTCTCGAAACCACCGATCTGCACAGCAATATGATGGATTTCGACTACTACAAAGACCTGCCGACCGAACAATTTGGCCTGGTGCGCGCCGTCAGCCTGATTCAGGCCGCGCGTCAACAGGCGACCAATAGCGTACTGGTCGACAACGGCGATCTGATTCAGGGCAGCCCGCTGGGTGATTATATAGCGGCAAAAGGACTGGCCGACGGCGAGATTCATCCGATTTATCAGGTGATGAATACGCTCGATTACTCGGTGGGGACTATCGGTAATCACGAATTCAACTACGGGCTGGATTATCTGCGCAAAGCGCTGTCCGGCGCGAATTTTCCCTATGTAAACGCCAACGTGATCGACGTCGCCAGCGGTAAACCGCTGTTCAGGCCGTGGCTGATGGAAGAAAAGAGCGTGACGGACAGAGCGGGCAAACGTCACACATTGCGCATCGGCTACATCGGCTTTGTGCCGCCGCAGGTAATGACCTGGGACAAAATGAATCTGACCGGCAAAGTCACGGTGGAAGATATCACCGCCAGCGCGAAAAAATGGGTGCCGGAGATGCGCCGCCAGGGCGCCGATGTGGTCATCGTCCTTGCCCACACCGGTCTCTCTTCCGAGCCCTATAAGCCGATGGCGGAAAACTCGGTCTACTACCTCAGCCAGGTGCCGGGCATTGACGCCATCGTATTCGGCCATGCCCACGCGCTGTTCCCCCACAAAGATTTCGCCGCGCTCCCCGGGGCGGATATCGCCCGCGGCACGCTGAATGGCGTCCCGGCGGTGATGCCCGGCCGCTGGGGCGATCATCTGGGAGTGGTCGATCTGGTGTTGAATAACGACGGCGGCCAGTGGCGGGTGGCCGAATCCCGCGCCGAAGCGCGTCCGATTTACGATAAGGCCGGGCGGAAGTCGCTGGCGGCGCCGGACGCGCGCCTGACGCAGTTACTCGCCGAGGCCCACCAGAAAACACGCGAATTCGTCAGCCAGCCTATCGGCAAAGCCAGCGATAATATGTACAGCTATCTGGCGCTGATCCAGGACGATCCGACCGTGCAAATCGTGAATAACGCGCAGCGCGCCTATAGCGAACATGTCATTCAGGGCAATCCGGAACTGGCCAACCTGCCGGTGTTGTCCGCCGCCGCGCCGTTTAAGGCGGGCGGACGTAAAGACGATCCGACCAGCTATGTGGAAGTGGCGAAGGGTCAGCTGACCTTGCGCAATGCCGCCGATCTGTATCTCTACCCGAATACGCTGGTGGTACTGAAAGTCAGCGGACGCAATGTCAAAGAGTGGCTGGAATGTTCGGCCGGCCAGTTTAATCGGATCGACGTCAACCAGACCAAGCCGCAATCGCTGCTCAACTGGGAGGGGTTCCGCAGCTATAATTTCGATGTGATCGACGGCGTCAGCTATCAGATCGATGTCACGCAACCGGCGCGTTACGACGGCGACTGCCGCCTGATTAACCCACAGGCTGAACGTATTCAGCAACTGAGCTACCTCGGCAAACCGATCGATCCCAACGCGCAGTTTTTGATCGCCACCAATAATTATCGCGCCTACGGCGGGAGCTTTTCGGGCACAGGCGGCGACCAGGTCGTCTTTGCCGCGCCGGACGAAAACCGCGCCGTCCTGACCGCCTGGATTGGCGAGGAAACGAAAAAGGTCGGCGAGGTCACGCCGCAGGCGGATAATAACTGGCGGCTGGCGCCCATTAACAGCAAGGTGGCGCTGGACATCCGTTTCGAAACGTCGCCGGACAGCAAAGCGGCGGCCTTCATCGCCGAAAAAGCGCAGTACCCGCTCACGCGGATCGGCCAGGATGAGCATGGTTTCGCCCTGTACCGCATCGACCTGCAGCGGCCGTAACGCGCGGCGGACTTACGCCCGCTGATTTATCCGGGTAACGCGCCGGCTGGCGCGTTACCCGACGCGGCAATCGATACCTGAACGCGCGCCCTCAGTCAAAGAATAAGACGCCGCCGTACCGTTGTACTATTATCATATCCTGAATAATTTGAGTTGCAGGACAAAACGTTATCGTTTTGAAACAACGCGCAGCGTTGGTCCTTGACGGGCGATACGCATTCATGCGGCTCATTATGCGGCATGGGAACGATAACTCCGCCGGGCGCGGATGTTAGCGCCGCCGCCGGCGTCTCCACATGGGAAAACCCAGAAACAGGCCGAAGAATTGAGCGCAGTCAACGCGCCTGCAGCTTAAAGTATGACGGGTATATAACTTTGTATCCGGCGGAAATCACCGGCGCGCTGATACAGCGATGGCCAGGTGATAATGTTAATCCGTGTTTAAAACTGAGTACGAGGCTGCTATGTCAAAAGTTATTGTGATTTACCATTCTGGTTATGGTCATACCGAACGTCTGGCCGAAGCGGTTGCGCAAGGCGCCGGCGCGGAACTGATCGCCATCGACGCCGAAGGCAACATTAGCGAAGCGCAGTGGGCGGCGCTGGCGGCTGCCGACGCCATCATTTTCGGCACGCCTACCTATATGGGCGGCCCAAGCTGGCAGTTTAAGAAATTTGCCGACGCCAGTTCTAAACAGTGGTTTAGCCGCGCCTGGAGCGATAAGGTTTTCGGCGGCTTTACCAACAGCGCCAGTCTGAACGGCGATAAGCAAGTCACGCTGATTTCCCTGCAGACGCTGGCTTCGCAGCACGGCGGCATCTGGGTCAGCCTGGGGAATCTGCCCGCCAATACGAAAACATCGACGCGCAGCGATGTAAATAGTCTCGGCGGATCGGTCGGTTTTCTCGCGCAGACCCCTTCCGATGCCAGCGTCGATGAAGTGGTTGACGGCGATCTGGCCACCGGTAAGGCCTACGGTCAGCGCGTGGCCGCCATCGCCGACCGGCTGGCGAAATAAGCCGCCGCCTCATTAGCCCAAAGGCACCCGTCGGGTGCCTTCTTTTTGTGTCTCTTATCCTAATCGCGCCTGGCGCTTACAGGATCTCCAGCAGCTCCACTTCGAAAATCAGCGCGCTGAACGGCGGAATAGCCGCGCCGGCGCCGCGTTCGCCGTAAGCCAGTTCCTGCGGGATATACAGCTCCCATTTGGAGCCGACCGGCATCAGCGTCAGGGCTTCGATCCAGCCGGGAATCACGCCGCTGACCGGAAATTCCGCCGGCTGGCCGCGCTGCACCGAGCTGTCGAATACGGTGCCGTCAATCAGGCGGCCGGTGTAATGCACCCGCACGCGATCCTGGCGCGACGGAATGCCGCCCTCGCCCTGAGTCAATACGCGAAACTGCAGGCCGGATTCCGTGCTGCTCACCTCTTCCTTCTGCGCATTTTCCGCCAGGAAGCGCTGGCCGTCCTGCGCCAGAGATTTCTGCCGCTCGCGGCGTACCGCATCGGCGCGTTCATGAATTTCACGCAGCGCGCGATGGACCACATCCACGGGCACCGCCGGCGTATTTCCCTCCAGGGCATCACGCAAGCCAGCCAGCAGCGCTTCCGGTTGTAAACCTTCCAGGCCCGACTCCTGCAACTGCTGACCTACCTGTAAACCGATACCGTAACTTGCCTGCGCTTCGACGCTCTCATAAGAAGGGGTTGTCATGAATGTTCCTTTAATCTGTAAAAAATCGAGACAGCAGCATAACAGCGCAGCGGATTAGGGTAAAATCCTGTATGCGAGCGCGACATGTCATCCGAGAGTCGCGCCTGCGCGGATGCGCGGGATTCACTGTGTCTGAGGCCTTAAAAATTAACGCATTAACCGACACATCCGGTTGATGGCGTACATTATCTTCAATATCGCGGAAAGAGAGGTCATCATGAGGAGGATTGCGCCCGGAAAACGGAAAACCGCCTGGGACTATCAGTCGTTACTCCACACCGCTCTGCGTTTATGGCGTCGCACACCGGCTGGCGCAGCCGGCGGCGCTTCTGTGTTTCAGTCACTGGGGCGGCAAATCCGTGGGCTGCTGAGCAAAATCTGGCACCTTCCCGACCATTACCACTGGATGGAACCGCTGCCCTACGCGCACCGGCGCGGCGTACTGATTGCGATCGGCATCCTGCTGCTGGCGCTGCTGCTGCCTTACACGCCGCCGTCCGTGCCGCACAGCCCGCCGACCGATAGCGGCCCGCAACAGGAAACGGCCCCCCTGCAGGCGAACCTGACAGGAGAACCGGCCGCGCCGCCGTCCGCTGCGCGCCAGGTGAACTGGCAACGTTATCAAATTGCGTCGGGTCAGACGCTGGCACAGCTGTTTCGCGATAATAATCTGCCGGTCAGCGATGTCTTCGCCATGGCGCAGGTGGAAGGACGCGAAAGGCCGCTGAGCGACTTGCGCGCCGGCCAGGAGGTCAGGATTCAGTTAAATAGCCAGGGCATGGTCGCCCGACTGGAGATTGATACCACGGATAATCAGACCATTCGCTTTATACGCCAGTCCGACGGCGCCTTTCAGCGCAGACCGTAATGCAGCCGGTTTCCGGCGCGATGAATAGCAAAACGCCGGCCCAAAGGCCGGCGTTTTAGCGGTGGACGGGCCCACAGGCCAGTCCGGTGCGCCGCAGCAAAATTATGCTTCAGCAACAACCACAACGTTCAGCGTCGCGAAAACGTCGCTGTGCACCTGGAAGCTCACTTCATGATCGCCCAGGGTACGCAGAACGCCGTTCGGCAGACGAACTTCGCTTTTAGCAACTTCAACACCGGCCGCCGTTACCGCATCAGCGATATCACGCGTACCGATAGAACCGAACAGTTTGCCTTCATCGCCTGCTTTAGACGCGAGGGTTACCGTTGCCAGTTCAGTGATCTTAGCTGCGCGAGCTTCAGCAGCGGCCAGAACGTCGGCCAGTTTGGCTTCCAGTTCGGCGCGGCGCGCTTCGAAGTACTCAACGTTCTTTTTGGTTGCCGGGACAGCTTTACCCTGCGGAACCAGGAAGTTACGGGCATAGCCCGCTTTAACGTTTACCTGCTCACCCAGGCTGCCCAGGTTTGCTACTTTATCAAGCAGAATAACTTGCATTACCTTATCCTCTCAAAGTCGTTAATGGACAGTGGCCGATTACTGATGACGATCAGTGTACGGCAACAAAGACAGGTAGCGCGCGCGCTTGATAGCACGGGCCAGCTGACGCTGGTATTTTGCACGAGTACCGGTGATACGGCTCGGGACAATTTTACCGCTTTCGGTGATGTAGTTTTTCAGCGTAGCGATGTCTTTATAGTCGATCTCTTGAACGCCTTCCGCGGTGAAACGGCAGAACTTGCGACGACGGAAATAACGTGCCATTTGGCTAGTCTCCAGAATCTATCAATTCAATCTGCTCGGCATGTAACACCATCCGGCTTAGCCCATTGCGACCTTGATGGCTGCTAATGAAACCCCGCACGATGAGTTGCACACCGACCGTTATACTGTGGGTAATTGCCTGTGATGCCTGTCCGCTAATAATGACGGGCATACGACACCACGCCTGTCGGCTGAATCCGGCTTCCTGCTGCGCAGAACGATGCTCAAGCACGAACTGACAATGGGGAATACCGGAGGGACTGACCTTACGAATGGGGGTCTTGCACACGGTGCCAGACAATACCAGACGATTAGCCGTCTCCACGGCAATTACTCTTCAGAATCCCCAGCTTCAGCATCATCGCTGGCATCGGCGAAATCTTCACGACGCTCACGGCGTTCGTCTTTCGCTTTAACCATCGGGGAAGCTTCGGTTACCGCGTGTTTAACGCGCATAATCATGCTACGGATAACGGCGTCGTTGAAGCGGAAGTTTGTTTCCAGCTCATCGATCACTTCCTGCGGCGCTTCGGCGTTCAGCAGAACGTAATGCGCTTTGTGCAGTTTGTTGATCGGGTAAGCCAGCTGACGGCGGCCCCAGTCTTCCAGACGATGGATCTTGCCTTCCGCTGCTGTGATAGCACCGGTATAGCGTTCGATCATGCCTGGAACCTGTTCGCTCTGGTCAGGATGAACCATAAAAACGATTTCGTAATGACGCATCGAATTGCTCCTTACGGATTATTCAGCCTCCTGTCAGGGTCAGCCGTGGCCCATGGAAGCAAGGAACGTGTTTGTGAACGGCTGAAAAAATGACGCGTAATTATATTGGCCCCGGCCCAGGAACACAAGGTGGATTGCGATTATCTTGTAAAATCTGACCCATCCACCTCGCAGGCAGCGACGCAGCGAATTGATGTGGTCCGCACGCTGAAAACGCCCGGAGGCCGTTGGACGAAAAAACCGGCCTTTTACCAGGTCGCGGCGCGCGGCGCAGGACAACTCATGGCGCCAGGCTGGAAACCGCCAGACTGAACGGATCTTGCCCGGTAACGGGTGGACACGGCCTTAAGCAAGATTGCTTTCCTCAAATTATATCGGGCTTACCCCGCAACAGGCGCTATGCCGCCGGCTGTAATCAATCTCAATATTCAAATATCGCCGGTTTCATCCTCCCTGCGAGTGTCAGACGGGGCGCGCCATCGCGCTGTTTTGCCTGAATAAAGGCTTCGGCCACCCGCTCATCACACCGCTGGCGACGCATCTGACGCGGAGAGGGCGTCTGTCGGCGTTTCAGCCACGCATACCAGCCGCCGCGCGAGACGCACAGTACGCGGACCAGGCTTTTCACTAAAAATTTCGCCCGATGCTGTTGCATAAAACCGTACTTCACTTCAGGCAATTGGCGAAGCAGATGGCCGCCTTTTGGAGAATGATCAGTCCCTTCTGCCGTTCAGCAAGCTGGCGTTTTAATACGGACATTCTCCGTTGCCAGCAACTGCTCACGCTCAGAGGCGGAGCGTTGCTGGCGTTGTTTACCTCGAGGCGTAGAGCTGAGATTCTGCAGGCCGGGCCGCGTTGGCGACACCGATACGGTCGGCAAGAGCCAGCGTCTGCCGGCGAAACTGCGGGGTTTCTGGATTACGCGATGTTCTCTTCACCAATTTTGTTTGCATCATGGTTCATCTTGTTAACGATTTTACTCGCTTAACAGTGTGTCCATTATTCGTGGGTAGGATCATATAGCTATTATCCTTTAGACAGGACGTCGCCCTTATCCGGCCATATACGGTTGAAAAACGTCACGCCCGCCTGAAGCGCGGACGGGGTGATTTTATGCCCGATGCCGGGCTCGCTTAGCCAGGTCAGTTTTCCAGCCAGTCCGCGCTGCGTTAGCGCCTCACGCAAGCGCACGCTTTGCTGGAACGGCACCAGATCGTCCGCCTCGCCGTGCCACAGCAGCAGCGGCCGGTCGGCCAACGCCGCCAGGCGCGGGGCGACATCATATTCCGCCAGACGGTCGGCCAGCGGCTGCAGGATCTGTTCCGCATCCGGGCTGTCCGGCGCCACCGGCGGGAACAACGAGCGCGAAAGGGAAGAGAAATAGCCCGAGCCCATAAACACGGCCGCCGCGCTGATCCACGGATAGCGCGCCATACTGGCCAGCGCCGTCATACCGCCCAGCGACGCGCCGCACACGCCGATCCTCTCCTGCGCGATCAGACCGCGCCGGCGGTATTCCGCCGCCAGCGCCGGCAGTTCCTGCACATTCGATTGAAAAATATCCCAGAAATGACGCAGCCGGCGCGCTTCGTCGCCGTCATAGCGCGCGCCATGCATTGCGGCGTCCGGCGCAATCACGCGAAATCCGGCCTGCGCCAGCGCATAGCCAAAGTAGCAATACACCTCTTTTGACGAGGTATAGCCATGAAAGAAAAAAATCGTCGGCAGCGCCCGATCGCGCATTCCGGCCGGTGCGGAGTGAATCACCTCAATGCCGTTGACCATCTCGACGGCCATTTCAACTACAGACTGGTTCATTTTTGGTCCCGCTAATACGCTGAAAATCCATGTTTAACGCCCCGCCCCGTCTTTCAGGGGAGGACGGCGCCGGTCGACCGCAGCCTCCGACGCGGTTTCAACCCGACGCCAGGCCAGACATTACGCTGCCCCGTAAATACCCGTCGGATCGTATTACCATAGCGCCAAATATCGCGGCAGATAAAAATAAATACGCAATGGCTTAGCTAAAATACGGCAATATGAACCGCAGCATCCGGCTGCGGTAAACGTTGTCCCCGCTGGCGCCCAGGATAAGCGGAGCATGCGCTTCCGTTCAGGCGGCAGACAGGTCGCCGATAAGCCCGAAATACCCGGGCCTGCCGAATAGAGGGAAACGCCGGCGGACAACGCCGCTACGCTCCCTCGTCGCACGTCCCCTGATAACGAACATTGTCATCAACCAGAGCGGAGACATGTGCTTCCGTTCAGGCGGCAGACAGGTTGCCGGTAAACCCGAAATCCCCGGGCCTGCCGAATAGAGAGATGCGCCGGCGGACAACGCCGCTACGCCCCTCGTCGCGCGCTGGCTGATAACGAACATTGTCATCAACCTGAACGGTGGCATGCGCTTCCGTTCAGGCGGCAGACAGGTCGCCGGTAAGCCCGAAATATCCGGGCCTGCCGAATAGAGAGATGCGACGGCGGACAACGCCGCTACGCCCCTCGTCGCGCGCTGGCTGATAACGAACGTTGTCATCAGCCAGCGCCTCCGCTGAAGGTCGTATTATGGCGCGGGCGCGTCGTTTTCGCCTTGCGTCGTTCACCGCAACAGCGCGGCTCAGGCCGGCTCGAATCCTTCGCCTCTGAACACGCGAATCGGATTGCCCCGCTCCACCTCGTGGTGAAACTGGCGGCGCTGCGCGCGCAGTTGCGCCTCGCGCTGCTGGCGGCGGTTTTGCAGTTGCCAGGCAATGAGATAAGCGGCCAGACGCCGGTTAGCATGCTGACTGCGCTCCGACTGTACCTTAACGCTGATCCCGCTGGCGACGTGCGTAGCCCGCACGGCGGACTCCGTTTTATTGACGTGCTGCCCGCCCGGCCCGGAGGCTTTGAGCGTGGTAAACCGAATTTCGCCGTCGCTAAAGGTCTGCTGCGGGGTAAAGCGGGTGACGCCGATAAACCAGTTTTTGCGTCCCGGACCTTTGCGCCACGGGCTGGCGCAGGTCCACTGCAGGGTGCCGCACCAATTATCGGCCAGCGTTTCCGCTTGTTCCCCGCGCAGCAACACCAGCGCGGAACGCAGCGTCCCCGGCCGATCGCCGTCTTCCGACTCCACCAGCTCCAGTTCGACATTGATCGCCTTCGCTTCCTGCATCAGGCGCCGCAGCGCCTTAGCCGTCGCCAGCATACATTCATCAGGCCCCTGCGCCGCCGAAAGTTGTATCAGGATCATTGCGCATTCCCCCGGGTCTTGTAGGTCAGCACCGGCTTCAGCCGGGCGATCGGTTCTATCAGACCCGCCTGCTCCATCGACGATATCACCGTATCGATGGGTTTATACGCCTGCGGCGCTTCCTGAAACATCAGCTGTTTATCCTGGCAAATCACCCGGCTGCCAAATGCCGTGCGCGCTAACTGCTGCATGCTGTAACGCTGGTCCAGCCGCCCTTTGCATTCGGCGCGCATCCATTTGCGGCCGGCGCCGTGCGCCAGAGAAAACAGGCTGACGGCATGCGGCAACGGCCGCACCAGATAACTGTAATCGCCGCGCGAGCCGGGGATCACCACCAGACCGCAATCGGCCGGGGTAGCCCCCTTGCGGTGCAGCCAGCCGGACACGCCGTCGATAACGGCCGGCGCGACCAAATTATGGTTAACATCCAGCAGCGCTTCGCCGTCGCTGTGCCAGCGGCGCAACATGCGTTGCGCGATGCACTGTCGATTATATGCCGCGAAGCGCAGCGCCAGTTGGTGTTGACTCAGATAACCGGCGGCTTCCGGCGTATCCTGTTCCAGCCCGCGATGGCCGAACGCGCGCACATGCTGTTCCAGAATCGCCTGTCCGAGTCCGCGTGAACCGCTGTGAACCAACAGCAGCAGTTGCCGCGTGTCCGGCAGCAACGCGCCGAGTCGCGCCGGCTGATAGATTTCATCAAGCTGCTGCAGCTCGGCAAAGTGATTGCCGCCGCCGATGGTGCCGGGAGAATATGGCAGTTCGGCAAACTCCGACGGCAACTCATTAATCTCGTCCGGTGGTTCATCAATATTTCCCAGCCGTTTTTCCAGCTTATCCAGCGATATTTTGCCGGCCGTCAGATCCGTGCGCCAGAGCGCCATGCCGCAACCAATATCATTGCCGACCAGCGCGGGATAAAAACGTCGCTGCGAGAAAAAAGCGGCGCCAATCGGGTAACCGCGCCCCGGATGTAAGTCCGGCATGCCGGATACGCTCACCATGCCCGGCAGTTGTGCGGTAGTAATAAGTTGCTGGATGGCTTTATCTTCAATCCAGGTCTCTGCCGACGCGATGATATTTACCCGCGGCGCGACAGAGCGAATAGTATTGCCCATAGGTCAATCCTGTCGATCAATTAACAATAGAGACCCAATACCTTTCGCGATGCAGCAGACGACGGGCGAGCGAACGCCCACGGTTCTGGCTAAACGCCAGGCCAGCAACGGGCTGAATAATCGGACGAGCTAATTCGCCTGCAGCCTGAAAGATGAAGGGTTAAATGATTTACGGCAGGCGTGATCGGGACAATACGCGGAAAACGAAGCGGCGGAAATTAATCCAGATCAAACCTGCAAAGGGTCAGAGAATAATGAGTCATGATGTCGCCTCCTTTGCAGTAAGAATGAATGGGGAAATGAAAACGCCGGCATAATACGCCAGCGCGCGCGACCGTGCAATATATTCCTGTTTTTTCAGAATGCGGCGCAGACAATAAAGGCGAGTAAGGGACGGCGCGCGGTCGGCATCGCCGGGAAAATAAACGCCGGCGCGCCGCCAATGTCTTCCTGCGCCGGCGAATGGCGGATTATCCGCCCAGATACATCTTTTTCACCTCGGGGTTAGCCAGAATCTCCTGCGCCTGGCCCTGCAGAACAATTTTCCCGTTCTCCAGCACATAGGCGCGATCGGCAATCTTTAAAGCGGCGGTGGCATTCTGTTCAACCAGCAGGATAGTGATATTGTCCCGCTGCAGTTGCTTAATAATATTGAACATCTCACCGACGATCTTCGGCGCCAGCCCCAGACTGGGTTCATCGAGCATCAGCAGCACCGGTTCGCTCATCAGCGCCCGGGCTATGGCCAGCATCTGCTGCTCGCCGCCACTCATGGTGCCGGCCAGTTGGGCGCGCCGCTCTTTCAGCCGCGGAAACAGCGTGTACATTTTCTCCTTCAAATAATTGAAATTAACCGGGTTGTTATAGGCGCCCATGCGCAGGTTTTCTTCAATGGTTAAATTGGTGAATACCTTGCGCCCCTCCGGCACCAGCGCCAGCCCTTTACGCACGATCTGATGCGTCAGGCTGTGGGAAATGTCTTCATTCAGAAAATTAACCTGGCCGGTGGATTTCACCAGATTGATAATCCCGTTTAGCGTCGAGGTTTTTCCCGCACCGTTGCTGCCAATCAGCGTGACGATTTCGCTGTTGTTGACCTCAATGTCGATGCCCTTTAGCCCCTGGATCAGGCCGTAGAACACTCGCAAATCGGCGGCTTTAAGCATAATCGACATCTCCAAGATACGCGGCAATCACCTCTTTATTGTTAATCGCCTCATGGGTGGTCCCGCTGAACAGCGGTTTGCCATAGTCCAGCACCATCACCCGTTCACACAGGGTATTAACGAAGGACATATCATGCTCAATCAGCAATACCGTTAACTGGTAATCGTCGCGCATTTTAAAAATCAGCTGCGCCAGCTCATTGGTTTCGCGCGGGTTCATTCCGGCCGCCGGTTCATCCAGCAGCAGCAACGCGGGCGAGGTGGCCAGCGCACGGGCGATCTCCACTTTGCGCTGATTACCGTAGCTCAGATTGGTCGCCAGCGATTGGGCATGTTCACCGATACCGATATAGTCGAGAATCTCCATCGCCTGCGCCTTCGCCCGTTTTTCCGCCGGGAAAAAACGCCCTATATGCAGCGCGGCCTCGATAAAGGAATAGCGGATAGAGCGATCGAAACCAATCAATACGTTCTCCAGCACCGTCATCGAATTAAACAGGCGGATATTCTGAAAGGTGCGGGCGATGCCGCGATTGACCACCTGATTCGGCTTTAAGCCGGTAATCTTTTCATTGCCCAACATTACCGTACCGGACGTCGGCTTGTAGTTGGAGGTAATCACGTTAAACAACGTGGTTTTACCGGCGCCGTTTGGGCCTATCAGGCCAAATATCTCGGCCTGCTGAAGCGAGAAACTCACGCCGTCGATGGCGCGCAACCCGCCAAACTGCATGACGATATTATCAACGCTGAGAATCGGCTTATTTTCCATACTGACGCTTCCTGTTAATTTCCCAAATCTCCCGTTTGCCGAGCAGCCCTTCGCGCGCGAACAGCATAATGACCAGCAGCACCAGCGAGAACACCACCATACGCAGACCGGGATAAGAGCCCAGATCCTGGCCGAAGAAATTAAGCGGCTGGTCAAGGAAACGCAGCCATTCGCCGCTGCCGACCACCACAATCGTCCCCAGTATCGCGCCGGTCGTGCTGCCCAGCCCGCCCAGCACAATGATGATCAACAGCTGGAAGGTCAGCATAAAGTCGAACAGATCGGGCGAAATAATGGTCAGCAGCGAGGCCAGCAGGCCGCCGCCGATACCCTCCAGAAACGCGCTGGTGGCAAAGGCGCAGGTTTTTATTTTGAAGGTATTGATTCCCATGGCGATCGCCGCGTCTTCGTCGTCGCGTACCGCTTTCATCGCCCGTCCGTATTTCGAATACACGATCTGCAAAATAAGCAGTACGGCGATCAGCGCGATCAAACCACACCAGTACAGCATGTGGCTGGCCTGGGGAATTTCATTCAGCCCGATGGCGCCATTGGTAATTTGCGGGTTATTAATCGCCAGGATTTTAATAATAAAACCGAATCCCAGCGTGACGATGGCCAGATAATCGCCGCGCACCCGGAAAACCGGGAAAGCGAGACAAACGGCCACGGCCGAAGCGCAGAGTCCGCTGATAATTAACGCGGGCAGGAAGGTGGTATGCAAAGACAGAATCAGCGGGCTGGGCGACGCCATCTCAAACATATCCATTTTGGTGTCGGCGCTTAATAGCAGCAAAGCCGTGATATAGGCGCCGATGGCGACAAAACCGTTAGGTTCAAGCGATAGCTGTCCGGTGACGCCGTTAATCAGGTTATAGCTCACCGCCAGGATCATGAAGATGAAAATATTGCACAGAATGCGGATGATATAGTCGTCGAAAACGTTCTGCATAATAAACAGAACCAGCAGCGTCAGCGCGAATAACGCCACATAACCACATAATAAGGTCAATGAATTGGCTGGCATTTTCATCAGAAACGGCTCCTTTCCAGTCTTTCGTCACCCATAATGCCGACCGGTCTGAACAACAGAACCAGAATCAGGAACATAAAGGCAAAGGCGTCCTTATAGCCGCCCAGTTCGGGGAATACCGCCACGGCCACCACTTCGGTGAAGCCGAGGATAAATCCGCCGATAACCGCGCCGGTCACGCTGCCGATGCCGCCCAGCACCGCCGCGGCAAAGGCCTTCAGACCGATCAAGACCCCCATCAGCGGATCGATGGTCGGATAGCTGGTGGCGTAGAAAATACCGCCCAGCGCCGCCAGCGAACTGCCCAGCGCAAAGACGAAGGCGATAATATGGTTGGCGTCGATGCCCATCAGGCGCACGGTATTGACGTCGAAGGCCACGGCGCGGATCGCCATCCCCTGCCGGGTGCGATAGAGAATAAACAGAATACAGCCCAACAGCGCCAGCGTGACCAGCGGCACCAGCCAGGCGACGTTGGTGATAATGATGCCGCCGAGCGAAACCGTCTGGTTAAAAAACGCCGGCGCGGCAAAGAAGCGCGGGCTGCCGCCGAACAGCACATTAAATAGATTTTCTAAAAAGAAGCTGACGCCAATCGCGGTAATCAACATGGATATCTTCGACGCCTGTCGCAAAGGACGGTAGGCGATCTGATCGATGCACACGCCCAACAGCGCCGAAAAAATAATAGCGAATAAAATAGCCGCGCCGAAAGGCAACTCAAAGGAAGTCGAACCAAACAGGGCGAGAAATGCCCCGACCATCATAATGTCAGCATGGGCAAAGTTGATCAGTCGCAGCACGCCGTAAACCATGGTGTAGCCAATGGCGATCAGCGCGTACATACTGCCCAGACTCATGCCGTTAACCACCTGCTGAAAAAAAATAGCAGCATCCATAAATTCAGTCCTTATTTGCCTTATCTACCCACCAGACTTCAGGAATGTCAGGATGCGGCCCGACGGTTAACCGGGCGAATCCCCAGCCGCCGGATACACGGCGCCGCTGGGGGAAAAAGGAAAAACCGACGTGGCTGCAACCTGAAAGGTGAAGGGGTGAATTACGGGTTAACCACCGTCTTAAAGGCCATTTGTCCATTTTTGACTTCGTTAATCACGGCGCTGCGGATGGCGTCGCCGTCTTTCAGCGTCAGCACGCCGGTAATACCGGAAAAATTACTGGTGGCGCGGATTTTTTCATTGACGCATACCCGGTCTTTCGGATCGCTGCACTGATTCATCGCATTAACAATCATCTTGTAAGCATCGGCGGTCATCGCGCCCCAGGTATGGGTTGGCTCTTTATATTTGGCGTCCCAGGCCTTAATAAACTTCTCGCCTTCCGGCGTCTGCTCTTTTGCATTCGGCGAGTAATAGTCAGTGGTCATGTAGCCTTCCACCGCATCCTGTCCCAGTTTAAAGAACACCGGGTCGGCCGCCAGGCCATCGCCGCCCACCACCGGTACCTTCAACCCGAGCTGTTTGGCCTGCACCGCGATCAGCGCCCCTTCGGTGTAGTAAATCGGCATATAGATCATGTCGACGTTCTTCGCTTTAACCGTAGAGAGCTGAGCTTTGAAATCCTTACTGCCGCCCGGCACCTGGACCTCAACGGGAATGGTGCCGCCATTTTTCAGGAACTGAGTGCGAAAGGATTTGGCCAGGCCAACCGAATAGTCGTTGCTGCTGTCGAACATGATGGCGGCGGTTTTCGCCCCTAAATCACGCGAGGCCAGGTTGGCGCCTACCACGCCCTGGAAACTATCGGAGAAACAAACGCGGCTGACGTACTGACGGTTGCGGGTCACGCGATCGTTGGTGGCAGTCGGCGATACCATCGGCGTTTTGGTGTCTTCGGCCATTTTGGTCATCGCCATCGTGTTGGTGGAGGTCACTTCGCCGATCACCGCATCGACTTTATCGCTGGACACCAGACGCTGCATGGCGTTGGCCGCTTCAACCTTATCGCTCTTATCATCAATGATGATCAGCTTGATCGTATCGCCATTTTTCAGCGTCGGCTCCATGCTGTTCACTAACTCAACGCCTTTCTGCGAAGGTTGCCCATAACCGCTCAGCGGCCCGCTCAATGGCAAAACCACCCCGATTTTTACTTCGGCCGCCAGCGCGCTATTCGCACAAAGAACGGATGAAACAAACGCAGCTGCTACAGTTATCCTGACAAATTTGCTATTCATGATCTCGCCTCTTTGAGAATGAAAAATTCCGGTTCCATTTTTGGAATAAAGCTGTATGCCCGACTGTGAGAGTCTGAAAGAGCCAAAGGGTTATATTTCTACTGGCCGAAAAACAATCCGCAATAAATGTGCCAGAACGAAAAAGCATTACTAATGGTTTAATAAATAATAAGAAAATGGATTTAACGCCGGAGAGAGGCCGCGCCGCGCCAAAGGCGCTGGCGAAAGAATGCACCAATTTGGCTCGCACCTGCCGCCAAAAGGTGCGCCGCGCCGCCTGTGGATGCGCCCACCATTGATGAATGGCGAACGTACGCGATAACTGGTTGATCTTGTTCGACTGCATAACGGAACAGACGCCGGGTAAGCCGCCCGTTTTCGCGACAAAAAAAGATATCTGGCGACGACGGCGCGCGCTAAACTCATCGCTACCATGCACGGGACTACGGGGAAACAGGATGTCGCGTACTTTACTGCTCCTTTCGCTTTCAGTTCTGCTTACCGCCTGCAGCGTATTCGCGCCTGAACCGGTCGCCCCGCCGCCGCCCACGCGGCAGGCGCAGTTGATTAACCAGGCGCAAAGCCGCGCGCTGGAAAAAATAGGTACGTTATCGGTCAGGATCAACGGCAGTCCGGACGACGCCGACCGTGCGGTTCAGCAACAGGCCGATGCGCGCGGAGCGCGTTATTATGTCATCGTATTGAAACAGGAATCCCGCCTGCCGGGGATCTGGCAGTCGAGCGCGGTGTTGTACCGCTAAAGGGGAAGCCCGCCGCGAAATGCGGCAGGGCGTAGCGCGTGCAGGCGATCCCCGCCAGTGCGCGGATCGCCCGGGCAACGAGCGTCGATCAGCCGCGCTGACGCACCGCCTCGAACAGGCAGATGCCGGTGGCGACCGACACATTGAGCGACGATACGCTGCCCGCCATCGGAATAGAGATCAGTTCGTCGCAGTGTTCGCGCGTCAACCGGCGCATACCTTCGCCTTCCGCGCCCATCACCAGCGCCATCGGACCGGCGAGCTTGCTCTGATACAGCGTATGGTCGGCTTCACCCGCGGTACCCACCACCCAGACATGGTGTTCCTGCAGCAGCCGCAGCGTGCGGGCCAGATTGGTCACGCGGATCAGCGGTACGCTTTCCGCCGCGCCGCTGGCGACTTTTTTCGCCGTGGCGTTCAGCTGCGCGGAACGATCGCGCGGCACAATCACCGCATGCACGCCGGCGGCGTCGGCGCTGCGCAGACAGGCGCCAAGATTATGCGGATCGGTAACGCCATCCAGCACCAACAGGAACGGCATGTCCAGACCGGCCAATAGATCCGGCAAGTCGTTTTCCTGATACTGGCGCCCCGGCCGCACGCGGGCCAGGATCCCCTGGTGCACCGCGCCTTCAACCTGGCTATCCAGCCACTGACGGCTGGCCAGTTGGATCGCCATACCGTTGCCTTCCAGTTCGGCGATTAACGGCTGCAGACGACGATCGTCGCGTCCTTTCAGAATAAAGACTTCCAAAAAACGTTGCGGATCGCGCTCCAGCAGCGCCTTGACGGCATGGATGCCGTAAATAATTTCACTCATGAATACTCTTTAACGTCATAAACGGGCGGCGAAGCGCAGCCGTTGGCTTAAGTCCGATATTCAGGCGGAGCGGGAGCCGCATAGCCTCCCGCCCGCTCTCCGGCCTTAACTCCGCGGCCGACGATCGTTGCCCGTCGTAGTTTTAATGGCGAAAGTGCCGCCAGATGCCGGCATGCCTGAGGCGCCCTTTACGCAATGCGCCAGACAGGGGGGCCGGCGGCCTCAGTCATCCTGTTTCTTTTTCGCGCGTTTTTCTTTGGTGGCGGCGGCGATTTTACGCGTTTTATCCACGTTCTTTTTGCTTTTATCCAGCGTTTTTTTCTGGCCGGCGGCAACTTTTTTGCCTTTGACCGGCGCCGCGCCCTCCGGACGGAACGCGCTGTCCGGCTCGAAGTTTGCCGCGGACGGGCCATTACGGCGGCGACGCGTCGGTTTGGCTTCGCGCGCCGCCGGTTTCTTCGCCCGATCGCGCGCGGTCTTGCCTTCGCCACGCGGCTTGCGGCTGCTGGACACTAGCGCGAAATCGATATTGCGTTCATCCATATGCACCGCTTCGACGCGAATTTCAACTTCGTCGCCCAGACGGTAAACCTGGCCGCGCGCCTCGCCGATCAACCGCTGGCCGACATTATCGTAGCGGTAGTAGTCGTTATCCAGCGTGGAGACGTGTACCAGACCGTCAATAAACAGGTCGTTCAGACGCACGAAGAAACCAAAACCGGTCACGCTGGAAATAATACCGGTAAACACCTGGCCCACGTGATCCTGCATAAAGTCGCACTTCAGCCAGTCGGCCACGTCGCGGGTCGCTTCATCGGCGCGCCGCTCCGTCATCGAACAGTGAACGCCCAGTTGCAGCATCTCATTCATATCGCTGTGCCAGCCGCCGGTCGGCGTCCAGCGTTTCTGTTGGTCGCTTAACAGATATTTGATCGCCCGGTGCAGAGAGAGATCGGGGTAACGGCGTATCGGCGAGGTGAAATGCGCGTACGAGGTCAGCGCAAGACCGAAATGACCGCGATTTTCCGGGTCATAGACGGCCTGCTTCATAGAACGCAGCAGCATGGTCTGCAACATCTCGTGATCCGGACGCCCCGCCACGTCGCTCATCAGCTCGGCGTAATCCTTCGGTTCCGGTTTCATTCCGCCTTTTAGCGTCAGTCCCAGCTCATTCAGCACGCTGCGCAGCGCCAGTACGTGATCTTCACTGGGACGATCGTGGATGCGGAACAGCGCCGGTTCCTGGCTTTTCTCGACAAAGCGGGCGGCGGAGATGTTGGCGAGGATCATGCACTCCTCGATCAGCTTATGCGCATCGTTGCGCACCGTGGCTTCGACCCGTTCGATACGGCGTTCGGCGTTAAAAATAAACTTCGCCTCTTCGGTCTCGAACCCAATGCCGCCGCGCGCCTCACGCGCATGTTCCAGCATTTTATACATGCGGTGCAGTTCTTCCAGAGGCGCCACCAGCGGCTGGTACTGCGCGCGCAGCTCTTCATGGCCCTGCAGAATCTGCCACACTTTGGTGTAGGTCAGACGCGCATGGGAACTCATCACCGCTTCGTAAAATTTATACGAGGTAAGTTTGCCCATAGCGGACACCGTCATCTCGCACACCATACACAGGCGATCGACCTGCGGGTTGAGCGAACAGAGGCCGTTGGACAGCACTTCCGGCAGCATCGGCACGACCTGAGACGGGAAGTAGACCGAGGTGCCGCGCGCGCGCGCTTCGTTATCCAGCGCCGTCCCCGGCCGGACATAGTAGCTGACGTCGGCGATCGCCACCCACAGGCGCCAGCCGCCGCCGCGTTTTTTCTCGCAGAAAACGGCATCGTCGAAATCGCGTGCGTCTTCGCCGTCGATAGTGACCAGCGGCAGCTTACGCAGATCGACCCGTCCTGCCTTCGCCTCTTCCGGCACCTGTTCCTGCAGATCGCTGATTTGTTTTTCCACCTGCGGCGGCCAGACATGCGGAATATCGTGGGTGCGCAGCGCGATATCCACCGCCAGGCCGGTGCCCATGGTGTCGCCGAGCACCTCGACGATTTTACCGATCGCTTTGGTGCGGCGCGTAGCGCGCTGAGTCAGTTCCACCACCACCACCGCCCCCATGCGGGCGCCGCTGATGGAATCCTGCGGAATCAGAATATCGAAGCTCAGGCGGCTGTCGTCCGGCACGACAAAGCCGGTGCCGGCGTCGACGAAATAGCGCCCGACGATCTGGCCGGTGCGCGGCACCAGCACTCGCACGATGCGCCCCTCGCGCCGGCCGCGCCGGTCTTCCCCCAGCGGCTGCGCCAGCACCACATCGCCGTGGATCGCCAGCTTCATCTGTTCGGCCGACAGGTAGAGATCGTCTTTGCGCCCCTCTACCCGCAGGAAACCATAGCCATCGCGGTGGCCAATCACGGTGCCGCGCAGCAGGTCGAGTTTTTCCGGCAGGGCATAGCACTGCCGACGGGTAAACACCAACTGACCGTCGCGTTCCATGGCGCGCAGGCGACGGCGCAGCGCCTCCAGTTGCTCTTCGCCGCTCAATGCCAAATCGTTGGCCAGTTCCTCACGGCTCACCGGCGTATCGCGTTTGGCGATATGCGCTAAAATAAACTCCCGGCTGGGAATAGGAAATTCGTATTTTTCTGCTTCTCGTTCCAGAAAAGGATCTTGTGACATTGCGGTTCCTCCGTTGTCATCAGCAGGTGGTTGAATCATGTTGCGTTTCAACCAACAGCAATTGGTAGAGCGATGGATTGTCCGTGACCATATCGGCCAGGGTATGTTTATCCAGCTCCAGTAAGAAGTTCTGAACGGCCTGATTAAGCACCTGTTTCAGACGGCAGGCGGGCGTGATGTGGCAAAAATCGCTTTGACAGTTAACCAGCGTAAGAGGCTCCAGCGCGCGGACGACATCACCGATCAGGATAGCATTGGCCGGTTTCCCCAGACGAATACCGCCGTTTTTCCCTCGCACCGCCCTGACGTAACCGGCATGGCTGAGCTGATTGATGATTTTGACCATATGATTACGCGATACGCCATAGACATCCGTTACTTCGGAAATACTGGTCATCTGACCGTCCGGTAACGACGCCATATATATCAATGCACGTAAACCATAATCCGTAAAACTTGTTAACTGCACATAGACCTCTGGGTACATTATCGGGCGCCGACGGACGCCGTCAGAAAAACGGCGCCCGCTCCGGCTTCCCGGCCGCGCGGCGGCATTATGCCTGCATACGCGGTATTCTTCCTCCTCCTCCCTACGTCCGGCCGATTTCGGGCGGCTGACGGGCGACGACCGGACAACGACGCCGACGCTTAGCGAGCGGCGCCGGCGGGGCGATAAACCGACCGATTGCGACCCCGCCGGAGCAAGAAGCGGGTCGTTTTGGCAAGCCCGCGCACCTGCCGCCTGGACGGTGAAGGGTATACATGTTCATTTTTTATCAGCAGATAATAAACCAGTGGCAAACATCAGGGCTAATTATTTAACGTCGGGCGGGAATTTCTCTTATTTTATCTTCTGTTGTCGCGCCGCGCCACCGCTGACCGCGCTGCGTCAGTCCGTTCCCCGCGCGCGCCGCAGAAGCCGTTCGTGCGCCTCGCTCAACTTCAGTGCATCGCACAGCAAAGCGCACAATAACAGGGCGATAAGGCGCGAAAAAAGCGAATAAAATAGTCAGTGTGCACATTTTATTTTGTGCCGGTCGCCCGCTTTGCCGACGAGAGAAAACGGCACGCTAATTGCTCTGTTTCCCGCGAATTATCGTCACCCATTCCGGCGGCGGGCAAGTACAACAGAGGTCAAAAACCATGTCAGAACCGAATGAATTTCCCTTAAGCGAGGCGCCCAAAAGCCAGCGAAAGGGCCTGCTCTCTATCTCGATGGTATTGTTCAGCTTCACTTTTTTTACCGGCACCATGTTCGCCGGCGGCAAACTGGGCGTCGCTTTTCCGCTGGTCGATATGCTGTGGATAGCCACTATCGGCAACCTGCTGCTGGCGCTGTATGCCGCCTCGCTCGGGCTGATCGCCGCGCGCAGCGGCCTGAACTCGGTGCTGATGGGCCGCTTCTGCTTCGGCGAGTCCGGCAGCAAGCTGTCCGACTTTTTGCTCGGCTTCGCCGAACTGGGTTGGTACGCCTGGGGCACCGCCACTCTCGCCATCTCGCTGGTGAAACTGCTCGATCTGCCCGCCGGATTCACCACGCCGCTGATGGTGCTGTTCGGGCTCGGTTTTTCCCTGACCGCGCTGGTCGGCTATAAAGGGCTGGATATGTTGTCGCGCGTATCGGTGCCGTTGATGTTCATCCTGTTGGTGGTTTCCATGTGGATCGCCACCCGCGACGCCGGCGGCTGGTCAGGGCTGACCAGCATTACACCGACCAACACCATGAGCTGGTCCGCCGCCATCACCATGGTGTTCGGCACCTTCGCCAGCGGCGCGACCCAGGCCACCAACTGGACCCGACTGTCGCGCAGCGGAAAAATCGCCGTCGCCGCCAGCCTCATCAGCTTCCTCGGCGGCAACGGCCTGATGATTGTCTCCGGCGCCTGGTGCGCCATCGTCTATCAGCAGGCGGATATCGTGGCGGTGATGATGCTGCAGGGGCTGTCCGTCGCGGCCGTCATTATGCTGTGCCTGAATCTGTGGACCATTCAGGGACCGACCATCTACAACGTGTCCGCCGCCGCCTGTCATTTGCTGCGCACCGAGCGCCGCCGCACGCTGACGCTGGTCGGGGCGGCCGCAGGCATTCTGCTGGCCATCGGCGGGATGTATGAGATGCTAATCCCCTTCCTGGTGCTGCTCGGTTCAATCATCCCGCCGATCGGCGGCGTTATCATGGCCGACTACTGGTTCCGCTACCGCGGGCATTACCCGGTCATTCAGCACGCCACGCTGCCGCGTTTTAATCTGAGCGGACTGGCCGCTTACGCCATCGGCGCCGGCCTGGCCTGGGCCTCGCCGTGGATCGCGCCGCTGGTGGGCATCGCCGCCTCCGCCGCCCTGTATATTCTGTTCACCCTGCTGACCGGCCGCGCGCCGGCGGCCGCCAGCCGGGAGACGCTATGAGTCTGAGCGTCAGTGAGATCCTGTCGCTGCCCGGCCTGGCGGAATTGACGCTGCGCGCGGGAGCGCACAGCGTCCATCGCGCGGTGCGCTGGTATTACGTCGCGGAAAATGAAGGCATCGCCGAGTGGATCATGGGCGGAGAGCTGGTCTTCGTCACCGGGATCAACCACTCGCGCGACGAGCTTAATCTGCTGCAGTTGCTGCGCGAAGGGCAGCAGCGCGGTATCGCCGGCATGGTTATCCTCACCGGAGAGGCCTTTATCCGCGCGATCCCGCCGTCGGTCGTCGCGCTGGCGGACGAACTGGGCATTCCGCTGCTGGAACAGCCTTACTCGCTGAAGATGGTGATCGTCACTCAACTCATCGGTACCGCGCTGGTCCAGCGCGAGACGACGCTGCGCTCGCAGCGCGATATTCTGATTCAGTTGCTCACCGGCGAGTACCCCAGCCTGGCCATTGCCCATCAGCGCGCCGATAATCTACAGTTAACGCTGGATCAACCGCGCAGAGTGGTCGCCTTGCGCCTGGCGGGCGTTCAGGCGCTGTTCGACTCGCAGCCGCCCGCCGCCGCGGAAGCGCGGCTGCAGTCGGCGCGACAGCGCGTACAGCAACAGCTGGAGGCGCAGATCGCCTGCCTGGACGACGGCCTGCCGCTGATTGTGCTGGGAGAGCTGTTTATCCTGCTGCTGCCCACCGATAGCGAGGGCTTTCACCAGGGGAAACAGTGGCTGCAGCAGACGCAGCACAGTATCAACGCCCGCATCGGTCCGCTGCGTCTGTTCTGCGGCATATCCGCCACGGTGAACGCGCCGTCGCGCTACAGCCAGGGGCTGGCCGAAGCCCGCCGCGCGCTGGACGTAACGGAGAGCATGCGACCGGACAAGGGCCAGTGCGACTACAGCGAACTCGGCGTACTCAAACTGCTGACCGCGGTGAACGACCCCGGGCTGGTCGGGCAGTTTATGCAGGAAACGCTCGGCATGCTGTTCGAACACCACCGCAAACACCCTAACCTGCTTATCGAAACGCTGGACGCCGTGCTGCAGGAGAACGGTAATCTAATCAAAGCCGCCGGACGGCTGGATATTCACCGCAATACGCTGCACCAGCGTCTGCAGCGTATCGAACAACAGTCCGGGCATTCCCTGGACGACCCACAATTTCGCTTAAATGCGTCGGTCGCATTGTTGATCTGGCGTATGTCACACGCACAACAGCAGGAGTTGCCATGAAAATTATTAACGCCGCCCTCCGCCGCCAGCCAGGCTGGTATAGCCTGCGCATTCAGGACGGGCTCATCGCTTCAATCGACGCGCAGAGCGCCTTGCTGCCCGCCGGGGAGAACGATATCGACGCCGGCGGCCGCCTGGTGCTGCCGCCGCTGGTGGAGCCGCACATTCACCTGGACGCGGCGCTGACCGCCGGCGAGCCGGAATGGAATATGAGCGGCACCCTGTTTGAAGGGATTGAACGCTGGAGTCAGCGCAAAGCGACCATTACTCATGACGATATCAAGCGCCGCGCCCACCGCACCATCGGTCTGCTGCGCGATCACGGCATTCAGCATGTTCGCACCCATGTCGATGTTACCGATCCGTCGCTCGCCGCATTGAAAGCGATGCTGGAAATCAAATCGGAAGCGCGCGACCTGATCGATCTGCAGATCGTCGCCTTTCCGCAGGAGGGCATCGAATCCTTCGCCAACGGCCGTAGCCTGATGGAACAGGCCATCGCGCTGGGCGCCGACGTGGTGGGCGGCATCCCCCATTTCGAAAATACGCGCGAGCAGGGCGTCAGTTCGGTCAAATTCCTGATGGACCTGGCCGAACGCACCGGCTGCCTGGTCGACGTACACTGCGACGAAACCGACGACGGCCAGTCGCGCTTTCTGGAAGTCCTGGCGGAAGAGGCGCGCGTGCGGCAGACCGGCCATCTGGTCACCGCCAGCCACACCGTGGCCATGGGCTCGTACGACAACGCCTACTGCTCCAAACTGTTCCGCCTGCTCAAGCGCTCCGGCATCAGCTTCGTCTCCTGCCCGACCGAAAGCATTCACCTGCAGGGGCGCTTCGATACTTACCCGAAACGGCGCGGCATCACGCGCGTAGCCGAACTGGACCGCGCCGGCATGAACGTCTGCTTCGGCCAGGACTCGATCCGCGATCCCTGGTACCCTCTCGGCAACGGCAACATTTTGCGCGTGCTGGATGCCGGTCTGCACATCTGCCATATGATGGGCTACCAGGATCTGCAGCGCTGTCTCGACTTCGTGACCGACAACAGCGCCAGAGCGCTCAATCTGGGCGAACGCTACGGCATCGCCGTCGGCCGCCCGGCGAACCTGATCGTGCTGGACGCGGAAAACGACTACGAAGCGGTGCGCCGCCAGGCTAAAGCCCTGTGGTCCATCCGCCACGGCAAGGTGATTATGCGCCGCACGCCGGAACAGCTGAGCTACCCGCAACCATCGGACGCGCGCTAAGCGCCGCCGTTACGCCGCAGCGGACCGTCACCCCCTCAACGACGGTTCGTTGTCGCCGTCGGCGCTGAGCAACCCTTGCGCGCAGCGCTGGCGATAACTCTGTTCAAACGTCTGCATGCCCGCCAGCCCGCCGGTCTGCAGCAAGCCCGGCAGCTGGTGGGTTTTCCCCTCGCGAATCAAATGACTGACGGCCGGCGTGGCGGTCAGTATTTCAAACAGCGCGATCCGCCCGCCCTGCGGCCGACGCAGCAGCCGTTGCGCCACCACCGCCCGCAAGCTGGCGGCCAACAGACTGCGGATAAACGCCTTCTCGTCGGCGGGAAACACATCCACCAGCCGGTCCACCGCCTGCGAGGCGCTGCGGGTATGCAGCGTGGCCAGCACCAGATGCCCCGTTTCCGCCGCGCTCAACGCCAGCCGGATGCTGTCGCTGTCGCGCAGTTCGCCCAGCAGGATAATATCCGGATCTTCGCGCAGCGCCGCCCGCAGCGCGCCGGCGAAACTTTGGCAGTGCAGGCCGATCTCACGCTGCTGGATCAGGCAGGCTGCGCTGTAATGGATAAACTCGATCGGATCTTCCAGCGTAATAATGTGGCGCGGCCGGCCGCGATTAAGCTCCGCCACCAGCGCCGCCAGCGTGGTGGATTTACCGCTGCCGGTCGCGCCGCACGCCAGGACCAGCCCATCCGGCCGGGCCAGCAGTTGCGCCAGCACCGGCGGCGCCTGTAGTTCCGCCAGCGACGGCGCCGACTGCGGGATAACGCGCAGCGCCAGCGACAGCCCGTCGCGCTGCTGAAACAAGCCGGCGCGCAGACGACAGCCGTCCGCCAGCGTCAGCGCGCAGTCCAGTTGCCCCTCCCGCTGCAGGCGCCGCTGCTGCTGCGCCGTCAGCCAGCGCGCGCACCATTGCGCCAGCCGTGCGGCCGCCAAACGTGGTAAGGTAACCTCAGCGCGTAATTCGCCATCGATCCGCAATACCGGATGATGGCCGCTACACAGGTGCAGATCGGAGGCATTTTGCTTTACACTAAGCGCCACCCATTCATCCAAATCCATAGACATATCTCCTGAACCATGATGAGTACTATCCAGCAGAATCTACAGGATGTCAGACAGCGCATCGCCGTCGCCGCCCAACAATGCGGGCGCGATCCGCAAGACGTTATGTTACTGGCCGTGAGTAAAACCAAACCTGTGAGCGCGGTCGAAGCCGCCATAGAGGCCGGCCAGCGGGCGTTCGGCGAGAATTATGTTCAGGAAGGCGTGGATAAAATCTGTTACCTGCGCGACACGCGACCCGATGCCGATCTGGAATGGCACTTTATCGGCCCGCTACAGTCCAACAAGAGTCGCCTGGTGGCGGAGCATTTCGACTGGTTCCACACCCTCGATCGGCTGCGCATCGCGCGTCGGCTCAGCGAACAGCGCCCGAATACGCTGGCGCCGCTTAACGTCCTGATTCAGATCAACATCAGCGACGAGCAGAGTAAGTCCGGCATTGCGCTGAGCGCACTGCCGGAACTGGCCGCCGGCGTGGCCGGTCTCAGCGGGCTGCGGCTGCGCGGTTTAATGGCCATTCCGGCGCCGGAAACGGACTATCAGCGCCAGTTGGCGGTATTCCGCCAGATGTCGGATGCGTTTCTGCAGTTGCAGCAGCATTATCCGCACATTGATACTCTATCAATGGGGATGACGGACGATATGGCCGCCGCCATTACCGCCGGCAGTACGCTGGTCCGCATCGGCACCGCCATTTTCGGCGCCCGCGACTATACCGGCTCCGTACCTGCCGTTTCCTGAACCCTGACAGTAAATGAGACATTAGATGCAACATCGTAAAATTGCTTTTATTGGCGCCGGCAATATGGCGCAGGCCATTATTGCCGGACTGATCGCCGGCGGCTACCCCGCCGGTCTGATCAGCGTATGCGCGCCGTCCGCCACCCGGCGTGAGGCGCTGGTCGCCCGTTACGGCGTCAACGGTTCCGACGATAACGTCGGCTGCGCTCGCGCCGCCGACGTGGTGGTGCTGGCGGTGAAACCGCAGTTGATGGCCGAGGTTTGCGCCCCGCTGCAACAGAATGTGGACTTTGGCGCGAAACTGGTGCTATCCATCGCCGCCGGCGTCAGCATCGCCCGCTTCCGCGCCCTGCTCGGAGAGCCGCTCAATATCGTGCGCGTCATGCCCAATACGCCGTCGCTGGTCGGCAAAGGCATGAGCGGTCTGTACGCGCCGGAGGAAGTCAGCCGCGACGATCGTGAATTCAGCGCCGCCCTGATGGGCAGCGTCGGCGAAGTGTGCTGGGTCGGGCAGGAAGAGGCGATCAACGGCGTAATCGCCGCCGCCGGCAGCGCTCCGGCTTATTTTTTCCTGTTTATGGAAGCCATGCAGCAGGAAGCCGAGCGCATGGGGTTCGACGCGGCCACCGCGCGCCTGCTGGTGCAGCAGGCCGCATCGGGCGCCGCGGCGCTGGTCGAGGCCAGTCCGGATACGCCGCTCTCCACCCTGCGTGAAAATGTGACTTCTCGCGGCGGTACCACCGCACAGGCGCTGCAGGTCTTCAATGAACGCCAGTTGCCGCAGACTGTCGCCGATGCGATGCGGGCGGCGGTTGCGCGCGCCCGGGAAATGGAAACGTTGTTTTAGTCCGGCTGACGACGCGATCGACGCCGCCACCTCACTCACTAAGGAACAGATGCATTTATGCTTACGCTGACTTTTCTGGTCAAAACGCTAATCGATCTCTACGTAATGGTTCTGCTGCTGCGCATCTGGATGCAGTGGTCGCGCTGCGATTTCTATAATCCGCTAGCGCAATTCGTAGTGAAAATCACCCAGCCGATCATTGGACCTCTGCGCCGGATTATCCCTTCGCTCGGGCCGATCGACAGCGCTTCGCTGCTGCTGGCGTTTATTCTTTGCGCGCTGAAGTTTCCGCTGTTGATGCTGGTGCAGGCCGGCGTCATTTCGCTTAGTCCGCTCCACCTGTTTATTGGCGTGCTGTCGCTGTTGAAATCCATCGGCCATCTGGTGTTCTGGGTGGTGATCATCCGCGCGCTGATGAGCTGGGTCAGCCAGGGCCGCAATCCGGTGGATTATTTGCTGTATCAACTGACCGAGCCGCTGATGGCGCCGATTCGTCGCATTCTCCCGGCCATGGGCGGCATCGACTTCTCCGCCATGGTGGTGATTCTTATCCTGTCCCTGCTTAACTATCTCGGCATGGATCTGTTCCCGCTGCAGTGGGCGCAGCTGTGAGTGCGGTAACGACCTGTGAAGACGGGCTGGTCATCCGGCTGTATATTCAGCCGAAGGCCAGCCGCGACCAGATCGTCGGCCTGCACGGCGAAGAACTCAAGGTGGCGATCACCGCGCCGCCGGTCGACGGCCAGGCGAACGCCCACCTTGTGCGTTTTCTGGCCAAACAGTTTCGCGTCGCCAAAAGTCTGGTGGCGATTGAGAAAGGCGAACTGGGCCGTCACAAACAGGTTAAAATCACGCATCCGCAAAACATCCCGGCTCAGGTCGCGGATCTCATCAAATAATTATTCAGGAAAGGCAAGATGCAAAAAGTGGTTCTGGCGACCGGTAATCCCGGTAAGGTGCGCGAACTCGCCGGTTTACTGGCGCAGTTCGGGCTGGATATTGTGGCGCAAAGCGAACTGGGGGTGGAGTCGGCGGAAGAAACCGGCCTGACGTTCATCGAAAACGCCATTCTGAAAGCGCGCCATGCCGCCCGCATCACCGGACTGCCCGCCATCGCCGACGATTCCGGCATTGCGGTTGATGCGCTCGGCGGCGCGCCCGGCATCTATTCCGCCCGCTACGCCGGGCCGGAGGCCAGCGACCAGCAAAATCTGACGAAGCTGTTGGATGCGCTGCAGGATACGCCGGACGCGCGGCGCGGCGCCAGTTTCCACTGCGTGCTGGTTTATCTGCGCCATGCCGACGATCCCACGCCGCTGGTGTGCCACGGCCGCTGGCAGGGCGTGATTAGCCGCAGCCCGATGGGCGACGGCGGCTTTGGCTACGATCCGATCTTTTGGCTGCCGGAGTTAGGCAAGACCTCGGCTTGCCTGACGCGCGACGAGAAAAGCGCCCTGTCCCATCGCGGCCAGGCGCTGCGTCAGTTGCTGGATACGCTGCGCAATGCATAAGCTGCCGCCGCTCAGCCTGTATATCCACATTCCCTGGTGCGTGCAGAAATGTCCGTATTGCGATTTCAACTCGCACGCGCTGAAAGGCGAAGTGCCGCACATGGATTACGTGCATCATCTGCTGGCCGATTTAGATGCGGATCTGCCGGACGCCGGCCAGCGGCCGCTGCACTCCATTTTTATCGGCGGCGGCACGCCCAGCCTGCTGAGCGCAACGGCGATGCAGGCGCTGCTGGATGGCGTGCGCGCCCGGCTGCCGCTGAGCGCGGCGGCGGAAATCACCATGGAGGCCAATCCGGGCACGGTCGAAGCCGATCGCTTCAGCGCCTATCAGCAGGCGGGGGTCAACCGTATTTCGATCGGCGTACAGAGCTTTCAGCCGGAGAAACTCGCCCGACTGGGCCGCATCCACGGCCCGCAGGAGGCGATCCGCGCCGCGCAACTGGCCGCCGGCCTGGGGCTGCGCAGCTTCAACCTCGATCTGATGCACGGCCTGCCCGATCAATCGCTGGAAGAGGCGCTGGACGATCTGCGTCAGGCGATTGCGCTGAACCCGCCCCATCTCTCCTGGTATCAGTTGACCATTGAACCGAACACGTTGTTCAGTTCCCGACCGCCGGTCCTGCCGGATGACGATGCGTTGTGGGACATCTGGCAGCAGGGACACCGGTTGCTCAGCGCCGCCGGCTACCGGCAGTACGAAACCTCGGCCTATGCCAAAACGGGCTATCAGTGCCAGCATAACCTCAATTACTGGCGCTTCGGCGATTATCTCGGCATCGGCTGCGGCGCGCACGGTAAACTGAGCTTTGCCGACGGGCGCATCGTACGTACGGTGAAAACCCGTCATCCGCGCGGTTTTATGCAGGGCAACTACCTCGATCGCCGGACGGAAGTGACGCCGGACGAACGGCCGTTCGAATTCTTTATGAACCGTTTTCGCCTGCTGGAACCTGTCGCGCGCGCCGAATTCCCCCGCCTGACCGGTCTGGATGAATGCCTTATTCGCCGCCAACTGGACCAGGCGCTGGCGCAGGGCTACCTGACGGAGACGGAAAGCGACTGGCAAATCACCGAACATGGCAAACTGTTTCTCAATTCTCTGCTGGAACTGTTTCTGGAAGACTGAGTCCGGGCTTACCCACGCGGCGCGGCGCACCGGAGACGACGCCGTGAGCCGGCCCGCCCGTTGCCGCTTATCCCTTGCATTACAGTGATAAAGGTTCGATTTTCAGACCGGCTGAGATTGAATCTTGACGCGTATTGGCGACAATGTACGCCGGATCCTGAAACTGGCTGGTGCCTATGATGAAAAGAGTGAAATTAGCCTTAATACCACTGTTGATCAGCGCGCTATTGAGCGGCTGCAACACCGCGCGCGGTTTTGGCCAGGACGTGCAGAAGTTAGGCAGCACGATCTCCAGTTCAGCCAGCTAGCCGCGGCACGCGCCGGGCGGCGGCCCTAATGAGGGAACCGCACGATCCGGCTATAAACGACGTAACGCGCGAATCGCCCCGGCGCCCAGATCAGCGCCGCCGATCAGGGCGCTAAAAAGAGGGCGACTGTGCCTGCATATCGATATGCGCGATGCCGTCCTCGTCATAAACCTCGCCAACCGGCCGAAAACCGAAGCTGCCGTAGAACGCCTGCAGATGGGCCTGGGCCGACAGCATGCGGCCCTGCCGCGGCCAATGGCGCGCGCAGACAAGCAGCGCCGTTTCCATCAGCCGTCGTCCCGCTCCGGCGCCGCGCAGCGTCGGATCCACCGTCACCCGGCCGATCCTGACCTGCGGGCGGCGCGCCGTCGGCGCCAGCAGGCGGGCGCAGGCCACCAGCCGCCCGCCGCTTCGTCCCGCCACGTGGCGCGTGCCGGCCAGTAAATCCGCGCCGTCGAGATCCTGATATGCGCAGGCCTGCTCTACGATAAATACCTGGTTGCGCAGCGCCAGCAGTTCGTACAGCGTATGCACGCTCAGTTCATCCGCCGCGTAATCCGACCACAAAATATCCATGCATCTCTCCCGACGTCATACGGACGACCGCCGCAAGCGGCAAGCCGCCGGTGTTCATGCGCGACAGCCAGCCGGCGCGCGCGACGGATGCATTCAACGCATCAGCCCATCTGCTGCCGGACCCAGCGGCCAAAAGGATCCTGACCGTCTTTTTTCCACATATCATCGGGATATTTAACGATCGTTTTACCCGTCGCCGGGATTTCGCCGCCGAACGTCGCGACCACCCACTGACAAAACGCGCGGTTCACCGGCTGAAACTCCTCGTCCGCCTCGGGCACCGCGCTGAAATCGCCCTCGAAACCCAGCTCGGAGTAACCAATCGCCACCAGACGCAGAAAATCGGCCAGATCGTCCGCCAGCACGCAGCACAGCGTCGAGCCGGAACCTGAGCCCAAATGGACAAAACGGCTGCGCCCGGCGTCATCCAGCCACAGACCGATCATCGAGCCATCGCCGCCGCTGTTGGCGATAATCGCCAGACGCCGGCGGATCTCATCGCTCAGCGCCGGCTTATTGAACCAATAATGCAATCCCGGGTTCCCGCTCACGCAGAATTCAATATCGCTCCCGACCGACCAGTCGTCGCTCAGTCGGCCGCTCAGAGACTCACCGTACCGCTCAACGCGCCCATGCTCTTCTATCCATTGATAAAAATCGTTGAGCCGCGCCGGAAGCGGCATAGCGGCGGGGATCACCGCCAGCAATTGCTGATACAGTTCGGACATAACAGACATTCCTTTTGCGTGATGACGAATAGTCAGCAATTACGCACGGCGCCGGTTAACCTCGAGCCAAATCCACAGCACGGCGATGGACAGCGCGAACAGCGCGCCAAAGCCGATGCCGATGGCGATAACCGGCGCGCCCAGTTTGACCACCAGCGAGTACAGGCCGAGCATCAGCAGCATGGCGCCGTTTTCACCCAGATTCTGCACCGCGATGGCGTTGCCCGCCCCGACGCTGACCTTGCCGCGCTCCTGCAGCAGCGCATTCAGCGGCACGATAAAGAAACCGCCCAACGCCCCGAGCAGCACCAGCAGCGCGCCGGCACCCAGTATGTTGTGCTGCAGGGTAAAGAACACTACGGCCACGCCGATCAACACGCCCGCCGGTAAACAGCGTTTGACCGTTTGCAGCGTCACCAGCTTCGCCGCCGCGCCGGCGCCGACGACAATGCCGACCGCCACCAGCGCATTGAGCAGCGTTGGCGTGGCGTTATCGACAATGCCCAGCGCCAGCGGCACCCACAACACCAGCAGGAAGCGCAGCGTGACGCCCGCCCCCCAGAACAGACTGGTTCCCAGCAGCGAAAAGCGGGTTTCGCCGTCCCGCCACAGCGTGCGACAGGAATCGAAGAAACCGCCGATCATTATGCCCGGACGCCACGAGGTCGCCGGACGCGCCGCCTGCAGCGGCGGGATCAGCTGATTGGCCAGCAGCGCGATGGCGTAGGCCAGCGCGCAGGCGCCCAGCGCGGCATACAGATGCCAGTCGGCCAACACGCCGCCGGCTACCGAGCCGATCAGGATGGCGGCGATGGTCGAAGCCTCCATCAGCCCGTTGGCTTTGACCAACTGCTCGCCGCGGGTGATTTCGCCGAGAATGCCATATTTGGCCGGCGAGTAAGCCGCCGCACCGACGCCCACCAGCGCATAGCCGGCGAACGGATTGCCGCCGAAACAGATCAGCAGCGCGCCGGCCAGCTTCAGCCCGTTGGCGAACATCATCACCCGACCTTTGGAAAAGCTGTCGGCCACCTGGCCGACAAAGGGCGCCAGAATGATGTAGGTGGCGACGAACACCATCTGCAGGATAGGCTGGCTCCAGTCGGGATAGAGTAATTCCTTGATTAACGCCAGCGTGGCGAACAACAACGCATTGTCGCCGAAAGCGGAAAAAAACTGCGCGGCGATCACCGCTTTCATGCTGCGCGACAGCAGCGGCGCCGCCGGTTCCGTTGTCTGGGTGGTCATGCTTCAGGCTCCGCGTTTTCCGCCATCTGGCGCAGGGTGACAAAATCGGGTTTACCGCTGCCGAGCAGCGGCAGCGCTTTGACCAGCCGGATATCGCGCGGCACGGCCAGTTCGGGGACGCCGCCGGCGCGCGCCTGACGCAACAAGCGTTCGCGCGTCAGCTCGCCATCGGTGGTAAACAGTACCAGCGCCTCGCCCTTGCTGCTGTCGCTCCTGGCGCTGGCCGCGTGTTGCTTATCCGGCGAAACCTGCTGCGCCAGCAGTTCGACGCTTTCCAGCGATACCATTTCGCCCGCCAGCTTGGCGAAGCGCTTAACGCGGCCGCGAATCAGGCAGAATCCCTGCGCGTCCAGCTCGACGATATCGCCGGTGTCATACCAGCCGGCCTGCAGCTCGCCCTGCGCGTTTTCCGCCGCCGGCGTTTCCAGCACGCCGGGCCGCTCCACGCGCAGATAGCCTTTCATCACGTTCGGCCCGCGCAACTGTAGGCGCCCGCCGTTTTCAATCCCCGTCACCGGGATCAACCGCGCCTCCATCGCCGGCAGAATCCGCCCGACGGTGCCGGTTTTCGCCGCCATCGGCACGTTAATCGCCACTACCGGCGCGCACTCCGTCACGCCGTAGCCTTCAAGAATGCGGATACCGAATTTTTCCTGCCAGAGCTGACGAATATTGTCGCCCAGCTTTTCCGCGCCGGCGACCACATAGCGCAGGCGGGCGAAATCATACGGATGGGCAAAACGGGCATAGTTGCCGAGAAAGGTCGAGGTGCCGAGCAGCACGGTGCAATTCTGATCATAGACCAGTTCCGGGATAATTCGGTAATGCAGCGGGCTGGGATAAAGGAATACCCGCGCGCCGGTCAGCAGCGGCGTCAACAGCCCGGCCGTCAGGCCAAACGCGTGGAACAGCGGCAGCGCGGACATAAAGCGGTCGCGCGGGGTGAAATCCGCCACCGTTCGGATCTGCTCCACGTTGGCCAGCAGGCTGTCGTGGCTGTGCACCACGCCTTTCGGATTGCCTTCCGAACCGGAGGTGAACAACACCAGAGCCGCGTCGTCCGCCTGCTGCGGCAGCATGGCGCTCCGCGGGAAGCAGAGATGGAACAGGACCCACAGCTTATCCGCCAGCGTCACCGTGCCTTTCAGATCTTCCAGATAAACCCAGTTCGCCGTAGCAAGCTGCTGCGGCAGATCGCCCAGTCTGGCCTTATCGAGAAACTGGCGCGAGGTGACGATGGTGCGGATGCCGGTCGCCGTCATCGCGCTGCCGATACCTTTAGCGCCGGCGGTATAATTCAGCATCGCCGGCAACCGGCCGCGCAGCGTAGCGCCCAGCAGCGCCGCCACGGTTACGGTGGCGTTCGGCAACAGCATGCCGACGGTTTCGCCTTGCGCGGTGAAACGCTGCAGAATGCGCGCCACGCCGAGCGATTTTTTCAGCAGCCCCTGGTAACTGTCTTCGGCGAAGCCGATATCCTCAATACTGGCGGAACGACGGCCGTAACGAGTCTGCGCCGCCAGAAACGCCTGGTACAGCGTGTGGCGCGGACGCACCGCCATGCGCGCATCCATCATGATCTGGTGTAAATGCTGGCCGGCCAGCACGCGACGCTGCTGGGACGAGGGCGCATCGGGCATCGGCAGGGATACCGGCGGCAAGACATGCAGGTCAATGCGCGGGAACCAGCGCCGTTTCATCACCCCTTTCAGGCGGCCGAAAGGCGTAAACTCCGCGCCTTCGATACGCAGCGGAATCACGGTGGCCGCCGATTTCGCGGCGACAAAGGCCGCGCCATCGTAGACCTTCATCAGCGAGCCGGTCACGCTGATGCGGCCTTCCGGGAAAATCACCACCGGCCGTCCCTGTTCCACTACCTTGATCAGGTATTTAATCGCCAGCGGCTTGGTGGGATCGAGCGGAACAAAATCGATCCACGGCTTCAGCCAGCGCATAAACCAGCGATCGGAAATGCTGCTGTAGACGGCAAACACCGGTTTGACCGGCAGAAACAGGGCCAACAGGGCGCCATCGAGAAAAGAGACGTGATTAGGCGTAATCAGCACCCGCGGATGACGAAACGTTTCGTTGTTATCGTGCATGCGGACACGGTATAAGCAACGGAAAACCCAGCGTAATAACGAATAAACCATTTCATCTCCCTATGTGCGCCGTCTGATGGATGCGCCGGCGGCAGGCTGTCAGTAAAAATGAGCGACCAAAATACTATAGCCACCCGGTTACCGCCAGCCTCAAGGCACCGGCGCGCGACAGAATAATCTCAATGTCCGGCGGCATATGTCGGCGCGGCGTTAAGCGGCCGAATGGTTAAACAATGCGGGAAAGGCGAGTCGGCCGGGGGCATCTGGCCGAAGGGGGCGCTATTGCGGGCAAAAAAAACCTACGCATCTGCGTAGGTTGGTGCAATTAAATCATGGTTTCAATGCACAGAGTACATCGATATCTCACCAATCAATACCTCTGGGATCTGTGACTCTATAGAGGGAGGCAGGAAGACTCCAGCGTAAAATCGAAAGATAACGGCTCGAAATGCAACGAGGTGTAAGAATATGCCAAATTAATGTAATTCCGGCGCGTATATGCCTATTATTCCCCCATTCAGGCCGGCGCGAAGTTGCGATCCGGCCCCTTGCAGTAGCGGATGATTTCCGTGAAACTGACGGGATACCCTCACCAGGCAGGCAGAAAGGACGAGAAAACGTAATGGCCACAATAAAGGATGTTGCCAGACTGGCTGGCGTTTCGGTCGCTACCGTCTCTCGCGTCATCAATCATTCGCCCAAAGCGAGCAAACAGGCCTGTGAAGCCGTACTCAGCGCCATGAAACAGCTGCAATACCATCCCAACGCCAACGCGCGCGCGCTGGCCCAGCAATCGACCGAAACGCTGGGGCTGGTGGTATCCGACGTGTCCGATCCCTTTTTCGGCAGCATGGTCAAAGCCGTTGAGCAGGTGGCGTATGAAACCGGCAACTTTCTGTTGATCGGCAACAGCTATCACGTTGCGCAGAAAGAGCGGCAGGCGATTGAGCAACTGATGCGCCATCGCTGCGCGGCGCTGGTGGCGCACGTGAAAATGCTGCCGGATGATGAGTTGCTGTCGCTGATGCAGCAGATCCCCGGTATGGTGCTGATTAACCGTATGTTGCCCGGCTTTGAATCACGCTGCGTGGCGCTGGACGATCGTCACGGCGCCCGGCTGGCGACCCGCCATCTCATTCAGCAGGGTCACCGGCGCATTGGTTTTATCTGCTCCAGCCACCGTATCTCCGACGCCTCCGAACGTCTGCTGGGCTACCAGGATGCGCTGAAAGAGCACAACATCGAGCTGGACGAGCGGCTGATTTCCTGGGGCGCCCCGGACGAGACCGGCGGCGAACAGGCGATGACGGAACTGCTGGTGCGCGGGCAAACCTTCACCGCCGTCACCTGCTACAACGATCCGATGGCGGCCGGCGCGCTGGCGGTATTGAGCGATAACGGCATTGAGGTGCCGCAGCAGATGTCCCTGATTGGCTTCGACGATGTGCTGCTGTCGCGCTATCTTCGGCCGAAGCTGACCACCATCCGCTACCCGGTGACCACCATGGCGACTCAGGCGGCCCAGCTGGCGCTGGCGCTGGCCAACAACACGCCGCCGCCGCCGGTGATCAATATGTTCATTCCCACGCTGATCCGGCGCCATTCCGTCGCCAGCCCGCCCGCGGAGTAAGCGCGCCGGCCGCCCCGCCGTTTGCGCCGGGCCGCTCGCCCTGCCCTTGCCCGGCCGGCCGTCCCGGTCAATTCGTTAAGTTGATCACATTAATTATTTCATCCGCAACAAAAGAGGCGGTCCGGCCTTCTACGCCGCGGCAAATGTGATATAGCTTTACTTCAAATCCGGACGCCAGCGTTTACGCATTCGCCCGCCGCCCGCCTACTGCAAGGCGACGCATCTGAATGGTATAGCTCCGCCATAGATCCCCCCAATACTCGCTGACTACCGGACCCGAGATTCATTCCACTGAACCCGAGGTAAATAGCATGAGTAATTTCATCTTCGCTTCTCCACGTAAATATATTCAGGGACGAGGTGTGCTGGACGAACTGGGCGCCGCGCTCAGACCGCTGGGCCACAACGCTTTTCTGATTGCCGACGATGTGGTCTGGCAAATTACCGGCGAGCGGGTGAAAAACACGTTTCAGAACACCGAACTGACCTTCTACTACGAGCGCTTTAACGGCGAGGCTTCCGGCAACGAAATCAGCCGGCTGGCTGAAGTCGCCCGCCGGTCCGGCACCGATATCGTCGTCGGTCTGGGCGGCGGCAAAACGCTGGATACCGCCAAAGCCGTGGCCGATGAATTAAAACAGCCCGTCGCCATCGTGCCGACCGTCGCGTCGACCGATGCTCCGTGCAGCGCGCTGTCGGTCATTTATACCGACGACGGCGTATTCGACTCATACCGTTTCTACGATAAAAACCCGGACCTGGTGCTGGTGGATACGGAAGTGTGCGCCCAGGCGCCGGTGCGTCTGTTCGCTTCCGGCATCGCCGATGGTCTGGCGACCTGGGTGGAGGCCCGTTCAGTGCATCGTTCTCACTCGCTGTCGATGGTCGGCGGAAAACCCTCGCTGGCGGCGCTGGCCATTTCCGAAGCGTGCGAAAAAACGCTGCTCACCTGGGGCTACAGCGCCTGTAAGGCGGTAGAAAAAAAAGTGGTGACGCCCGCCGTGGAATCGGTGGTGGAAGCCAATACGCTGCTGTCCGGGCTGGGATTCGAAAACGGCGGTCTGGCCGGCGCGCATGCGATTCATAACGGTTTTACCGCGGTAAAAGGAGATATTCATCACCTGACGCACGGGGAAAAAGTCGCCTACGGCACGCTGACGCACATGGTGCTGGAACAGCGCCCGGATGAAGAAATTGCGCGCTATATCCGCTTTTATCGCTCGATCAACATGCCGACCACGCTGCAGGAACTCCATCTGGCCAACGAACCCTTCGAGGGTCTGGTCAACATCGGCAGTCTGGCCTGCGCCGAAGGCGATACGCTGAAAAACCTCGACGCCGCCATCACGGCGGAAGAAGTGGCGCACGCCCTGATTGCCGTTGATGCCTTCAGCCAGACGGTAAAATAACTCCCACGCCGCATAAACCGCGCGCCAGACGGGTCGCCACACGGCGGTCCGTCTGGCAATGGCGCCGACCTGAAGCCGGCAATCCAGCGGTTAATCCTTTTGCTTTACGGCGGGGGATAATCATTTAATAACGAATCGGCTTCCTGCGCCGCAGTGCCGGCGTCCGTAATCAGACGCCGGCGCCATAATCAACGCCGCCGCCGAAAAAGCCGGCGGCTTAATCAAACCAGCCGCTCAATGCGGCGTGCTGCAGCAACATAATGGTTTTCGCGTCTTTGATGCGGCCGTCTTTAACCATTGCCAGCGCTTCGCTAAACGGCAACTCCAGCACTTCAATATCCTCATCCGCCACGCCGCCGCCGGCGTTATCGCGCTGCGCCTCGCTATATTCGGCGGCGAAGAAATGCAGCCGTTCCGTTATTCCGCCCGGCGACATCCAGGCATCGAACAGCTTTTCCACCTTGCCGATCACGTAGCCGGTCTCTTCCACCGCTTCATTACGAATACAGGCTTCCGGCGAATGATCGTCCAGTTGCCCGGCGCACGCTTCCAGCAACATTCCGCTTTCATTGCCGTTCAGCCAGGTGGGAATACGAAACTGACGCGTCAGCACCACGCAGCCCCGGGCCCGGTTATAGAGCAGGATCGTCGCGCCGTCGCCGCGATCGTATACCTCGCGGATCTGGCGCACCTTGCCGCCATTTCTGCGCTTCAGATCAAAAACGTATTTGTACAGATGAAACCAGCGGTCGGAAAGGAGCTTCTTTTCAATAATTTCGATCGGCGCAGCCATGGCGGATCCTCTGACAGTCACGATTGACCGTTCGATCATAAAGCGCGCATGGACAAAATGCACGCCGCGCGTTGATTGACAAATTGTTGCGATATTGATAATCATTATCATCAATTCCGGCGCACTGTGCGACCGCAATACAGGATATCGCTATGTCAGACGAGTCCATCAGGACCCTCAGCACCACCTGCTGTATCTCCGGCGGCGGGCCGGCGGGATTGATGCTGGGCTACCTGCTGGCGCGCGCCGGTATTGAGGTTATCGTGCTGGAGAAACATGCCGACTTTCTGCGTGATTTCCGCGGCGATACGATTCATCCCTCGACGCTGGAGCTGATGCATCAACTCGGGCTGCTGGACGAGCTGCTGCAGATTCCGCACCAGCGGGCGGAGCGGCTACACGCCGAGATCGCCGGCCAGAGCCTGACGCTGGCCGACTTTACCCGCCTGCCGGTACGTTGCAAATTTATTGCGTTTATGCCGCAGTGGAATTTCCTTAATTTTCTGGCCGACAAAGCGCGGCAATGGCCCTGTTTTCGGCTGATCCAATCGGCTAAGGTCTGCCAGTTGCTAAGCGAAAACGGCCGGGTCTGCGGCGTACAGGCCAGCAGCACGGAAGGCTCGCTGCACATTCGCGCGCAGCTGGTAATAGGCACCGACGGCCGCCACTCCACTGTCCGTCGGTTGGCCGCGCTGACCAGCCGATCGTTCGGCGCGCCGCGCGACGTATTGTGGATGAAGCTGGCGAAACATCCCGACGATCCCGGCTGGTCGATGGGCCACACCGGACCCCGGCAAAACTTCATCATGATCGATCGCGGCGACTACTGGCAGTGCGGTTACTCGATCGAAAAAGGCAGCTTCGACAGTCTGAAACAGGCCGGACTGGAAAAATTCCTGCTAAAAATCGCCGACGCCGCGCCCTTCGAGGCCGAACGACTGCAAACCCTCACCGACTGGGATTGCGTCCGGCTGCTCAGCATCCGCATCGACCGGCTGGAACGCTGGGCGAAACCCGGCGTGCTGTGCATTGGCGATGCGGCGCACGCGATGTCGCCGATCGGCGGCGTAGGAGTGAATCTGGCGATTCAGGACGCGGTGGCGACGGCGAATATCATCGTGCCGCCGCTGCGGCGCCATAGCCTGACGCTGCAGGATCTGCTGCGGGTACAAAAGCGTCGCAGTTTCCCGACGTGGGCCACCCAGTATCTGCAAATCAAGATGACGCGCCGCCGTCAGGGACGCAACGCCAGACGACGCAGCAGCAACGCCACGCTGATGACGCGGGTGGCGAACAGTCGCTGGCTGCCGCTGCTGTTCGGCAGAATTATCGGGCTGGGCTTCCGGCGGGAAAAACCGGCGCATTATCTGCTGAGAGCGGGAAAATAAGCGCGTTCGCTCAGCGAGTCGCGCCCTCCGCGCTCTGCATTTCAGGGAGTTTATGGGCGATGCCCTTATGGCAGTCGATGCAGGTTTTTCCCTCGTCAATCGCCTGGCTGTGCGTTTGCGCGGCCAATGTTTTCTGGGCGGTGAAATCCATCGATTCCATTTTGTGGCAATTGCGGCATTCCTGCGAGTCGTTGGCCTTCATGCGCCGCCATTCGCTCTGCGCCATCGCCAGCCGGTGCTGTTCAAACTTCTCCGGCGTATCGATTAACCCGGTCATCTTGCCGTACAGCTCTTTGCTGGCCTGCACCTTACGCACCATCATCGGCGCCAGTTCATGCGGCACGTGGCAGTCCGCGCACGTGGCCGACACCCCGGAACGGTTGCTGTAGTGCGCGCTATCCAGATACTCCTCATATACGTTGTCGCGCATCTCATGGCAGCTGATGCAAAACGCCTCGCTGTTGGTCATCTCCAGCGCGCGGTTAAAACCGGCGATAAGCAAAATGCCGCCGGCGAAGCCCAACAGCAGCAAGATCCCTGACGCCAGACGGGTCGGTCGCCGCCACAGTCGGCGCATCAGCCCCGTCCGCGCCCCCTTCTCTTTCGACGAGGTCATCGCTTCTCCTGATTGCCCGATAACATTCCACCGCCCGATACTGCGGACGAAGAGCGCTATTTTTGGCGATTTAGCCGCCAGAGTCACTGTGCGGGATCAACGGAGACGAATTTAGCCAGGCCGCGTCCTACCGGCCTAAAGCCATACCGATCAGCAAATACAGATTCAAAACCACCACCAGCACCACGATAGCCTGCGCGCTAATGCGCACCAGACGGCTATTAACCATGTCACCCATGAGTTGCGCATTGCTGGTGAAAGACAGCAGCGGCGCCAACGCCAGCGCAATGCCGAAGCTCAGTAAAACCTGACTGAGCACCAGCACTCGCGTGGCGTCCATCCCGGACATAATCACCAGAAAAGAGGGCAGCATCGTCACCACCCGCCGCACCCACAGCGGAATATGCACGCGAATAAAGCCCTGCATCACCACCTGACCGGCCAGCGTGCCGACTACCGTGGATGAAAGCCCCGCCACCAGCAGACTCAGACCGAAGATCGCCGCCGCCGCTTTACCCAGCAGCGGTTCCAGCGTCAGGTAAGCGCTATCCAGATCGGCGATGCCGGTATGGCCGCTGAAATGGAAAGCAGCCGCGGCCGTCGCCATCATGGCCAGATTGACGAAACCGGCGATAGTCATGGCGACGGCCACATCCAGCCGGGTGGCGGCGTAGCGCTCCGCTTTGCTGCCCCGATCCGCCCGCTGGGTCAGCGAAGAATGCAGGTAGATCACATGCGGCATAATGGTGGCGCCCAGCACGCCGGCGGCCAGAAACACCGCTTCCGGCGAAGACAGTTCGGGCAGCAGCATCCCTTTGCCCAGATCGGCCAGCGCCGGCCGGGAAAAAAACAGCTCGACAATGTACGCGGCCGCCACGAACAACAGCATGCCGCCGATAACCCACTCCAGTGACTTTTGACCGCGCTGCTGCAATAACAGAATCAGCATGGTGGCGATACCGGTCAGCACCGCGCCCTGCAGCAGCGACACGCCAAACAGCAGCTTAAAGCCCACGGCGGCGCCGATAAACTCGGCCAGATCGGTCGCCATGGCGATAATCTCCGCCTGAACCCAGTAAAACCAGACCGCCGGCCGGGGAAAACGATCGCGAATGTGTTCAGCCAGATTTTTGCCCGTGGCGATCCCCAACCGCGCAGACAACAGCTGGATCAGCATCGCCATCAGGTTGGCCCACACCACGACCCACATAAGCTGGTAGCCATAGGCCGATCCGGCCTGAATATTGGTGGCGAAATTACCGGGATCGATATAGCCGATGGCGGCGATAAATGCGGGCCCCATCAGAGAAAGTTTCATTTTTCGCGACGCCCGGCTACGGGATTCGACAACGCGGCTATCCGGCATAGGCAGGATCCTTCTTAACGTAAACGTCGCTATTTTTACTTAAATGATAATGATTATCAATATCAAACAGAACGATTACACCTATTCTTACCATTGGTATAGATGATGATAGACGCAGACTAAAAAAATCCACGGAATTCAGAGGCAGGCTCACGTTCAGAAACAAAAAAACCCCACGATATCGCGCGGGGCTGATTACTGAACGTGCCGGCCGGCGCCTGACGGCGCTCGGGCGGGTATTATTCTTTTGCTTTCGAAACGGCGACCATGGCCGGGCGCAACAGGCGACCGTTCAAAGTATAGCCTTTTTGCATCACCATCATAACGTGGTTCGGTTGATGGTCGGCCGACTCCAGCATGGTCATGGCCTGATGAATTTCCGGATTAAAGGGTACGTTGACGTCCGCCACCACTTCAATGCCGAATTTACGCACCGCATCCAGCAGGGATTTCAGCGTCAGCTCCACGCCTTCAACCATGGCGGCCAGCGCGTCATTGGATTTATCGGCCGTATCCAGAGCGCGCTCCAGGTTATCAATCACCGGCAGCAGTTCGCCGGCGAATTTTTCCAGCGCGAATTTGTGCGCTTTCTCGATATCCATTTCCGTCCGGCGACGAATATTGTCCACTTCGGCTTTCGCCCGCAGCAGGCTATCGCGCTCGCGCTGCTGTAGCTCTTTCAGCTGCGCTTCCAGTTCAGCAATACGCTCATCACGCGGGTCCACCACTTCAGCAACATCGGCGGGCTGTTCGTTTTCCGTTTGCTGCCCTTGCGCTGTTCCCGTTTCGTTCAGGATTTGCTCCTCAGGTGACTTCTGTTCTTTACTACTCATGAAATTCTCCGCGGTTTAGCATTCATCTCGCTACCTGGCTTATTATGGGGATCAATAGCGGGGATTCAAGGGAAGCAATCACATATTGATCCCCGGCAGAACGCAGCGCAAACATTCCGGCGAGGATAAAAGAACCATGAGCAAACCGTTTAACTGCATTGGCATCGTCGGCCATCCGCGTCATCCGAGCGCGCTGGCCACGCACGAAATGCTCTACCACTGGCTGCTGGAAAAAGGCTACGAGGTATTGATTGAGCAGCAGATCGCCCGGGAACTCAACCTGAGCGGCGCGGCGACCGGCAGTCTGGCAGAGATCGGCCAGCGGGCCGATCTGGCGGTGGTGGTGGGCGGCGACGGCAATATGCTCGGCGCGGCGCGGGTGCTGGCGCGCTATGACATCAGCGTTATCGGCGTCAACCGCGGCAATCTGGGGTTCCTGACCGACCTCGACCCCGATCAGGCTAAGCAACAGCTGTCCGACGTGCTGGAAGGCCGTTTCATCCAGGAAAAACGCTTTCTGCTGCAGGCTCAGGTGCTGCGCGCCAGCCAACCGGCCAGCACCAGTACGGCGATCAACGAAGTGGTGCTGCACCCGGGTAAAGTGGCCCATATGATCGAATTCGAAGTTTATATCGACGATGGCTTCGCTTTTTCCCAGCGCTCGGACGGATTGATCATCTCCACCCCGACCGGCTCCACCGCCTATTCACTTTCCGCCGGCGGGCCGATCCTGACCCCCTCGCTGGAAGCCATCGCCCTCGTGCCGATGTTCCCGCACACGCTGTCCGCCCGACCGCTGGTTATCAATAGCAGCAGCACTATCCGGTTGAAATTCAATCATATCAGCCACGATCTGGAGATCAGCTGCGATAGCCAAATCGCACTGCCGATAGAGGAAGGCGAAGAGGTGCTCATCCGCCGCAGCAACTATCACCTTAATTTAATTCACCCAAAAAACTATAACTACTTCAATACATTAAGTTCAAAACTAGGCTGGTCAAAAAAATTATTCTAAATATCGACTCGGGGCTTTACTGTATATAAAACCAGTTTATACTGTATGAAATCACACCTTGTTATTACATACAGGAAACGATCATGCTGGCGCAGCTTACCGTTAGTCATTTCGCCATCGTGCGAGAGTTAGAAATCGATTTTCAGCCCGGAATGAGCGTGATTACCGGCGAGACCGGCGCCGGTAAATCCATTGCTATCGATGCCCTCGGCCTGTGCCTGGGCAATCGGTCCGATGCCAGCATGGTCAGGCCCGGCGCGGCGCGGGCCGATATCTGCGCGCGATTTTCCCTCGCCGACACGCCCGCCGCGCAGCGCTGGCTCGAACAAAATCACCTGGATGACAGCAACGAATGTCTTCTGCGCCGGGTCATCGGCGCCGACGGGCGTTCGCGCGCCTTCATCAACGGCACTGCCGTTCCCTTATCGCAACTGCGCGAGCTGGGCCAGCATCTGATTCAGATCCACGGCCAGCATAACCACCAGCTGCTGCTGAAAACCGACTACCAGAAACATCTGCTGGATACCTGGGCCGATGAGTCCGAGCTGCTGGCCGCGATGCAGCAGGCCTGGCAACGCTGGCATCAGGGCTGCCGAGAACTGGCCCGCCAGCAGCAGTCAACCATCGAACGCGACGCGCGCAGCGAACTGCTGCAGTACCAGTTGAAAGAGCTGAACGAATTCGCTCCGCAACCGGGCGAGTATGAGCAGATCGACGCCGAGTACAAACGTCTGGCGAACAGCGGTTATCTGCTGTCCGTCAGTCAGAACGCGCTACAACTGCTGGCCGAAGGCGAGGAACAGAATATTCTCACGCAGCTGCACAGCGCCCGTCAGCAGGTCACCGAACTGGCCGGCATCGATGACCGGCTCAGCAACGCCCTTTGCCTGCTGGAAGAGGCCAGTATTCAGCTCAGCGAGGCCAGCGACGAACTGCGCCACTACTGCGAACAGATGGATCTCGACCCGGTACGGCTGGTCGAACTGGAACAGCGGCTGTCGCGTCAGCTGGCGCTGGCGCGCAAGCACCGCGTCGCGCCGGAAGACTTGCCCGACTGCCACCAGCAGTTGCTGGAAGAACAACAGCGCCTGACTCAGCAGAACAGCGATCGCGATGCGCTGAGCCAGGCGGTGAATGACTGGCACCTGCAGGCCCTGAATATCGCGCAGCAACTGCATCTGCGCCGCTGCCATCATGCGCAGGAACTGGCGCAGTTGATCACCAGCAATATGCACGAGCTGGCGATGCCGCACGGCCGCTTCACTATTAACGTCAACTTTGCCCCCGAGCACCTGAACGCCAGCGGCGCGGACAGCGTTGAGTTTCGGGTCACCACTAACCCCGGGCAACCTCATCAACCGCTGGCGAAGGTGGCTTCCGGCGGCGAGCTTTCGCGCATCGCGCTGATTATTCAGGTCATCACCGCCCGCAAGATGGATACGCCGGCGCTGATATTCGATGAGGTAGACGTCGGGATCAGCGGCCCGACGGCCGCCATCGTCGGCAAAATGCTGCGCCAGCTCGGCGCCTCCACCCAGGTGATGTGCGTTACGCACCTGCCGCAGGTGGCCGGCTGCGGACATCAGCATTTCTTCGTCAGCAAACAAACCGACGGTAACGAAACCGAAACGCTGATGCAGCCGCTCGACAAACGCGCGCGCCTGCAGGAACTGGCGCGCCTGCTCGGCGGCAGCGCGGTGACCAAAAACACGCTGGCCAACGCCAGAGAACTGCTCGCGGCATAAAACGCCGCGCGCCGATAGATCTTCGGCAGGTTAAACGTCAAAGAGACAGAGCCGCCATAAAAAAACGTCAGGAACGTTTTTCAACGCCGCACCGCGGCGGCCCGCAGGGTGGCGGGCAGGGATAGCCCGCCATAAAAAAGCTCAACTTTTTTGCCTTCCTGGGGTCATACAAAGGCCTTGCCGGTTTTCAAGTCCGACAAGGTCGATTATCATCGGCAACCTACGCCCTTAAGGAATGTAATCACTATGCGCTGTAAAACGCTGACTGTCGCCGCTGCGGTAGTTGCTGTTATGCTGACTGCCGGTTGTTCCACACTGCAAAAAGTGGTGTACCGGCCGGACATCAATCAGGGAAATTATCTGGCGCCGGCTGACGTCGCTAAAATTCATACCGGGATGACTAAACAACAGGTCGCTTATACGCTGGGGACACCGATGCTACAGGATCCGTTTGGCAGCGATACGTGGTTCTACGTATTCCGCCAACAGCCGGGACATGAAGCGGTTAAACAGCAGACGCTGACGCTGACGTTCAACAGCAGCGGCGTACTGGCCAATATTGATAATAAGCCAGCGCTGAATCAACAATAAGGGCACGCCAGTGCCTTATTTTCTGGACCTTTCGGCCCGCTGACGGCGAAGTTCTTTTGGATCGGCAATCAGCGGCCGGTAAATCTCGACCCGATCGCCGTCATTCACTTCATCATCCAGCTTTACCGCGCGGCTAAAAATACCGACTTTATTTTTACGCAAATCGATATCGCGACGGAGTTCCAGTAACCCGGAGGCAAGGATCGCCTGCTCTACGCTGCTGCCGTGCGGTAGCGTGACCGTACGCAGATACTGCCGTTCAGGCAGAGCATATACGACTTCAACCCGTACATCAGGCACTGTAGACCTCTTTGGCGCGCTGAGTGAAGGCCTGCACCATACTCCCGGCCAGCTCTTTGAACACCCGGCCAAAAGCCAGCTCAATCAGCGCATTGGTAAATTCAAAATCCAGTTGCAGTTCAACTTTACAGGCATCCGCACTGAGCGGCGTAAAGTGCCAGCCGCCGTTCAGCCGCCGAAACGGGCCGTCCACCAATTGCATATTAATGCGCTGATTGCTGGTGAGCGTATTGCGGGTAGTAAACGTTTTGCTGATACCGGCTTTGGAGACATCCACGGCGGCGGTCATTTCCGCCGACGACGAAGAAATCACCCGACTCCCGGTACAACCGGGCAAGAAATCAGGGTAAGCGCATACATCATTGACTAACTGATACATCTGCTCCGCGCTAAACGGGACCAGTGCGGAACGACTAATGCTGGGCATAACATTTTCCATAAATCACAGAACGCGCAAAATAATAGCATCGTTAGGTCGGCAGACAAAAATTCTGCCTGGGACATCGCACGATAGATCAACATTTGTTGCCTGCTGCGCCCCAGGGATTCCTTTCCTCCCAACGCATGAAGTATAATCACTCCACTATGACAAAGAAAAAAACATACAAACCCGGTTCAGCGACCATCGCGCAAAATAAGCGTGCCCGCCATGAATACTTCATTGAGGAAGAGTTTGAGGCCGGACTTGCATTGCAAGGCTGGGAAGTGAAGTCACTGCGTGCGGGCAAAGCCAATATCAGCGATAGCTACGTAACATTCCGTGACGGCGAAGCGTATTTATTCGGCGCCACCATTACACCGCTCAACGTGGCCTCTTCGCATGTTGTTTGCGATCCGACACGCACGCGTAAACTGTTGCTCAAAAAACGGGAACTCGATTCTCTGCTGGGCCGCACCAGCCGCGATGGCTACACGGTGGTGGCCTTATCCATGTACTGGAAAAATGCCTGGAGCAAAGTCAAAATCGGCGTAGCGAAAGGCAAAAAAGACCACGATAAACGTGACGATATTAAAGAACGTGAATGGAAAGTAGACAAAGCCCGCATTATGAAGAACGCAAACCGCTAAGTCGATTTCCAATAGATTTATGGCGGGCTGCCCTGCCCGCTCCTGAGGCCAACGCTCTGCGTTGTTAAAACGCTCCCGGCATTTTTTTTCAAGCTGCATGAAGGCGGCAAGCGAGCGGCAAATCGTCGGGAACGCATTTGACCAGCCAAAGGCCGGCCTTCGGTGAGAGACAGCATGTATCTCATCCATCCCGACGAGCTTACACCAGTATGTAATTCAGGTGAACGAGCGCCGCCAACGCACCGACAACCTGAAAGATGAAGGGAATATGGCTTAAGTGGGGTAACTTCTGATATACTAGCGAAAGTTTCTTGGGGCTGATTCTGGATTCGACGGGATTTGCAAAGCCCTAGGTGCATGCCGAGGGGCGGTTGGCCTCGTAAAAAGCCGCAAAAAAATAGTCGCAAACGACGAAAACTACGCTTTAGCAGCTTAATAACCTGCTCTGAGCCCTCTCTCCCTAGCCTCCGCTCTTAGGACGGGGATCAAGAGAGGTCAAACCCAAAAGAGATCGCGTGGATGTCCTGCCTGGGGCGGAAGCGTTAAATTCAATCAGGCTAGTTTGTTAGTGGCGTGTCTATCCGCAGCTGGCAGGCGAATATAAAGATTAGACTAAGCATGTAGTACCAACGGTAGAGTAATTCCGGACGGGGGTTCAAATCCCCCCAGCTCCACCAAATTTTGTTCTATAGAGCGCCAAAGAAGTCCACTAAGCCCGCATGGCACAAGCCCTGCGGGCTTTTTTGTGCCTGCAATTTGTCCCGCGAAGTCCGAAGAGAACTAATTAAATCCGAACCTTTTAGGCCCATTGATAGGCCCAACGGAAAGCTCTATTGTTTTCGTTGGGCCTAAACGCATGGAGACTCCCCATGGCAAGAAAAACCAAGCCGTTAACCGATACGGAAATCAAAGCCGCCAAACCTAAAGATGCCGATTACCAGCTGTATGATGGTGATGGGCTTACTCTGCTAATCAAGTCCAGCGGTAGTAAGCTCTGGCAGTTCCGTTACTATCGACCTCTGACAAAGCAGCGAACTAAGCAGAGCTTTGGAGCCTACCCTGCCGTCTCACTTTCTGATGCGCGTAAACTAAGAGCTGAATCTCGAGTTTTATTAGCAAAAGACATTGATCCTCAGGAGCATCAGAAAGAACAGGTGAGGAATTCTCAAGAAGCTAAAACCAATACCTTCTTATTAGTTGCCGAGCGTTGGTGGAATGTGAAGAAAACCAGCGTAACAGAGGACTATGCCGACGATATCTGGCGCTCTCTTGAGAGAGATGTTTTCCCGGCAATCGGTGATATCAGTGTCACTGAGATTAAGGCTCATACTCTGGTTAAAGCAGTTCAGCCGGTTCAGGCCAGAGGTGCATTAGAGACTGTTCGCCGCCTTTGTCAGCGTATTAACGAAGTCATGATTTATGCGCAGAACACAGGCTTGATTGATGCGGTTCCCAGCGTAAACATCGGGAAAGCGTTCGAGAAACCGCAGAAGAAAAACATGCCTAGTATCCGCCCGGATCAACTCCCACAACTAATGCAGACTATGCGCATGGCAAGTATCAGCCTGTCCACACGATGCCTGTTCATGTGGCAGCTTCTCACCATTACCCGCCCTGCCGAAGCCGCTGAAGCTCGATGGGATGAGATCGATTTTGATGCTAGCGAATGGAAAATTCCTGCTGCTCGAATGAAGATGAATCGGGACCATACGGTTCCATTATCTGATGGAGCTATCGCTATTCTGGAAATGATGAAGTCTCTCAGTGGTGGCCGAGAATTTATCTTTCCCAGTCGCATCAAACCAACCCAGCCGATGAACAGCCAAACAGTGAATGCAGCACTCAAGCGTGCTGGTTTAGGAGGCGTTCTCGTTTCCCATGGTTTGCGTTCTATCGCAAGTACAGCTCTCAATGAGCAAGGGTTTCCGCCTGATTATATTGAGGCAGCATTGGCTCATGTAGACAAAAATGAGGTACGACGAGCTTATAATCGAAGCGATTATCTTGAGCAACGACGTCCAATGATGCAATGGTGGGCTGATTTTGTTAGCAAGGCCGATAGCGGGAGCATTGTTGAAAGCGGGAAAACGGGGTTAAAACTTGTGGGCTGAGTTTTGAACTGGACTGGTGCTTTCCCAGCAAAGGTGCATTGGCTCAAACCAGACCTGGAGTAATCGTAGATAGATCGCAATCGAATCTGACAGTCTGGTTTGTGCCAAAACTAGACTTTACAAGACAGCGCAAGGGGATATTACGAACAGTAAAGATATACTGAGAAGTCATAGCAACACAGAAAATGCCGAGACTACTCAGCGTACATTCAGGGCATAAAATCTGGAAAAAAGCCGTTCTAGGCAACGGCTTAGGATTTTAACAAAACTTCAAACGTTAGATAAATGTAGGAAGGTTGCCAAGATTGTCATGTTTAGTCTTGTTTGGATCGGTAGTAATGAAATCATCAGTCATCACTTCAACCTTTGCCCCTACAGACCATGATTTTTTTTCTTTGTTGTAAGTAATTGTTTTGAATTCTGCTTTCCCTTTTCTGATCAGTTCACCAACGAATGCACGCGAATTAACAGTGCCAGGTCCGATCTTCTTACCTAGGTTCTCATGAACTTTTACGAACTCAATATGCTGATTGTTGCTGTCCATTTTGATTGCTGAAATGTAGAAATCTTCCATTGCTATTTTCTCCAGAGGCAGATGCCCAGCGCAGCTGCTTTCATTTATATCCGTGCTTATCAGCCTCATTTCAATGGGTAGAACAAAAAATTTCTCTATTGATTTGATCTAAACAAACGAGTTTCCCTAAGTCTATTTTTCGCTCGTAGCAGACCTTCAGCTTAGTTACCTAGTCCGCTCAGTGCCAACAGCGGACGTTAATGAGAACAATCTGGGGCAATCAACGGAGTGGGGTCAGTTCATAAATGACTCTGAGGTTTCTGTTAAACCTGTGGCGATTCAACTGACCTTTGATATTGCGGTTTTCAAATCTACGTTATAAAGCTTCGCTCTTTGAGCCGATGCAGCCCAAACGAGGATACAGATTTGGCTGACTATAAACTTCTGCTTTCGAGCGAGTTGGAGCATGAATTTCTTCCTGACACATCAATCAGATTGGCGGCGAACCTCGATTTCAACAATGTGGCGAGGTGTTCGCCCAAGCTTAGCATCGCCGTTAGCGACGGCGATGATGCCCTCATGCTCGTCGCCAGCCCACAGGCCAACAAGCTCGTGCAGAAAAAAATCCGCGTAGGAGCAGCTGGCGTCACGAACCTGCATCGCCAAAACAGTAGTTTTGCTCGTGTGCAACTGGGTCAAATTTCTGACGAGCCGCGCTGGGGCAACCCAGAGAACCGGCTGAGGCGAGGCCGGAGTCGTGAACAGGTAATAGGCGTGTTCTGACTGCTTGAGTATGTCCTCGCACTGCTGCAGGTCGATGCCTACCGTCGAACTGAAGCTTTGTCCCGAAACAGTGCCTCTGCGCTTTTTCACCTGCATAAGGGTCGCACGCTGGATCACTGTTTCCCCCTTGTCCACGATACGGCTCAGGAACAGCACGTCTGCCCCCAGCGGAGCCCCGGCTGATGTGTTCGCCCCTTCCTCTCGCTTGCTAGGTTGACGCACCTTCACTGTCAGGCTCGGATATGTCGCCCGCGTCGTAACCGATAGTTGATGTAACTGGTCGCTCGCGTTGTTCAACGCCTCCATTGTCAGAGTCAGGAGGCGCGCCGTATGGGCCTCCTCGTCCTCTCCCCAGGTCTCCGAATATTCGCGACAAAATTTTTCCTCCATCTGGCTAAGCGCCCTATGGATGACGCGCTCCACGGAAGGGTCGCTCAGCCAAGTTTGGGCTCCTACGCTAGGCAGCTCAGTAGCACCCTCGCCTCCACCTACTGGCCCCTCCAGGTCCAGTGCCCCCTGCTTGGACCGCACTAGTCCCTTGCTCCTCAGTTGCAGTTGCCTTGCAGGAGTATCGACAAGCCGATTCGCAAACGCCAGATGCTCCTCGTCATCCATCAATCGCAAAAGCACTGGTTCGACTTCGGCAAATGCCGTCTGCTCGAGCCAAAGGCAGGCAAAATTGAGGAGCCCCTGGGCTAATTCAGGTTCCTCATTCACCCGATCGAACAGATCCTGCCGCCAGGCCTCGCGGGCGGCTGGGCCTAGTTGGGACCACAGCGTTTCTCGATCCCACGGCTGGGATGGCAATTCTCTGAGGCTGGCAATGACGCTTTGCTGACTATACCGCGCTGGGTCTCCAAACTCGTGCCAAGCCGCCGCAAGTGCGAGGTCCGAGGGTATAGTGTTCCCGGACAATTCAGCAAGCCTCGAGAAGGCTTTGGCAACGCACTCCTTGATATTGTTTTCCTTCTCTTTCTGCGAACGGATATTCCAGCGCAGGAACAGATTACGTACATCTTCCGGCAATATCTTGCAGCAATGTTGGATAAGCTTAGGAAAGACTGACGGAACTGCTTGTTCAAAAACCTGTTCGCAAGCCCACAGGGATGTCTGCACTGTCGGCGAATTCGCAAACAGAGAGAAGACGAGCTCTTGCCTTGTGACGCTTGAATAGTCCGACAACATGCCGATATGATTTTTCAAATAGTCGCGTACACGCGGCCAATACAGCTTGACCAGTTTCTCGAAAGCCCAATTATTCTGCCACTGGTGAGGGTCGACTAGTTGAAGAACATCGATGCAATCTTCCTCGGACGTATTGCCCACCAACGTCTCCATGAGCTGCTGATCGTCCAAAAAATTACGCCGATAATACGAACGGTCATCGAGCAACCATTTAACCCAAATCGCACGTGGCTCGATTTCAGCCACAATGATTTCACGTAAGCCCGGGAGATCGCCATTAAGTATGCCATCCCAGAAGATATTCTGAGCGCGCCGGTAAGAATTTGGGTCCAAGATAGAGGACGACTTCTCGATCCCCGTGGATCCGTGTCCGATAATTTTTAAGGTTAGCGCTATCTGCCCCTGCTTTGCCGCAGCCACGAACTCGGCCGTAAAGTGCTCACGCTCAGTTTGCGAATTATATGGCCAACTCGTATCCGAAAACCTGAGGTTCTCAGTTGATAGGTGGGAGTAGTCCAGACGAAGCATGTCTTTGTGGATGGTAAAATACCGTGCGAGGAATTCGACAAGCGGCTGAGCCCAACCTTCCAACGAAACACTGGCAGCTTCCAGTTGATCGTCGAAGTCAATATTTACGAACAAGATGTTCTCCCTTTCCCGTAGCTGGCACCGACGGCCTTCGTCATGGTGATCTGCATATTCTCAATAAGGCTACCGTAACCAAAACGCAGGCGGTTAAGGAACCGCCCTTATACAACAACAGACATTATAGAATTCCGTTGATCTTTTTATTACTTCTAAATAAAAATTTGTTAATTACCGATCCACTTTAGCCAGTCCATGGTAGACCTATTCCCAGTTAATTGACACACGGCATTGTTAGCAAGATTCATGGTGACTCAATTACGGACTTCTGCTCTTCGCTCAAAGCAGCCATATCAAATGGATGCATGACAGGTTTGGCTGGCATTAAGAAGCGGGCGTTTGAGCATTTGCCCATGTAAACGGCGTCCCTTCAGAGCGCATTTGACTATGTTGATGAGGCCTTTGACGTGTGGCGGGAACGCTCTCGTCATACCTGGCAACTGGATATCTCGTGGCTCGGGACGCAGGGGATTAAACGCCAGAATGAGACAGCTGCAGAGGGTGACAACATCCCTGCTGAGGATCAGCTTTCGCTGGAGCTTGAGGTTCCGCCTGTCGCGACTGAGAGCACTGCAGTGCCCGCCGTCGGGGAGCAAGAAAGCAATTCTAACGATGTGCGGCAAATTCCGTAGGACAACCCTGTATCCCGCTCATCGTCCGTAGGGTCGACGTTCTGGTCAGTCTGCCAGCGGGTGTTCTGCCGGGTGAAAAAGGTGATTCGGGATCAGTGGTGAATCACCAAAGGAGAGGTGAACATTACTTACTCACAAAATCTGTCTGTAGGCGTTCTCGTTGACGTGTAAACTCTTCATCGAGGCAGCCAGGCGGTTATGTTAACATCATCCTGCGTTAACTGTTCTGTTATAAGAACGAAACTCAGTTTTAGTATAACGTGGATACCATTAGGGCCGCCCGGCTGTTGCCGTGCTGGCTTGTCCGGAATTATGAATATGGCCACTGCCTGGGTAATCCCCCCGAAAAAGCAGAGTATTCATAAGTAGAATTTTCTCGTAATCTAAACGCAGGAGATTCTTATGAAAAAATCACGTTTTACCGACAGCCAGATCATCGCCATCCTCAGGCAGGCCGAA
>NZ_VYKJ01000011.1 GCF_008710095.1 Affinibrenneria salicis
TGTATCTTTTACGATACGGTCCTGTGAGTGCCCACACAGATTGTCTGATTAATTGTTAAAGAGCAGTGCCGCGACATTCATCGTGGCGCGGGCCGCAAATAATATGCTTTTCCGCTGTGAAGTCAAGCAATTATTGCCTGACTTCTTACTCACCGTACAACTGCGTAATCGCTGTTGCCGTGTCAGTGGGAGCGCATTATAGGGACTTCTCGCCGCCTGACAAGCGCTAAATGCAAAAAAATGCTTAACTGATTCCTTTTTCAGCAACCTGCGCTGAATTACGCCATTATGCCGTTTTTTTCAGCGTTAAATGCCGCCATTCAAACGCAAAAGCATCCACCTGCCGCCAGTCGGTATATTCAACCTCTTTACTGCTGTCCGTTTCGCCGCCGGTCATATGCATTATCAACTGAATCATGATCCGATCGAACCAGCGATAGCGCGGATAACGCAACGCGCCGGCAAATACGCCGCACAGCGCGGGCCGCCACGGCGAGCGCTGCAGGAACTTGCGGGTGTAGGCATTGGTCTCGGGCGTACGCTTTTCGGGTTTACGCGCGGTTAAATTAACCGAGAAAAAAGCGGCGGGCATGCGGCTCAGTTCCGCCAGGCGGCGCTGAATAAATTTATCCAGCACCGGGTCGAAATGGCCGTAGCGGATCGAAGCGCCGATCAATACCCGTTCGTAGCGGGACAGGTCGCAACCGTCCGCCTGGTGTAGATCGACCACATCGCATTCCAGCGTTTCCGCCAGCGTCCCGGCGATACGCGATGCAATGGCCCGCGTCTGCCCTTCCCGGCTGGAATAGAGTATTAATCCTTTCATAATGTGCCTTGTTAAGCTACTCGCGCCAGAACGTCGGCGTAAACAATACCAGCAGCGTGAACACTTCCAGGCGCCCGAACAACATGGTAAGCACCAGTATCCACTTCGCCGTATCGTTCATCGAAGTGAAATTATCGGCCACCACGCCCAGCCCCGGACCAAGATTGTTTAGCGTAGCGGCCACCGCGGCGAACGCTGAGAAATCATCGACGCCGGTCGCGATGATCGCCAGCATGCTCACAATGAACACCAGCGCATAGGCGGAGAAAAAGCCCCAGACCGCTTCAAGAATACGCTCGGGCAGCGCCCGGTGACCCAGTTTGATCGTGTATACCGCATTGGGATGCACCAGCCGTTTTAATTCGCGCGACCCCTGCAAAAACAGCAGCAAAATGCGGATAACCTTTAGCCCGCCGCCGGTTGAGCCCGCGCAGCCGCCAATAAACGCCGAACACAGCAGCAGCACCGGCAAGAACAGCGGCCATTTGGCGATGCTGTCGGTGGTGAAGCCGGCGGTGGTCGCCATGGACACCACCTGGAAAAAAGCCTGATTCAGCGTCTGCATCCCGCTTTGATAAATATTATGGAACCACAGCACCAGCGTACAGATCGCCACCAGCGTCATCTGAATAAAGATGAACATGCGGAACTCGGGGTCGCGACGGTACACTTTCAGACTACGGCCGCTGAGTACGGCAAAGTGCAGCCCGAAATTACAGCCGGAGATCAGCAGAAAGATGGCGATGATGGTGTTAATCGTCGGGCTATTAAAATAACCGATGCTGGCATCATGGGTGGAAAAACCGCCAATCGCCACGGTGGAAAAGCTGTGTCCTATCGCGTCAAACGGGGACATCCCGGCCAGCCACAGGGAAAAGGCGCAGGCGATGGTTAGCAGAACATAAATAAACCACAGCGTTTTCGCCGTTTCCGCTATGCGCGGCCGCATTTTATTGTCTTTCAGCGGACCCGGCATTTCCGCCCGGTAGAGCTGCATCCCCCCAACGCCGAGTATCGGCAGGATGGCCACCGCCAGTACGATGATCCCCATCCCACCGAGCCACTGCAGCATCTGGCGGTAAAACAAAATCGCCTTCGGCAACGAATCAAGGCCGACCAGCGTGGTGGCGCCCGTCGTCGTCAAACCGGAAAACGATTCAAAGAATGCATCGGTGAGACCGAGATTGGGATGTTCGGCGAACAGAAAAGGCAGCGCACCAACGCTGCCCAGCACGGTCCAGAACAACACCACGATCAGGAACCCTTCGCGCGGTTTGAGCTCATGCTTTTGTTTACGGTTCGGCAACCACAGCGCCAGCCCGATAACCAGCGCGCAGAGAAAGGTCTGACTAAAGGCGCGCCCGGCGCCATCTCGATAGATCAGCGCCACCAGGCCGGGAATCACCATAGTCACAGAAAACAGAATGACCAACAGGCCGACAATACGGGTTATGGCGCGAAAATGCACAACAGGTTCCTTAAAGATTCATCAGTCAGCCAGGCATTATTATCAAACCGGCTGTAAATGCAACGTACCGCGGCTCATATCCAATAAACGCTGCCGGGCCTCATTCGCGAGCGAAGCGGGGATCATCACGTCCAGCGTCACGTCGACGCCATAATCTCCGTTGGTCACTTCGCCCCCCATGCGCAACACCAACGCCTCGACCTGCGCCAGTAACGCATAGTCACAGCACAGTCTGAACGCCGTGCGACGCACCTTCTCCTGTAGCTTTAGCTGTTTAAGCGCTTGCTGCACACCGCCGCCATAGGCCTTCACCAGCCCGCCGGTGCCCAGTTGGATACCGCCATAATAACGCACCACCACCGCCGTCACCTCACCGACGCCGCTGCCCATCAGCTGCGCCAGCATCGGTTTGCCCGCCGTGCCGGAGGGTTCGCCATCATCGGAAAATCCCAGTTGCTGACTATCCTGCGGCGAGCCGGCGACCCACGCCCAGCAATGATGACGGGCCGCGGGATGCTGCTCGCGCGCCTGACGCACCAGCGCTCTGGCCGCTTCCACGCCGTCGGTATGGGCCAACAGCGTGATAAAGCGGCTCTTGCGGATTTCTTCGCTGAAATTGACGGATTCAGCCGGTATCAGCCATGCGTCCATCAGGGCAGGTTCAGATCCCGGGTCATATTCTCCACCCGTTTTTCGTGCATCACGACATTATCCTCAATACGGATGCCGCCAAACGGCCTGAGCGCATCAATCTTGCCCCAGTTAAAGTGCTTGCTGAATACGCCTTCGCGCCAGGGAGCCAGCAACGAGTCGATGAAGTAAATTCCGGGTTCGATAGTCAGTACCATACCCGGTTCAAGAATACGGGTACAGCGCAGGTAGGGATGTCGCTCCGGCGCCGCCAGCTGCGTCCCCTGATCATCCTGCATAAAACCGCCGACGTCGTGCACCTGCAGCCCGAGCAGATGCCCCAGCCCATGCGGCAGAAACGGGCTGGTCATTCCCTGTTCCACCATCGCCTCTTCGCTGATATCCGTTATCAACCGGTGGGATTTCAGCAGATACGCAACACGCTGATGCATCCGCAGATGATAGTCGGTATAGCGCACGCCGCACTGCAGCGTATCGATCAGCGCCAGTTGTTCGTGATTGAGATCCTTCACCAGCGCGGCGTAATCGTTGTCGCTCTGCGCGCACCATGTGCGAGTCAAATCGGCGGCGTAACCGTTATATTCCGTCCCGGCATCAATCAGAAAACTGCGCACCTCTGCCGGCAGCCGGTGTTCAAGCTGCGTGTAATGCAAAATAGCGGCATGCTCATTCAGCGCCACAATGTTGTCATAGGGCACATTAATATCGCGATGCCCGGTGGCGGTCAGGTAAGCCAGGTTGATATCAAACTCGCTCATCCCGGATAAGAACGCTTCATGTGCGGCGCGGTGACCGACCACCGCCGTTTTCTGCGCCTCGCGCATGCAGGCCAGCTCATACTCCGTTTTGCAGGCCCGGTAATAGTGCAGGTAATCCAGCACGCCCTGCGGATTAATATTTTCCGCGCCGATGCCGAGCGCCGCCGCCCGCTGCGGCGCATTGCCCAGATAAGCCACGCGCTGGCGCGCGGCGGGCAATAGCTGGCCGATCTCATCCGCATCGCGCAACAGCGCGAGTTCGATATGCGGCGTCCAAAAACTGTCCGGCAGGGGTTCGGTGCTGTGCCAGTAATCGAGCGGAGAGTGAAACCACAGCTTCGGCGGATTCACCCCGTCCACCCAGAGCCAGCAGTTGGCGACCCGGGTGACCGGTACCCAGGCCTTAAACTGCGGATTGACCCTGAAGGGATAGTCATGGTCATCCAGGAAAACGCGCAGCGGCTCGCCGGAATGAATCAGCAGAGCGTCAAGCTGGTGACGTGCCAGCGCAGTGCGCGCACGCTCCTGCAAAACCGCCAGATGTTGAGGGTAGAGAGAAGCCAGTGTTTCCATGGAGATCCCCTTTGTCACAGCAAGATTTTTCTATTTTAACACAGAGACGACCAGGCAACAGCGCGGCGCCGGGTGTGATCGATAATGCAAAAATCGGCTCTTCTATTTGCTTTTTTTTAACATTATAACCACAATTTTGTTATCTGGTACGACCAGATGACGAGTACCGGGCGGGGGGGACATAATGCTGTATCAGAGTGACACGCTTTATCTCAGCTGGCTCGACGACGGCATCGCCGAACTGGTGTTTTCCGCACCCGGTCCGGTCAATATGCTGGACAGCCAAACCGTCATCGCGCTGGGCGCCGGGCTGGAAGTACTGGAGAAACAGCCTGGTCTGCGAGGGGTTATTGTGCGCTCCGCGCTGCCGGCTTTTATCGTCGGCGCCGATATCCGCGAATTCCTCCCTTTGTTCGCCGCGCCGGAGGAAAAACTGCGCCAGTGGCTGGTCTGCGTCCGGCGTCTGTTTAACCGGCTGGAAGATCTGCCGGTGCCCAGCGTGGCGGCGATTAACGGTTATGCGCTCGGCGGCGGCTGCGAATGTATTCTGACCACCGATTTTCGCATTGCGTCTCCCGACGCCCGTATCGGACTGCCCGAAACCCGACTCGGCATCATGCCCGGTTTTGGCGGCACCGTGCGTCTGCCGCGTCTGTTGGGCGCGGATCTGGCGCTTGAAATGATTACCGGCGGCAGAGAGATCGATGCGCAAGACGCGCTGCGGTACGGGCTGGTGCAGGCCGTCGTTCCGCACGAACGCTTGAACGCAGCGGCGCTCAATATCATCCGCCGGGCGGCGGACGGCGATCTGGACTGGCGTGGACAGCGTCGATCACGGCGGCAGCCGCTGAAACTCAGCCCGACCGAAGCCAGCCTGTGCTTCGCTACGGCCCGCGCGCGAGTCCTGCAGACCGCCGGCCGTCACTATCCCGCGCCCGTCGCGGCGCTGAATACCATTGAGGCCGCCGCCGGACTTAATTGGGACGCGGCGCTCGAGCTGGAAACCAATAATTTCCTGCCGCTGGCGCGTTCTGATTCCGCCCGGGCGCTGGTCGGCCTGTTCCTCGGCGAACAGACGGTGAAAACAACGGCCAGGCGATACGGCGGCAACCATCCGCCGCCGGTTCAGGCGGCGGTGGTCGGCGCCGGCATTATGGGCGGCGGTATCGCGTTGCAGGCGGCGCGCAAGGGCACGCCGACGATAGTGAAAGATATCGGCGACCGGCCGCTGGCGCAGGCCGTGACCGAAGCCGCCCGGCTGCTTAACCGGCAGCGGGAGCAGGGCCGGATCGACGGCATGCAAATGGCGCGCATCCTGAGCGCCATCCGCCCGACCCTAAGCTATGACGGTTTTGATCGGGTGAACATGGTGCTTGAAGCGGTGGTTGAAGAGCCCGCCATCAAGTCCAGGGTGTTGAGAGAGATCGAAGACCGGGTCGGCGGCGAGACGATTATCGCATCGAATACCTCGACCATTCCGATCGCCCGACTGGCTGGCGCGCTGCGGCGACCGCAGAACTTCTGCGGTATGCACTTTTTTAATCCGGTACACCGCATGCCGCTGGTTGAAATCATCCGCGGCCCGCAGACCGCGGAACAGACCCTTGCGCGCGTAGTCGCCTGGGCTCTGCACATGGGCAAAACGCCGGTGGTGGTCAACGACTGCCCCGGTTTCTTCGTCAACCGGGTATTGTTCCCCTGGCTTGCCGCATTCAGCCTGTTGCTGCGCGACGGCGTGGATTTCCGGCGCATCGATAACCTGATGGAGCAGCAGTTCGGCTGGCCGATGGGCCCGGCCCGGCTGCTGGATATGGTCGGCATCGATACGGCCTGTCACGCCCGGGCGGTAATGGCCGCAGGCTTTCCGGCGCGCATGGGGAAAGATTACCGAGACGCTGTCGATCTGCTGTTCGAACAGCAGCGCTACGGGCAGAAGCGTGGATTGGGTTTTTACCGTTACCGGCAAGACGCTCAGGGAAAAATGCGCAAAGAGTACGACGACCATACCGTTGAGCTGCTGGCGCCGGTCTGTCGGCCGGCGCAATCTCTGCGCGACGATGAGATCATCGATCGCCTTATGATACCCATGATCTTCGAAGTGGCGCGCTGCCTCGAAGAGGAGATCGTGGCCGGCCCGGCCGAAGCCGATATCGCGCTGGTGTACGGTCTGGGCTTTCCCTCTTACCTCGGCGGCCCCTGCCGTTACCTGGATACGCAGGGCAGCCGCGCATACCTGAACAGAGCCCGGGCCTTTGCCCACCTCGGGCCGCTTTATCAGGCGCCGGCCGGCTTGACGCATAAGGCGCAACGCAACGAAGGGCTCTATCCCGTCGTCATCCCTCGCGCTGAAATCTCCGGCGCGCAAACGGCATGAGGTGTGAAATGGAAAAAGCGGTGATTGTCGATGCGGTGCGCACCCCGATGGGACGTTCAAAAGGCGGCGCGTTTCGTCACGTGCGCGCCGAGACGCTGTCCGCTCATCTGATGCGCAGCCTGTCAGACAGAAATCCGGCGCTGGAGGCGCAACAGATTGACGATATCTACTGGGGCTGCGTGCAGCAAACGCTGGAACAGGGCTTTAATATCGCCCGCAATGCGGCGCTGTTAGCCGAAATTCCGGCCAGCGTGCCGGCGGTGACCGTTAACCGACTGTGCGGCTCATCAATGCAGGCGCTGCACGACGCGGCGCGCGCCATCATGGTGGGAGACGCACAGGTTTGCCTGGTCGGCGGCGTTGAACACATGGGGCATGTACCGATGCAGCACGGCGTCGATTTTCACCCCGGGCTGGGGAAAACGATGGCGCAGGCCGCCACCATGATGGGTCTGACCGCCGAACTGCTGGCGCGCCGCCAGCGGATTAGCCGGGAACTGCAGGATCAGTTCTCCGCTCGCTCCCATCAGCGCGCTCACGCCGCGACTACGGCCGGGGATTTTCGCCGCGAAATTATCGCCACAACCGGGCATGACGCCGAAGGCGTACTGCGCCGCATCGACGATGATGAGGTGATCCGGCCGGAAACCAGCGTTGCCGCGTTGGCCGCGCTAAAACCGGTATTTGATACCCGCGAGGGAACGGTCACGGCGGGGAATTCCTCAGCGCTGTCCGACGGCGCTTCGGCCATACTGGTGATGAGCGAGTCGCGCGCCCGCGAGCTGGCGCTGCCGATTCGCGCCGTTATCCGTTCTATGGCGGTGACCGGTTGCGAGCCGTCTCTGATGGGCTACGGTCCGGTGCCGGCCACGCAACTGGCTCTGCGACGCGCCCGGTTGACGCTGGACGATATCGATTTATTTGAGCTGAATGAGGCGTTCGCCGCCCAGGCACTGCCCTGCATTATCGATCTGGGTCTGCTCGATCGTCTGGATGATAAGGTCAATCTGCACGGCGGCGCGATCGCGCTCGGCCATCCGCTCGGCTGCTCCGGCACCCGCATAACCGTGACTCTGCTCAACCTGATGGAAAAACGTGACGTGAAGTTTGGTCTGGCCACGCTGTGTATCGGCCTCGGCCAGGGAATCGCCACCGTGCTGGAACGGATCTGAACGCGCCCGCATTTCCGACCGGACATTTCGCGATCGGTTGCGGATAAACGGCATCGCGGCGATCGGTTCCACGCCGGCTCAAGGCATCCATGCCCGCGCGACAGAAATAGGCCCACCGCGCGCCGGCTGAAGCGATCAGATAAAAGCAAACGCGTCGCTAAACAGCTGTTCCATCTGCGCGCCGCGCTCATTGCAGAAACGTTCGCGGGCGATCTTCGCCATCTCGAAACGGCCGGCGATATAAATGTCGTAATCGGCCAGAGAGCCGTAGTCCTGCAGAACCGCGCTTAGCACCGTGCCGGTCCTGCCGCGCCACCCCTCTTCTTTCTGCTCCACTACCGGGATGACCTTCAGATTAGGGTGCTCAACGCTCAGCGCTTCCAGTTCACCCAGTTCGTACAGATGTTTCAGCTCTCTGCCGCCCCAGTAGATAGCGATTTCACGTTCGGGATTACGCGCCAGCGCGGTCAGCAGAATAGAACGGGTGTAGGAGAAACCGGTGCCGCCGGCGATCAGAATCAGCGGACGCTCGCTCTCTTCGCGCAGCCAGGCCTCGCCGTGCGGCATATCCACCGTCAGCTCGCGTTCTTTTAAAATACGGTCCATCACCGCCATGGCATATAAATTAAGCTCTGAAGCGCCGATATGCAGTTCAATAAAATCACGATCCATCGGTGTGGAAGCCATAGAAAATGGCCGTTTATCGCGCTCGTCCATCACGGCCATCAGATACTGACCGGCGCGAAAAGAAAAAGGCGCGGCGGGCAGCAGGCGCACCCGGTATACCGTATCCGTTATCGCCTCTACCGAAGTCACTTTACAGCTCAACGTTGTCATGCGTCCCTCTGTCGGGTCATCAAAGCAAAACTGAGAACAGAAAACGGAGAATTATTCCCGGCGGTCTCTGTCACTGAAAATGGCCAGCTCATCCCAGATAGCATCTATGCGGGCGCACACCTGCGGGTCTTTCTTGATCGGACGTCCCCACTCGCGCTGCGTTTCTCCCGGCCATTTATTGGTGGCATCCAGCCCCATTTTGGAGCCCAAACCGGAAACCGGTGAGGCAAAGTCCAGATAATCGATCGGCGTATTTTCCACTAATACCGTATCACGCGCCGGATCCATGCGCGTGGTGATCGCCCAAATCACATCGTTCCAGTCGCGGGCATTGACGTCGTCATCGCAGACGATGACGAATTTGGTATACATAAACTGACGCAGAAACGACCAGACGCCCATCATTATGCGTTTGGCGTGTCCGGCATACTGTTTCTTTATGGTAACGACAGCCAGCCGGTAAGAGCAACCTTCCGGGGGCAAATAAAAATCGACGATTTCAGGAAATTGTTTTTGCAGAATCGGCACAAACACTTCGTTCAGCGCCACGCCCATCACCGCCGGCTCATCGGGCGGACGACCGGTATAGGTCGAATGATAAATCGCATCTTCGCGCTGCGTGATATGGGTGACGGTAAACACCGGGAAGTCATCCACTTCATTATAGTAGCCGGTATGATCGCCATACGGCCCTTCCGCCGCCATCTCGCCCGGTTCGATATAGCCTTCCAGCACGATTTCCGCGCTGGCCGGCACCTCAAGATCGTTCGACAGGCATTTGACCACTTCCGTTTTATGGCCGCGCAGCAAACCGGCGAATGCGTATTCGGACAGGGTATCCGGCACCGGCGTCACGGCGCCGAGAATCGTGGCGGGATCGGCGCCCAGCGCGACCGCGACCGGAAAACGCTGGCCGGGATGCGCCTCGCGCCACTCCTGAAAATCCAGCGCGCCGCCGCGATGCGACAGCCAGCGCATAATCAGCTTATTTTTTCCCAGCACCTGCTGGCGATAAATACCCAGATTCTGACGCTCTTTATGCGGACCGCGCGTCACCGTCAGCCCCCAGGTCACCAGCGGCGCGGCGTCTTCCGGCCAGCAGTGCATAACCGGTATCCGGCGCAGATCGACATCCTCGCCCTGCCACACCTGCTGCTGGCAGGGCGCCGACGATAACCGCTTCGTCGGCATATTCAGCACCTGACGAAAACGCGGCAGTTTATCCACCAGATCGCGAAAGCCTTTCGGCGGTTCCGGCTCTTTCAGGAACGCCAGCAGCTTACCCACCTCACGCAGCGCGCTGACCTCTTCCTGCCCCATTCCCAGCGCGACCCGTCTGGCGGTGCCGAACAGATTGCACAGCACCGGCATGTCGTAGCCTTTCGGATGTTCAAACAACAGGGCCGGTCCGCCGGCGCGCAGCGTGCGATCGGCGATCTCGGTCATTTCCAGGCGGGGATCGACAGGCAGAGTGATACGTTTTAATTCACCTCTCTGCTCAAGCAACGAGAGGAATTCGCGTAAGTCACGGTATTTCATGCTGATCATCAGGACGGTCAGGGGTGAACTTATTATAAGGGCTCTTCCACAGCCTGTCGCTTGTTAGTGGTGCTATTTATCCCGGGCGGCTTTTGCTATGCTTTCAGCCGGAACTCCTCAAACGATAATATTATGGAAGCCTGGTACTTACTTTATTGCAAGCGCGGCCAATTGCTGCGCGCCAAAGAACATCTGGAACGTCAGGAAGTGGCCTGCCTGAGTCCGATGATTACCCTGGACAAGATCGTGCGCGGCAAGCGAACGGCGGTGAGCGAACCGCTGTTCCCAAACTACATGTTTGTTTCCTTCGATCCCGAGCGTATTCATACCACTACCATCAGCGCTACCCGCGGCGTCAGCCACTTTGTCCGGTTCGGCAGCCAGCCGGCCGTCGTGCCGGATGACGTCATCAACGACCTGCAGCTGCGCCCCTGCCAGGGGATTACCGATCCGCAAACGCCGCAGCCGGGCGATCGGGTCATGATCACCGACGGCATGTTCGCCGGCCTGCAGGCCATTTACACCGAGCCGGACGGCGAGACGCGATCTATGCTGTTGCTGAATCTGCTGAACAAACCCGTCGCGCAGAGCCTCGATAACCGCCAGTTTCACAAAGGCTGAGCCCGGCGGCGCTACAGCGTACGGTCGTCATGCAGCCACTGCGCCACGCGTTTGGCGAAGTAGGTCAGCACTCCGTCCGCTCCGGCACGTTTAAAGCACAACAGCGACTCCATGATCGCCGCCCTCTCCTGCAGCCAGCCATTCTGAATCGCCGCCATATGCATGGCGTATTCGCCCGACACCTGATAGGCGAAAGTCGGTACGCCAAAGGCGTCTTTGACCCGACGCACCACGTCAAGATAAGGCATGCCGGGCTTAACCATCACCATATCCGCCCCTTCCTGCAGATCCTGAGCAATTTCCTGCAGCGCTTCATCGCTGTTGGCGGGGTCCATCTGGTAGGTTTTCTTATCGCCGCCCTTCAGGTTGCCGGCAGAGCCCACCGCGTCGCGGAATGGGCCGTAATAGCAGGACGCGTACTTAGCGGAGTAGGCCATAATCTGGGTATTGATCAGATTCTGTTCTTCCAGCGTGGCGCGAATGGCGCCGATGCGGCCATCCATCATATCGCTGGGCGCCACGATTTCCGCGCCGGCTTCCGCATGGGCCAGCGCCTGACGCACCAGGCACGCCTTCGTCACATCGTTCACCACATAGCCATCGTCATCAATGATACCGTCCTGACCATGCGTGGTGTAGGGGTCGAGCGCAACGTCGGTCAGCAATCCCAGCTCCGGCACCGCGTCTTTCAGCGCGCGCAGCGCGCGCGGCACCAGCCCCTGCGCATTCCACGCCTCTTCCGCACCGAGGGATTTTTTATCCGCTTCGATCACCGGGAATAGCGACAGCACCGGGATGCCGAGCCGCGCGATGGTTTCGGCTTCCTTCAACAGCAGATCAATGGTCATACGGTATACGCCGGGCATCGAGGCCACTTCCTGCTGGCGGTTGCTGCCTTCCATGACGAAAACCGGATAAATCAGATCGTTTACCGTTAGCCGATTCTCAGCCACCAGACGACGGCTGAAATCATGACGGCGCACGCGCCGCATGCGGCGCCCCGGGAAACTGCCGGGAAAAGCGTAACTCATAGAAATAGTCTCCTGACTCAAACCAGCCGGAAAACCCGGCGGGCATTTTCATCGACCTTCTGACCCAGCACGGTGGGATCGTCCTGGCGCCAAAGGGCGACCTGACGAACGATGTGGGGTAAAAAGCAGGGTTCATTGCGACGGGACGAGGGTTTCGGATCTAAATCCCGCGGTAGCAAATAAGGCGCATCGGTCTCCAGCAGCAGCCTGTCTGCCGGTATATGCGGCAACAGCGCGCGCAGCTCAAGGCCGCGGCGCTCATCGCACACCCATCCGGTGATGCCGATCATCAGCCCGGCGCGCAGACTCCGCTGCAGCTCATCGCGCGTGCCGGTAAAACAGTGCAGCACGGCGGCGGGCAGTTTATCCAGCCACGGCGTCAGCAGCGCCATAAAGCGCGGATGCGCTTCGCGGCAGTGTAAAAAGACCGGCAGTCCGAGCTCCGCCGCCAGCGCCAACTGGGCGCTAAAGGCGGACTCTTGCTGCGCCGGCGAGGAAAAGTTGCGGTCAAAGTCCAGACCGCATTCGCCAATCGCCACCACGGCGTCGCGGCGCGCGCAGTCGCGCAGGGTCTGCGCCACGCCATCGTTCCATGAGCTGGCGTCGTGCGGATGCACGCCCGCCGTCGCCCAGCAATAGCCGGGCCAGGACTCGGCCAGCGCCAGCGCCTGCCGGCTTTGCGGCGCGTCGGTGCCGGTGATCAGCATGCCGCGGACGCCCGCCTCGCGGGCTCTGGCCACGACCCGATCGCGATCGCGCGCAAACTGCGAACTGGTCAGGTTGACGCCTATATCAAACATCGTTATTCAATCCACGTTATAGCCGGACGGCCAGGGTCTATCGCATCGCCGGCCGGCGACTGAACGCTAAACCGACGCACGCAGCCGGAAAACATTGAGGGGGCGTATTGCAGCGGAGCTACTGCGCCGGTTTATCTCCGGCTGCCTCAGGGCGGCGGACGCCCACATAGAAGCGCGCGAAAAAGACGCCGACTTCAAACAGCAGATACATCGGGATAGCCAGCAGCGTTTGCGAGAAAACGTCGGGCGGCGTCAGCAACATACCCACTACAAAAGCGCCGACCAGTACGTAGGGGCGCTTCTTTTTCAGATCTTCTGGCGTAATCACCCCGCTCCAGCACAGCAGAACAATGGCGATCGGCACCTCAAACGACACGCCGAAAGCCATAAACAGCGCCATGACGAAGTCGAGATAATTATTGATATCCGTGGCAATCAGCACCCCTTCCGGGGCGGTCTGGGCGAAAAAGCTAAACGCCAGCGGGAAGACCACGAAATAGGCGAACGCCATACCGGCATAGAACAGCAGGCTGCTGGAAAACAGCAGCGGCATCATCAGGCGACGTTCGTGCTTATACAACGCCGGCGCGATAAAGGCCCACACCTGATACAGAATAAAAGGCGCCGAGACGAACACCGAGACAATCATGGTGAGCTTGATCGGGGTGAAGAAAGGCGAAGCGACGTCGGTGGCAATCATGCTGGCGCCCGCAGGCAGTTGCTTAATCAGCGGCGCGGATACCATCTGATAGATATCATTGGCGAAGAAAACCAGGACGACAAACACCACCAGCACGCAAATAATAGAATTCAGCAACCGCTTACGCAGCTCAATCAGATGGCTGATCAAGGGTTGGGTTTCATCAACGGCCATACACTAACGATCACCACTTGAAGGATAAGAAGAAGATGCGCCAGCCGTCGCGGTGCCCGACGGAGCATCGGTTTTCGTCGCCGGAGTCGGCGCGTCGGGGGAGACGGACGACGCGCTGGCCGCAGGCGCGGAAGGCACCCGAGCGACGGACGCCACGGAAGGCGCAGGAGATTCGGACGCCGGCGAAACGCCAGCCGCGGAAGGCGCCGGGGCTGCGGATACCGGCGATGACGCGCGGGCCGCGGGCGTTGCGGCGCTCACGGCCGCTGCCGGTGCGTCGGACGCGGACAGCGCGTTGCGCTCAGGCTCGGCGTCAATCGGCGCCTTTTCCAGATCCACCACGCCGTCGTGCAGCGCTTCCGGGTCGTTCAGCGGCTGGTATGGCGCACCCTCCGCTCCCGATTCGTCATTCTGCAGCGAGCTGCCATAGCTGCGCTTCATCGCTTCCGCCGCCTCTTTCAACTCCTCCATTGAGGATTTCAGCTCCGGCGACAGATTTTGCAGGCCTGCCTTTTCCACTTTCTTCAGGCTGTCCTGCAGTTCCTGCAATTTGAGTTCCTGGGATAGCTCGTTCTGAACCGTTGACGCCAGCGAGCGCAGCGCCCTGATCCAGCCGGCAACCGTTCTGACCGCCACAGGCAACCGCTCCGGCCCGAGCACCACCAGACCGATAACCATGACCAGCAGCAGTTCACTAAACCCGATATCGAACACTGCTTATACCTGCTCTTTCTGTTTGTTCTTCGTCTCTTCAGACTTGTCGGCCGCCGGCTGATCGATGGATTTCGTGACGAAGTCGGCATCCTGCTGAGTCTGTTCCTGTTTATCCGCCGGCGTATCATCGCCCATCGCTTTTTTAAAGCCTTTGATGGATGCGCCCAGATCGGACCCCAGCGTACGCAGTTTGTTAGTCCCAAACAGCAGCACGACAATCACTGCAATGATCAACAGGTTCCAAATACTAATACCGCCCATACCTTTTACCTCTGTTCAAAGGGGTGTTTGCGAAGCGCCGTCAATATACGACGATCCGTTATACGCTGATTTAACGCGTTCTTCGCCAGCCGATAATCCAGGCGACGATACCCGCCGCCATTAATCCAGCCGGCATGATATCGGCCTCGATCTGGCTAACCAGAAGTACCGTACCACTAAGCAGCAGTGTAGCACCAATACCCAATAGATAACGAGACTGGCCCTGCCGAATACGCTGAACCCGCAGTTCGCCGGACAGCTGTTCAACGCTTTGGCGCAACATCTTATGCTGCCGCAGACCGTCGTAGAACAATTCCGGGATTTCCGGCAGCTTCTCGGCCCAGAACGGCGCTTTTTCCTTTATCGCCCGCAATACCGCGGGCAGGCCGATCTGATCTTTGATCCAGGTTTCCAGAAACGGTTTGGCTGTCTTCCATAAATCGAGCTCGGGATACAGCTGACGGCCCACGCCTTCCACATACAACAACGTTTTTTGCAGCAGAACCAGTTGCGGCTGAACGGCCATATCGAAACGTCGCGCCGTATTAAACAGGTTTAACAACACGTGCCCGAAGGAAATTTCCGCCAGCGGCTTTTCGAAAATGGGTTCGCACACAGTACGAATGGCAAATTCGAACTCTTCGACGTTGGTATCCGCCGGCACCCAGCCGGAGTCGACGTGCAGCTCGGCAACCTTGCGGTAATCGCGGTTAAAAAACGCGATAAAATTTTCCGCCAGGTAGCGTTTATCATCCTTGTTCAGAGAGCCGACAATACCACAATCAATGCCGATGTACTGAGGATCTTCCGGGTGTTCATAGCTAACGAAGATATTGCCCGGATGCATATCGGCATGAAAAAAACTGTCGCGAAACACCTGAGTAAAGAACACCTGCACGCCGCGTTCGGCCAGCAGCCGCATGTTGGTGCCGTTCTGGCGAATGGTGGCCACGTCGGAAACCGGGATGCCGTAAATGCGCTCCATCACCATCATGCTTTCGCTGCAATAATCCGAATACACCTCCGGTATATACAGCATCGGGCTGCCTTCGAAATTGCGGCGCAGCTGGATGGCATTGGCCGCTTCACGCAGCAGATTGAGCTCATCCAGCAGGGTTTTCTCATACTCGCGCACCACTTCGCGCGGGCGCAGACGCCGCCCGTCCGGCAGCAGCATCGGCAGCCAGCCGGCCAGCCGGTACATCAGCCGGATATCGGCCTGCATCACCGGCAGAATATCGGGGCGAATGACCTTGATCACCACCTGCTGACCGGTGGTCTTTAAGCGCGCGGTATGCACCTGCGCAATCGAGGCCGACGCCAGCGCTTTGGGTTCGAAATCATCGAACCAGTTTTCCAGCGGCTGCCCCATCGAACGTTCGATAAACTTACGCGCCAGCCTGCCGTCGAACGGGTCGACCCGGTCCTGCAGCATCGCTAGCTGATCGGCGATGGCGGGGGGAAACAGATCGCGCCGGGTGGACATCATCTGGCCGAACTTGATCCACACCGGACCCAGCTCCTGCAGCGCCAGACGCAAACGCTCGCCCAGAGGCTTATCGGCATGACGGTTGGGCAGCCAGAACAGCAGACGGCGCCCGAAACGCAGGGGCAGCGTCAGACGCATTTTGGGTATCAGTTCATCCAGGCCATAACTCAACAACACGCGGATGATCAGATAGAAACGCCGCAGCTCAGCAGGAGTCATTGCGCCGCCTCCAGTTTTTCCAGCCGGGCGGTCAGGCGATCCAGCGCCTGCTGCAGCGCGCCGACCTCATCGTTGAACCAGGCGGTTTCCAGCGCGCCTGGCGCGAGACGCCACTCTTCGGTCAGCGCCTCCGCGAGGTGGCGCCGCTGCCGGTCGACGCTACGGGTCAAATGCCCCACGCCCTTACGCAGCGCCTGGGTTAACCCTTGCGCGGCGATATCGCCCAGCCAGGGAGACAGCCACTCCGCCGGATCGAACTCGGCCAGATCGAGCAGCGCGACAAACTGCTGAGCGACCTGCAGATCGCCCTCAACCAGCAGCTCGCCGCTGCGCATCAGGCTGGAGAGCTGCTGGCGATCGCGCAGCTTCATCAGCGCGCCGACGCGCGTATTCAACTGGCAATCCACCGCGCCGTCCCACGCGCTGAGCACGTCCAGCCGGGATTCGCTGAACAGAAACACCAGCGGCGTATCCAGTTCGGCCAGCGAAATGGCCAATATCTTGCCCTGCAAACGCTGACGCGCTGCCTTCATGCTGCGATCGCGAAACAGAAGCGGATTCAGGGCGGTTTCCAGTGCGGCGGTCAGCACGGTGCTAATCAGCATTGGCGTCCCCGCTCAGAATTTAAAGCCGCGGTGCAAGGCCACAATACCGCCGGTCATGTTGAAGTAGGTGACGTTGCCGAACCCCGCCTCGTTCATCATGGCCTTCAGCGTTTCCTGATCGGGATGGACGCGAATCGACTCCGCCAGATAGCGGTAGCTGTCGCCGTCTTTGGTAACGAGTTCGCCAATACGCGGCAACACATGGAAAGAATAGAGATCGTACACTTTACTCAGCGGCTTAAAGATCGGCTGGGAGAACTCCAGCACCAGCAGCCGGCCGCCCGGCTTCAGCACGCGATACATCGAACGCAGCGCTTTTTCTTTATCAGTTACGTTACGCAGGCCGAACGAGATAGTAATGCAGTCAAAGGTATCGTCAGGGAACGGCAGCGCCTCGGCGTTGGCCTGCACGTAGCTGATATTGCCGACGATGCCGCGATTGCGTAGTTTTTCCTGCCCGACCTTCAGCATGGAGGCGTTAATGTCCGCCAGCACCACCTCGCCGTTTTCCCCGACCAGACGAGAAAATTTCGCCGCCAGGTCGCCGGTGCCGCCCGCCAGATCCAGCACGCGCTGATCGCGACGCACGCCGCTGCATTCGATGGTAAAACGCTTCCAGAGACGGTGAATGCCGAATGACGTCAGGTCATTCATCAAATCGTACTTTGACGCCACCGAATCAAAAACATCGGCCACCATGCCTTGTTTTTCATCTTTAGCGACGGTGCGATAGCCAAAGTGCGTGGTTTCGGTTTCCCGCGATTTATCTGCCATGTTATTTGCCTGTTCGTTCAGTCAATAATCGGATCTGATGATGCCGGACCGTCTGTCAAACGGTAGTGTAACAGACCCAGGTTAAAAGCCCCACCGCTCCGCCGGATAACGTCGGCGACTCAGGACGACGGCCCGGCGGCGCACGGCTGCCCGGCCTCGCCGATTTGCGCAGGCGGCTCATCGTCCGCGTCTTCCGGCTCGTTATTCTGCTCGCGCGCCTGCTCAGCCAGCGCCGGGCTGATGGGCCGTTTGATCTCCACGCCCAGCGCGCGAAAGGTTTCCGCCTGACCGATCAGATTGCCACGCCCCTGGACCAGTTTATTCATCGCCTGGCGATAGCTGCCCTGAGCGCGATCCAGACTCTGACCGAGCACGGACATATCATCAACAAACAAGCGTAGCTTATCGTAAAGCCGGGCGGCGCGTTCGGCAATGCGCTGTGCATTGCGGCTCTGTTGCTCATAGCGCCACAGATTATTGATGGTGCGCAGCGCCACCAGCAGCGTCGTCGGACTGACCAGCATAATATTGTGCTGCAGCGCTTCATTGATCAATTCAGGCTGACGATCGATCGCCACCAGAAACGCCGGTTCGACCGGGATAAACAGCAGAACATAGTCCAGTGAACGCAGTCCCGGCAGTTGCTGGTAGTCTTTGCCGCCCAGTTGACGAATGTGGCTGCGCACCGACAGGATATGCTCGTTCAGCGCGCTGGCCCGTTCGGCTTCATCGTCGCTGTTGAAATAACGCTCATAGGCCACCAGCGACATTTTCGCATCGATCACCACATCCTTGCCCTGCGGCAGCCGGACGATGACATCCGGCTGCAGACGCCCCTGGCCAGCGGTCGCGATGCTGACCTGCGTCTGATATTCATACCCTTCGCGCAGGCCGGAGGCTTCCAGCACCCGGCTCAGGATCACCTCGCCCCAGTTGCCCTGGGTTTTATTTTCCCCTTTCAGGGCTTTGGTCAGGTTCAGCGCTTCCTGCGCCATGCGGGCATTCAACTGCTGCAGATTGCGGATTTCATGGGATAGCGTGTGGCGCTCGCGCGCCTCGGCGCCGAAACTATCCTGCACCTGACGCCGGAAACCGTCCAGCTGTTCGCGCAGCGGCGTCAGCAGGCTGGACAAACTCTGACGGTTCTGTTCGTCCGCCCGGCGTCCGTTATGCTCAAATATACGATTCGCTAGGTTTTCAAACTGCGTGTTCAGCCGCTGTTCGCTGTTTATCAACAAACGCTGCTTCTCTTCGGCGGCCAGCCGCGTCTCCTCCAGCCGGATGGTCACTTCGCGCAGCTCCGCTTCCTGCGCGCCGTTGGCCTCGCGCAGCGCCCGCAGCTCCTGATTCAGTTGCTCGCATTCGTCGCGCAGTTGCGCCAGCTGCTGCAGTTTTTCATGGCCGGCGGCCAGTTGGCCGTGCAGATCGCGCAGTTCCAGCTCACTCTGTCGCAGACGCTGCTCGTCCTGCAGTCTGAGCCGCTGCGTTTCGGCCAGCGTCTGCTGAATCTGTTCCAGCGCCTGCGCCTGCAGACGCCGTTCCATTTCGTCGCGCGCCAGCCGCTGCTGCTGACGCAGACTGGCCAGCAGCCAGCCGGCCAGCAACCCGATAGCGCCGCCGCCCAAGCCATAAAAGAGATTAATATCCATACGCCCTCGCGTTCAGTCACTCCTGCCCGTCAAGGTAAAGGCATGCTGTATGGATGTCCAGATCGTTTTACGCCGGCGCAGCGCGGGAAAGCAAGAATAAGTGGCGGCGAGATAAGGGAAAAGAGGCCGGCAGCGCTGCCGGCCCGGAACGCATGGTCGCGCTTAGCGCAGATTTTGCTTCGCTTCGGCGATGGCTTGCGCCACCTGCTGCGGAGAGACGCCGCCCTGCGCGGCACGTTTATCAAGGCAGGACTGCAGCGCCAGAATCGGATAAACGTCTTCGCCGATCGCGGCGCTGAACGTCTGCAGCTCCGCCAGCGATAAGGCTTCCAGCGCCTTACCCTGACGAATCGCTTCCACCACCGCCTCACCCACAATGTGGTGCGCCTCGCGGAACGGCACGCCTTTCGAAACCAGATAGTCGGCCAGTTCGGTGGCGTTGGCATAGCCCTGTTCGGCCGCTTCCCGGCAGCGCGGGCGTTTCACCTGGATGCCATCCAGCACCAGTTGCGCCATCATCAGGCAATCGTGCCAGGTGTCCAGCGCATCGAACAGCCCTTCCTTGTCTTCCTGCATATCTTTGTTATAGGCCAGCGGCAACCCTTTCAGCGTGACCAGCATCGCGCTTAACGCGCCCTGTACCCGGCCGCACTTGCCGCGGATCAGTTCCAGCGCATCGGGATTTTTCTTCTGCGGCATCAGGGATGAACCGGAGGTAACGCGGTCGGAGAGTTCGACAAACGCCGCCTCGCCGCTGTTGAAGAAAATCAAATCTTCCGCAAAGCGCGACAGGTGCACCATACCGATCGCCGCGTTAGACAGCAGTTCCAACACGTGGTCGCGATCGGAGACGGTATCGAGACTGTTGCGCGTGGCGCTGGCGAAGCCCAGCCAGCCGGCCAGTTGCTCGCGATCCATCGGATAGGCGGTGCCTGCCAGCGCGCCGCAGCCCAGCGGGCTGACGTCCAGCCGACGCAGCGTATCCGCCAGACGGCTCTCATCGCGCGCCAGCATTTCATGATAGGCCAGACACCAGTGCGCGAAAGTCACCGGCTGCGCGCGCTGCATATGAGTATAGCCGGGCATCACCGCGTCCTGATTGGCTTCCGCCGTCGCGACCAGCGCCTGGCGCAGCTGGCGCACCGTTTGCACCAGCTCCGCGATCTGCGTTTTGCACCACAGTTTAATGTCGGTCGCCACCTGATCGTTACGGCTGCGCCCGGTATGCAGTTTTTTGCCCAGATCGGCCACTTTTTCAATCAACCGCTGCTCGACCCAGCTATGGATATCCTCGGCATCGCTGTCCAGAATACGCTGCGGATCAGACTGCACCTCGGCCAGTAACTCATTCAGCGCCTGTTCCAGCCGCTGCTGTTCCTGCTCGCTAAGAATACCGACCGTCACCAGCGCCTTCGACCAGGCCACCGAGCCGATAATATCCTGTTCCGCCAGACGGTAATCAAACCGCAGTGAATCATTGAACTGTTTAAAACGCTGATCTGCCGCCTGACTAAACCGACCGCCCCACAAGGCCATAACCATTACTCCCGGAATTCAAATAAAAGCAGGTATGACATCATGCCATACCCGGGTTTGCTGACAAACGGTTAATCCCCCGCTCGCCGATCTGATATTCCAGCGAACGCGGAAATATCACGATCATCAATACGATACACTACCCTGCCGACGCGAATACGCGCCGACAGGCTATATGGCTGCGCCTGAGGTCTTCTCGCTACCCCGGCTATTCGCGAACGCGGCGAGAATAGGCGAACGCCACACTACGCCAGAATGCGCGTGCCGATCGCCACGCCGTTGAACAGCGCCGGCAGTTGATCGGCATGGCGCCAGCTGGCGATATCCACCGGCCGCCCCAGCGTACGGGCGGCGTCCAGCGCGGCGTTCACCTTGACAATCATACCATCGGTGATGATGCCCTGAGCGATCAGTTGCTCGGCCTTCTGCGCCGTCATTTCGGCGATCCGCTGGCCCTTGCCGTCCAGGATGCCGCTCACGTCGGACAGCAGAATCAGATCGGCGCCCAGCGTTTCCGCCAGCGCGGTCGCCGCCTGATCGGCGTTGACGTTCATCAGATCGCCCTGTTCGGTGATGCCGATCGAACTGACCACCGGCAGATAGCCGGCCGTCAGCAGCGTATTCATCAGCGCCGGCGAGCCGGCGCTGGCTTTGCCCACGTGGCCCAGCGATTCATCCAGCGGCGTAACGTCGACGCTGCCGCCGTCGCCCAGGCACAGCCCGACGGCATTGATGCCGTGTTTTCTCGCCCAGGAGAGCAACGTTTTATTCGCCGAACCGGCCAACGCGCCGGTGATGATATCGATCTGGTCGGCCGGCGTGACGCGTAGGCCATTTTTCTTCACTACCGGCAGCGCCAGTTTCTTCATCAGATCGTCCACCAGGCAGCCGCCGCCGTGTACGATCAGCAATGGACGCTGGTGCTGCTGACGGTACTGCACCAGCGCGGTGAACAGACGTTCCAGAGCCTCTTCGCTATCCAGTAACACACCACCCAGTTTGATAATTAACGGATTCATCGCTTACGCGCCTCAAATTTTTTCACAGTAAGGAGACGGTTTCCTGGAAACCGAAACGGATATTAAGACACTGTACGGCCTGCGCCGCAGCTCCTTTCAGCAGGTTATCCTCCGCTGATACGATAATAATGTGTTCTCCGTCGACAAAAAAACCGATGTCGCAGAACGGCAGGCCCACGACTGATTTAATCGCCGGCACGCCTTGTTGGTACAGGCGCACCAACGGTTTATCATGATAGGCATTGTGGTAGGCCTGCGCCACATCCTGCCGCGTGATGTCCGGCTGCAGGCGCGCGGTAATAGTGGCCAGAATCCCGCGGGCGAAATTGCCGAGATGGGGCGTGAACACGACCGGGATGCCCAGATGCGAGGCGATTTCCGGCTGGTGCCGGTGAGTAAAGATGCCGTACGGCTGCAGGCTGACTTCACAGAAGCTGTTGGCCATACCGGCTTTGCGCCCGGCGCCGCTGACGCCGCTCACCGCGTTGATGACCGGCCACTGCGCCTCGTTCAGCAGGCGATTCGTCACCAGCGGCTTCAGCGCCAGCTGAGAGGCTGTCGGGTAACAGCCGGGAACGGCGACCAGTCGGGCCTGACGGATAGCGTCGGCCTGCCACTCCGCCAGCCCATAGACAGCCTGCGCCAGCCAGTCGACGTGCCGGTGTTCAAAACCATAATAGCGGGTATAAAATTCAGGCTGATTGACGCGAAAAGCGCCGGAAAGATCGAAGACGACGCAGCCGGCGTCCAGGAAGCGCGGCGCCAGATCATGGCTGACCTGATGGTCGGTGGCCAGAAACACCACGTCCGCGCCCTTAGCCATTTCCGACGGATCTTTCAGCGCCTGCAGCGGCAAATCAATGATGCCTTTTAGCTGTGGATGCAGATCCGAAATCCGTTTGCCGGCATCAGCGCTTTGCGCCGACACCGCTAATGCGGTGATGTTCATCTGCGGGTGTCGGTTGAGATACCGCGCAAGTTCCGCGCCGGTATAGCCGCTGGCACCAACAATCAACGTGTTCAGCATGAGAATCTGTGTACCTTTTTAATTTCTGCGTCGACGACGACAAGCTAAAACAGGCTATCGGGCTCACCCACATCAGCACGCCGGGCGCCCGCCGCGTTAAGCGCCATGACAAGGCAATATCGGGGAACCTTTGTGGTTTCATTTTGCTCAACGTTAATGTATTTTTATTCATAAATAATGCATGAATATTGATACTATCCTAACCAAAGGCTGTCAACAGTGAAGATGAATTTACCCCCTTTTTTTGAGCTATATCGGGCATTGATCGCCACCCCCTCCATCAGCGCAGCCGACGGTGAGTTCGATCAGAGTAATGAAACATTAATCAACTTGCTGGCCGGCTGGTTTGGCGATTTGGGCTTCACGGTCGAGGTTCAGCCGGTGCCGGGCACACGGCGTAAATTTAATATGCTGGCGCGTATCGGCCAGGGCAGCGGAGGGCTGCTGCTGGCCGGGCATACCGATACCGTTCCCTTCGACGACGGCCGCTGGACGCGCGATCCCTTTACCCTCACCGAGCACGATAACAAGCTATACGGCCTGGGCACCGCCGACATGAAAGGTTTCTTCGCGTTCATCCTCGACACGCTGCGCGATATCGATGTCGGCAAACTCACCCGGCCGCTGTATATTCTGGCCACCGCCGATGAAGAAACGTCCATGGCCGGCGCGCGCTATTTCACCGAATCTACGCAACTGCGGCCGGACTGCGCCATCATCGGCGAGCCCACTTCGCTGCAGCCCGTGCGGGCGCACAAGGGCCATATGTCCAGCGTAGTCCGACTGCAGGGGCAGTCCGGCCACTCCAGCGATCCCGAACGCGGAGTTAACGCCATCGAGCTGATGCACGAGGCGATCTCTCATCTGTTGGTGCTGCGCAATACGCTGAAGGAACGCTACCATCACGCCGACTTCCAGATTCCCTACCCGACCATGAACCTCGGACATATTCACGGCGGCGACGCCTCCAACCGAATCTGCGCCTGCTGCGAACTGCACATGGATATGCGTCCGCTGCCCGGCATGACGATCAACGATCTCACCGGCCTGCTGGCTCAGACGCTGGAGCCGGTCAGCCAGCGCTGGCCCGGCCGCCTGACCATCAGCGAACTGCATCCGTCGATCCCCGGCTATGAGTGTCCGGCCGATGATCGTCTGGTTAAGGTGGTGGAAAAACTGCTCGGCGTGCCGACCGAGGTCGTCAACTACTGTACCGAGGCGCCGTTTATCCAGCAGCTTTGCCCGACGCTGGTGCTCGGCCCAGGTTCGATTAATCAGGCCCATCAGCCCGATGAATTTATCGACACCGCATTTATTAAGCCGACGCGGCAGTTAATTTCACAGTTGATTGGACATTTTTGTCATCAATAGTCATCAATATTAATCGTACGGAAAACAGCCGGTTAACCGGCTGTTAATGAGCATGATGTCGCCAACTGCCAACGTGCTACGCGGGACTCATAAATCAGGCTAATATCCTTCATTCCGTAATTAAATTTCATAAAAAGCACTGAAATTGCCCCTCTATAGCGGTAAATAGTGTTAATTGACGAATGGTTTTGAACGTGGCTAGATAAACGAAGCATTCTTACCCATAGTGGGTGAAACAAACTTACAAAAAGAGAGAGAGACGGGTCAGGGTAAATATGAACGAACAATATTCCGCAATGCGAAGTAACGTTAGTATGCTCGGAACACTTCTGGGAGATACCATAAAGGAGACGCTGGGGGAGAATATTCTTGAACGGGTGGAAACCATTCGAAAATTATCCAAATCCTCCCGTGCCGGCAATGACACGCACCGTAAGAAGCTACTGAATACACTGCAGAACCTGTCAAATGATGAACTGCTCCCTGTCGCTCGCGCATTCAGCCAGTTTCTCAACCTGACCAACACCGCCGAACAGTACCACAGCATCTCTCCACGCGGCGAAGCCGCCCGTAATCCGGAAGGGCTGAGCACCGTACTTAGACGGCTGAAAGAAAATAAAAAACTCTCCGAAGCGGAAATCCGCAGCGCGGTTGAAACGCTGTCGATTGAGCTGGTGCTGACCGCTCACCCAACGGAAATTACCCGCCGCACCCTGATCCATAAACTGGTGGAAGTGAATACCTGCCTGAAGCAGCTGGATCACAGCGACCTGGCCGACTACGAGCGCAAACAGATCATGCGCCGTCTGCGCCAGTTGATTGCGCAGTCCTGGCATACCGATGAAATTCGCAAAATCCGCCCGACGCCGGTCGACGAAGCGAAGTGGGGCTTCGCCGTGGTGGAAAACAGCCTGTGGGAAGGCGTCCCCGCGTTTCTGCGCGATTTGGACGAACAGCTGGAGCAAACGTTTGGCTATCGCCTGCCGGTTGAGTCGGTGCCGGTACGCTTTACCTCCTGGATGGGCGGCGACCGTGACGGCAACCCGAACGTCACCGCGGAAGTCACCCGACGCGTCCTGCTGCTCAGCCGCTGGAAGGCCGCCGATCTGTTCCTCAAAGACGTGCAGTTCCTGGTCTCCGAGCTGTCCATGTCCACCTGTACGCCCGAACTGCAGAAACTGGCAGGCGGCAGCGAAGAGCAGGAACCGTACCGCGTCATCATGAAGCGCCTGCGCGCCCAGCTCAACAATACGCTGAGCTACCTGACCTCGCGCCTGAAAGGCGAGCAGTTGCCGGTGCCGCACGATCTGCTGACCAGCAACGAACAGCTGTGGGAGCCGCTGCATACCTGCTACCAGTCGCTGCACGCCTGCGGCATGGGCATCATCGCCGACGGCCATCTGCTGGATACGCTGCGCCGCATTCGCTGCTTCGGCGTTCCGCTGGTACGCATCGACGTGCGGCAGGAAAGCACCCGCCACACAGAAGCGCTGGCGGAAATTACCCGCTATCTGGGTCTGGGCGACTACGAAAACTGGTCCGAAGCCGATAAGCAGGCCTTCCTGATCCGCGAACTGAGTTCAAAACGCCCGCTGCTGCCGCGCCGCTGGGAACCCAGCGCCGAAACTCAGGAAGTGCTGGAAACCTGTCAGGTGATCGCCGAAGCGCCGCAGGGATCCATCGCCGCCTATGTAATTTCGATGGCTAAGACCCCGTCCGACGTGCTGGCCGTGCATCTGCTGTTGAAAGAAGCCGGCTGCCCTTACGCTCTGCCGGTGGCGCCGCTGTTCGAAACGCTTGATGACCTGAATAATGCCGACGACGTAATGACCCAGTTGTTGAACATCGGCTGGTATCGCGGCTTTATTCAGGGCAAACAGATGGTCATGATCGGCTATTCCGACTCGGCCAAAGACGCCGGCGTGATGGCCGCCTCCTGGGCTCAGTACCGCGCCCAGGACGCCCTGATTAAAACCTGTGAAAAAGCCGGCATCGCCCTGACGCTCTTCCACGGACGCGGCGGCTCGATCGGCCGCGGCGGCGCGCCGGCTCACGCCGCGCTGCTGTCTCAGCCGCCGGGCAGCCTGAAAGGCGGTCTGCGCGTGACGGAACAAGGCGAAATGATCCGCTTTAAGTTCGGTCTGCCGGAGGTTACCGTCAGCAGCCTGTCGCTCTACACCGGCGCCATTCTGGAGGCCAACCTGCTGCCGCCGCCGGAACCGAAGAAAGAGTGGAAAACGCTGATGGAGGATATCTCCCGCGTTTCCTGCGACATGTATCGCGGCTACGTACGTGAGAATCCGGACTTCGTGCCTTACTTCCGTTCGGCCACGCCGGAACTGGAGCTGGGTAAGCTGCCGCTCGGTTCGCGTCCGGCTAAGCGTCGTCCTACCGGCGGCGTGGAAAGCCTGCGCGCCATTCCGTGGATTTTCGCCTGGACGCAGAACCGTCTGATGCTGCCTGCCTGGCTCGGCGCCGGCGCCGCGCTGCAAAAAGTGGTGGACGACGGCAAGCAAAACGAGCTGGAAACCATGTGCCGCGACTGGCCGTTCTTCTCGACCCGCATCGGTATGCTGGAAATGGTGTTCGCCAAAGCGGACCTGTGGCTGGCGGAATATTACGATCAGCGACTGGTCGATAAGAAACTGTGGCCGCTGGGCAAACAGCTGCGCGATCAGCTGGAAGCCGATATCAAGGTGGTGTTGACCATCTCGAACGACGATCACCTGATGGCTGATTTGCCGTGGATCGCCGAATCCATCGCGCTGCGCAACGTCTATACCGACCCGCTGAACGTTCTGCAGGCCGAACTGCTGCACCGCTCACGTCAGCAGGAACAGCCGGACGCGGAAGTCGAACTGGCGTTGATGGTGACCATCGCCGGCGTGGCGGCGGGCATGCGCAACACCGGCTAACCGCGCGCCCCGGCCGATCGGGATAAAAGCCGGCTTAACGGCCAACGTCGCAGATGGGCCGGAATACCCGGGTCCGGCTTATGATGGGGCACAGGAATGCGCCCTATCCTGCGGGCCGGCGCGAGCGTTATCCAAATTCGCCGGCGGCCTGCGCCGCGGCGCACCCTCGCGAATAACAAACGCGGTCTGTAGTCTCAGCCGGTCATACGACCGGCTTTTTTACGCCGCGGGTTTACGCCAGAAGATAGCGCGCCTGTAACCCGGCGCGCGCCTCACTGTCCAGCCCGTACTCCACCGTCAGCCAGTTGTCGATGGAATCGTAACGCGCGCGAATCTCCCGCAGCGCCGTCATCAGAAACACCTCCTGCACCGACAGCACCCAGTCAAACTGGCGCAGCGCTTTATCATTCAGCGTCGCCGACAGTTGCGTCAGCAACTGCTGGCGGAAAGGCGCCAGCGTGGTCTGCGTCAGCAGATAATCCTCCAGCACCGTTTGCTCATCGGCCCCCAGCGCAAACAACACCAGCGCCGAGCCAATACCTGTTCGATCTTTCCCCACCGCGCAGTGCTGCACCAGCGCCCCCTGCGACGGCTGACGCAACAGCGACGCCAGTTGCCGGTAGGCGGCATTATCGAAAGGCAGGCGCCGGTAAAGTTCCAGCATAAATGCACGGGCGTCGAAGGCGGCCAGCTGCTCCGCGCTCAGCGACTCCAGATTCGCGGTGACCTCATGGCGCAGCGGATTCGCCGGCACGGCGTGATAGCGGGCGCCCGACCACAGGATATCGGGCCTGGCGGCCGCTTCATCCGGATCGCGGTAATCCACCACGTCCGCGACCGGCACTCCGGCCAGATGCCGGCAGTCGGCTTCGCTCAGCAGATCGAGCGAACCGGAACGAAACAGTTTCCCCTGGCGGATCCGCCGCCCGTCGGCCGCCCGGTTGCCGCCCAGATCGCGAAAGTTAATTCCGCCGTCGAGCGGCAGCAATGAAGGGTGTAACTGACGCAGATCGACCATATTTTTCCTTACTTATTGATAACAATCAGGGGGTAATCAGACGACGGGCCGCCTCCACCACGATACCGACGACCCGGCTTTCAGCCTGTTTCATCGTCGCCGCATCGGGAATTTCCCGCTGAGTACGATTAACGATCACGCCCGCGACCATCCCTGCGCGCAGCCCCTGGCTGGAGCACATGGTCAGCAGCGTGGCGGATTCCATCTCGTAATTCATCACGCCCATGCTCTGCCATTCGGCCATTGAGCCCTGAAAACGCCGTACGACGCGGCCGGAAAAAGTATCATAGCGTTCCTGACCTGGGTAAAAAGTATCAGAAGATGCGGCCACTCCGACATGCGGCTCGCTTCCCGCCGCGCGCGCCGCGTCCACCAGCGCGCAGGTACAGGCGAAATCGGCCACGGCCGGGTATTCCAGCGGCGCAAAATGCTGGCTGGCGCCGTCCAGACGCACGGCGGCGGTGGTGACCAAAATATCCCCGACCGGGATATGCGGCTGAATGGCGCCGGTGGTGCCGACGCGCAGGAAAGTGCGCACGCCTAGCTGGGCCAGTTCCTCCACCGCAATAGACGTCGAAGGGCCGCCGATACCGGTCGAACAGACCACCACCGGTTTGCCGTCCAGCTCCGCGCGCCATGAGGTGAATTCACGGTGCGACGCGAGGTGAACCGGGTTATCCATCAGTCGGGCGATTTTCTCCACCCGTTCCGGGTCGCCGGGCACAATCGCCAGCGTGGCGCCCTGTAAATCCTTTTTCGTCAGGCCGAGATGAAACACATCAGATGCGGACATAGCAGACTCCAGATATTCAATAAGTAACCGGACAGATGAAACTTGACTCTACCGAATCACGGCGCCCTTTTTAGTGATATTTCTCGCTCATATAAAAGAAACAGAACTCTCATTTCATAAAATATGTGATGTTAATCACAAAAAATCACCAATCTGGCGATATTAGCGCCAGTCTGTCCGTCACGCGTTGATTGCCGCCCGACGGCGAGAATTGTACATTATTCGAACGCCGCCAGAACTATACTTACCCGTAGCGGGCCGCGGCGACCGCACCCGGCGACGAGGTTGGCCTGTCGCCGGGCTGTAACCGGCAGGCGTCCGGCCAGAGATCAGAAATATACACCACGTTTTGCAAGGAAACTGACATGAAGAGCGATGAGCTATGCCTGCAAAAACCGGCGTCAACCGGTTTCGCCGCCGCAACCCTGCCGGCGGCCGACACCACCATCGCGACCGACGCAGTTGGTCTAATCGAAGGGGCCACCACCATCCCGGCTCAGGGCGATGACCTGCCGGCCTGGATGGTCAGACCGGCCGGCGCGGCAGAGCCGCTGCCGATAATTATCGTCGTACAAGAGATATTTGGCGTACATCAGCATATTCAGGACGTCTGTCGCCGTCTGGCTAAACGCGGCTACCTGGCGATCGCGCCCGAACTCTATTTCCGCCAGGGCGATCCGCGGGAGTATGCGGAGATCTCCACGCTAGTCAGCGAACTGGTCAGCAAGGTGCCGGACGCACAGGTATTGTCCGACCTCGATCATACCGCCAACTGGGCTATTCGCCAGGGAGGCGACCCCGCGCGGCTGGGCATGACCGGATTTTGCTGGGGCGGCAGGATTTGCTGGCTGTATGCGGCGCACAATCCGCAGCTAAAGGCCGGCGTTGCCTGGTACGGCCGGCTGACCGGCGAGAAAACGCTCGCTACGCCGCGCCACCCGGTGGATGTCGCCATCGCGCTCAGCGCGCCGGTGCTCGGCCTCTATGGCGCGCAGGACCACAGCATCCCGCCGGATCACATTGAGACGATGCGCAAGGCGCTACGCGCCGCCAACGCCGAAGCTGAAATCATCGTCTATCCCGAGGCGGGCCATGCCTTTAACGCCGATTACCGCCCCAGCTACCATCAGCCCTCGGCGCAGGACGGCTGGCAGCGCATGCTGGATTGGTTCGCCCGTTGCGGTCTGGCGGCTGAATAAGCGCGCCCGCGCCGCGCCGGCTTCAGACAAGCTGTAGCGTGCCGAAAGCGTCGCGCCAGTCCTGTTCGAATTTATCCACCGCCGCCTGTACCGCCGGCGCGCTGATAAACTGTTGCGCCACGTCCACCGGCAGCGTGATGGCGCCGCAGCCGGCCAGCATACATTCCAGCGCCTGACGCGGCGTTTTAAAGCTGGCCGCCAGAACCTGAGCATGCGGCGCATGTTGCTGCAGCAGCTGTTGCAGCTCGCGCACCGTGGCGATGCCGTTGCCGCCCTGCGCGTCCAGCCGGTTCACATAGGGCGCGATATAATCGGCGCCGGCCAGCGCGCCGAGCAGCCCCTGCGCCGCGCCGTAAACCGCCGTACCCAACGTCGGGATCGCCATGCTCTTCAGCACTTTCAGCGCCGCCAGCCCTTCCGCCGTGACCGGCACCTTCACTACCAGACCCGGCACCCGCTCATGCAGACGCCGGGCCTCCTCCACCATCTGGTCCGCATGGCCGGCCAACACCTGCGCAAATAGCCGGGCCTCGCCGCCCAGCACATCGCGCAGCGCCGGCAGCACTTCCCATACCGACGTGCCCGAACTGGCGATAATGCTCGGGTTGGTGGTCACGCCGCGCAGCGGCAGAATACGCGCCAGCCGTTGCACGGCGCTAATGTCGGCAGTATCCAGATAGAGTTCCATAATCAGTCCTCGCAGCAAAATAAAGGGCGGCGCAGCGTGCAGAGACGGCTTCACTTCCGCCCGTTGATCTTTCACCCACGGAATCTCCGCCATCGATAAGATCTTCGCGATCATGATCTTCAGAGATCGTGGAGCGGGGCGCACAGGCAAACGTCACCATTTCGATCATTCGCCTTCCCCGAAAACGGCGGTGACGGTAAACGACACCAATTTATCTTCAAGGATAAGAGCCAGGCGGCGGACGCGGCTACCAGACAAAAACGCCAAACGCTGGACAAATGTCGCCTCAGGATATAAATGAGAAGCTGCTCACAAAACTGCAGGTGTGGCGCAGATACCGGCATTCCGGCGGCTATTTGTGTTAACAGGGAGCCATCTGCTATCGTTTCCCCGGAATGGTGAGGCAACATCCCCACTGTCGGGGCGCAAATATATGCGGCGCGCGGCGGCCACCGCCGGATACCGGCTGGTAACGGGCGGCGAACACGGAGGGCGGGTATGTCGATTAAACTGGTGGCGGTCACCGCATGCATAAGCGGCGTGGCGCATACCTACATGGCGGCGGAGAAACTGGAAAAGCTATGCGCCCGGGAGAAATGGCGGCTGAAAGTGGAGACGCAGGGCGCATTGGGTATCGATAATGCGCTGACGCCGGAAGACCTCGCGCAGGCGGATGTGCTGTTGCTGATTACCGATATTCAGCTGGCCGCCAGCGAGCGTTTCGCCCGCCAGCGCTGCGTGCGGATCAGCATCGACGCCTTTCTGCGCCAGCCGGAAAAAGCGCTCAGCGCGGTGCGTAAAGCCGCGGCTTCGCCGCAGGAAACCCAGATTCAGGTGGTCTGATTGTCGCCGCCGGTTAATTCGCTGCGGTACTGGCGGCGGTATTCCGATGGCGAACGGTCGGTATTTTTGCGGAAAATGCGGCAGAAGTAGTTACTGTCGACAAACCCGCAGGCGTGCGCCACCTCTTTCACCTTCATATCATAACGTTTCAGTAAATGCCGGGCCTGTTCCAGCCGCACGTGGTTTAGATACTCGTTGAAACCGATACCGCCGGATTTCTGAAACAGATGGGAAAGGTAATTGGGTGAGATATAGAACGCCTGCGCCACCGATTCACGCGTCAGCGGCTCCCGGTAGTGATCTTCCAGATAATCGCGCACCGCGCTAAACAGCGCCTGGCTGCGCGAAGCGGTTCGGACCGAAGAACCGAACAGATCGATCGCGTGGCTAAGCAGACCCTTGATCAAGAAACGGGCCGTGCTCTGGTCGTTCTGGTGCCAGGCCAGTTCGTTCAGCGCCTGCAGCATAAATGAGCCGATACGCGGGCCGCGACGCGCCACATTATCCTTAGCCCGCGGAATGAGCGCCAGACCATCCCACTCAAGCAGACTATAGCCCAGCCGCTGTTTGCCGAACAGCAGGCTCAGCGTCGTGGCCGGCGCCTGCCAGCACGGGTTGTTCCAGCCTTCCGACGGGACGAACAGCACATCGCCCGGCTGAAGGGTCTGCCGACACGCGTTCCCCTGGCTATTCTCCCACGCCATGCTCTGCTCGCCGTCAAGCACCAGCTCAAGACGCGGAAATTTTACCTGCCACGACAGTTCAGGCGCCGGATGCTGGTTACCGGCGAAGTAAACCTGACGAATCCCGGCGGGATCGTCCAGCAGCGGCGTCAGCACGCTTACCAGCGGGTGGGCCATCGGTAATATCCTCTTCTGCCGAAAGCCGACGATATGCGGATATACCCGACAAACGTCAGGGACAAAACAAATCGGGGCACGCAGGCTCACGCAATAGCCGGGGAATCCCGCCCCCGGCAATCGAAAAGATGACAGCCATCATAGCGGATAGCGCCGGCAAAACACAGGCTCGCCGTGCCGAATACGGCGCATAAAAAAAGGTGCCGAAGCACCTCAGATTGATGACAAAGTTGGTTCTCAGGCAGAGCGCGGCGAGGGGGCGTAGCGGCGTTAGCCGCCGGAGCGCGCCTCGGTGCGGCAGGCCCGGGCACCTCGGGCTAATCGGCGACCTTGTCAGCGATATCAGGTGCCGAAACGCCCGATATCACGCCAGAAGCCGGTGTCAAAGGCGGCCGGCAAGCGACCGCCTTTTCCCGATTACAGCCCGGCGTCGCGCAGACGCTGAGCGGCCTGCACCATATTGGCCAGAGACTGACGGGTTTCCGGCCAGCCGCGCGTTTTCAGACCGCAGTCCGGGTTAACCCACAGACGTTCGGACGGAATACGCTGGGCAGCCTTGCGCAGCAGCGCCTCAATCCATTCCACGCTCGGTACGTTCGGCGAGTGAATGTCATATACGCCCGGACCCATTTCATTCGGGTAATCGAATTTTTCAAACGACTCCAGCAGTTCCATATCGGAGCGCGAGGTTTCAATGGTAATCACGTCCGCATCCAGCGCGGCGATGGAATCCATGATGTCATTGAATTCGCAATAACACATATGGGTGTGGATCTGGGTGTCATCCTGCGCCACCGCGGCATTCAGACGGAAGGCTTCCACCGCCCAGTCCAGATAGGCCTGCCAGTCGGCGCGACGCAGCGGCAATCCTTCACGCAGAGCGGGTTCGTCGATCTGAATAATACCGATGCCGGCTTTTTCCAAATCTTCCACCTCATCACGCAGCGCCAGCGCAATCTGTTTCGCAATCACTTCACGGCTGACGTCTTCACGCGGGAACGACCAGCACAGAATGGTGACCGGACCGGTTAACATCCCTTTGACCGGCTTGTCGGTCAGCGACTGCGCGTATTTCGCCCACTCGACGGTGATCGCTTCCGGGCGGCTGATGTCGCCGATAATGATCGGCGGTTTCACGCAGCGTGAACCGTAGCTCTGAACCCAACCGTTCTGGGTGAAGACGAAGCCGTCCAGATGCTCGCCGAAATATTCCACCATGTCGTTACGTTCGGCCTCGCCGTGCACCAGCACGTCCAGCCCCAGACGTTCCTGTTCCACAATCGCCTGTTTAATGTGTTCGGAGATACCGGTGCGGTATTTGTTGCCGTCCAGCCGGCCCTGCTTGAAGTCCAGACGCAGGCCGCGGATTTCGGTGGTCTGCGGGAAAGAGCCGATGGTGGTGGTCGGCCATGCCGGCAGGTTAAAGCGCGCGCGCTGCGCTTTAGCGCGTTCCGGGTAAGCGTGCTGACGCTGGCTGTCCTGAGCGGTGATCGCCGCCAGACGTTTTTCCACCGCCGCGTTATGCACCCGGCTGGAGGTCCGGCGAGCGCGGATCGGCGCGCTGTAGGCTTCCAGCGACTGCGCGTCGCCGCTGTTCAGCGCCCGGGTCAGCAGAGACAATTCGGCGCATTTCTGCAGAGCAAAGGCAAACCAGCTTTTCACTTCGTCGTCCAGACGCGTCTCCACGCTGAGATCGATCGGACTGTGCAGCAGGGAGCAGGAACTGCCCAGCCACAGGTTACGCTTGCCGGACAGCAGCGGCTGCAGACGTTCGAACCAGCTGCTCAGATCCGCGCGCCATACGTTGCGGCCGTTAATCACGCCCAGCGACAGCAGCCAGTTGGCCGGCAGCAGTTCGTTCAGACCGGCGATATTATCTTTACCGTGCACCAGGTCGACATGCAGCCCCTGCACCGGCAGCGCTTTAATCGTATCCAGGTTGGGGCCGACGCTATCGAAATAGGTGGTCAGCAGCAGTTTGACCTGGCCCTGCAGCGCGTCATAAGCCGGTTTGTACGCATCCAGCCACGCCTGCGGCAGCTCCAGCACCAGCGCCGGCTCATCAATCTGCACCCACTCGATGCCGCGTTTAGCCAGTTCAGCCAGAACCTGCTTATACACCGGCAAAATATCGTTCAGCAGCGACAGGCGGTCGAACTGCTCGCCTTTCACTTTGCCCAGCCACAGATAGGTCACCGGCCCCAGCAGAACCGGCTTCACTTTGTAACCCTGCGCCAGAGCTTCATCCACTTCGTCCAGCAGCTGCGTCCAGGCAAGTTTAAACTGCTGACCTTTAGTAAATTCCGGCACCATGTAGTGGTAGTTGGTGTTGAACCATTTAGTCATTTCAGCGGCGGCGGCGGGTTCACCCGTCGGCGCACGGCCGCGGCCGATACGGAAAAGCGTATCCAGATCGACGCTGCCATCGGCGTTCTGATGACGAGCCGGCACGTTGCCCAACAGCAGGCTGGTCGTCAGGACATGATCGTACCAGGCAAAATCACCCACAGGCAGTAAGTCGACACCGGCATCTTTCTGCTGCTGCCAGTGACGTGAACGCAGTTCACGTCCGACCGCCAGAAGTTCTTCTTGTGTAGAGTTACCCGCCCAGTAGCTTTCCTGCGCTTTTTTCAGTTCGCGGCGCAAACCTACGCGCGGAAAACCCAGAGTGTGGTTTAATATTGTCATCGTTACTTTCCCATTTAGCCGTCCAGATGTTTACACATCCATAATCCGCAGGTAGTGTATTAAGTACAAGCGCAAATTATTCACCGTCACGTGAAGGATTCTCATGATCGAAGTAAAACACTTACGGACACTGCAGGCACTGCATAATACCGGATCGTTAGCAGCCGCCGCCGCCCAGCTTCACCAGACCCAATCCGCGCTATCGCATCAGTTCAGCGATCTGGAGCAGCGTCTGGGATTCAGGCTATTCGTCCGTAAGAGCCAGCCGCTGCGGCTCACCCCGCAGGGCGAGATTCTGCTGCAGTTGGCCGGCCAGGTTCTGCCGCAGATCCAGCAGGCGCTGCAGGCCTGTCATCAACCGCAGCAAACCACGCTGCGGCTGGCGATCGAATGCCACAGCTGTATCCAGTGGCTGACGCCGGCGCTGAATAATTTTCGCCAGGACTGGCCGCAGGTGGTGATGGATTTCAAATCCGGCGTAACCTTCGACCCGCAACCGGCGCTGCAGCAGGGCGAACTGGATTTGGTCATGACCTCCGATATCCTGCCGCGCAGCGGTCTGCACTACTCACCGATGTTCGACTTCGAGGTGCGACTGGTGCTGGCGCCCGATCATCCGCTGGCGCAAAAAAGTCAAATTACGCCGCAAGATTTAGACGGCGAGACGCTGATGATCTATCCGGTGCAGCGCCAGCGGCTCGACGTATGGCGTCATTTTCTACAGCCGGCGGGCATCAATCCGCCGATGAAAAGCGTCGATAATACGCTGCTGCTGATTCAGATGGTGGCGGCGCGCATGGGTATCGCCGCCCTGCCGCACTGGGTGGTGGAGAGCTTTGAGCGCCAAAAGCTAATCGTCACTCGCCCGCTGGGCGATGGATTATGGAGCCGGCTGTACGCCGCGGTGCGCGACGGCGAGCAGCGTCAGCCGGTGATTGAGGCCTTTATTCGTTCGGCGCGCCAGCACGCTTGCGATCATCTGCCGTTCGTGCGGGACGCGCAACGACCCAGTGCCGGTGCACCCACAGAGAAGAGAGAATAATCGCCGCGCCGATAATAAAGCTCGGCCAGTGCGGCCGCTCCTGCCAGATAGCCAGGTTGACCAGCAACGCGGCCGGAACATGGAAATTATTCATGATCCCCAGCGTGCCGGCATCAACCTGCGTCGCGCCGTAATTCCACATAAAATAGCCCAGGCCCGAAGCGGCGACGCCCAGCCAGACCAGTACTCCCCATTGCAGCGTGGTGGTCGGCAGCTTGCCGGCGTCGCCGAACAGCAGCCAGGCGATAACGGAGACCGCCAGCGCGCCGAGATAAAACCAGGAGAAGGCGCAGTGCTGCGGCATCGGATGAATCTCCATCAGCCGCTTATAGCCGACCTGCCCCACGGCAAAGAAGATATTGGCCGCCTGTACCAGCAGCAGCCCCCACAGGAAATGCGTGCTGACCTCGTCATAGCGAATGACCGCCGCGCCCAGCACGGCCAGAAAGGCGCTGCACAGGTAGCCCCAGCGCAGACGCTCGCGGCGCAGCAGATCGTAAATCAGCGTCACATAGATCGGCGTCATCACCGTAAAGAGCAGAAACTCAGGTACGGTAAGGTACAGGTAGGCTTGAAAAACAAACAGATACATGATGCCCAACTGGCAGGCGCCGACGCACAAATACAGAAACAGCGTGCGCGGCGCATAACCGCGCCAGCGCAGGAAAGGCAGAAACACCAGCGCAGCCAGACCGACCCGCATCAATACGGAGAACCAGCTATCCACCTGGCCGGCCAGATACTCGCCGATCAGACTAAAAGAGAAGGCCCACAGAATAGTGGTAATAATCAGTAACGGCACGGTAAACCCAGCCAGGTAGTCAAACGGATATTTATTGTACCCGACGGACGCCCGACATCCCGCGGTAAATAGGTTTACATGAGGGCAAATAATGGCCGAATGAATCGCATCCGGCCATTATGGCTTTATCAGCGATAACGCGCTTATATTTGCCATCTGAACCAGGCAAAGAACACATTACCGTTATTGTGGGTGCCAGGAATATAGGTCGCCTGGAAAGACAGCTGTTTATAACCGATTGACGCCAGCGGCAACAATACTGGAATGGGAATATAGTTCCAGTTATCGCGCATGGTCATACCGGCGGTGAAGCCGAGCCCTAAACGGAAATCCTGATCGCGGGTCGGACGCCACGTTTTTTCATAACCATAGCCGCCAATCGGCTCCCATTTATTGTGCGAGTCCTTAAAGGCCATAATATACAGACCGTGCCAGTCGCCATCCGCATCATAACGAGAAATACCGTAGCCGGCGCCCCACGGCCGCTCGTTATACTCATCAATCTTATCGTCGCTGTAAGTCCAGCGGTTATGCCAGGTGATGGCCGGAACGTAGATATCGTGGTTGTCCGATGAGTACCAGGTCTGGGAAAGATTGCTTTTAGCGCGCTGCCACCAGCTGTCGGAAGCTTGCGCCGGCGAAGTCGCCTCAATATTTGTTGTTGCGGCATCTGCAGCATAACTATTAAACGAAATCGACGCAGATAACATCACCGACAGCATCATAAATAGACGAATTGAACGCATTAACAGACTCTCATAAAAATGACAAAGGCGGCTATTCCATACCCTGAATAATTTCGGTTGCGGGACACAGTATTGCTGCGATTCACCGGCCGCTTAAATCACTAAGCGACCGGCAAGAGCGACAAACCAACGCACCTGCAGCCTGAAAAATAAAGGAGGTAACCGTGCAATGGAATAACGCAACGTATTTCATCGCGACGGCAATATACGCTAAATACTTCGGGCTGCAGGACAAAACGTTATCGCTTTGAACAATGCAACGCGTTGGCCCTTGATGGGCGAAGCGCATCAATGCGCCTGTAACGCGGCAAGCGAAGGTCCAATTCGTCGGGCGAATTTGACCCGCCAGCGGCTGACCTTCGGTGAGAAACAGGATGTCTCTCAAGTCCCGATGCGCTTACACAGGTAAGTGACCCGGGTGACCGAACGCAGCCAACGCGCCTGAAACCTGAAGTATGACGAGTATAACCTTAAGTTTTAGCCGAAAGATTTATTCACGCCAGTAAATGGCGCGGCTCAGGGAAAGAAATAATCATATCCGGGAACGTAAAGCAATGCGACACAGACCGAAAACCACCGTAACGGGCGAATTCAGCCGGATTATTCGCGACGCGCGCCGTCCGGCTTAGATCCCGTCGCCGTACTCAAAGCCGCGGCTGACGCCGTTGAAGTACTGATCCATATCCAGCGAGGGTTTATCCGACCCGGGCCGGCCGACGATACGCGCCGGCACCCCGGCGGCTGTGGTATGTGCGGGAACGGGCTGCAGCACCACCGAACCGGCGCCGATCTTCGCACCGCGCCCCACTTCGATATTGCCGAGGATTTTAGCGCCGGCGCCAATCATGACGCCTTCGCGAATCTTCGGATGACGGTCGCCGCTGGTTTTACCGGTACCGCCCAGCGTGACCGACTGCAGGATGGAGACATCATTTTCCACCACCGCCGTTTCGCCGATCACGATGCCCGTGGCGTGGTCGAGCATAATACCGCAGCCAATCTTCGCCGCCGGATGGATATCCACGCCGAACGATACCGAGATCTGGTTCTGGAAATAAACCGCCAGCGCTTTGCGCCCTTCCATCCACAGCCAGTGACCAATGCGATAGGCCTGCAGAGCATGAAAACCTTTCAGGTAGAGCAGCGGCGTAGAATAGCGGTCCACAGCCGGATCGCGCAGGCAGACGGCCTGGATATCGCGCGCGGCGGAGATAATCATTTGCGGATCGGCGTGATAAGCCTCTTCCACGACTTCACGGATAGCGATCGCCGGCATGATGGTATTAGCCAGCTTATTGGCCAGCATATAACTTAAAGCGCTTCTCAGATTTTCGTGCTTCAACAGCGTCGCGTGAAAAAAGCTGGCCAGCATTGGTTCATCGTCAGCCAATGCGCGCGCTTCCGCTTTAATGTTGCTCCAGACCTGTGCCAGCTCTTCTGCAGACATCGCTTTTGCTCTCCGGGTTACTCTCATTCCAGTCCTGCCAGTCCCGCCATCCCAAAAAATAATCAGCCTCCCCGTCGGTTTTATCCGGCAGAGAGCATTCCGTCATCTGCCCTATACCCGTCATCCGGCCCGTCGCGTTGAACGCCGTCCTCAACTCGAATTATTTAGGCTATAGAGTAATAAAATTACGTGCGGCTGCTTTCGTCTTTGCTCGTGCGCCCGAGCAGGCTCAGCGCGGCTTCCCGGGCATCTTTACCGCAGTACAACACCTGCCATAGCTGTTCCGTAATCGGCATTTCAACGCCGCAACGTTTCGCCAGCGCCATCACTTCTCGCGTATTGCGATAACCTTCGACGACCTGACCGATCTGCGCCTGCGCGCTGTCTACATCCATGCCCTGCCCCAGCATCATGCCGAAGCGCCGGTTGCGCGACTGATTATCGGTACAGGTTAATACCAGATCGCCCAACCCGGCCATCCCCATGAAGGTAGAGGGATCCGCGCCCAGCGCGGTGCCTAAGCGACTCATTTCCGCCAGACCGCGGGTGATCAACGCCGTACGGGCGTTGGCGCCGAAGCCAATGCCGTCGGACATGCCGGCGCCGATGGCGATCACGTTTTTCACCGCGCCGCCCAACTGCACGCCGATAAAATCAGGATTACTATATACCCGAAAGCTCTTGCCACAATGCAGTAAACGCTGCAGGTCTTCGGCGAATGACCGATCGGTTGCCGCCAGCGCGATCGCCGTCGGCAAGCCGGCTGCCAGCTCCCTGGCAAAGGTCGGTCCGGAGATCACCGCCAGCGGAATCTGCTCGCCCAGCGCCTCGCGCGCCACGTCCTGCAGCAGTCGCCCCGTTTCCGCTTCCAGCCCTTTGGTCGCCCAGACAATGCGCGCATCGGCGCGCAGATGCGGCTTCACCTGGCGCAGCACGTCGCCAAAGACGTGGCTCGGCACCACAATCAGCACATTACGGCTGGCCGCCAGCGCGCTCGCCAGGTCCGGCTCCATCTGGAGCGAATCCGGGAAAGGCACATCGGGCAAAAACGCCTGGTTGCAGCGCGCGGCCTGCAGCGCCGCAACGTGGCGGGCATCGTGCCCCCATAGCACCACGCGATGCCCGTTGCGGGCCAGAGTAATGGCCAGCGCGGTGCCGTACGAACCGGCACCGATGACCGTCATGGAAGCTTCAGCGGTATTCATCAGGCATCCTGCGTTTTTTCCGCAGCGCCTTCGCCTTCCGCCTGCTGCTGCAGATAGTTCATGAACAGCGCGTCGAAGTTAACCGGCGCCAGGTTCAGCTGCGGGAAGGTGCCGCGGGAAACCAGGCTGGTGATGCACTCGCGCGCATACGGGAACAGAATATTTGGACAGTATGCGCCCAGGCAATGCGCCAGCTGAGTGCCGTCGATGCCGGCCACGCTGAAGATGCCGCCCTGCTGCACTTCGCACAGGAACGCGGTGCTTTCGCCCAGCGAAGCGGTAACGGTAACGCGCAGCACCACTTCATACACATCGTCAGCCAGCTGGCTGGAAGCGGTGTCCAGATCCAGTTTTACTTCAGGCTGCCATTCCTGCTGGAAAACCTGCGGCGCGTTCGGCGCTTCGAAAGAGATATCTTTGGTGTAGATACGCTGGATCTGAAAAGTCATTTCTGTGCTGTTTTGTTCTGACATGTTAAATCATACCTTTATTAGTTAAATTCCCTGTCGATCCCGGCCATTAAGCCAGTAGCCCGCTGACCGGCAGAGCCATTTTAGCAATGAACGCCATTATCGCGCTCATAAAAGGCCTGAATCAGGCCGCTAAACCACCCGGCTTCACCGGCCGGATGGGATAATGACGCGGCGTCGCCTGCGGATACGCGCCGTCTTTACTCTGGCGATATGGCTCGCCGCTCAGACGTTAGCGCAACCGCGTCAACAAGATTATTTGCCGCGAACCAGCGGCAGATTCTCGCCGCTCCAGCCCGCCAGACCTTCTTTCAGCACCACCACCTGCTCAAAGCCGGCTTTTAACAGGTTTTCCGCCGATTCACGCGAAGCGGTGCCGTTGGCGCAGGTGACGATCACCGGCTGCGCTTTATGCTTATCCAGATCGCCCAGGCTGCCATTTTTAATGTCATTCGGCAGCAGATTAAACGCATTGGCGATATGCCCGCGGCGGAAATCATCGCGCGAACGCAAATCCACCACCACCGCATCTTCCTTGTTGATCAGACGAATCGCCTCGCTGCGCGCGACGTCTTTTACGCGGGAAAACTTACTTTTGACTGTCATGACAATCACGGCAACCAGCAGAGCGACCCAGGCCATACTCAGGTAAGGGTGTCTGCTAATGAACGGCATAATCTCTTGCATGGGGTATAACAACTCCCGAAGTCAGTTAAAGGACATAAATTCAAGGTTTCTGAGTATACCTGCGCGTTGCGGCAATTACAGCCAGTAAGCCAACATCACGGACAGAAACTGCGGAACGCGCCATAAAAAACCAGCGCCGTACGGTAAAAGGCGCGACGATTTTATAGGCGAAGCCGCGCCGTTTATCTATTCTCTAAGCCATCCCTCTGAAAAACGGCGGATGTCTGTCACGGATGGTAATAGAAATCCTGTTGCCGACAACTGGTAAGCGGCTGTTCATCGTGGAATAATCCATCGTTATGAGTAAAAAAGCGTTCTCTGCACAATCAGCGCAGCCCCACGGCCGTTATGGCGCGCGGCGGCGGCTCTCCCGGTGTCTCAGCGTTTGTTGCGCTGGCGTTTTGCTATTGCCCGTCGCCGGGCATGCGGCGGATAACCAGCAACAGTTGAAAACCCTGCAGCAGGATATTGCGGAGAAAGAGCAAAGCGTACGGCAGCAGCAAAAACAGCGCGGCGATCTGTTGCTGCAGTTGAAAAAACAGGAACAGGAGGTGGCCCGGGCCGGTCGCCTGTTGCATGAGTCCCGCGCCGTCCTCGAGGCGCTGAGCAAAGATCTCAGCGGCCTGAGCGCCTCCATCGCCCGGCTGCAATCCCGCCAGCAGCAACAGCAAACGCTGCTCGCCCGCCAGCTCGACGCCGCGTTCCGTCAGGGCCAGCACAGCGCCCTGCAGCTAATATTCAGCGGCGAAGAAAGCCAGCGCAGCGAGCGCATCCTGGCCTATTTCGGCTACCTGAACGAATCGCGCCAGAAATCGATCGCCGAACTGGCGCAAACGCGTACGGAACTGGCGTCGCAGCGCCAGCAACTACAGCAGAAACAACAGCAGCAAAAAAACCAGCTCGGCGAGCAGCAAAAACAACAGCAGGCGCTGGAGCAGGCGCGCAGCGAACGGCAAAAAACGCTGGGCGCGCTGGAGAACTCGCTGGCTAAAGATCGGCAGCAGTTGAGCGAACTGCGGGAAAACGAGTCTCGCCTGCGCGAACAAATCGCCCGCGCCGAGCGGGAAGCGCGGGCGAAAGCGGAACGCGAGGCGCGCGAAGCGGCAAAGATCCGGGCCAAAGAGCAGCAGGCAAAACGCAGCGGCTCCAGCTATCAGCCCAGTGAAAGCGAACGCTCACTAATGTCGCGTACCGGCGGTCTCGGCCGGCCTGGCGGGCAGGCCTTCTGGCCGGTGCGCGGCCAGGTCGCGCACCGGTTTGGCGAGCCGCTGCAGGGTGAGCTACGCTGGAAAGGTATGGTCATTAACGCGCAGGAAGGGGCGGAAGTGAAAGCGATCGCCGACGGCAGCGTGATTATGGCCGACTGGCTGCAGGGCTACGGGCTGGTGGTGGTGGTCGCGCACGGCAAAGGCGACATGAGCCTTTATGGCTATAACCAGAGTGCGCTGGTGTCCGTAGGCGCGCAGGTGCGGGCGGGGCAGCCAATCGCCCTGGTCGGCACCAGCGGCGGTCAGAGCGAACCCTCGCTTTATTTCGAAATTCGCCGCCAGGGGCAGGCGGTTAATCCTCAACCATGGCTGGGAAGATAGTTTTGTCTCATATCACCACCCGATTGAATGTACTGTGCGCCCTGATGCTGGTCAGCACGCCGCTGCTGGCGGGCAAACTGTCGATCGTCATCGATGACTTCGGCTATCGTCCCCATAATGAAGACCAGGTGCTGGCGATGCCAACGGCGGTTTCGGTGGCAATCCTGCCGAACGCCCCGCACGCGCGGGAAATAGCGACCAAAGCCCACCGCCAGGGCCGCGAGATATTGATCCATCTGCCGATGGCGCCGCTCAGCAAACAGCCGCTGGAGCGCGATACGCTGCGCCCGGATATGAGCAGCGAAGAGATTCAGCGCATTATTCAGCAGGCGGTGAATAATGTGCCCTGGGCCGCGGGCATGAATAATCACATGGGCAGCGCCATGACCTCCAGCCTGGCGGGGATGCAAAAAGTGATGCAGGCGCTGAACGGCTATCAGCTCTATTTTCTCGACAGCATGACGATCGGCAGCAGTCAGGCCGCGCGCGCCGCCGCCGGCACCGGGGTCAAAGTCATCAAACGCAGAGTCTTTCTCGACGACAGCCAGAATGAGAACGACATCCGCAATCAGTTTAACCGCGCCGTCCAGTTGGCGCGCCGCAACGGCTCCGCTATCGCCATCGGTCACCCGCATCCGACCACCATCCGCGTCCTGCAACAGATGCTGCCGACGCTGGACGCCGATATCGTGCTGGTGCGCCCCAGCCAGTTGCTCAACGAGCCCGCGCAGTACAGCGATATCGCCCCGCCGCCGGACGCCCGACCGGTTAAACCGATCAATCCGTTCCGCGGCGTAGCGCAGTGCCGGATTAAACTGCCGACGGCGCCGGCGACGGAAAATAAATTTATCGCGTTAATCGGCGACGCCGTTAAAGAGAGCGCGGTCGTCGCCTACATTAAGCGGCGCTGGCATACCTGGCTGGACTAAGCCGGCGCCCGCAGGATTCCGCCGACAGGCAATCGCGCCGCCCGCGGCACGGCCAGAGCGCAAAAGGCGACCGGGATCGCCGCCGCCCTCACGATAATAAATGCGAGTCGCCTCCACAGAACCTAGGGTTTCGCCAAACGCCGTGCTGCCTGTGACGGAATGAAATGCTATGATAGCGTCAGAACAATGCGTGGAGCGTGGTGCTTCACCGGCAAGTTTAACAAGGTAGCTCCCATGATTATCGTCACTGGCGGCGCCGGTTTTATCGGCAGCAATATTGTAAAATCTCTGAATGACATCGGCTATCGCGACATCCTGGTGGTCGACAACCTGAAAGACGGCACAAAATTCGTCAATCTGGTGGATCTTGATATCACCGATTACATGGATAAAGAAGATTTCATCGCCAGTATCGTTGCGGGCGACGATCTGGGCGATATCGACGCCGTCTTCCATCAGGGCGCCTGCTCTTCCACCACCGTGTGGGACGGCAAGTATATGATGGACAACAACTATCAGTATTCCAAAGAGCTGCTGCACTATTGCCTTGACCGCAGCATTCCGTTTCTTTACGCCTCTTCGGCCGCCACCTACGGCGGGCGTAACGACCATTTTGTGGAAGAACGCCAGTACGAACAGCCGTTAAACGTATACGGTTACTCAAAATTCCTGTTCGATCAGTATGTGCGTGAAATTTTACCGCAGGCCGACTCGCAGATTTGCGGTTTCCGCTACTTTAACGTCTACGGGCCGCGCGAAGGACACAAAGGCAGCATGGCCAGCGTGGCTTTCCACCTCAACAACCAGATTAAACAGGGCGAAAACGCCAGACTGTTTAGCGGCAGCGAAAACTTCAAGCGCGATTTCGTCTATGTCGGCGATGTGGCGGCGGTTAACCTGTGGTTCTGGCAGAATGGCGGCTCGGGTATTTTCAACTGCGGCACGGGCCGCGCGGAATCGTTCCAGGCCGTCGCCGATGCGGTGCTGGATTTCCATAAAACCGGCAGCGTGGAATATATTCCTTTCCCGGAAAATCTGAAGGGGCGCTATCAAGCCTATACACAGGCCGATCTCGGCAAACTGCGCGCGGCCGGTTATGACAAGCCGTTCAAAACGGTGGCCGAAGGGGTAAGCGATTACATGGCCTGGCTGAATCGTCCGCAATAAACGCGGCTGACGCAAGGATTCGGTCATGAAAATACTGGTCATCGGGCCTTCCTGGGTAGGCGACATGATGATGTCGCACAGCCTGTATCGTACGCTGAAAGCGGAATACCCACAGGCCGCCATTGACGTGATGGCGCCCGCCTGGTGTCGCCCGTTGCTGGCGCGCATGCCGGAAGTCAATGAAGCGCTGGCCATGCCGCTCGGCCACGGCGCGCTGGAATTGGGCGAGCGGCGTCGTCTCGGCGTCGCTCTGCGCGACAACCATTACGATCGCGCGCTGACGCTGCCCAACTCTTTTAAATCCGCGCTGGTCCCGTTCTTCGCCCGCGTGCCGGTGCGCACCGGCTGGCGCGGCGAAATGCGCTATGGTCTGCTCAACGACCTGCGAACGCTGGATAAGGCCGCTTTCCCTCTGATGGTCGAACGCTACGTCGCGTTGGCCTACGATCGCGGCCGCATTCCGCGCGCGGCCGATTTGCCGCAGCCGTTGCTCTGGCCCCAGCTGCGGGTGGAAGCCGAAGAGATCGCCAGCGCGCTGGCGACGTTTGACCTGTCTGACGATCGGCCGATGATTGGCTTCTGCCCGGGCGCGGAGTTCGGCCCGGCGAAGCGCTGGCCGCATTATCACTATGCCGCGCTGGCCGACCAACTGATTGCCCGCGGTTACCGCGTCCTGCTGTTCGGTTCCGCCAGCGATCGCCAGGCGGGCGACGACATCCGCCAGGCGCTGCCGTCGACCGCCCGGCCCGACTGCATTAACCTGACCGGCCAGACCTCGCTGGATCAGGCGGTGGTGGTGCTCGCCGCCTGCCGGGCGGTGGTCAGCAACGACTCGGGCCTGATGCACGTCGCCGCCGCGCTCAACCGGCCGCTGGTGGCGCTGTACGGCCCCAGCAGCCCGGATTTCACGCCGCCGCTGTCCCATCAGGCGCAGGTGATCAGGCTGATCAGCGGCTACCACCGGGTGCGCAAAGGCGATGCGGAGCAGGGTTATCATCAGAGCCTGATCGATATTCAGCCCGACGCGGTGCTTAGCGCGCTGATGCGCTACCTGCCTGCGCAGGGAGCGGAAACCGCATGAGGGTGTTGATCGTTAAAACCTCATCAATGGGCGACGTACTGCACACCTTGCCGGCGTTGACCGACGCCATGCAGGCGCTGCCCGGCGTTCGCTTCGACTGGGTGGTGGAAGAAGGTTTCGCGCAGATCCCCTCCTGGCATGCCGGCATCGATCGGGTCATTCCGGTCGCGCTGCGGCGCTGGCGTAAAAGCTGGTTCAGCGCGTCGATACGCGCAGAGCGCGCTCGTTTCCGACTCGCCCTGCGCGAACGAAGGTATGACGCCATCATCGATGCGCAGGGGTTAATTAAAAGCGCGCTGCTGGTGACCCGGCTGGCCAGAGGCGAGAAGCACGGTCTGGACTGGCGCAGCGCGCGCGAGCCCGTCGCCAGCCTGTTCTATCGCCATCGCCACGCGGTCTGTCGTCAGCAACATGCGGTCGAGCGCATCCGCGAACTGTTCGCCAAAAGCCTGAATTACCCGCGCCCGACCGGCCGGGGCGACTACGCTATTGCGCAACACTTTCCGGCTCAGGCGGGCGGCGCCCCGTATCTGGTCTTTTTGCACGCCACTACCCGCGCGGACAAGCACTGGCCGGAAACGCATTGGCGCGAGCTAATTCGCCTGCTGCAGCCGACCGGCATAACCATCAAGCTGCCGTGGGGCGCGGAACACGAGCGGCTGCGCGCGGAACGTCTGGCGCAAGGTTTCGCACACGTTGAAGTCTTGCCGAAGCTTAGTCTGTATCAGGTTGCCCAGGTGCTGGCGGCCGCCCAGGCCGTGGTGTCGGTCGATACCGGGTTAAGTCATCTGACGGCTGCGCTCGATCGCCCCAATATCACCCTGTACGGCCCGACGGATCCGGGCCTGATCGGCGGATACGGCAATCGTCAGCACGTGGAACTGTCTGAAAATCATCAGATGAGCACGATTACCGCCGCGATGATCCAGCAAAAACTGGAGAGGGTGATAAGCTTAAAGCAAGAACCGACTGACAGATAATTACCTGCCCGGATCTGAAAACCCGCCCTAGAGTCCGTTCCGGCGGCTGAACGCGGCGAGCGCGCAGACAGTATGCAGATGTTCGTTACGATCGCCCTGCGGCGTTAAAAGCGCAATAGTCTTTATGCGGGCGCCGTTCAGGGCCAAAACGGCAAGTTAAATAATCCTGATGGGATGGGCTCTTAATCCAGGTCGTCCTGACGGACCAGACGCTTGCCCGCAGGATAAACCATACTGTTTCCCTATTATTCTGAAATAAATAACGCATGCTCAATTATTTAAGGTATGGCCTGGATAAATATCCGGGCGCCGTTTCCATTGTACTGCACAAAACGCTGTTCCCCGCTTGTTTACTGATACTCGTCATTATGCCGTTCAGCACCGTCGTTGCCGGCTGGGCGTTCTATGCCGCCAGCGCCGTCGCGGCGCTGTACACGCTGGGCAATCTGCCCATGCTGACTGGCGCCAGGCGTTTACTGACGCTCCCGCTCTGCCTGTTGCTCATCGGGTTGCTCAACCTGGTCTGGTATCATCTTTACTATCAGCCGGAGAGTCCGTACATCAGCGTTTACAACGCCTGCCTATCCGCCGGGCACGCCGCCATCTGCGGCGCCTTTATTTTGCTGGTTGTCCTGCACCATCCGCCGGAACCGCCGCGCTACCTGATCCCATCCATCCTGTCCGTCTGCGCCCTTACCCTGGCCTGGGCGTTTTATCAGTCACAGCAGCCGGGCGTTCAACGCGTCGGACTCATCTTCGGCCAGCCGACCAGCGCCGCCTATTTTATGACCTTCATCGGCGCGCTGAGCGCGCAGGCCATATTGAAACTTTCGTCGCACTGGAAACTGCTGCTCTATCTGGCTCATTTCCTGCTGGTCACCACCGCCATTATTCTGACCGAAACGCGGGCGGCGATCTTCGTCTATCCCATCGTCGGCGTGATGATTTTACTTTCGGAAGTCAGGCACAATAAGAAACTGTTGATTAAAGCCTTTGTTGGATCGATAACCGCTCTGCTGCTGTGCTCGCTGCTGTTCCACAATATCATTCACAAACGTACCAACGATCTGATCAACGATATACGCAATTACAGCATGAATAACAGTAAAACATCGGTTGGCGCGCGGCTGGCGATGTATCAGGCCGGCTTACTGGCCGGAGAATATGCGCCGCTGGGCCAATCGGCCGGGCAGCGGGCGAATTTCGTTAAACAACTGGCGAAACAGGAGCCGGTGATGGCCGGGGCGGCAGAGTTTGTAAATGTTCACTTACATAATGAAGTCATCGATTCGTTCTCGCTCAAAGGCTGGCCCGGCGTATTACTGCTGAGTGCGTTCTACGCATCGCTGATCTATTTCACCGTATTTATCCTGCGCAGCCATCTGCTGGCGGCGATAATTTTCGCCCTGATCATGTATGGCCTGAGCGACGTCATCCTCTATTCGCGCGATATGTTAATCGCCTGGCTGCTCACCTTTTGTCTCGGCACCACGCTGACCGGCCGCTGGCTGACGCCACGACCCGATACGGCGCGTGAGACGGGCAATTTATCGCTGTGAGAGCCCGCCAGGTTTTAGTACCATGGCGGGGTAAAAATGGCGCCTGGCAAATGGCGCGCGGCCTGATTACGCAGCGCAATACGCGCCAGAACCCGGGAAGGCGCCTGGCGAACGGAACCCAGCGCGCCAGCCAACCTGCTGCCGGCAAGATGAAGGCGATATTTCCCTCAGTTGACTGGTAGCTGCAGAGCCAGGGGCGGTAGCGTGGTCGGCCGCGCGGATTTATCCGCAAGCGGCCTCATCACCCGCTCAGGCCGCAAGCCCCCGGCGCGCCAGTCAGTCTTGTATCACCGTCATTAAGGAAAACATGTGAGTCCGAATGTCACACCCTGCCAGCGGATTTTAGTGGTAAAGCTCAGGTTTCACGGCGATATGCTTCTTACCACACCGCTGATCAGTACGCTTAAAGCCTGTTATCCGGCAGCCGGCATCGATATTCTGCTCTATGAAGACACCCGGCCGATCCTGTGCGGCAACCCGGATATTCATTACATCTACGGCCTGCAGCGCAAACAATCGAGCCTGCCGGAAAAAGCCAAAGAGTTTATCCGGCTGCGCGCGCAGCTAAAGAAAAATCGCTACGATCTGATTATCAATCTGGCCGACCAGTGGCCCATCGCGTTACTGATCAAATCATTAGGCGCCAGAAGCATTGCGGCGGAAAGGCACGGTCCGAAGCGGAATATCTGGCAGGCGCTGTTCACGCAGTGCGTTCCCTTGCGCGGCGAACACGTGATCGATCAAAATCTCTCTCTGCTGGCGCCGCTTAACCTGCCGGCGGACAAGTTTATTCACCACATGTCGCTGTATTACACGCCGGAAGATGCGCAGCGCGTGTTCAGCACGCGGACGGCATTGCTGAATCAGCCCTATATCGTCATTCAGCCAACTGCCCGCCAGCTGTTTAAATGCTGGGATAACGACAAATTCGCCCGGCTGATTGATTACTTTAAGCAACGCGACATGGAGGTGGTGTTGACCTGCGGCCCGGGCCAGGCCGACCTGGACACCGTAGAAGATATCGCCAGCCGCTGTACGCCGCGCCCGGAAACTGCGCTGGCCGGCAAAACCAGCTTCTCCGAGCTGGCGGCGCTGCTGGATAAGGCCGCGCTGTATATCGGCGTCGACTCCGCGCCCATGCATATGGCCGCGGCGCTCAATACGCCGCTGGTATGCCTGTTCGGCCCAACCAACCATAAACAATGGCGCCCGCGATCCGACAACAGCACGCTGATTTGGGCCGGCGATTATCAAGCGATGCCTGAACGCCAGGATCTCGATCGGCATAAAAAATATTTGTCCTGTATTCCCGCCGGCGATGTCATTCAGGCTGCTGAGGCGTTGCTTAGCTCTGCGCGCCAGGCGCAGTAAAAAGGTAGTAACCAATGAATCTTGCGTTTTGCCTGTATAAGTATTTCCCCTTCGGCGGACTGCAGCGCGACTTTTTCAGGATTGCGCAGGAATGCGCCAGCCAGGGAAATCATGTCCGCGTCTATACGCTCAGCTGGCAGGGAGAGCGGCCGGATAACTTAGAAATTATTATTGTGCCGGCGTCCGGCCTGAGCAACCACGTGCGCAATCAGCGCTATACGCGCTGGGTGCGACAACATTTGCAGCAGCACCCGGTCGATCGAGTCGTCGGCTTTAATAAAATGCCGGGACTGGATTTCTATTACGCGGCGGACGTGTGCTATGCGGAAAAAGTAGCGCAGGAAAAAGGCTTTTTCTATCGGCTGACGCCGCGCTACCGACACTATGAGGCTTTCGAACGCGCGGTATTTACCCCCGACAGCCGCACCAAAATGCTGATGCTGACCCGGCGCCAGATCGCGGACTTTAAAAAACACTATCATACCCAGGACGCGCGCTTTTTCATTCTGCCGCCCGGCATCGCGCCCGACCGCAAATATGGCCCGCATTCGCCGCAAATACGCGCCGACTTTCGCTGCCAGCAGCACATCGGAGCCGACAGTCTGGTGCTGCTGCAGGTAGGTTCCGACTTTAACCGCAAAGGGGTCGAGCGCAGCATCCGCGCGATTGCCGGCCTGGACGAAGCGCTGCGCCGGCGCGTAATTTTTCTGGTTGTCGGCCAGGATAAACCGGCGCGCTATCAGGCCCTGGCGGCTCAGCTCGGCATCAGCGAGCGCGTGCGTTTCTTTGCCGGCCGCAGCGATATCGCCGATTTCATGGCCGCTGCCGATCTGCTTATCCACCCCGCTCATCAGGAAGCCGCCGGCATCGTCTTACTGGAAGCCATCACCGCGGGTTTACCGGTTATGGTAACGGAAGTCTGCGGTTACGCTTTTTATATTAGTCAGGCGCAGGCCGGCCAGGTCATCCCGGAGCCCTTTAGCCAGGCCGTGTTGGACCAGGCGCTACAGCAGGCGCTGAGCCAGCCGGACACGCTGCGCCGGTGGGCGGAAAACGCGCGGCGCTTCGCCGACAGCGAAGATTTATACAGCCTGCCGCAGCAGGCGGCCAGGCTGATCACAGGTGAGCAGTAATGATTGAATTGAAAGAGCCATTCACTTCGTTATGGAAAGATAAAGATCCATTTGTGGAAGTGGATAAACTCGACGGCGACGTATTTCGCGCGCTGGAAAGCCGCAGAACGCTGCGTTTTACTCTGGACGGGCAATCTTATTTTATCAAAATACACCGCGGCACCACGCTGAAAGAGGTCCTGAAAAACCTGATTTCACTCAGGCTGCCGGTATTGGGCGCCGACCGGGAATGGCATGCCATCCATCGTTTGTCCGAACTGGGCGTGGACACCATGCGCGGGGTCGGATTCGGCCAGCGCGGTGTGAATCCGCTTCGCCGTCACTCTTTTATTATCACGGAAGATCTCAATCCGGCCGTCAGCCTGGAGGATTACTGCGCCAGCTGGCCGGATCATCCGCCCGGACTGCGGGAAAAGAGGCGTATCATCCGCCGCGTAGCGGAAATGGCGCGCGACATGCACGCGGGCGGCGTGAACCACCGCGACTGCTACATTTGCCATTTTTTGCTGCATCAGCCCTGGTCGCCGGACGATGAGACACTGAAAATTTCGGTCATCGATCTGCATCGTTCGCAAATCCGCCGGCGCGTTCCGCTACGCTGGCGCGATAAAGACTTAATCGGCCTCTATTTTTCGTCGCTGGATATCGGTCTGACCAGGCGGGATTTGCTCTGGTTCCTGAAGATTTATTTTAACCGGCCGCTGCGCACGACGCTGGAACATGAACGCGGATTGTTCCGCCAGGCCTTAATCAAGGCGGAAAAGATCCGCAGAAGAACGGAGCGCAAGGCGTTATAACTGACCATGAATATACTGTTTGTTGGTGAGGCCGTATCCGGATTCGGCGGTATCGAAACCGTAATTAAAAAAGTGACCGGCTTTCTGGCCGATGATCGCGTCACGCCGAACGACTACATGCTGTATTTTTTCTGTCGCGACGATCGGATGGATAAAAGCTGGCTATCGGGTAAAAACGCCATCCGCCATTATTCGCGGATTAGGCTATCTTTTCTGCGCCGTCTGAGCCATATCTGCGCGCTGTCGCGCTATATCCGACAAAACCGTCCGGATGTGATCATCGCGTTTGATTCGCCTTCCTGCCATATGGCGGCACGGGCGATTCACGCCAGCAAACAAAAGATTCCGCTAATCTCATGGGTGCATTACTCCCTCGATCATAAAAAGCATTCTCAGCAGGTGCTGGCTGCAGATTACCATCTGGCCATCAGCTCCGGCATCAGACAACAGCTCATCGCGCGCGGCGTGGAGCCCGATCGGATCGCCGTGGTGTTTAATCCGGTAACGCCGGGCGACAGAGTGATACCCCGCCCCGATGATAAGCATGGCGCCAGCTTTATCTATGTGGGACGCATCAAGTTTGAAGGCCAGAAGCGCCTGAAAGATCTGCTCGATACGCTGGCTATGCTGAAGGGCAACTGGACCATGCATATGGTCGGCGACGGTTCCGATCTTGCGCAGTGTCGGCAATATGCGGAGCAACTGGGTATTGATGAACGCATCCGGTGGCACGGCTGGCAGGCGAAGCCGTGGGAGTATGTGCAAAATGAAATTAAGGCTGTTACAGCCTTACTATTAACTTCATCATTTGAAGGATTCGGGATGGTCCTGGTCGAAGCCATGTCCTATGGCGTTTATTGCATCAGCAGCGACTGTCCGTCCGGGCCGGCGGATATCATCCGGTCGGGCATCAACGGCGAACTTTATCCGCCGGGCGATACCTCGGCGCTGAGCGCCATTCTGCAGTCCATCGTGGAACATAAAGTCTTGCCTGCCGCCGGCGATATCCAGGCATCAATAGCGGCTTTTTACGATGACGCCTATTACCAGGAAATCAAAAAGATCATACAGTCCAGAGGGCAGGGCTAAGCGGTCTGGTCTGCCTGCCGTACGACGAGAGACTTTATTGTTGAGATCATTATGTATTTTAATAAAAACGATGTTATCACTGAAACCATCGAATTTTCATTCAGCGCCACGCCGGATACGCCAGCGACGTTAAATATTTCTTTCGGCACCGATAAGAATTTCCTGTTTGGCTGCGCCATTTCCATCGCTTCGATTTTAGTAAATAATCCAGGACAACAGCTGGCATTCCACGTGTTCACCGATACGCTGGAAGCCGACGAACGGGAAAAATTCAGCGCGCTGGCTCAGCAATATAATACGACTATCACGCTCTATATCGTGAACTGCGACTGGCTAAAACGGCTGCCCAGTACAAAGAACTGGTCTTACGCCATCTATTTCCGCTTCATTATTACCGATTACTTTAGCAAAATACTGGATAAGATTGTTTATCTGGATTCAGATATCACCTGCAACGGATCACTGCAGGAATTGATCGATTTGGATATCAGCGATTATATTATCGCAGCCGTGGCCGAAGGTGAACGCGGCTGGTGGGCGAAATGCGCGCGCAGACTGGCGACGCCGACAATTGGAAAAGGCTATTTTAACTCCGGCTTTCTGCTCATCAACTTAAAAAAATGGCACGAGCATAACATCACACAAAAAACGATGGAAATGCTGATGGATAACCAGAGCAAAGGGAAAATATCTTATCCCGATCAGGATATCCTTAACATTTTACTGCCAGGACACATTCTTTTCCTCGATAAAAAATATAACACACAGTTCAGCATAAATTATGAGCTAAAGTGCAAGTTCGGCCAGACCTACCCTCACCCGATTAATGATAACACTGTATTTATTCACTATATTGGTCCAACCAAGCCCTGGCATGCATGGGCGGATTACCCCAGTACCCAATTCTTTCAGCAAGCGAAATTGCATTCACCCTGGAAAGAGGTACCGTTACAAGAGCCTCAGGATGCAAATCAGTTAAGATACTGTGCTAAGCATATGTTCCACCGAAAAAAAATAATACACTCTTTCTATTTTCACTGCCTTTATTTATTAAAAAAAATAAAATAGAGATAACCGCTCGTTCTTGATCAACCTGAACCTTTCATTTTTTAATTAATTTGGTTAAAAACCCAATTATTGTAACAGGCACAACACTATGGAATTAATAAATAAAATAAAGCAACTAAACAGAAAGAGAAATTACAAATTAAAAAAATTAAAAAAAGAAATCAAAATAAAAACGCTATTGATGCGCTGTAAGAAACCAAACAATTCCTTTTCTCCAGAAAAAATAAATGATGTATTATTTATACTTACCGGTATAGGTCTCGGTGATGTCATATTCCTCAGCGAAGTTTTTAAAGCGCTACACGATAATGGTTATCGGGTCAGAGTTTTAATTAATAAAAGAGTCTCATTTATGTTTGAAGGCGTTGAAGGCGTCGATGAGATCATCTTATTTGAAAAAATTGAAGATCTGAAAAAACTCAAAACTATCAGAACCGATCTTATTATTGACCTTTACAGTCGACTGGATTATCTAACATATTCATATCTAAAAATAATTTCATTAATTAGCCATAAATATTGCATAGGGTTCAATGTCCGTTATGAAAAACCTTATAATATTGTTTTCACAGTTGATGAGGCACATCCACACATTACTCACGCATATAAAAAAATGCTAAGTCTGCTGGATATTAATAAAACATCTTTACGATATCATTTAACTATTCCAACGCAATTTATAGAACAAACGAAAACATATCTATCTGAATTAAGTACCAAAAAAATAATCGCATTTAATCCATTTGCTTCATGCGATAGAAGAAGTTTGACTATCATTCAAATAAATACATTACTCAAATTATGCGAAAAAATAGATAACGTTCACATTATTATCATTGGGGAACAAAAGAAACTCAGTGATATAGAACTCTCATGTAATTCAGAAATCTGTACTTTAGATTCATTCTGGAATGCAGCAGCGGTGGTGAAATTATCTGATCTGGTGGTTTCAGTTGATACATCTATCGTGCACCTGGCTAGCGCATTTAATCAGCCCCTGGTCTCTATATACAGTTCAGAAGTTATTGATGGTTTTCAGGGGGATGATTTCTATGCACCGAACCATAAAAATTCAATCCAGATAATAGCACCACATGAAGCTGCAAAAAATCTTGATTCAACCATTATTTATGAAAATATTTTATCAAAATTATAATATTTCAACTAATTGATGCTTTTCATCAGTAATTTTCATGGATAAAAAATGAATAAATTCATCACCAGTAAAACTGTTCTTTGCAAAAATGAAAAACAAGGATTAAATACGCTACATATAGCCCTTTGTTTTGACGATAAATACTCCGTACCTGGTTGTATAACAGCATTTTCGATTATTAAAAATAATACGGATATCAATCTTGTTTTTCACTTATTTACATTAAATGTAAAAAACACATCATTAAATAGATTTAAGAGACTATCAGATGATAATGTCACATTATTTAATTATGACATAAGCACCTCATTTATAAATGAACTGACAAAAGATCTTGATACCCATACAGATAATTACTGGTATTTAAATAAAATCAGACTCTCATCTGCTTGTTTGAGACTAATTATTTCTGATGTTTTATATACGACAACGAAAAAAATATTATATATAGACTGCGACACTTTGTGTCTAAATAGTTTATCTGACCTTATCGATCTGGATATATCTGACTATTACTCCGCCTGTATCGAGGATAATGACGTTAAATGTCATAGTACAATGTTATTTGGCACGCCAGATGAAAAATATTTCAATTCAGGCGTTATGCTGATCAATACAGAAAAATGGGTAAATGAGAGTCTGACAGCAAAGGCCATCTCAATGCTTATACAAAACAATGGCAAATTCACCTGGCCTGATCAGGATGTATTAAATATTCTAATGAAAGGGAATGTATATTATTTATCTGTGAAGTATAATTTCATGCCCCAGCCAAAGGATAAGATACCAGACGGTACAATTATTGCGCACTTCGCCGCTAATCCTAAACCATGGTTCAAAGTAAGAAATGAAAAAACATATCTTGCCTATCTATTGTCCTCACCCTGCAAAGATATAACGTTAAAAACATATGATAAAGAAACCAGTAATCGTTATGTTCTAAAAACTTATGCTGAGGACTTACGCGCCGAAGGGAAATATCTTATGTCCTTCATTTATTACTTACGCTACAAATTACAAAAGTTGTCGCCTAAAAAATAAGTCATCCAGTATACTGTTCAGCGGGAATAACGCCGACGCATAACAATAAACGTTATATCAATGGAATAAAAAACACGACCCTATGATTTTATTTTTTCTATTATAGGTTTTACATAGAAAAATAGTTTTAGCATATCCATATTCTTTGCCGCACCGTTCGGCGCAATCAGCTGCACCGCCTTATCATAGTGCGGGGCGAACAAAAAGTTAGACTCATAACCGCCAAACTTTTCCGAGCTATAGACCGAGACCAACGGTTTATCCAACGCATTCGCTAAATGTACAATAGAGGTTTCCACCGATATAACCATATCTGAATACGCCACCATCGCGGCCGCCCCCCAAAACGATTCCAATGGATTCTTTATAACGCGATCTCCCTGCTGAATATCTTTTATCTTGTTCTTTTCACCGATGATGATCACGATAACATCATCATTTTTCTGCAATAACTTTAACAGCTCATCAATTTGCCTGGTGGTAAAACTCCTGACATCGTTTGATGCATAGGGATTAAAAACTACAATCTTGTTATGTGTGAACGGCGCTAAGAATAATTTTGCTTTCTCTTTTTCCTCCGCGGGTAAATATATATCATATGACAGATCTGCATCGTGGACACCAATATAACGTAACAGACAGGCATACGCCTCTGTCAGATGGATGTCTTTGCTATCGGGAATAACGCTATCATTGTAGATTTTTGTTTTTTTAACATCAAAACCGATACAATAACGATGTTTTATTTTTCTTATCACACTGAGATAGCGAATGTTAAAATGCTCATCAACCCGGCTGTATAGATCAATAAGCAAATCAAAATACAATTCTTTATGATTATCAATGATGCCTTTTCTCTGTACAACAATTATTTTATCAATATATTTATTTCTTTCAAATAAAAAAGATGTTTTAGCATCAATAAACACACTCACCTGATAACCGCGTTTATTCAACTCACGGAACATTCCCGTGGCGATAATAACATCGCCAAGACCAACGTTAAACAACAACACCCCTATACTCTTTACGTTTTTCATATTCAGGGGTTCTTTTTTTGCTTTAGACAACCCCAAAAAAAGCATTTCCTTTATTTTAAATTTTATTGTTTTTATTTTTTTATCTTGCTGTCTGTTCATACTTTTTTAATTTCCTGTCGAACTCGCGCTCACATCACGAATAGACTACGATTCACCACCACACTGTAGCATAACTGTCAAACGGGTAAAATTTATTACGTTCCATGCGATGTTCATCGATAAAAATAACGACTGAATGCTGAGTCATTATTAACCGATCGCGCACAAAAATTCCAGTCCCCGCCTCTGCGGCTATATCAGCAGCTACCTGGAAAAACATAGATTTACCTTTATTAACCCTATAAAATCGTCCCTAAAATTAACCAGAATAGTACACTCCATGCTGCAAGCCCTCTACACCGTACTCCTGTATCTTATCCAGCCACTGATTTGGATCCGTCTGTGGCTCCGTGGCCGTAAGGCACCTGCGTACCGCCAGCGGTGGGCTGAGCGCTATGGTTTTAGCAAAGCGAAAGTGAAACCGAACGGCATTATGCTGCATTCGGTCTCCGTTGGAGAGACGCTGGCGGCCATTCCGCTGGTCAGGGCGCTGCGCCATCGTTACCCAACCCTGCCGATTACCGTAACCACGATGACGCCGACAGGTTCCGAACGAGTACGCTCTGCCTTTGGTAATGACGTGCACCACCTTTACCTGCCGTACGATCTGCCCTGCTCGCTGCGCCGTTTTCTGAACCGCATCCAGCCGCGCGTGGTGATCATTATGGAAACCGAGCTGTGGCCGAACCTGATCACCGCGCTGCATCAGCGCAATATCCCGTTGATTATCGCCAATGCCCGCCTTTCCGCCCGTTCGGCTGCGGGTTATAAGAAGCTGGGCGGCTTTATTCGCCGCATTTTACGCCAGATCACGTTGGTGGCGGTGCAAAATCAGGAAGACGGCGAACGGTTTATTGACCTGGGCCTGAAACGCGCCAACCTGACGGTCACAGGCAGCCTCAAATTTGATATTTCCGTCACGCCGGAGCTGGCAGCCCGGGCGGTGGCGCTACGCCGTCAGTGGGCCTCGAAACGGCCAGTGTGGATCGCGACCAGCACGCACGAAGGGGAAGAAAGTATTATTCTGGCTGCCCACCGTCAGTTGCTGACGCAGTTTCCGCAGCTGTTGTTGATTCTGGTGCCGCGCCATCCCGAACGTTTCGCCACGGCAGAAGAGCTGGCGCGAAATGCAGGGCTCAGCTACACGCTACGCAGCAGCGGTGAGATTCCATCGGCCAGCACGCAGGTGGTGATTGGCGATACCATGGGCGAACTGATGCTGCTGTACGGTATCGCCGATCTGGCGTTTGTCGGCGGCAGTCTGGTCGAACGCGGCGGGCATAACCCGCTGGAAGCCGCTGCCCACGCAATTCCGGTACTGATGGGTCCGCATGTGTTTAATTTTAAGGATATCTGCCATAAGCTGGAACAGGCTGACGGGCTGATTACCGTCGCCGATGAAACCGCACTGGTGCGCGAAGTGGGAAATTTGCTCGCGGATGAAGATTACCGCCGCTACTATGGACGCCACGCGGTGGAAGTTCTGCACCAGAATCAGGGGGCGCTGCAGCGGCTGTTAACGCTGCTCGAACCCTGGCTGCCGCCGCGCTCGAACTCATCGATATAGTGCGTTAACGAAGGACGGCAAATCATGGCAACCAAAGCGATCTACCCCGGAACCTTTGATCCGTTGACCAACGGACACTTAGATCTGCTGACTCGCGCCGCCGGCATGTTTGACCCTTTGGTGCTGGCCATTGCGGCCAGCCCAGGCAAAAATACGCTGTTTTCACTGGATGAGCGGGTATCTCTGGCCCGCGAGGCGACGGCGCATCTGAACAACGTCGAGGTCGTCGGCTTTTCTGAACTGATGGCCCACTTTGCGCAAAAACAGCGGGCGAATATTTTAGTCAGAGGACTGCGCGCCGTTTCGGATTTCGAATATGAACTACAGCTGGCCAAAATGAACAGCCATCTGATGCCGACGCTGGAGAGCGTTTTCCTGATGCCCTCAGAGCAATGGTCCTTTATCTCATCATCACTGGTCAAAGAGGTGGCGCGCCACGGCGGCGACGTCTCGCACTTCCTGCCCGTTCCCATCGCGGCGGCATTGCAGAGGAAGCTGAGTCAGTCCTGACCCACCTGCGCCGGGCTACCGCGCACATTCCGCGTTACTCGCATTGCAACCTGCAGTAAAGAACATACTGCCGTTTCCACATCCGACACGCTAATATCATCAACCACTGCGCCGGCATGCAGCAGAATGTACTCAACCCCCAGCGGGTGCCAGCGCAGATATTTCTCCGGTCGGGATTCAAATAAAGCCACAACCGGCACCTTCAGCGCCCCGCCGATATGCACCGGCGCGCTGTCGGCGGACACAATAACATCCAGCAGACTGGCCGCCGCAAACAGATCCGCAACTCCCGGCGTGACAATACAGCGCGCCTTAATCGCATTCTGCTGTTCCGGCGTCGGCTCCGCGCCCGGCACCGAGAACACGATAATATCGGCCACGGCGCTTAACTTCTGCGCCAGCTGGCGCCATTTTTCCCAGGACCAGCGGCGAGCATCGCTCTTGTTGGAAGTAAAAAAACCGACGCGCGGACGACCGTGCGGCGCCAGCCGCTGCCGCCAGTGCCGCTGCAAATCGGCATCGGGATAAATAGCCAGGCTAAGACGCTGGATATCCGGCGTCTCCAGCTCAGGCAGCAGCTCATAGCCGTACAACACTTCGTGCCTGGGTCGCCGATTCGCGATGTGCGACGGATTGCGATCGTCGAACTCGCTTTTACTGGTATGCCAGCGGCTATCTTTTACATTGAGGAGTTTAGCGAACTGGATCGAGCTTTTATTCATTCCGCCATTGGGGATCACTAATAGATCGAATTTCAAATGACGCAGTTGAAAGATTAATCGTAACCGATCAATCAAGGCGTTAAGCAGGCCCGGGCGCTGGTTTTTCTCATACTTTTTGCTATATACGTAGCGGTGCACCCGATGCACCACAGGGTTTCCCTCCAGCGCAGCGGCATTGTATTTATTCGCCAGCACATGGAGTTCAGCTTCAGGCCAGCGCTGCTTTATCGACTGCAGCAACGCCGTTGTACATATCATATCGCCAAGAAAATCGATTCTTATAACCAGTATGCGACGCATAAAACCACGATCCCAGGTAATAGTCTGCTTTATATCTTTCAGTGGACAGAGACGCCGGCTTTCCCCAATGGCCCGACGCCTTTGGGGCTGCGCCTGAGGTCTGCGCATAATCGACTGCCGCCGATCTCAGGGTGAGTTCAAACCTGCGGGGTTCGTCGCCGTCCTGCGTGCCGAAGGATATAAGGCATAAAAAACAATAATCAAACCATGTATTTTTAACTAATCAGATACGTTCCATGATTAATTTTCTGTGTCAGTCATATCATGCCATCGCCTCTGACCGCACCTAGTGCTGACAATATCGGCAGAAAAAAGTGCTACGCTGGCCATGTTTTGCGCTCTCAATCGGCGTGGCGCAAACCCGACAAGGTTCACCGGCACGCCCATAAACCTGCAGCTCCTGCGCAAAATAGCCCGGTTTACCGTCAGATTGTAAGAAATCGCGCAGAGTGGTGCCGCCCTGCTCGATCGAGCGCTGAAGAACGGTCTTAATGGTCTGAGCCAGACGTTCCGCTTCGGCCGCCGTCAGTGAACCGGCAAGTCGGTCCGGCCTGAGCCCGGCCATAAACAGGGATTCGCTGGCATAAATATTCCCTACGCCCACCACCACTTTATTATCCATCAGCCAGACTTTAAGCAGCGTCTTTTTGCCGCGCGACTTCTGGTACAGATAATCGCCGGAAAACGCATCGCTTAACGGCTCCGGCCCTAAATGGGCCAGCACCGGGCTCTCTTCCAGCGTACGGCTCCACAGCCAGGCGCCGAAACGACGAGGATCGGTATAGCGGAGTATCAGACCGTTGCTGAGGACCAGATCGACGTGATCGTGCTTCTGCGCTGCGCTGTGCTCCGGCAGAATACGCAAACTTCCCGACATGCCGAGATGGACGATGATCCACCCGGAGGACAATTCAATCAGGATGTATTTCGCCCGCCGGCGTACAGACAGCACTTTTTCATCACTGAGGGCGAGGATTTCTGAGGATACCGGCCAGCGCAGGCGTGCGTTGCGCACATCGGCATACAAAATCGTCTGGTCAACCAGCCAGGGCTCGATGCCGCGCCGACTGGTTTCCACTTCTGGTAATTCAGGCATGATACGTCTCCGCTAATTCCCGGCTACGGTAACATAAAAAACGCCCGGCGCGTTTTGCAACGCTGCAGCGCGGCGGCCCAAAAGGGGCGGCAAAAGCCGCTCGCCATAAAAAAACCCGGCCGAAGCCGGGTTTTATCAATCCGCTAAATATTACTTAATTTTAGCTTCTTTGTAGATCACGTGCTGGCGGACAACCGGATCGAATTTCTTCAGTTCCAGTTTTTCCGGCTTAGTACGCTTGTTCTTCGTGGTGGTATAGAAGTGACCAGTACCAGCAGAAGAAACCAGCTTGATCTTCTCGCGAACACCTTTAGCCATGACTTAGTTCCTTAATACTTCTCACCACGGGCACGAATTTCGGCCAGAACCGTTTCGATACCCTTCTTATCAATAACACGCATACCTTTAGCGGATACGCGCAGAGTAACAAAGCGTTTTTCGCCCTCAACCCAAAAACGGTGAGAGTGCAGGTTCGGCAGAAAACGGCGTTTGGTCGCGTTCATTGCGTGGGAGCGGTTGTTGCCGCTCACCGGGCGCTTGCCAGTAACTTGGCAGACTCGGGACATGTCTATTCTCCAAAAATCAAATCAGCTCGAGCTTCGTAGAGGATGCTGGCCGCCTCGTCAGGCTTTAGGGCCCATCTCAGCAACTTCGCTGAAAAGACGCTCTCATCAGGATAAACCCGCTGAGCCAGGCTCTTAACGCCGCATCCAGGATTCTCAAAGGTGGCGTAGTATACGCCCTGAAGAGTAAGTGCTCAAGTCCCGAACAGCTAAAGATCCCGAAGGATCGCGGAAAATTCTCTTAAATCCACCCGCGTTCAGCAAAAGAAACACATTCTCCACGCCCGATGACCAGATGATCCAACACACGAATCTCTAATAATAAACAGGCCTGAATCACCTGTTCGGTGATCGCGCGATCGGCCTGGCTTGGTTCCGCTTTACCCGACGGATGATTGTGCGCCAGGATCACGGCGGCCGCATTGGCTTTCAGCGCCTCACGCACAATTTCTCTGGGATGAACCTCTACGCTGCTAATAGTACCAGTAAACATCTCCCGATGACGAATAACCCGATGCTGATTATCCAAAAACATCACCAAAAAAATTTCCCTCTCCTGATGCGCCAGCAAAATCTGCAGGTACTGACGGGTGACATCCGGGCTGAGCATGGCGTCTTCCTGCGCCAGATGGGAAGAGTAAAATCGCCGGGCCAGCTCCGCAATCGCTTTTAACTGCGTGTATTTCGACAGCCCGATGCCGTTGGTGGCGCACAGCGCCTCTTTTTCCGCCGACATCAGCCGATGGAGCGAACCGAACTCATCCAGCAATTTTTCCGCAAAGGCCATCACATGCATGCCCGGCTGACCGGTACGTAAAAAAAGCGCCAGCAATTCGGCGTCGGTAAGCGACTCAGCCCCTAAATTAACCAGTTTTTCGCGCGGGGCCAGATCATCAATCCATTTCATTTTCCCGTGGACGCTCCATGATTAACCGGCGGAACGGCATCATTGCATGACGACACGCCGGGGAGAATCCCGCCGCGGCAGGCTTGCGTAGCGCTGCGCAAACTTTTGCCTCCCTCCCGGCCAACCGTTTAAGATTCATCTTATCGCCAGAGGTTATGATAAAATGCCGCCTCTTTAGACTTTGAATCGGACAATAACGATGACGGAAATTTCTGCTCTGCACGGGCTTGCCGGTAAACATATCCTGCTGGGAATCAGCGGCGGCATTGCGGCCTATAAGTGCCCGGAGCTGGTGCGTCGCTTACGGGAAAAAGGCGCCGAAGTGCGGGTAGTGATGACGCCGGCGGCGGAAGCCTTTATCACGCCGCTGACCCTGCAGGCCGTCTCCGGGTTTCCGGTTTCCGATAGCGTGCTCGATTTGTCGGCTGAAGCGGCCATGGGCCACATTGAGCTGGGAAAATGGGCCGATCTGGTCATCCTGGCGCCGGCGTCGGCCGATCTGCTGGCGCGCCTGACGGCGGGCATGGCCAATGACTTGCTCTCCACCGTTTGTCTGGCTACGCCGGCTCCGATCGCCGCGGCGCCGGCGATGAATCAGCAAATGTATCGCGCCGCTGCCACCCAGGACAATCTGCGCACGCTGGCCAGCCGCGGCGTGCTGCTGTGGGGGCCGGACAGCGGCAGCCAGGCCTGCGGAGATATCGGCCCGGGCCGAATGATCGACCCCATGGAAATTGTCGAGCTCGCGCAACAGCATTTCTCTTCCGCCGGCGATTTGCAGCATCTGAATATTATGGTCACCGCGGGCCCGACGCGTGAGGCGCTGGATCCGGTCAGGTTCATCACGAATCACAGTTCCGGCAAGATGGGCTTCGCTATCGCGCAGGCCGCCGCCGCACGCGGCGCCGTGGTGACGCTGGTTAGCGGCCCGGTCTCATTGCCCACGCCGCCGGGCGTGGCGCGCATCGACGTGATCAGCGCCCTTGAGATGCAGCAGGCGGTTATGTCATCCGCCGGGCGTCAGCATATCGTCATTGGCTGCGCGGCGGTGGCCGATTACCGTCCTCTCCATGTCGCCGATGAAAAAATAAAAAAACAGGGTGATGAAGTTACCATTGGCATGATAAAAAACCCTGACATCATTGCCGGCGTTGCCGCGATGCAGGACAACCGTCCCTTCGTGGTCGGGTTTGCGGCGGAAACCCAGAATGTGGAAGAATACGCGCGACAGAAACTGGCGCGGAAAAATCTGGACCTGATTTGCGCCAATGATGTTTCTCTTTCAGGGCATGGATTCAATAGCGAAACCAATGCATTACATCTTTTCTGGCAGGGCGGCGACCTGGCTCTACCCCAGTGTGAAAAGTCACGCCTTGCGCAGTATTTAATCGACGAGATTGTCAGCCGTTATGATGAAAAAAATAGACGTAAAGATTCTTGACCCGCGTATCGGTCAACAATTTCCGTTACCAGCCTACGCCACGCCGGGCTCCGCCGGGCTCGATCTGCGCGCCTGTATGGATACGCCGCTGGAGCTGGCCGCCGGCGCCACCACGTTGATCCCGACCGGTCTGGCGATCCATATCGCCGATCCGGGCCTGGCGGCGGTGATTCTGCCGCGCTCTGGCCTGGGCCATAAACATGGCGTGGTGCTGGGCAACCTGGTCGGTCTGATCGACTCCGATTACCAGGGGCAGTTGATGGTTTCCGTCTGGAACCGCGGCCAGCAGGCATTCACCATCGAGCCTGGTGAACGTATGGCGCAAATGGTTTTTGTTCCCGTCGTTCAGGCCGAATTTAACCTGGTTGAAGAATTCGCCGACAGTGAACGCGGCGAAGGTGGTTTTGGTCACTCCGGACGTCAGTAAGTCATTCCACACCCGGTATATGCCCAATAGATTTCGCGTTGCGGAAAGGCGCAAGTAAGCAGACTCCGCTGCCGGCGACACATCGGTCGGAAGCGGGGTTGAATGCGCCCGGCGACGGTTCCTCGGGGACGAAGCCCGATGAAGGACCGGGTCATTGAACCGCCGTCAACGCGCCAGTAACCCAAAAGCACGCGGGTATAGTAAAAATCACATAAGCCACAGCGTATTATGCGACTGTGGCGCTGCCGGGTGGTCGATGGTTAACTTTTTTAGCAAGGGTCTTTTCAGGCATGGCAGAAAAAGAAAATACGAAGCGGAATCGTCGCGAGGAAATACTGCAGGCGCTGGCGCAAATGCTGGAATCCAGCGATGGCAGCCAGCGAATCACCACGGCGAAACTGGCGGCTAACGTCGGGGTTTCCGAAGCGGCGCTTTACCGGCATTTTCCCAGCAAAACGCGTATGTTCGACAGTCTGATCGAGTTTATCGAAGACAGCCTGACCAGCCGCATCAACCTGATTTTGCAGGATGAGAAGGAGACGTTCAGCCGGCTGCGTTTAATTCTGCTGCTTATTCTGGGTTTTGCCGAACGCAATCCCGGCCTGACCCGGATCATGACCGGCCATGCTCTGATGTTTGAACAGGATCGGCTGCAGGGGCGGATTAATCAGCTCTTTGAACGCATCGAATCCCAGCTGCGCCAGGTGCTGCGCGAACACAGACTGCGCAATGAACAGGGCTTTGACCACGACGAAACCCTGCTCGCCAGCCAGCTGCTGGCCTTTTGCGAAGGGACGCTGTCGCGTTTTGTGCGCTCTGAATTTCGCTATCGCCCCACAACTGAGTTCGATACCCGCTGGCCGCTGCTGGCGGCGCAACTGCGCTGACGATTTCGCCGTCCGCCAGAGGCAACATTCTGGCGGCAGGTTTGCCTCACACGCCGTACTGCTCCCGATAAGCCCGAACCGCGGCCAGGTGCCCGGCCATTTCCGGCTGCTCCGCAAGATAGGCGATCAGATCCTGTAAGGTAATGATCGAAATGACCTTGCACCGATAATCGCGCTCGACTTCCTGAATCGCCGAAAGGCTGTCCCGGCCGCGCTCCTGACGATCCAGCGCAATCAACACGCCGGCCAGCTGCGCGCCATAAGCCTCAATGATCGACATGGATTCACGAATCGCCGTGCCGGCCGTGATCACATCGTCCACCAGCATCACGCGCCCCTGCAACGGACTGCCGACCAGGTTGCCGCCTTCGCCGTGGTCCTTCGCCTCTTTGCGGTTAAAGCAGTAAGGCAAATCGCGTTGATGATGTTCAGACAGCGCAACGGCGGTAGTCGTCGCGATAGGAATCCCTTTGTAGGCCGGACCGAACAGCAAATCGAACGCTATCCCGGAGTCAACCAGCGCTTCCGCATAGAAACGCCCCAGTAACGCCAGGTCGCGCCCGGTATTGAACAAACCCGCATTAAAGAAATAGGGGCTGATACGCCCTGATTTCAGGGTAAATTCGCCAAATTTTAACACCTGTTTACCAAGCGCAAACTCAATAAACTGGCGCTGATAGGCTTTCATTTACTGTTTCTCCTCTTCTTAAAAACGGATTTCGCGCGCGGCGACCATAAAAAAGCGACCTGCCGGTCGCTCCAGACTGTTGACGGCTCAATGGCGGAGATTCAGACGGAGACCATCGAACGGAGAGTATAACGTCCGCGCTATCGATGGCGCGGTCGGGCAGACAAGGATGCCTTTGCCGCGTCTTTACCTTCTGTCCACTATCGCCGCCACACCCGATTTGTCAGCAATCTCGCCGGAGAGAACGATATCCCCGGGCCTGATGAACGCTCTGCCGGTCTGCACAGGCAGAGAGGCGACGGACACCGCGCTGCGCTGCGGTGTTTATTCGCTTAACGCGGCTTTCTGCGCCTGGATAATATTATCAATCCCCGCCCGCGCCAGCGCCAGTAATGACAGCAGCTCTTCGTGGCTGAACGGTTCGCCTTCGGCCGTGCCCTGCACCTCGATCATGCGGCCATCTTCCGTCATGACCACATTCATATCCGTTTCGGCCGCCGAATCTTCCACATACTCCAGATCGCAGATCGCTTCACCGTTGACAATCCCTACGGATACCGCAGCCACCAGGCCTTTCAACGGATTTTTTTTCAGTTTGCCGCTGGCCATCAACCCTTGCAGGGCATCGACCAGCGCCACGCAGGCGCCGGTGATCGACGCGGTACGCGTGCCGCCGTCCGCCTGCAGCACGTCGCAGTCCAGCGTAATAGTGTATTCACCCAGCGCGCGCAGATCGACCGCGGCGCGCAGCGAACGGGCAATCAGCCGCTGAATTTCCAGCGTCCGCCCGCCCTGTTTACCCCTGGCCGCTTCCCGCGCGTTGCGGCTGTGGGTGGCGCGCGGCAGCATGCCGTATTCCGCGGTAATCCAGCCCTGTCCCTGGCCTTTCAGAAAACGCGGCACGCCTTCTTCAACCGACGCATTACACAAAACTTTGGTGTCGCCAAATTCAACCAGCACCGAACCTTCGGCATGTTTTGTGTAATGGCGGGTTAATTTGAGGGGGCGTACTTGCTGTGCACTTCGGCCTGTTGGGCGCATGGAAAATCTCCGGCAGGTAAATCATTTATTGGCTGCGCATTATACGGACTTCATCACATAATGCCTATCGAACACTGCCGCCGGCGGTTATAATTCCGTCATTTGTGCATGATATCATCGAATTAATGCTACATTTTGTTGCTATCTTCGCTTGAGAAAGAAAATCGCCCAATGCAGGAATCTCCGTCGCACAACAACAAAGACGCGAAAAAGACGCCGTGGCAACAGCAGGGCAGCACGCCGGATTATCGCTTCTCGCTGGCGAACGAACGCACCTTTTTGGCCTGGATTCGAACGGCGCTGGCGTTCCTGGCCGGCGCCATCGCCATCGATCAGCTCGCGCCGGACTTCGCGTCCCCGCTGGCGCGCAACATTATCGCCCTGTTTCTGACCCTGGCCGCCGCACTGCTGGCGTTAATGGCCTATCGACGCTGGGCGGCGAATGAACTGGCCATTCGCCTCAACCAGGCCATGCCCTACACCCGCCTGCTGCTGGCCATCGCCGTCTTTGTGGCGGTCATCGCCCTGGCCTTCCTGCTGTTAATGCTGGCGACCTGAGGGCGGCATGAAGAACAACGCCGTCAGCGCGCCGACGCCGGGACGTCAGCCGGAACGATCCGGTCTGGCATGGTCGCGCACCGCATTCCTGCTTCTGCTGAACAGCCTGCTGCTGCTGCGCGCGGCTTCCCGCCACCACAGCGGCTATCTCCTCGCTATCGGCATCATGCTGATGACGGGCGCGTTCGCGCTGTATATCTGGGCCGCGGCGCGCCTGAAATTTATTCTGCATAGCCACGCGCCCTGCACGACGCGTCTGGTAAGCGTGATGCGTCTGTTGACGCTGGTGATATGTTTCACCGCCATGTTGATAATCGTGCGCCAGCTGGGCACGCTGTTCCAGCTATTGATACCGCCATCAGGATGAATACTGAAGGAGAGAAAAACGCGGACTAACGGCCGGCCAACGGCGATCCGCACGCAACGCGTGCAAGGCGGTTCAATAGCCAGCCGGCGGTTTACCGATATCCGTGACGGTTTTGGCTATCCTGCCCCCGGCCACGACGCTATAATCCCCCCATCATTCGTTTTACAGGTATGCACCGATGATTCGCAGCATGACCGCCTATGCCCGGCGTGAAATTAAAGGTAACTGGGGCAGCGCAGCCTGGGAGTTGCGCTCCGTCAACCAGCGTTATCTTGAGACTTATATCCGTTTGCCAGAACAGTTCCGCAGCCTGGAACCGGTTATCCGCGAACGTATTCGCGCTCGTCTCACGCGCGGCAAAATTGAATGCAATCTGCGTTTCGACGTCGATCCCAGCGCGCAAAGTTCGCTGATTCTCAATGAAAATCTGGCCAGACAGCTGGTAAAAGCCGCCAACTGGGTCAAAATGCAAAGCGATGAAGGCGAAATCAATCCGGTCGATATTCTGCGCTGGCCGGGCGTGATGGCGGCGGAAGAACAAGATCTGGACGCCATCAATCAGGAATTGCTGCGGGCGCTGGAAAGCACGCTGGATGACTTCATCGCCGCCCGAGAAAGTGAAGGCGCTGCGCTGCAAACGCTGATTGAACAACGTCTGCAGGGCGTTAACGAAGAAGTGAAAAAAGTTCGCGCCCACATGCCGGAAATTCTGCAGTGGCAGCGTGAGCGGCTGCTCAGCAAGCTGGAAGACGCGCAGGTACAGCTGGAAAATAACCGGCTGGAACAGGAACTGGTCATCCTGGCGCAGCGCATCGATGTGGCGGAAGAGCTGGACCGCCTTGATGCGCATGTGAAAGAAACCTATAAAATTTTGAAAAAACCGGAAGCGGTCGGTCGCCGGCTGGACTTTATGATGCAGGAGTTCAACCGCGAATCGAACACCCTGGCCTCCAAATCCATCAACGCCGACATCACCACTTCCGCTATTGAGCTAAAGGTGTTGATTGAACAGATGCGGGAACAGATCCAAAATATCGAATAATTTCCACCCTGCTCCACCGACTGCCACAACGCCCTGTTTTCAGGGCGTTTTTGTTGCCATCAACGTCTGCTCTGTACTACCCGAGTCCAGCGAAATCCACTGCCGAGTGGGTAGTACATTGGGTAGTACCATCGCTTTACAAGCCAAAATGTTCGTTTTATAACCTATGTACTACCCACTTTTTCGCGCAGACCACGATTGACGGGCGCTGGCGGGATACCTTAGGGAGGCAGGACATGGGAAATCTGACCGTTAAAGCCATACAGTCCATCCTGAAAGCAAGCCGTCCCGGACGATACAACGACGGTCAGGGACTATACCTTATGCTGCCGCAGCGCGGCGAACCTTACTGGATGCTGCGCTATACCCTGAACGCCAAACGCCGTTCGCTCACGCTGGGCAAGCCGTCCGATCTGTCGCTGGCGGAAGCCCGCTCTCAGGCCGAAGACGCCCGCAGGAAGGTTAGGAAAGGCGACGATCCCATAACCGAACGTAAACGCAATCGCCCCGCCAGAATCCATACCGTCAACGATCTGTTTAACGACTGGAAACAGGATTTGGTGCGACGCCTTAAGCACCCGCATATCCCACAGCGGATCTTCGCCAGAGAGATCGCGCCACACATTGGCGAGCTGGCGTTAGGCAAGGTCACACCGCTGGACATACGCGCCATCATCCAGCAAATCACCGCCAGCGGCAGGCCCTGCACCGCCAACGATGCGCTGATGTACCTGAAACAACTGTTTAATCACGGCATAAAACTTGGGCTTCTCGTCCATAACCCGGCGGCGGCGTTCAAGGTGGATGATGCGGGCGGCATTGAAAAAAGCCGCGATCGGGCGTTGAGTCTGGAAGAGTTGACGCAGGTTTTTCAGGTATTCCGCAACCAGAGCGACAGCTTCACTCGCGATAACTATCTGGCTTGCGCATTACTGATCGTGCTTGGCGTACGCAAAAGCGAACTGACCGAAGCCCAATGGGATGAATTTTCCCTCGAAGACGCAACGTGGGAACTGCCTGCGACAAGGAGCAAATCGGGCGTCGCTATCGTCATTCCCCTGCCCTCGCTGACACAGGAATGGCTGCGGGAATTGAAGATCCGCGCCTGCGGTTCAGCATATGTATTCCCCAACCGCCGGGCCAGCGGTTCGCCGCATATGGGCAGCGATACCCTCAACCGGGCGATCGCCAAACTTTTCGGCCGCGAACCGGGAAGGAAAATTCAACCGCCCAATCGCATGGGTGAACTTGAACCGTTCACCGTACACGACCTGCGCCGCACCTGCCGCAGCCTGCTGGCCGCGTTAGGCGTTCCGGGTTATGTCGCCGAACGGTGCCTTAATCATAAGCTGAAAGGCGTTGAAGGCATTTACGATCGGTATGATTACTTTGAGGAACGGCGGGAAGCGCATTGTAAACTGGCCGACCTCGTTAAGCCGGTTATTGAGAACAACGATCTGCACAGCGCTTCGAACGAACAGAGCAATAACGCAGACAGGCGCTATTTTTTCGTAGGATGATAATTCAGAATGATTTCGGCAAGATCGTCTTCGACGGTATAAAAATAGCAGGCAGGAACATCAAGCACCGCCGCCAGTCGGCAGGCAAGATCAAAATCAGGCGTATGCACACCGCGCTCATATTGGTTCATCCGCGCGCTGGCCGTGGCTTCATCAATACCCGCCAGAACCCCAAGCCGCTGTTGCGACAGGCCCGCTCTTAGTCTGGCTTCTTTTAAACGATATGGCAGCATGAGGATCCCGACTTACACGATATATAAGCCGTAGTTTTCACGCTAACCTATTGAAAATATACTAAGCATTACTTAGCAATGCTTTCTCAACTACTCGTTTTTATTGCTTAAATCCAGAAAGGGGGAGATTTAAAAAGCGTCGGTCTTTTTCTGGCGGGCGTAAGTAAGGATGATTTCTGCTAAATCATCTTCAACGGTGTAAAAATAACTGGCAGGGATATTCAACACAGCGGCTAACCTGCACACCAGTTCAAAATCAGGCGTATGCACGCCGCGCTCATACTGATTCATCCGTGCGCTGGCCGTCGCCTCGTCGATACCGGCGAGCACACCAAGCTGCTGCTGCGATAAACCGGCTTTTAATCTGGCTTCCTTCAAACGATATGGCAGCATAAGAATCCCGACCGACTGGATAACCAGCGGTGATTTTCATGTCTGCCTGTTGAAAATGTACTAAGTATTACTTAGTATTGATATTGAAAAATTATTCTGTCTCTACGAGCAAGGAGGAAGCATGACTAACAAAATTGATATGCATCCGGCAGACATAATTGCCTCGTTACACAAGAAAAAGATAACGATGGCAGCGGTATCCCGGCAGGCAGGATTAAGCTCTTCAACGCTGGCGAACGTGCTTACCCGCCCTTGGCCGAAAGGCGAATTTCTGATCGCGGAGGCATTAGGTATTCATCCTTCGGAGATCTGGCCGAGCCGCTACTTCGATGAAAAAGGCAACCTGATTGAACGCCACAAGCAGATCAGAAAAAAATCCGCCTGACTTCCCCCATTTTCGCCCGACTTGCAGACGGATCGTGTTTTCCCCCACTAGAAAACGACGATCTGACGTTCAACCCCGTCAGCATGCGGTTTTTGGTCATTCTCCCCACCTGACTCCGCTATATACGTGGATAGTGGGGGAACCCGGTTTTTTTGGGCCGGGTTCCCCCACCAGTACCACATTGATAACACTTAATTCCCCACCTCTGCGCGAATCTGATCTTTTCCCCTGGCTGGCGGGGTTGCCTGAAGAACGTGAACTGATGAGCCAGCCAGAGGAAAGAGCCTACGCCGTTCTACCGTAGACTTGCTGCACATACTGCCCGCACCCGTCTCAATGCCCTAAATCCATCGATACCAGCGAGCTGGCTTCCCGGTTACTGAAACCGGGTATGGCTGCCGTCGGCCTGTCGGGCCAGCGTCTGCAATCTCACGGCTTAATCGTGACATATGCTATCCCCCCATCCTCAATAACCTCTGTTCTCCGGCGCACGGCAATTCACGGCACGGATTTATCGTGCCGCACTGAACAATACCTGTGCGCCGGAGCGGCAGCGGTTGAGGTATGACGGGGATATCGGTTATGCACTCGGTGCAGCCGCCTGCATTAGCAGGGTAATCCCCTCAGGCTGAAAGCCTGCCTCAGGTATCGGTTCAGTCCTCCTCTGATAAGTGGGTTGATGAGAATTGACGCAGAAAATGTGCGTCAGATGACAGGTCGCGCTGGACAGCGCTGTAGCGTAAGGGCTGTCGCAGAGTTTGTTCGCGGCGTCACTTGCAACGGCTTTGCGCCGTATGAAGTGACGCCGCTGTCTCATGGATGCATTCGCTGAGGCAGCAAAAGGGCAGATGGCTGCGCCAGCTATAGGTGTGGTACGCATCAGTGAGTGTGCGAACAACGGCAGAACAGTTGCTTCACGAAAAATAAACAGGATGCAGCCCTAAGGCGTTGGGATAAGGTAGCTACCATCGCCGCAGCGATCACCCGCAAAGCGGTAGCGGGGCGGGTTGGGAGTTGACCACACAGGTTGGGCCTGAGCGTTGCCTTGAAGGTCGTGGCAACATGGGAGTGCTGCTTGCAGCACCGGTGTAACACTGACAATTTACTGCGCCAAAATCCGTATATCAAGCGGCTAACGCGCTGCGCTTGTTGGCTCCTGAACGGATTTCCATTCCATAGAAATCCGTTCAGGAGCGAGGGAGTCCACACCCGATAAGATAAAAAATTAGTCCTCACCGTTAATTGAAACAGTATGGTCTTAGTTAAGATTTTTTATCAATTCTGCGATCTCATCTTTAAAAGAAACTATACTAACAACAAGTGGGGCTATGATCTTTGAGACCAATTTTTTTGATATTCTTATCGGTAACCATTTATTTAAGCTTGGTATCTTTTCCAAATGTACATTTGCTAAAACAGAAAAAAATATAAAAATAAAATAACTTAAAATACCAGCAACTATTAATTCCAAAACACCGTCTAAATGATATTTATCTTTAATTTCAGGAATTAATAATTTATAAGAACAGATGATGATCATCAAGGGTAAAAAGAAATATAAAAAAACAAAAAAGATTTTTTGTTTTCTTTCCTTTGATGCTATCATTTTATCCGTTTCAAACGCTTCAATTTGTGATTTTAAAGACTCTATTTCACTATTCTTTCTATTTATTTCTAATTGCCTATCGTTAATAACCATATCTTTTTCAGTTACAACAGCATTAGCTTTCTCAACCTCAGACATCCTAGAATCCAATTCACTTTTATACTTAGTCGCCTTCTCTGCAAACTCTGATTCTATAATTTCAATTATGAGATCATTTTCATGGTCAGAATCACTAATTCTTTGTTTTAATGCCTTATCTGCCAACATAGAGCTTAGAATATCTATATCTATATCATCAATATTCTTATATGTTGACAAAGCTTGAATTAATTCAATAGTTAATTTCTCATCTTTTTCATCAAATTGACCAAAAAGAAGGGGTAGTCGCATTGTTTCAAGGATTCCTGACTCAAGAATTTCATCTCTAGGAATCCAAAATTGAAGTAATTGAACTAAATTAGTTGGATGTAATACGACGGGCAGATCAGATTTTTTGGTTCTTCTTTTAACTTGATCAAATGAAATCATTGACCAATCAATAGTCACGCCCCAATAATTTTCGTCCAAAGCTGATTCTGCATGATCAGTTCGATGATCTTTTATTATATACCAAAATATTAAATCATGCTCAATTGCCTCATATCTTTTCCTTTTATTTTCAGGCTTTTTCTCTTCTTTTTCCCATAACGTAACTTGATCATTGACTACTCTCTCATCTGTTGGATACTGAATAGTAGGCCATTCTAAGATCTTTATCCCTTTACTACTAAGATTCTTAAGTAAACCATCTGTATAAGGTAAAAAGTATGCATCTAGAGATAATTCTCCTGAGCTTTTAGCACACTTTGCAAAATATTTTGCAGCAATACTACTCCTCAAACCAGACTTAACCGCTGCTTTTGCAATGTGCGGACTATATCTATATCTTTTAAGATTATTAAATTCATAGGATACTACTTTTCTAATTTCTTCAAGGGTGGTAGGCAAAATATAGTAATTTATCTTTACACATCCAACCTTTTCAGAAAGACTCAGTAACGAGGTTGCAGATTCATCAGCGGGATTTTCATGCAATCCAAGAATGGAGAATACAAAATTAGTATCCAAAACAATTTTGACATCTTTATTTTTTCTTGTCTTTTCAAGAATCTTGATAGTATCTTTTTTTAGCTGTGTTGCTTCAACAAAAAAATGAGCATTTAAGAGACGAAGAATATAACTTCGGGTACAATCTATACTTGGATTAAAAAAACCGCTTAATACTTTTACCAGTTTATGATGAATATCTGAATCATACTTATTAAGGAATCCATCTAACCAATCATGGTATTTATGCAGCCGACCATCTTTTAGAAAAGTGTATGTATTTGCACCAATCTTTCTTATTGATTTTACTAATTCTTCCTTGAAGTTATTCCAATACACTTCCGGTTCATCTGTTTCAATTTGTTCTAAAAGCAAATTTTTGAATAAGCTTTCAACCTTAACATCCTCCTCTATAGATAACTTATTTCGATTATTTAAATCCTGTCTTTGAGACTCTGTTAAATAAAATTTATTATCTGACTTTAATATTTTTCCACTTGAGAGAAGGTACTCTATTTGAGAAGATACATTTTCAACAGGTATTGACAAATTTAATTCTTTAGATATTTTATCATGCAAATCTAATAATGTTGTTTTTTCATCACATTCCCAAAGGAATCCCAAGATAACTTGCGAAGTAGCTTTTTTCCACCAACCACTTTTATTTAACTCAACGTAATTAATTAAAGATATGAGCTCATTAGACAACGGTTTTGTTACCATCCCTTTCCCCCTGTCAATAACATTTTCGTTTACCATTAAAAAATCTCTACAAGTAACTAAAAAATAAATTTTTCTATAAAAAAAACAATCAGGTATGAATCCACATTCATAACATGATAATGAACGTCGCAATATCCGAAATCCCAACAACAGGGTGCTTAACGTATGTAGATACCTCATCCTCATATAAAGACTATATATTGATAAATTAATTGAGATTGCTAGGTAGTGTTCCACAATTTCGCTAATTGGCAGCAGAAAAATACAAAAATTTGTTCTTTTTTTGAACTAACTTCGTACGCTTTTACTATCAATTCTCGACAGAGATTACTCAATGCCAAGCAATTGAGGGGTACACCTAGCATTGGAAAAAAATTTCGAAAAAAACACATTCAACCTAAGGTTGCTGAATCACGAACGTAAAATATTAGGGTAGTACACCGGGTAGTAAACTTCCATTAGCATGTTAAAAATAATTTTAACACATTAATTTTTAATACTTTTATTTCATATTCAACAAACAGATCCAATTTCCACCCTGTTCCACCGACTGCCACAACGCCCTGTTTTCAGGGCGTTTTTATTGCCATCAACGTCTACTGCGTACTACCCAAATCCACCGGAATCCACTGCCAAGTGGGTAGTACATTGGGTAGTACCCTCTCTTTACAAGCCAAAATGTTCGTTTTATAACCTATGTACTACCCACTTTTTCGCGCAGGCCACGATTGACGGGCGCTGGCGGGATACCGGCATGCAGTACTGGCCGGGTATAGCCAGCCCCCCTCCCGCAGAATCATGCGCTGTATCAGCGCTGCCGCCTGCTCGCCACTTTCCGCTTCATGCACTTCATATCCCACGATTTTACGACTGAAGATATCTTCCCACCAGATACAGGTAAAACCAGCGCCCCTTCACTGTTGACGGCATCCACGGAATGTCTCGCGTCTACACCTGATTCGGCTCCGGTCGCGGCTGGCCGGGCTTTTTCTCCCGTCCACTGGCGGCCCCGGCGATGCATTTCGCCATACCGCCGCAGTACCGGGTAAAACGATGACTCGCCCGGCAGAGACACGCCGTCATCCGCCAGACGCGGAACAATCAGCCAACGGTGATTTTGTCATACAACCATCCATCGATAACCATGACCAGTCGATGGCTTTCAGTTGCTCGCAGGCTATCAATCCGTTCTGCCAGAGCCGTTCCCTCCTGCATCACGCCACTCCTGAAAGCGGCGGAGGGCAGAGCTCAATGAACATCTTTCGGTGCCATTAGGCGCATTTCACTGGCAACCCGTTCTGAGCGCAAAGAAAATGATGTCCATTGCGGCGCGATTAGCAACGCGTTTACGCTGCGTACCCGGCAGGTGACTAAATAGCTTCGCATAATAGCACTACACGTGCCCTGCAGGTTGCAGTGACAATGCTATTATAATTAAATCATAATCAGCTGTTTTTAATGATTATTTTAATGCTCTTATCATCAGTTACGCGCTGTGGCATGGTCAAAAGTGAAGCCGCAATGCGCGAAGCTATTTAGCTTTTCGCTCCAGGAAAAGAAAAAGCCATATCCGCTTATTAATTTAAACAGGGATACGGCCTTATTATCCGGCTTAGTAATAACCGAGTAGTTTCCACCATACCAGGCCGACGGCAAAAATCAGGAGGACGTTGACGGTGACAATTAAAAAATTAATTTTATAGAAACGTGCGCGTTCAAAATATCCCTGAGCAAAATAAATCGGCCCCGGACCTCCGCCGTATTCCGTCGTACTCCACATCAGGTTGCTAAAAATACCGAAGCAGATGGCCACCATCATCGGCGGAGCGCCCGCGGCGATTGCCGTCGCGGCAAAGGGAACATACAGCGCCGCAACATGCCCGGAGGCGGTGGCAAAGAGGTAATGCACATAAATATACAAAACCCCCAATAACACAAACGTTTGTATCGCACCAAAGCCATGAACAGAGCTGCCTAATATCGCAGCCATCCATTTAATGAAGCCCAGATCGGAGAGCCCGCCGGCCAGACTGATAATCACACTAAACCAGATGACGGTATCCCAGGCCGCATGATCGTTAAGCAATGCTTTCCAGTCAACGGCGCGAACCGCAAATAGATAGGCCGCAAGCCCCAGCCCAACCGATGTGGCGGACAACCCGGTTATCAGGCTGGTTCCCCATCCAATCAGCGCGAGAATAAAACCGAACGCGACCTTTTTTTCCACCCGCGTCATGGCTCCCAGCGTTTCCAGCGAACGCCGCCCCATTTCTTTCGCTTCGGGCGTGCGTTTTAACTCAGGGTTGAGAATCTTATACAGCAGCAGCGGCATCAGACAAAAACACACCATCGCGGGAACCACTGCGGCGATAAACCAACCTCCCCAGGTGATTTCCACATCCAAAGAGTTTTTTGCCAGACTGGTGACCAGCGGATTGGCCGCCATTCCGGTAAGGAAGATAGCGCCGGTAATCGGCGTAAACTGAAAGCAGACCATGGTGAGAAAATCACCAATCCTTTTCCCGGTTTCGCCCGGCGCCGAACCCAGCACGCCATTAATCGAACGAGCTATCGGGAAAATGATGCCGCCGGAACGTGCCGTTACCGAAGGCATGGCCGGCGCCATGATCAAATCGGATACCCCCAATGAATAGGCGATACCGAGACTGCTGCCGCCGAATAACGACAGCATTTTATACGCGATCCGATTCCCCAGACCGGAAGTGACAAAACCGAGAGAAAGTACATAGGCGCAAAATATCAACCACACGGTGCCGCTGGAAAAACCGGACAATGCTTTTGCTTCCGTTAGCGTATTGGTAAATATGGTCACGCACAGCGCAATTAGCATCACTGCGCCTGAGGGTAATGGCTGTGTCAGAATTGCCGCGATAGTCGCGGCAAAAATAGCAAACATGTGCCATGCCTGAGGCGTAAGACCTTCCGGGACAGGAGACAGCCAGATTATTCCTCCGATGGCGACAGGAATAATCGCGGCAATGACCTTTTTCCCCGTAGACGATCCGGATGACATAATCATCTCCTCAATCGTTAGGTAATTTGATTAGCGTGAATTAATTCCGGCCGGCCGAGCTTTTTAATACCTGATCGACCATCACCGGCGCCATGCCGAGGTAATTGGCGGGATTCGTCAGTTGTTCAATTAATTCAGGATCAAGACGGCTGGAAACGCCGGGCATCGCATTCAACACATCGGCAAGGCGGCCGCCTTTCTCATTCACAATCCGGCAGGCGTCGTAAACGATGTCGTGAGCATCCTGACGACCGATATACGGCGCCAGACCCATCATTACGGCTTCCGCAACAATCAGCCCTTTGGTCATATCAAGATTTCTGGCCATGGCCGTTTCATCCACGATCAGTCCGCTCAGCATAAATTTGGCCTGATGCAGCGCGCCGGCCGTCAGCACGAAACTTTCAGGGATGGCTATCCATTCCGCGTGCCACGGCCCGGTTGCGCGTTCCAAATCCTGTACCATGGCGTCCAGCATCAAACCCGCCTGTTGACGCACGCCCTTGGCGCAGGCCAGCATCAATTCGCTGGAGATAGGATTACGTTTTTGCGGCATGGTGCTACTGGCGCCGCGGCCTTTCACGAAAGGCTCATAGAGTTCGCCAAATTCGTTGGAAGCCATCAGCATCACGTCGTACCCAATCTTACCCAGCGAACCGGTGATCAACGCCAGTAAATTGACCGCTTCGGCAAACCCATCGCGCGCCACGTGCCAGGTTGAAACCGGCACGCCGAGACCGAGTTCCTGCATCATGGCTTTTTGCACCTCCAGCCCTTTATCGCCCAGAGAGGCCAGCGTGCCGGCGGCGCCGGCAAACTCGCCGACCAGAATACGCGGACTGGCTTGCTGAAGGCGCGCTTCGTGGCGATCGAAAATATCGAGCCAAATCGCGGCCTTGTAGCCGAATGTCACCGGCAACGCCTGCTGCAAATGGGTACGACCCGCCATCGGCGTATTGCGGTAACGTTGCGCCAGATCGGCCAGCGTGCCGCGCAGCGTTTTGATATCCGCTTTGATGAGTTCAAAAGCGTCGCGGATTTGCAACACCACGGCGGTATCCATAATGTCCTGGGTGGTTGCGCCCCAATGGACATAACCGCCGGACTCTCCGGCTTGCTTAGCGATTTGATGCACCAGCGGGAGAATGGGATAACCGACGATTTCCGTTTCGTGACGAAGCAAATCGAAATCCAGCGCGTCGGCGTCGCATTTGGCGGCAATTTCCTGCGCGGCCGCGTCAGGAATAACGCCGCAGCGCGCCTGAGCTTTCGCCAGCGCGATTTCCACTTGCACGTATTTGCGGATCAGTTCGTGGTCGTCAAAAATAGCGCGCATTTCCGGTGTGCCGAAAGAATCACGAAATAAAATTGAATCAAGTACATTCGAGGCCATAAAAGAATCCTTGATACATCATGAAGGGTGATAAAATGCGGCATGCCTTACGCCAGAACGCGGCTACAATCTGTTTAATGCCGTACGATGATGAGACATGCGCAGCCGGTTAAATGGCCGAACAATATCAAATGTCCGTACATTTAACTTGTGCAGACAATGTAGAATGTACGGACATTTAAGGGGAAGTTTTTTTCTATCCCTTTGTGATGGGGATCATCAATATTTATTGAAGCCGTTACCTATGAAAGAGTCTTTGTATAAACGTATTTCACGTGAACTGGTTCAAAACATCGCGTCCGGTCAATTTCCGGCAGGCTCGCTTCTGCCGTCAGAATTGGAGTTGTGCGAACAGTACCAGGTCAGTCGCCATACGGTACGCGAAGCATTGCGCGAGTTAACTGAGCAGGATTTGATTCTGCGCCGTAAAGGCATCGGCACCATAGTCGCCGACAAAACGGTAAACAAACGGCTAAATCACCCGCTGGAATATCTGGAAGATCTCTTTTACCTGGCGAAAAACAATCTGCGGGTAGTTAAAAAGATCGATGAAATCGTTGCGGATTATGAGCTTTCCCAGATTATCGGCGGCGCGCCCGGCGCGCGCTGGCTGCATATCGCCAGTATCCGTGAAGACAGCGAGAAAAAAGATGAACCGATATGCTGGACCGACAGTTACGCGAGCCCGAGGTACACCAAAATACGCCAGCTGGTGCGCAGCGATCCGTTCGCGTTAATCAGTGATTTAATTGAAGAACACTATGGCGTGCAGAGCGAGGAGGTCAGACAGACCATTTCCGCCGTCAGCATTCCCGCCAGGATAGCCAGATCGCTTGGCGTTGAAAACGGTTCGCCCGCCCTGAAAATCGTGCGCCGCTATATCGATCGCAACGGTGAAACGTTTGAAACCACAGTATCCATCCATCCGGCAGACCGATACACCTGCTCTATCGTGCTAAAACGTCAGACTCGCGACTAAAAAACCGCTGAACGTCGTTGGCGCGCTTGGTTAGCGCGAATCGTGAAAAAGGCGCCTAAGCGCGGTATTAACGCCTTCGGGCGTTATTTCGCATATTGTCTTGACCCTCACGCAACGTAAGGCCGCAGAGTGGCGCAACTGGCTAAGGGCGAGGAGCAGCGATGTTGATACAAGTGGGGGCGCTGGCGAAACGCGCCGGGATCACCGTTCGGACTTTACACCACTACGAGCAAACAGGGTTGCTGCTGCCTTCCGCCAGAAGCGCGGCGGGTTACCGGCTGTATAATCTCGCGGATGTTCAGCGCCTGCATATGATTCAGGCGCTGGCGAAAGCTGGGCTGGAACTTGCCGAAATCAAGGATTTTCTGGAGCAGGATACGCTCTCTATGCCGGCACTTCTCGACGCGCAAATCGCCTTGCTGGATAAACACATGCGCAGCATTAATACGCTGCGCGACCAGTTGTTTTTTTTGCGTACGGAGCTGGCGGCAGGGGAAGAGCCTGACCTGGAGTCCTGGTTACAGACTCTGGAGTTAATGAATATGTACGATCGCTGGTTTAGCAAAGAAGAGTTGCAGCAGCTACCGTTCGTCTCGCAGAGCGAACGACTGTCACCCATCTGGGCGGCGCTGGTAATGGAAGCGCAAACGCTGATGTCGCAGAACGTCGATGAGGCCGATCCGCGAGCAATGGACCTGGCGATCCGCTGGATGGATCGGCTGGAGCAAGATACCGCGGGGAGAGCGGAATTTTTAAACCGTCTCAACGCGATGCACAGCGTCGAGCCGCAAATGCGGGAACTAACCGGGATTACCGCACAGATAACCGACTACATCACCCGTGCCTTTGCCGAAAGCAAACTGGCGATCTGGCAGCGTTATCTCACACCAGAAGAGCTGGCTTTTACCCGGGCGCACTATTTTGATCGCCTGATGGAGTGGCCGCCGCTGGTGGCGAAGCTGCATCAGGCCAGCCAGGATATGCTCGATCCGGCATCCGGGGATGGACAGGCGCTGGCGGAAAACTGGCTTGAACTCTTCCAATCGTATGCGGGAGAAGATCCCGCCACGCAGCAAAAATTTCGTTTAGCCATGCAGCAGGAGCCGCATATGATGAAAGGAACCTGGATGACGCCCGACGTGCTCCGGTGGCTGCAACAGGCTATCGGGATAATGATGCAGAGGCGAATGTCCGCACTGGGTAAATCACCGATCGACTAACGCCCCCGGCGTGGTGGATATCCGGCGCGGTGAAGCCGCTCTGGCGGTACGCAGCCCCGTCCGATGGATAGCAACTTAATCATCCGCCGCCTGGCGACTTTTCGGCTTAGCCTGTATGCATCCGGGGATGTATGTCTCCCGGCGAGGCCAGCCAGTATCCGGCAATGCATTTCCCGGCCACGATCTGGCGAGGTTTCCGCAGGAGACGGTACCGTAATGCTGGCAAATGCCGGGCGGCGACCCCCTGACCAACGCGCGTATCGTGCTGAAAGCCCCCTCACAGCGGATGTACATCGAAGCCCTTCGCCAGGGTCAGGGTATCGGCATGATGGCCCGGGAAATCATGCAAAGATACTGTCCTGAACGGCTAAACGTCATGTCCGCACGTCGTGAGCCTGCCGATATCTGGTTGGCGGTCAATCCGGACGTCTGGTCTGCGGGACGCGTTCAGGCAACCCTTTCGGTGATAAACGAATGTTTTAAAAACGGAACATTATTGAAGGTAGCGGTATAGGCGGCATTCGCCGTACATACTCTACAGAATTCGAGTTGCAGGACAAACGTTATCGTTTTGAACAACGCAACGCGTTGTCCCTTTACGGGCAAGGCGCGTAAAGCGGTAAGCGGGGGACAAATCGGCCGGGAACCGATTTGAACAACGCCGGTGCTGCCCCCCCCAGGGGAAGGCTCCGGGGTCGGGCCGCATCATTGAACGCCGTTCACGCGCCTGCCGCTTAATGCATGACGAGTGGAGCTCGCGGGCGCGCCGTACGCTGACCTCACCTCGTCATGCCGTGAATCGGCTGAAAGTCATTTTCCAGCGCTGAGTTATTATCGCAATTATCGCGGCCGCCGGCCCGGCATGGCTAACCGCTGCACTGGCTGAGTTTCTGCACAATCGAGCGCAGCTCATCGGTAATCTGCCGCAGGTCTTGCTCATCATCACGCTGCCTGGTCCCGCTTGACGCGCGAATAACCAGCTTCGCCGGCAAAATGGATGACGAGCGCAGCGTTTCATTATCGCTGACGCTCAGCATCCTCCTGACCGCTTCCTTACCCTGCAGGTCCAGATCCAGCGACACGGTGGTCAGAGCCGGGTAAAAGAACGCGCTCTCGTAAGTATCGTCATAGCCAATCACCGATTTCTGGCCCGGCACGGTCAGTTGATTCTGATGGAATGCGCTAAGCACGCCCAGCGCCATCTGGTCATTGCCGACCAGCAGCGCGCTAAAACTCGGCGTTTCACGCAGCATCTGCATCGCGCCGGTATAGCCGCTTTGCGCATCCCAGTTGCCATGCAAAGTGGTCACCGGTTTCAGTCCATAATCATCCAGCGCCTCCAGCCAGTTTTTCAGTCGCAGATTGGCCGAAATGGAGTGCTTCGGCCCGGCCAACAGCGCGATATCCCGGTGGCCAAGCTCATACAGATGTTTCACGCTGGCGCGCGTGCCGTCGGCCGGGTTAAAGGAGACGTTAAACACCGAGCTATAGGGGTCCACGTCCAGAAACAGGCAAATGATATCGTCGTTTTCCGCGGCGATTTTTTCCGCCTCCTCCGTCTCCAGCGGCACGTTAATGATAACCTTCTCCACCAGTTGAGACTTGAGATCGTTAATGGAATCCTGAATGCTATGATTGACGTTCTCATCAATCATAGAAATCAGTACATGATAACCCGCCAGATTGGCGTAACGTTTCACCGCCGCCGCCACCTGGGATGGGGCATGTAAAGCCAGTGAAACGGTCACCAGCCCCAGCGTCATACTCTGCTTACCCACCAGCTGCTGCGCCAGACGATTGGGCACATAGCGCAGCGCCTGAATCGATTGTTCGACTTTGCGGCGCGTGGCTTCGGATACATTGGCCGATTTATTTAATACCCGGGAAACCGTCTGATATGACACCCCGGCATGGCGGGCAACATCTTCTAATGTCGTGCTTTTCGACTTCATAATCAGGTTCCGATAAGTTGTTCTGTCTTGATTGTAACAGGCTCGTTCTCGCCGACATACCGGCCATCTCTCTCACTCATCATACCATCAATAAAGTCATTCGTTCACATAACAAGAACTAGTGATCGCCGTCACCACCCGTCACAAATAATGCTGATTTATTTGTAGTTAATCACAATAAAAAGATAAATGGATTGTTTGTTTTTTAAATTAATCATTTTATATCTAAGTAAATGTGAACGTATTACAAATACAAGAGGCAAAAATGAACACTCCACTGCGTACCCTTTCCATCGCCGTAACGATGGCACTCATCTCTCCGTCATTATCCGCCATTGATTTCCATGGCTATTTGCGTTCCGGCGTCGGCGTTTCAGGCAATGGAAGTCAGGAAGAATGGCAAAAAAATAAGCTGGGCCGTCTGGGTAACGAATCCGATACCTACGGCGAAGTCGAACTGGGCTCCGAGGTTTACAAACAGAACGACGTTAGCTTCTATGTCAACACCATGGTCAGCATGGTGTCCGATGGCTCTAACGACAGCGAAAGCACCCTCAACGATGATGCGGAGTTCGGCCTGCGCCAGCTCAATCTGCAGATCAAGGGATTGATCCCCAACGATCCGAACGCCGTCATCTGGGGCGGCAAACGCTACTATCAGCGCCACGATTTGCACATTATTGACACCAAATACTGGAATATCTCCGGTTCGGGCGCCGGCGTGGAAAACTACACTCTCGGCCCAGGCGCGATTTCGCTGGCCTGGATCCGCGGCGACGGCAACGACGTAGACTACCGGGTGGATAACGACAACGATCTCAACATCAATTATATCGATCTGCGCTACGCCGGCTTCAAGCCGTGGGCGGGCGCCTGGACGGAATTCGGCGTGGATTACGCCATGCCGAATCCGACGAAGAAACAAAAAGAGTACGGCGGCCTGTACGATGCGGAAAACGGCGTGATGCTGACCGGCGAAATCAGTCAGGACATGCTGGGCGGCTACAACAAGACGGTGCTGCAGTACGCCACGAAAGGCCTGGCGCAAAATATGGTGTCGCAGGGCGGCGGCTGGTATGACGTATGGAACAAGACGGACAAGGCCTCCGGTTATCGGGTGATCAATACCGGGCTGATTCCCATCACCGACAAGTTCTCGCTCAACCATGTGCTGACGCTGGGTTACGCCAACGACACCAGCGAATGGGTCGACAAGAGCCGTTTGGTATCGCTGGTTGGCCGCGCGCAGTACCAGTTCACCGAATACGTCCGGGCTATCGGCGAGGTCGGCGCGTTTTACCAGAAAGACGACAATAAAGACGGCAGCTACTACAAACAGGGCGGCGAAAAATACACCGTCGCGCTGGGGCTGGCAAAGGGCCCGGATTTCATGTCTCGCCCGGAGCTGCGTATTTTCGCGTCTTACCTGAACGATTCAGAACAGGGCAACTCATTCCAGGACGGCACGGCCAGCGATGCCTGGAACTTTGGCGTTCAGGTGGAAGCCTGGTGGTAATCCGGTAATGTTATCAGGCGCGGGGCCCAGGGAAGGGCCGAATACGCGCCTGCGTGTGTGCAGTATACGGAGAGATCGCCCGCTTTATTTCGGTGAATTAACGGAAAAGCGCGCGTCCAGCAATTTACGTAAATTATCCGACTGCCGGCCGAAAATAGCATGCACCTCCTGGCCCAGAATAATAACGCCCAACGCGCCCGCCTTTTGCAGTCCGTCGGAATTAACCAAAGATAACTCTTTTACCGTAACGCGCAGACGCGTAATACAGGCGTCGACATAGGTAATATTCTCTCTGCCGCCGAAACTCTGCATTATTTCCGCCAGATGACTGGCGTCGACATCATTATTTTCCGTCACTGTCTTCGGGTTAGAAAAATAATGGATAAACGACTTTAAGCTGACCATGATTATTTCCTTCTGCGGGGGCGGGAACGCCCGCTCATTCGAACGGGCGCGTTGGATGGAGACTGGCTATAGCAAACGGCGGGACAGTACGCGACAGCCCCAGGGCTGCAGCGTAATATCCCCCTGCAGTTGTCCGCCTTCGGCGAGCGCGTCATACACGGCGGGCAGCGCCACCGTTTTGCGTTTATCGGTATAATTCTGCACGATAATGAACTCGCTCTCGCCATCGGTGCGGCGCTGGGCGGTGACGCCGGGCGGCAACGACGTATTCAGCGCGCGCGGCAGGTCGAGTTTACGCGCCAGCGCCAGCAGAAAATCCCGCTGGAAAGCGGCGTCGTTGCGCGAGGCCACATACCATGCCTCGCCCTTGCCAAACGGATTTACCGTCAGCGCCGGACGGCCGGCGTAAAAATCGCTGCGGTAAGTCGCCAGCGCCGTGGCGCCTTCAAGATTGATCAATTCGCACAGATGGCGCGCCTGATAAGGCCCCTGTAAACCGAGCGCATTGCCGGGGATACCGCTCACGGCGTTCGATTCGCTGTCCGTCAGGCTGTCGATCTCTTCGGCCCAGATACCCAGCAGCGAGCGCAACGGACCGGGGAAACCGCCCAGGTGGCACAGATCGCTTTCATTCACGATCCCGCTCCAGTAGGTGGCGACGAACTGCCCGCCATCGCTGACAAAGCGCTCGGCCCGCCGGGCAAAGCCGTCGCGCACCATGTACAGCATCGGGGCGATGACCAGTTTATAGCGCGAAAAATCGCAATCGGCGTTGATGACATCCACCGCAATGCCCTGCTCCCAGAACGGCCGGTAATGCTCCGCGACGGTTTTCTCATAGTACAGACCGCTATTGCGCGGCCCCTGCGCATCCCCCATCGCCCAGCGATTTTCCCAGTCGAAAATAATCGCCACCTGCGCCTCTACCCGGGTGCCGGCCACCGGCGCCAGCGCGGAAAGAATACGCCCCAGCTCGCACACTTCGCGTCCCGTTCGGGTATCGAGACGGCCGGAATGATCGACCACCGCGCCGTGGAATTTTTCCACCGAACCGCGGCTTTTACGCCACTGAAAGTACTGCACGGAATCCGCGCCGTGGGCCACGGCCTGCAGCGAAGAAAGAATATGCATGCCCGGTTTTTTCAGCTTACTGGTTGGCTGCCAGTTGGTGGCGCTGGGCGTGGACTCCATCAGAACGAACGGTTTGCCCTGTTTCAGCGTGCGCATCAGATCGTGATACATGGCGGTGTAGCAGGCCAGTTCCGTTTCATCCTGCTGGTTGTGCCACATAGGGTAGCTGTCCCAGGAGATAAAATCGATAACCTGCGCCATCTGCCAGTAATCGTAATCGTAGAAGTACTCCATAAAGTTGGTGGTCGCGGGCAGTTGAGGATTGGCCGCCTTCAGCGGCACGATTTCCTGCGCGCAGAAATCCGTGGCCTGGCTGCTGCAAAAACGCCGCCAGTCCAGGTTTAAGCCATGAATGGAGACCTCGCCCTGCGGCGCCGGCGACTCAATCTGCGACCAGTCGCTGTAGGTGTGGCTCCAGAACGTGCTCCACCAGGCTGCGTTCAGTTTGTCCAGCGTCTGATAACGCTGCTGCAGCCAGCGACGGAAGCCTTGCTGGCAGCGGCTGCAGTGGCAGTCGCCGCTGTATTCATTGGAAATATGCCAGCCAATCACCGCCGGATGATGGGCATAGCGCTGCGCCAGCCGCTGATTGATCTCATTCACCTTACGACGATAGGCCGGCGATGAAAGGCAATGATTATGGCGGCCGCCATGCAGCGCCGGCACCCGATCGCGGCCGGTGCGCAGCACTTCGGGGTATTTCTGCGACAGCCAAGCCGGCCGCGCCCCGCTGGGCGTGGCCAGAAATACCGAGATCCCCTGCGCATGCAGCTTATTCAGAATGTCATCAAGCCAGTCGAATTGATATTTCCCCTCTTCCGGCTCCAGCATAGACCAACTGAATATCCCCACCGACATCACATTACAATTAGCCTGTTTCATCATGGCAATATCTTGTTCAATGATCCCCGGATAATTCATCCATTGCTCCGGGTTATAGTCTGCTCCATGCAATAGACCAGCCACCCTCGCGCTTAAAGGAGGAAATTTATTCATAGCCATTCCTATAAAATTAATTACTGACTTATACCCTAAATAATTCGCACTGTGGGCGAGCGGCTACGCGCTAATTTCCACGTTAATTAAATACTTTTACCGTCGGCAGAATTTTCCCCTGGCAATCAAATAACGCCTGGTTTTCGCGCGCATTGCCTTCTTTCCAGACATCATCGATATATTTCATACCGGCAGGCGTGGCCCAGCCGGCGCCCGGCGCGGCAATCCAGGCCGGCTCCCAATAAAACAGCCCTTTGCCCCGACCGGCGGGAACCTGGATAATGCTTTGCATTAAATCGCGCAGAAAGTTCGTCTGCCCCTGAACCGTACCCGGATAGCCGCCATCCTGCGCTTCTTTGGCGGTAAAGCTGTTTTCGGCGTCGTCGCAATTATCGAGGGTATAGCCATACGCCGCTTCAACGACAATCACGTCTTTTTGGTAGCGCCGGCTGATATCATTCATGTTGCTTTGCAGCGCGCTGATAGGCCCGTTCCAGTAGGTGTACATCGACAGGCCGATAATATCGAACGGCACATTGCGCCGGGTAATTTCATCGAACCACCAGCGGAACATGTCGTTTTTGGTGCCCTCGGCCAGGTGCAGCATAATCTTCACCTGGTCGGGCGAGTCCAGATTTTCCCGCAGGCCGCCTATCGCCGCGTTCAGCAAACCGGCCAGCCGGTCGAATTCTCCGCCGCCCTGCCCCCAGCTCTTGCCTTCCGGCCACAGGATCCCACCGTTGATTTCATTACCGATTTGCACCATATCCGGCAGCACGCCTTGCTGTTTAAAGGCGGCGATGGTGTCGCGGGTATAGTCATGAATCGTCGTTTTCAACTGTTCATAGTCCATCCGGCTCCAGGCCTTCGGTTTGAACTGCTTGCCGGGATCGGTCCAGAAATCGCTGTAGTGGAAATCCAGCAGCAGCTTCATCCCCTGCGCCTTCGCCCGTTTCGCCAGCGCCAGGGTGGTGGCGAGATCGTTGTCGCCGCCGCCGTAGCGGTTGCCGGCGCCGTCCTTCGGATCGACCCACAGACGAAGCCGGACATAGTTCACGCCGTTGTGTTTGAGGATAGTCAGCGGATCCTGCCTGACGTTATGCTCATCATAGAACTGGCCGCCGTGCTGCTCGACCGCCGCCAGGGTTGAGATATCCACTCCTTTAATAAATCCGGCCGGCGGCGCGCTCAGCGGTTTTATCGTAACGGCATCCGCGGCTCGCGCCGCGCCCGACAGCCCCAATGCCAGGCAGACGCCCAGAAAAACAGGTTTGATGATTTTCATGACATTATCCTTTGGTGCTTCCAGAAGTCAGGCCGGAGACAAAATATTTCTGCAGGGCCAAGTAGAGAATCGCGACCGGCAGGGCGATCAACACCGCGCCCGCCGCATAGGTGGTGTAGCTGGCGCCCATCTTCTGCGCCACAAGGTTATACAGGCCGATCGGCAGCGTGTATTGGTCCGGGGTGCGCAGGATGGTGCTGGACAGAATGAAATCGCCCAGCGGGCCGGTGAATGAAAACAGCGCGACCACGGCGAGAATCGGCCGGGAAAGCGGCATAATGATCTCGATAAAAATACGGAAGTTGCCCGCGCCGTCCATCCGCGCCGACTCATCCAGATCCTTCGGGATCGCATCCAGATAGCCTTTCATCAGCCAGGTGTTCATCGGGATCATGCCGGCCACATAGATCAACACCAGCGCCATGTGGCTGTTGATCAGCCCCAGCAGTTGCGACAGAACAAAAATTGCGATCAGCGCCGAAAACTGCGGGATCATCTGCAGCAGCAGGAACAACATCAGGCCGTTGCGCCGCCCTTTAAAACGAAAGCGCGAAAAGGCGTAGGCGGTAAAGCTGACGCTAATCAGCGTCAGCACCATGGTCAGGAAACTGATCTTCATCGAATTCCAGTACCACGTCAGGTAGTTCACCTGGCCGTTAAACAGATCGGCATAGTGCTGGAACGACAGATTTTCCGGGATGATCGAACTGCTCAGCAGACTATTGCCCGCGTTCAGCGAAGCGCCGACGGTCCACACCAGCGGGTAGATGATGATCGTCGATACCGTAATAATCAGCAGCCAGGACAGGGATAGCCGCACCCACTTCTCTCTTTTGATGCTTTTTGACGTTGCCATTGTGCTTCCCTTAAGCCATATCATCATTTTTGAATGAGCGGGTGGCGCGGAACTGCCACAGCGCGAGGCCCACCACGAAAATGGACAACAATATGGTGATGGTGGCGGCGATCGCATACTGCGAGGACGACATGGTCAGCTTGTAGATCCAGGACACCAGGATATCCGTCCCGCCCGCGTTAGATCCGGCCACCGCCGGCCCGCCGTTGTTAAACAGATAGATAATGTTGAAGTTATTAAAATTGAAGGTGTACTGCGTGATGATGATCGGCGCGATGGAGTAAAGCACCAGCGGCAGCGTAATGGTGGTTAACCGGGTCCAGCTGCTTGCGCCATCCATGGTGGCCGCCTCGTACAAATCGTCCGGGATAGCCTGCAGTACGCCGGTGGTCATCGCGAACACAAACGGGAAGCCGAGCCAGGTTTGCATCATAATCAGCGCGGTTTTGGTCCAGAACGGATCGGTCAGCCAGGCTTTCGGCGCGATGCCGAAGAACGCCAGAATGGCATTGTTAATCACCCCGAAGGTGTCGTTGAACATCCCGGCGAACACCAGAATGGTGACGAAACCCGGCACCGCCCACGGCAGGATAAAGATGGTGCGGATCAGCGGCTTAAAGCGTAAATCCTTTTGGTTGACCAGAATGGCCAGCAGCACGCCCACGGTACACTGCAGCGTGGTGGCCAGCAGCGTCCAGACCACCGTCCACTGCAACACATCGAGAAACGTTGAGCGCCAAATGGACAGGGTAAAAATATTAATGAAGTTTCTGAACCCGACCCAGTCCACCAGCTTCGCCGGCGGCGTGTGGTACAGGTTGTAGTTAGTAAACGCAATGGAGAAACCAAACAGAATCGGGAAGATCACCACGAAGACCAGCAGAATAAATCCCGGGGTAATCATCAGGTAAGGGAAACCGTCGCTGAGCAGCATCTGGTACTGCCGCCGCACGCTATTGAGCGCCAGCCCCTCGTCCCGCTTTTTACCGTTCAGCCAGGCGTCGCGCAGAGACAGGTAGTACACCGTCAGCCCGAATGCGACGATCAGCAGGCTGATAATGCCTTCCGCCAGCAGGAAGATGGAGTTGTCGCGCGGCACCTCTTCGCCGAGCGTATACAACCCCCACAGCCCTTCGGCCAGGAAATCGTAAAACACGCCGACAAAACTGCTGAGCAAAACCAGGAAGATAAGGCCTTTCGCCCACTGCCGGTGATAAAACTGGCCGAAGCCGGGTATCAGGGCAAACAACAGCGCGGCGACCGCATGACGGCTCCGGCCCTTACCGGCTGATAATTTCTCACTGGGAGTGATAATCACAAACTGCTCCTTCATTTAACGGGAGGTGGCCTCCCGTCAGACCGTTGACAAAGTAATCCGGTGCCCGCAACCCTCGCTAAAGCGGGGATTTTCTTGCCGGTTGACGCGTTGTTTAAAATGAATTCCTCACCGCGCAGGCAAAGGCCTGCAGGAATGACCGGCTAGCGTTCCCCTCTTTGTCAGTAACCGAACGGCAGGAAACCTCCCGTTCGGTCAGGACGGACCCGGGATTATTGATTACTGGCCTGCATCGCTTCGATTTGCATCTTGATCTGCTTGACCGCGTTATCCAGCGCCGCCTTCGGCGCCTGCTTACCGGTCATGCTCAGCTCAAGCGCGGCGTTGGCCGGCCCCCACACTTCCTGCATTTCCGGGATGCCGGGCATGGCGGTCGCCAGGCTGGCCTGCACCGCGACGGCGCTGGCGCGCTCATCGTTTTTAATCTGCGGATCGTTAATCATCGCCACCAGCGGCGGGATCTCTTTGGTGACCTGATAACGGGTTTTCACGTAATCCGGTTGATTGATGAACTCAATGAATTTTTGCGACAGCGCTTTATCCTTGCTCCAGGTGGAAACCACATAGCCTTTCACGCCGAGGAAGGAGTTCATCGGCTGACCGTTGGCCAGTTTCGGCAACGGCGCCACGCCGTAATTGATGCCGGCGTCGGCATACGGCTGGAAGGCCCAGGGACCGTTGATCACGGCGGCGGCTTTTTTCTCGGTGAACAGCGAATCGATAGCGTTCAGCCCGCTGTCGCCGATAATGCCGGCCGGGAACAGGCCGTCAGCGTAGAACTTTTTCAGATCGCTCACCGCCTGCACGCTGCCCGGCGCGTTTAACCCGATATCCAGCGGATTCAACCCGCCCTTGCCGTCCTGGGCGAAGATATAGCCGCCCATTGAGGCGATAACGCCCCAGCTGTAATAAATCTGATCGAATTTCGCCAGCAGGCCGTACTTATTTTCCGCCCGCATTTTTTTCGAAAAGTCGTAGTAGTCATTCAGGTGAGCCAGCGGCTGCGCCAGCATGTCTTTGTTGTAAATCAGCACCAGTGTCTCCACCGCCTTCGGTACGCCGTACACGGCGTTATCGATGGTAAACGCGCGGATCGACGGAGGGGTAAACGCCTCAATCTGCGCCGGCGCCAGCTTCATCGGCGATAACAATCCCTGTACCACCGCCGCGCCAAGCTGATCGTTTGGAATGACCATAACGTCCGGGCCTATTCCTGCCGGGCCGTCCAGCCGCAGCTTCTCAATTTGTTGCGCGTAGGGCATCTCCAGCACATTCACTTTTACGTTGTACTGTTTTTCGAAATCACCGATAGCTTGCTTAATGCCATCGGACTTCTTGATGTCTTCCCAAACAGTAAGCTGCTGGTTTGACGCCGCGGCCGCGAAACCAGAACAGAGGCCGGTTGCCAGGGCAACCAGAATCAGAGCAGTGATCTTTTTAGTTTTCATATCTCACCTATTGTGAAGGTATTACATTTTTATTGTTCACGTCCGGATTATCATTTCAAAGCCAGGCATACATCCTTAGCCTGTGGGCATTACAGGCGGCACGCGCCATCACCTCGCTTTGTTATACGCTACGCTGAGATAGCCGCCAACTCTATACATTTATCGCTATAGTGTGATCGTTATTGCAGAAATGAAAAACGGAGATATGGCCTGAAATACAGCGCAGTTATAGTCATTTCAAGGCTTTTGAGTCGCGCCAGACAACGGATAATAATTGTTATACGTATTACATAATCAAGCGACGGCGTTAATCCACGCGGGCGGACTCGACCATTGATAACTTTCTGAGGATCAACAGATGTCCAGCATAAGACTGAGGAATATCACCAAGCGTTTTGGCAAAACGGTAACGCTGCACGATATTAATCTTGATATTGAAAGCGGCGAGTTCGCCGTATTCGTCGGGCCGTCGGGCTGCGGTAAATCCACGCTGCTGCGCATGATCGCCGGGCTGGAGGAGATCAGCGAAGGGGATGTACTGATCGGCGACGAGCGCGTCAACGACGTGGCGCCGGCGCACCGCGGCGTAGCGATGGTATTCCAGTCCTATGCGCTCTATCCGCATATGACCGTCGCCGAAAATATGGGCTACGGGTTGAAGGTCAACGGCACGCCGAAAGACGAGATCCTCCACCGGGTCGGCATGGTGGCGAAAACCCTGCAGCTTTCCCAACTGCTGGACAGAAAACCAAAAGAGCTGTCCGGCGGGCAGCGTCAGCGCACCGCTATCGGCCGGGCGATTGTGCGCAACCCTAAGGTATTCATGTTCGATGAACCGCTCTCCAACCTGGACGCGGAGCTGCGGGTAGACATGCGCTTACACATCGCCAAACTGCATCAGGAAATGAAGACCACCATGGTGTATGTCACCCACGATCAGATTGAGGCGATGACGCTGGCCGATAAAATCGTGGTCATCAATGACGGTAAGGTAGAGCAGATGGGCCCGCCGATGACGCTTTACTACAACCCGGACAATAAATTCGTCGCCGGCTTTATCGGCTCGCCCAAAATGAATTTCCTGCCGGCGACCGTGGTGAGCTGGCAGCCGGAGGCGCTGACCGTCACCATCAGTCAGGGCAAAACGCTAACCCTTGCCCGCCGCACCAGCGAAGTCCAACCCGGCGATTCAGTCACCCTGGGCATTCGGCCGGAACACCTGAGCACCACCCTTGATTCGCCGCTGCGCCTGGACTTTCACTGCGAGGTCGTCGAGCGCTTAGGCAACAACACCTACCTGTTCGGCCAGTGCCACGGCCATGACGGCTTTAAAATACTGCTGTCGGGAGACGCCCACTTTCGCGCTTACCAGACATTGCCGCTGAGCTTCCACGCCGATCAGTGCCTGGTCTTCGATACCAGCGGCATACGCATCAGCGCGGATATCCCGGTTCCCCATCAATAACGCGTCAGGGCGGGAACGGGCCCGGTCACATTGCGCCGCGCCGCCAGGGAATCAGTAACGTGGGAATCGCGCTAATACAGATCTCAGCCATTCCAGACGGGTGCGGGCCGTGGCCGACCACCTGATCGCACTGTTCGAAGCGCACGCCGATGAGCTGGCGGGCGGCGAAGTCGCAGACTCTCCGCCATAGCGGGCGCCGCCCGTTAGCCTCGGCAGAGTATCGACATCCCGCCCGCCGTCGGACCTGCGTTTTACCCGGAGAGGCATCCCGCGCTGGCCGCTCTGCTGTTGCTCCGCCTAATCGGCCGTTGTGGGTATCGTCACGCTCACCGGCGAATTGATTACACGCGCCCGCCCAATCGCCACGGAACGCCGCAGTACCCGCTTATAGCGCCAGACAAAAAAAATCCCGCCGCAGGCGGGAAAGTCACTCTTAACAGGAATGGAGATAACAACATCAACAAGGGTGTAAAAAATAGTAGCAGCCAAAGTGTATAGAACTGTACCTGCTGAGTAAGGTTAATGGCCCGGATGTAAAAGGTGATGGTCCGGGAGTCCGGGAGTCCGGGAGCGCGGCCATCCGGTATCCCGATCATTGTTTGCCCGCCGGATTGTCGGTACGGGCGCGTCCCCCGGCGGCCGACATAGCGCTGCGCCGGCCGGCGAGATGGCAAATCAGAGCGACGGCGGCCACGCCCGCCGCCGTCGGCCCCAGCGCCAGCGGGCTAAAATAGCGGATAACCTGGCCGCCCAGCAGACCCGCGGCGCCAATCCCCAGGTACATGGCCGCCGCGTTTAGGGAAATAAGCAGTTGCCCCGCCTGCGGCGCGATGCTCAGCAACCGATGCTGCTGAGCGGGCAGCAACAGCCAGCCGGCCCCGTTCCAGACAATAACGCCGAACAAGGCGCCGGCCGGAGTGACGCTTAGCCACGGCAGCGCCGCCAGCGCCGCCATCACCACGCCCAGACTGAGTAAGGCCGTCGCCCAGGCCCCCCAGCGATCCACCAGCCAGCCGCTGAACAGATTGCCGGCCGTCCCGGCCAGACCAAACGCCATCAGCACCAGGCTCAGCCGGCGCGCATCCGCATGCAGCGTCGCCGACAGCAAAGGGCCGATATAGGTGTACACCGTGAACCCCGCCGTCATCGCCAGCAGCGTGACCAGCAATATCGCGCCGACGCCCGGATAGCGCAGCGCGCGCAGGCGTTCCCGCAGCCGGACTGGCGGCGACGCGGGCAGATCGGGCAACCAGCCGAGCAGACCGATCGCCGCCAGCGCCGCCAGGCCGACCACCAGCCAGAGCGCCAGCCGGAAACCGCCGTAGTGCCCAAGCCAGGTGCCCAGCGGAACGCCGATAATGGTGGAGACCGTAATGCCGGCCATCACCAGAGACAGCGCCCGGCCGCGGCAGCGTTCGCCGGCCAGCATGACGGCGGCGACGGAGGCGCACGGCGTATAGGCCGCGGAGGCGATCGCCGAGATAACCCGCGCGGCCATCATCTGACCATAGCTGTTCGCCAGCGCGCCGGCGATATTTCCCACGACAAACACCAGCATCGCGCCCGTCAGCAGCCGGCGTCGGGACCAGCGGGCGGTCAGCGAAGCAATCAACGGACTGCTCAGGGCATAAACCCAGGCGAACACCGTTACCAGTTCGCCGGCGGCGCTGAGGGTGACGTTTAGCTGCCCGGCCATATCCTGCATCACGCCGGCGATGACGAATCCATCAGTGCCAATGGCAAAAGTACCCAGCGTTAAAATAGCGATTTTCGGCCACATCTTTTCTCTCCTGGTATAACAAAGGAGAAAAGCTTAAAGTCTGACAATAGTGTCAGAGTCAAGGCCCTCCCGGAGGGGAAATGAGAATCGGCGAACTGTCACGGCGCAGCGGCGTCAGCGCCAGGATGCTGCGTTATTACGAGCAGAAGGGGCTACTGCATCCTGTACGGCGCGAGTCAGGCTATCGCGAATATCGGGCCGCGGACGTCGTGCTGGCGACGCGTATCCGCACCCTAAGCGAAGCGGGCATGACGCTGGCCGCCATCCGTAAGATTTCGCCGTGCATGGACGGACAGACGCTGTTCCGCCCCTGCCCTGAAGTGCGTAAGACGCTCAACGCCGAACTGGAAAAAATTCGGCATAAAATGGCCGCGCTGCAACAAAGCGGCGAAATACTCAGCCAGTATCTGGGGAAATTATCACAGGAGTAAACACGCCGGCGAGCGGATAGTCCAGGTCGGATAGCGCCAAACGCGCGACAGAGAGGTCCGCTGAACGCGCCTTTCCATCGGACTAGAAGTGCGTAACGCAGGAGAAAACCCGCCATGACCAACAATATTTACGAACGGCAGTATCAGTATTTAAAACACCATGGCCAGCGTGCCTGGAGCGGAGAAGGCTATGAGCGCGGCAGACAGGCGCTGACCGCCGTTCTGCAGTCTTTACGCGAAGATAAGGTGCTGCCCCCTCCCGGCAGCGTCTGTCTTGAACTGGGGTGCGGCAACGGCGCGATGGCTTCTCTGCTGCTGGCGCGCGCGGGCTATAACGTGCACGGCGTGGATATTTCCGCCACCGCCATCGAATGGGCGCAGGAATCATTTGCGGCCGAGGGTTTATCCGGCAGCTTCCGGCAGGGCGATGTCTGTACGCTTGACCAATACGCCGGCCGGCAGTTTGATCTGGTCTTTGACGGCAGCTGTCTGCACTGCCTGATCAACGATCAGCGCGCACGCTGCTTTAGCCAGATCGGGCGCGTGCTGAAAACGGACGGCATGTTCATCGTCAGCAGTATGTGCGGACAGCCGCAGCGGACGGAAGACCAGGAAAATTATGATGCGCAGCACCATCATTTAATGCGCGACGGTCGTCCCTGGCGCACGCTGCGGCCGTTGCCGCGGCTGATCGACGAACTGGCCGACAACGGCTTCACCGTCTTCAGGACCGCCGTCAATCATAATCCATGGTGGGATCACGCCACGCTGTGTTGCCGGCTGGCGTAAAGCCCCACCCGCCGGATGAGCTCCGACAACACGACCGCGATGAGCGGACCGCGCGCCGCTGAACAACGAGCGGCGAACATGTGAACCCGTGGCAGTCGCCGGCATATTTATCATGATGACACCAACCATACTGACCAGCAGATTATTATTGCGCCCGCTCGCGCCGGAAGATGCAGAGCCGATCCGGCTTCAGGCGGGCGACCCGCGCGTCGCGCGCTGGACCGCGAGTTTCACCACGCCCATGAGCCGCGAACACAGCGTTGACTGGGTTAATCGCGCCATCGACGCCATGCGGGCGGGCCAGGCGATCACGCTGGCCATGACGCTACGCCCATCAGGCGGCTTTATTGGCGCGATCAGCCTGCGTCTGCCCGAACGGAGCGTCCCCTTTCTCGGCTACTGGCTGGGAGCCGACCACCAGGGTCAGGGATATTGCAGCGAAGCGGTACTGGCGGTTCTGCGCTATGGTTTCACACAGCTGGGTCTGGAGAAAATCAGCGCGCGCTGTGATGCGAACAACCACGCTTCCGAACGGGTGATGCTGCGCTGCGGCATGCGCCGGGAGCAAAGCGCGCCTCTCGCCGAGGCGGTAAAGGGACGCCAGATCAGCTTGCTCACCTACAGCATTAGCCTCAGCGACAAACCAGACTAAGCGAAAAAGCGGCGTATTCGGTAAGCGGAATTCGCCCGCGGCCAGCGTACGGGCAAAAAAAATCCCGCCTCAGTGGGCGGGAAAAACTCTCAGACAGGGATGGTTCTAACAACTTCGACAAGGGATGTAAGAACAATAACAGGCGAAATGTATAGAACTGTCCAGGCTAAGTAAGGTTAGTTAGTTGGATGTAAGAGGCGATGGGCGGCAGATACAAAATCCTGAGGGAGCATCATCGACGCGACAGGCGGGAAGAGAGGCCGTCCCGCGCTGTCAGCAAACACAGGGGCATATCGATACGCCCCCGTCGCCTGCTAAAAATTACTTTTTCGTTTTATCCTGCAGCAGATCCTTATTTTCCACCTGCGGCAGGCCGTTGCCCGCTTTGGCGGACAGCAGCCCGGTATCCATGTAATGCATCAGCTTCTCACGGGTATCCGTAATATCCAGATTACGCATGGTCAGCTGGCCGATACGGTCATCCGGCGAGAAGACGGAATCGCCTTTTTCCATCGTCAGACGCTCTGCCTTATAGGTCAGATTGTCGGAAACGGTATTCAGAATGGAGTAGTCGTTGCCGCGACGCAGTTCCAGCGTCACTTCGCCGGTAATGGCGCTGGCGATCCAGCGCTGAGACGAGTCGCGCAGCATCAGCGCCTGAGAGTCGAACCAGCGCCCCTGATACAGGAAACGGCCCAACTGACGGCCATTGGCGTGATACTGTTCGATGGTATCCTCGTTATGGATACCGGTTACCAGACGCTCGTAAGCGATGTGCAGCAGCGCCATCCCCGGGGCTTCATAGATGCCGCGGCTCTTCGCTTCGATAATGCGGTTTTCTATCTGGTCGCTCATGCCCAGACCGTGACGCCCGCCGATACGGTTCGCTTCAAGCATCAGTTCAACATCATCGTTAAAGGTCACGCCGTTCAGCGCCACCGGATAACCGCGCTCGAATCGTACGGTCACTTCTTCCGCGGCGATCTTCACGTTCTCGTCCCAGAACTTAACGCCCATAATCGGGTTAACGATCTTAACGCTGGAGTTCAGGAACTCGAGGTCTTTAGCTTCATGCGTGGCGCCCAGCATGTTGGAGTCGGTGGAGTAGGCCTTTTCCGCCGACATTTTGTAGTCAAAGCCGGACTGGGTCATAAACTCGGACATTTCCTGACGGCCGCCCAGCTCATCGATAAAGTCGGTATCCAGCCAGGGTTTGTAAATCTTCAGCTCGGCGTTGGTCAGCAAACCATAACGATAGAAACGCTCGATATCGTTACCCTTATAGGTGCTGCCGTCCCCCCAGATATTCACGCCGTCTTCTTTCATCGCCGCCACCAGCATGGTGCCGGTGACCGCACGGCCCAGCGGGGTGGTATTGAAATAGGTCAGGCCGCCGGTGGTGTTATGAAAGGCGCCGCACTGAATGGCCGCAATCCCTTCCGCCACCAGTTGCTTACGACAGTCGATCAAACGGGCGTTTTCCGCGCCATATTCCATCGCCCGACGCGGGATCGCGTCATAATCGTCTTCATCCGGCTGGCCCAGATTCGCGGTGTACGCATAAGGCACCGCCCCTTTCTGACGCATCCACAGCAACGCGGCGCTGGTATCCAGCCCACCCGAAAAAGCGATGCCGATACGTTCGCCTGCCGGAAGATGTTTGAGAATCGTTGTCATAAAATAAATCCCTGCTCGAAATGATGATGGAGAAAGCTTACCAGCTACACCAGTACGTTGCGCTATGTGATAAGGCCGATGCCTTAATGAGAAGGCCGCCAGCCTGGCCGATGACCGTCGTCCGGTTCATCGCCGCGCTTACCTTCCCATAAAAATGAATATTTATGCAAAATAAGTGAGTGATAATTTAAACATCTTTCTCGCCCGACCGGAAGAGATGCGGCGCATTTTATGCAAAAAAATCGTTGCCGGTTGACTGAACGATATGCCGAACGCCGCACCAACCGACCCGACGGCCTCGTAAGACGGCGCGCCGCATCGGCCGGCCGACACAGCCAGCCAGACCCTGCGCATCTGCCCGACAGCCCCTGAGATAGCGATATTATGCCTGACTGGCGCGTAAAATCACCCGCTGCGACAGCTGTTCGAACGGATACATCGCGCAAACATCCGGCAGCAGTCCGGACAGACGGCGATCCTGAGAATGCGGGCCTTTTCGGTCAGCCACGGGCCGCCCGAATACTGGCGCGCAGGCGTAACAATAGCCTGATGAGACAGGCGGTCAGGAACAGAAAGCCGGCCAGTCGCCGCGGAGAAAACGGCACGGGCGCATGGAAACGCGCCAGCATTCAAACGGATGAGTTGACGGCTCTGGGCGCGGTTCTGGCGCCGTCGGCCCGAGAGCTGCCGGCTGCCCGGACCGCGCCAGCATGGCGTTACCTCACCACCAGCACCGATGTTTTGGCATGGCGCACAATGGCCGCAGCGTTAGAGCCGAGCAGATAGGTCTTCACATTCGGCCGACGCGAGCCAATAACGATCAAATCCGCCTCAATCTCTGCCGCCAGCGTTAGCACCTCATCCCTCGGCGTACCGAAGCTAACGCTGTACGACAGTTGTTCTGTCGGCAGGTCGATAGTATCGAGCCACTTCTTCAGCTTTTTATCCGCGTCCACCACCGCCTCATTCTCAAACTCCTTGATACCGAATGAATAAGCCGAAGCAAAAGCGGAGGCGTCCGGCAGCGCATGAAAAAGATGCACCTGCGCGCCGGAGAGTTTCGCCAGATCGACCGCATACGCCAGCGCATTGCCGGTAAGTTCTTCTTCGTTAAGATCAATCGGCACTAAAATGGTTTTATACATAGCCATAGCACATCCCCTTCCTCTCTATTACCTTCATAGTTCAGGCTGCAGGTGCGTTGGCTTTGTTACTCGTCCCGCCCATGGGACTCGCCCCTGCAGGGCCGCCGCCAGCGGCGTTCAACTCTGCTGCCGGCAGATTTATCGCTCACCCCGGCCACGTACTGCGGTAAGCGACCCGGGATTAATGGAAGACATCTTGTCTCTCGCCGAAGGTCAGCCGTTGACCGGACAAATTCGTTGCCGACGAATTTGTCGCGGCGTCGCCGCCTGCCCGCCCCTCGAATTATTTTGGGTATATTCCACCCGATTACAGCGCGCAAGAAAGCGACAAGCGTCCGACTTACCCGGAGCATGGCGAACGTAACGAAAAATGACGAATCCGCCCGCAGCGGCCCGGCGGAAACCGGGTGATTGAGTGCAACCAGCGCCTCTGTAGCCCGCAATATGCAGAATATAATCCATTGTATTAACAGGTTAGCTCATGTTTTATTATCAGACACCATTTTCAGCCGCGTTTATGAGAGCTGAGGCCGATTTCTGACCAGAGACGCCGGGCGACCCGGGGAATACGCGAGCCGGCCGGCAGGATAGCGCCGGCTAACGCAGCACCAGCGTGGTTAAAATGCGATCAAGCAACGCGGCGTGCTCATCGCCGCGACTGGCCGGCGTATTAATCTGTAGCGTCAGGACTTTCTTATGCCAGACCGTATACAGCAGCGTCGAGTCCACCATCTGTCCGTTTACCCGCAGTTCATTATCCATACGCCGCACCGGCAGTTTGCCGACGTTGATCGACTGTTTCTGCAATTGCTTAATATGCTGATATTGGCTGCTCAGACCGGTGAAAATCTCATCGCCCAGCGCATCCAGTCCCTTGCTGTCATTTTTCAGCGTCTGGCCGGCGGCCGGCGCCACCAGAGAAAACACCACCAGCTGGCGCGACTGGCTGTTAATAAACAGGTGCGTACTGTCGGCGCCGCTGTCCGGCGCGCCGCTTTGCGCCGTCTGGTCGGTGAAATTTTCCGACAAGGTAAAGGCGATCCGCCCTTTCTGTAACGTCACCTTATAGCCCGGCGGCGGTTCGGGCGCGGCCGGCTCTGGCGCGGCGGGCGGTTCGGCCGGCGGCGCGGCGACCTGCAGCGGCGGCTTGTCCGGCTGGGGCGCGGGTTTATCGGCCGGTTTATCACAGGCGCTCAGTGCGGAAAGAAGCAGCACGCCCACGCCGATGTTAAGTAATGTTTTGCGCATCTTTCTGGCCTTTTTAACAGACATAATCAACAAGGTCCTCTACTGGCCGGCGCGAACAGCGTGCTGTCCGTCGTGCCGCACAGCGTGGGCGCGACGCGGCCTGAATCGAGCCGACGGGGCGCAACCGGCCTCCGTCCGGGGGCCTCCGACCTATTCTAACCAACCCTTAGCGGGCAGCCAGCGGATTCGTCCCGATTTAACCCGAACCTGTCCCGATCTGGCCTTTTTGCGCCTGATGAAATCACGCATCATCATCCCATCAACCGACCGGCAGGAGGTCAAACATGTCCCACAGCGCATTATTAATCATTGACGTACAGCACTCTTTTTTACACCGCCCCTTCTGGCGGGAGGACGATGTGCCGGCCTTTCAACAGGCGTTGACCCGCCTGATTAACGGCTGTCGGCAGCGCGGCGTCGCGCTGGTCGATGTGTTTCACGTCGCCGCCGGCCCGTTCGCGCTGGACTCCGGCTACGTGACTCGCCTGCCATTTCTGACCCATCGGTCGGACGTGGTGGTTCACAAACGGGTGCACAACGCGCTGACGGATTCCGGCCTGGAGCAGTGGCTGCGCGCGAAGGACATCGATCATCTGATCATCGCCGGCATGCGCACCGAACAGTGCTGCGAAACCACCGCCCGCGTGGCTTCCGATCTCGGCTATCGGGTCACCTTCGTCACCGAGGCCACGCTGACGTTCCCGATGACCTATCAGAACATCACGCTGACCCCGGAGCAGCTTAAACACCGGACGGAGACCGTATTGGTCGACCGTTTCGCTACGCTGGCCAGCGTGGATGAATGTCTGGCGCAGTGCGACAGCGCCCCGCGTCGGCAAACGCCGTCGCCGGCTCGCTTCGTCGGCCAACCCTGGCTGCCTCGCCCGATCGACGCGGCGGGCGTGACCTCACTCAATGACTGGCGGCTAAAACGCTATACGATTCGCTACCGCCGCGCGGCACAGGCCGTTGATTTCAGCGCGGCCTGGACGATGGCCGCCGCCATCCTGCCCACGCCGGCGCAAACCGGAGCGCGGCCGGGCGTCGGCTGGGTCATCGAACACCAGGGTAAAAACGCCGACTATCTGGTGCTGGGCTGGTGGGACAATGCCAACGAACTGCGCACGCGCGTATGGGTCACGGACCACGGCCAGTGGCGCGCCGCGCGCGATGAGTCGTTTTGCGTATGGGATCTGCAGGTTATCGCCTTTGAACGGGATGCCTTCGTCAGCCATATGCTGCAGAATACGCCAGACCCCGAGCGCTATCTGGCGCGGCAGTTAACGATATGTGCGGATTAGGTGAGACGGTAATGAAACGAGATGTCTGGTTTCTGATGTTGCCTGGCGTCATGGCGCTGGACATCGCCGGGCCGGCGGAGGCGCTGCGGTTGACGCGGCAGTTTGCGCTGCACTATATCAGCCCGGAGCCGGAAGTGCTGTGCTCCACCGGGATGACCCTCAGCCAGTTGCAGCCGCTGCCGGCTCAACTGCCCGCCGGCAGCATTGTACTGGTTCCGGGCGTGATGGATTCCAGTCACGACTTCTCGACGGCGCCGGCGGTACAGGCCCGCCGTTGGCTGCAGCAATTAAAGGGCGAGATAGAACGCCGGACGCTGACGCTGGTTTGCATCTGCTCCGGCGCGCTGCTGGCCGCGCAAGCCACGCTGCTGGACGGCTATCAGTGCACCACGCACCACAGCATCCTGCCGCATCTGGTGCGCCAGGCGCCGCTGGCGCGGGTCAGGGAGAATCGCATTTTTGTTGAGGATCGCAGCGTTTACACCAGCGCCGGCATTACGGCGGGCATCGACCTGACGCTGCATCTCATCCACCATTTTCTCGATGCCAGGCAGGCGCTGGACGTGGCGCGCGACATGCTGGTTTACTTCCGGCGCGCCGGCAACGACGCCCAGCTTTCGCCCTGGCTGCGCTTTCGCAACCACCTGCATCCGGTGATTCACCGGGCGCAGGATATTCTCTGCGCAGAGCCGGAAACCGCCTGGTCGTTAACGGACCTGGCCGATCGGGTGCATGTCAGCAGCCGCCACCTCAGCCGCCTGTTCCGCGAACAGCTGGGCATTAGCGTGCGGGAATACCATGAACAGCTGCGCGTAACCGTCGCGCATCAGCGCCTGAGTCAGGGCATGGGCCAGGAAAAAGCCGCGCTGATGGCCGGCTTTTCCTCGGCGCGCCAGTTGCGGCGCGCGCAATCTCGCCAGTCGGCCGCCGACTCCGCCTGAACGCCGACGGCTCAACAAACCAGCCGGCGGGTATCCAGCCGTTGCAACCCCAGCGACAGCAGCAGGCTGCCGGCCAGCGCCAGCGCAAACACGTAGAAAATATCCAGCACCGGATGCGCGGTAATGCTCAGTCCGTGCGTGCGGATAAAATGAATGATCAAGGCGTGCAGGCCGTAAATCGCCAGCGAATGACGCGCAATCAACGCCAGTCCCGGCAGCGGGCGACGATTCAGGTAATATTTAAACAACACCAGCAGACTAACCGCGGCGAAAAACACCAGCGGGCCGCAGTAAATATAAAAGGTCTGGGCAAAGTCGCCGTTGACCAGCGTCTGATGGCGGGTGCCGAGCGCAATCAGTATCACGCAGACAATAAACAGGCCGGCAGCCAGCGCGCCGGTCGCCCGGTGGCGAAACTCCAGCATCCCCAGCGCCCGCCCCAGCACGGCATACAGCAGATAGTAAAAAGTATCGCCATAGATATAAAGGTTCACCGGCAGCAATTTCACCCCGCCGAACGACGCCTCGCTGGTGTTTGGGTTGGCGATCAACGCCAGCACAACCATCGGCAGCAGCAGGGCGCGCCCGGCCACCGGCCTGACGCGCACCAGCGGCGACAGCAGATAAATCACCGCGATGGCATAAAAAAACCACAGATGGTAAAAAACCGGCTTCTGCAGTATATAACGCAGCGCGTTCAGCGCATTGATCGGCGTGAGAAGCGCGATATATATCAGCGCCGCCAGGCTATAAAAGACGATGCAAAGCCCAATGCGAATAAAATGTTTTTTCTGCGCCTGACGCTCGCCAAAGAATAAATAGCCCGAGATCATAAAAAAAAGCGGCACGCAAACGCGCGACGCCGAATTCAGAACGTTGGCGACTTCCCAGTACAATTGCCCTGAACCGGGCGCGCCGCCGGAGGTAATGTACCAGGTCGTGGCGTGGATCATTACCACCATCAGGCAGGCGACGGCCCGTAAATTATCCACCCAGCCAATCTTGTCGCTCATGCCGTTCCCCCGCCTACCCGTCTCAGGTCACTGAACAGCAGAGTATACTCAATCGCGCTCTGCTGTGGGGGGCTATGCGGCCACTGCGCTAAGCGGCATGGCCAGCGCATACATATGCCCCGGCGCGATGGCGCAATCCCGGCCGGGCGCCAGAGAGCACGGGACGGCGCCCGGCGAAGATAGCCGCGACGCCGGCGTGATTACTTTCCGTGCCGCTTCAGCCAGGCCTGCATTTGATCGATTTCCGGCTGCTGCGCTTTAATGATCTCTTCCGCCAGTTTGCGCAGCTCGGGGTCCTTGCCGTACTGCAGCTCGGTTTTCGCCATATCGATCGCACCCTGATGATGAGCGATCATCCCGCGGGCGAACGCCACGTCAGGATCGCTGGACTGTATCCCCTCCTGCATCTGAGTATGCATCTCGTTCATACCCTGCATATAAGACTGCTGCGATTCAGTCGTATTGTTCATCTGGTGCCCGCTATGGGCGCTGTCAGCCGCAAATGCCGCCGGCGGAGCCAGCAGAACGCCGACTATCAATAAACTGAATTTATTCATCATCTCATACCCTCTTTCAGACCGTTTGAATAACAGCATAAAAGATAGGCCTTCCCCTAAGGGGAAGGTCAAGGCGCCGGACGAAAAAACCCAACCGGCGGACAAGCCGGCGGAGAACGGACGGGGCGTCGAGACTGAGAGCCAGACGCCCCCTGCAAAGTTCTTTATCAGGGAGCGAGCGACGAGAGCGCGAGCCGCCGCCGGAGCGTCCCTCGCTGCGGCAGGCCCGCGTATCTCGGTTATCGGCGACGTTATCAGCAACCTCAGGGGCCTGACGGCCCCTTGTAAATAATGGCGTTAAAACAGACCCAGCGGCTTATCCGAATAGCTGACCAGCAAACATTTAGTCTGCTGATAATGCTCCAGCATCATCTTGTGGTTTTCACGGCCGATACCGGACTGCTTATAGCCGCCGAAAGCCGCATGCGCCGGATAGGCATGATAGCAGTTGGTCCAGACGCGACCGGCCTGAATACCGCGCCCCATGCGGTAAGCCACGTTGCCGTTACGGCTCCAGACGCCGGCGCCCAGCCCGTAAGCCGTATCATTAGCAATCTCAAGCGCGTCATCCATATCTTTAAAGGTCGTGACCGCCAGCACCGGGCCGAAAATTTCCTCCTGAAAGACGCGCATACTGTTTTTACCGAACAGGATCGTCGGCTCAAGGTAATAGCCGCTGGCCAGATCGCCGGACAGCACCTTACGCCGACCGCCGGTCAGAACCCGCGCCCCTTCCTGCTTGCCGATATTGATATAGTTCAGGATGGTTTCCAGCTGATTAGCCGACACCTGGGCGCCCATCATCGTCTGGTTGTCCAGCGGATTGCCGACGCGAATAGATTCGACCCGCTTGATCGCCCGCTCCATAAAGCGCTCATAGATAGACTCCTGCACCAGCGCGCGGCTCGGACAGGTGCACACCTCGCCCTGATTAAAGGCGAACAGGGTGAACCCTTCCAGCACCTTATCGAAGAAGGTATCTTCCTTGTCCATAACGTCGGCAAAAAAGATGTTGGGTGATTTGCCGCCCAGTTCCAGGGTCACCGGAATAACGTTACGCGCGGCATAACCCATAATTTGCTGGCCGACTTCGGTGGAACCGGTAAAGGCGACTTTGGCGATGCGCGGCGAGGTGGCCAGGTATTCGCCGATCTCGCTGCCGGCGCCGTTAACCACATTCACCACGCCTGGCGGCAGCAGATCCTGAATCAGCTCCATCATCATCAGCACCGAAAGCGGGGTCAGCTTCGCCGGTTTCAGCACGATGCAGTTGCCGGCCGCCAACGCCGGCGCCAGCTTCCAGCAGGCCATCAGCAGCGGGAAATTCCATGGAATAATCTGCCCGACCACGCCCAGCGGTTCATGGAAATGGTAGGCGACGGTATCGCCGTCAATCTCGCTGATCCCCCCTTCCTGCGCGCGGATGCAGGCGGCGAAGTAGCGGAAGTGATCGATGGCCAGCGGCACATCGGCCCCGCTGGTCTCGCGAATGGGTTTGCCGTTGTCCAGGGTTTCCGCCTGCGCCAGCAGATTGATATTCTGCTCCAGCCGATCGGCGATGCGGTTGATAACCTGCGCCCTCTGCTGCGCCGACAGCCCGCCCCACGACGCCTTCGCCTTGTGCGCGGCGTCCAGCGCGAGATCCACATCCGGTAAACCCGAACTGGCGACCTCGCATAACGCCTGACCGGTGACGGGCGTCAGATTGACGTAGTATTCGCCGCCGACAGGCGGAATCCACTCTCCGCCGATAAAGTTGTCATAACGTTTTTTAACATTAAGCGAATGTTCAAATGCGCCGGACGCTGCCCGGGATTTCTCAGGATGTTGGGCCATTTCTGTCTCCTTTTCGCTGAACGATTGCGCGGCCGACAGGCCGCAGGAAAAACAGCGTTAAATGTCAGGACATCAAAAGCGGGACGACTCAGAAAGTGACTCTGCTTACAGGGTAGACGTCGACTGGGGTTTACGACAGGATAATAAACAGACAAGTTGCAACTCTTCGAGTCACCGCACAATTTATCGTTCAGGCAGGGATCGCTAAGCCTGCGCCGAGCGAAAACACGCGCGCTTTCACGATAAACATTCGCATCGGATCGCCGGCGGTGGAATAATCACAGCTCCGGTTTTAGGGTGATTTACAGATGGTGTTACGGTGAAAGAAACGGATCCACAGCCAGGGGATGTCAGGGAAAATAGCGCGCCCGTCGGCGCTTGTCAGCGGCGCGTACGTCGCCAGGATCCTCTGGCGCCCGCAGAGGCGGACTGGCTGGCGGAAGAAGTGCCGGTAGCGCTGGTATACAACGGTATTTCGCACGTCGTCATGATGGCGACGCCAAAAGATCTCGAGGACTTCGCGCTGGGCTTTTCCCTGTCGGAAGGCATTATTCAGTCGGCGCAGGATATTTATGGCATTGACGTTCAGCCGGTCTGCAACGGCATTGAAGTGCAGATTGAGCTGTCCAGCCGCCGGTTTAGCGGCCTGAAAGCGCGGCGGCGCGCCATGGAAGGGCGCACCGGCTGCGGGGTATGCGGCGTGGAACAGCTGGCGGAAATCGGCAAACCGATCGCCCCGCTGCCCTTTACTCAATCCTTCGATTTGCTTCAGCTGGCGGAGGCGTTACAACAACTGAAGCAAGTGCAGGTCGTCGGCCAGCTTACCGGCAGCACTCACGCGGCCGCCTGGGTTGCGCCCCAGGGCGGGCTGACGGGCGGGTGCGAGGACGTCGGGCGCCACGTTGCGCTGGATAAACTGCTGGGCCTGCGGGCCAGGCGCAAATGGCAACAGGGCGCGGTTCTGGTTTCCAGCCGCGCCAGCTATGAGATGGTGCAAAAATCCGCCATGTGCGGCGTGGAAATCCTGTTCGCCGTTTCCGCGGCCACTTCGCTGGCGATTGAAGTGGCCGAACGCTGCAACCTGACGCTGGTCGGCTTCTGCCGACCCGGCCGCGCCACCATCTATACCCACCCGTCGCGTCTGCAGCGGCCGGCGGACCGGGCCTGACGTCGGCGTCAGGCGGGCCGGGCGGAAAACCGCTACACTCTACTGAGTCAACGTCCGACGGCGCAGACGAACGGACGCTGCGCATCATCCGGCACATGCAGCGCCCGCGTCGGCGGGCGCTAAGCCGCGGCGCGCCTTAGATCGATTTCGTCCATCAACGACACATACAGGCATAATGCGCGCCTTTACTGGCCGCCGGCACGCACGGTCAACCACATTAAGTCCTCAATAATCATTTTCAATATCATTTAATTAACTATAATGATCTGAATGATTACGCGGTACTAACAAACCGCACCACTACAACTGGAGATGATGAACATGAGTTATTCACTGCCATCCCTGCCTTATGCTTATGACGCACTGGAACCGCATTTTGACAAACAAACGATGGAAATCCATCACACCAAACACCACCAGACTTACGTCAATAACAGCAACGCAGCGCTGGAGTCTCTGCCTGAACTGGCCAAACTGCCGGTTGAAGAACTGATCACCAGGCTGGACCAGGTGCCGGTCGAGAAAAAAACCGCCCTGCGCAACAACGCCGGCGGCCACGCTAACCACAGCCTGTTCTGGAAAGGCCTGAAAACCGGCACGACGCTGACCGGCGATCTGAAAGCGGCTATCGAACGCGATTTCGGCAGCGTTGACGCCTTTAAAGAAAAATTCGAGCAGGCCGCGGCCACGCGCTTTGGTTCCGGCTGGGCCTGGCTGGTGCTGAAAGACGACGGCAAACTGGCCGTCGTCTCAACCGCCAACCAGGATAGCCCGCTGATGGGTGAAGCGATCTCCGGCGTCTCCGGCTACCCGATCATCGCGCTGGACGTGTGGGAACACGCCTACTACCTGAAATTCCAGAACCGTCGTCCAGACTACATCAAAGCCTTCTGGAACGTGGTTAACTGGGACGAAGCGGCGAAACGCTTTAGCGACGCGAAAAAATAACCGCCGACCGGCAAAATAATCCGGAGCCCTGCTCCGGATTATTTATTGTCAGCCTTAAACCACTTCCTTAGCAGGCAATGCCGATCGTTTAAGAAAACTTGCACGATCCTGTAGCGTTGAAAAAATCCGGAAAACCCTAAATTTTTCGGATTAATTTTATGCTTCGTTTTAGCAGGACGTTGAATTCGTTGCTGAAGCGACTGATTCCGACCTGTCTGTTTTTTGACGGGAAATTAACCCGCACTGGATAGAGGAGGCTCTGCAAAGTACCCACCCATGCAGTATTGACCGAAGACGCTTACCGGTACAGCCGGCAGCCTGGCTGGGTTCTGATGATGGAGCGGTTGGGGGATCTATCTATTAAATCAGTAGGTCACCATAAAATGGTACATCCTTCCACATAAGAGAAAGTACCGATGCTATGAGCGAACGGTGCTTTACCTACCCGATAAATACTCAAAACGGTATAAAAACGCTTAACCGAACGGCATTACTTCCTTAGCAGGCGGCGAGCGTTCCCGCGGCGCTATAGCCCGAAGCAAGCCGGCGAGGAAATGTTTCGCCTTACGCCGGGACGATTAAGAGACACTGTGGCGTTTCTTTATCGGTAATGCATTCAGGAACAATGCTAAAGAATGGCGGACTAAATAGCTTCGCATAATAGCGCTACAGGTGCCCTGCAAATTGCGTGACTATAATATTATGATTAAATCATAATTGGCTGTTTTTAAATATTATTTAAATGCTATTGTCATCAGTTACGTGCTGTAGCATGGTCAACAGTGAAGTATCAATGCGCGAAGCTATTTAGTTTTTTTAGTCCCTTTCCGGAGGTCGTGTCAAAGCCGCTGTCTATGCAGGCGGATTTTTGCTTCCCGCCCCGAACGTTTTACCTTTCCAGCTATAAGTTTTACCTTTCCAGCTATAAAGAGTGACCCGCCCAGGCCGATATTACCGATGTGGTGAATCGTTGTCGTTTTGACATGCGTTTAAATCAACACAACCAGTCTCTGCAGGTAATCAGGCAACGGTATATATCCGTCATTTTTCAGATCGCATCGGTGTTGGCTTTCCCTGCACGACCGGCGTCATACAGCCGGTTTCGCGCAAGGAAAGGCGTTCGGCTACCGCCCGCCTGCCCTGAAATTTATCGGGTTTAAACATTCAGGACACGATATTGGCTCATATTAGGGTGGAAACGCACAATGGCGATAAAATTTGAAAACATTAGCGTCGGTAAAAAACTCGGCTTAGGTTTTTTCCTGGTGTTATTAATGACCATTATCATTGCCGGCAGCAGCATTATTCAGGTTGAATCACTGAGAAACAGTATTAGTAAATTAAATTTAAGTCATAGCATTAATGATGAGGTGAATCAGGCGAAGTATTATCGGGCAGCCTATGGCTCCAGCTATAATCCCGACTATTTCAAACAAAATATCACCCATATTGAAAACATCATTACATTAATTTCTCAGGCAAAAGCCATGAGCTGGTCGGAAGGCAACCGACAAAAATTCGACCAGATGACGCCCCTTATCGCCAGCTATCAGTCCAGACAAAAAAGCTATAACGAAGCCATCGTGAAAAAAAATGCGATTCGTGAAAGCTGGAATATCTCCGCCACGGAAGGAACGTTAAAACAGCTGGGCGACAACTTAACGGCCGCAAGCGACAGTCAGACGCAGCAGCTCTTGCTGTCTGAAGTCAATACCAGATTAATGGCGGTCCGCTACCAGGTTCGCGGGTTGCTGCTGTCGCCCGGCAGCAAATCTGAAGCCGGCCTGAGCCAGTCCATTGACGACGCGCAGCGCGCGCTGGCCTCGCTGACGCTCAGCCTGTCGGATGAACAGCGCGCCATACTTTCTCCGGTGCTGGATATTATGAACAGCTATGGGAAACAGGCGCTTGCCTGGCAGCCGGCCTGGCAACAGGAAATGAGTTATGCGGCAGAAATGGCGGAGATCGCCGGCCAGTTAAATGAAGTGGTCATGCAGCTATTACACGATCAACTGCAGCTGACCCAACAGGACATCAGCCGTTCGAAGATCCAGCTGGCCGCCACCGCGCTGATTACCCTGCTGCTGGGCGTCATGATCGCATGGTTCATTTACCGCCAAATCACCACGCCGCTCAACCAGACGCTGGCGCTCGCCGAGCGGATTGCCACCGGCGATCTGACCGCCTCGTCCGCCACGCCGCGCCGCGACGAACTGGGGCAGTTGCTCAATGCCATGGCGAAAATGAACAACAATCTACACGGCATGATCGACGAAATCCGCATCGGCGTCAGCCATATCTCAAGCGCATCGGGCGAAATTTCCGCCGGGAACACCGACTTGTCATCCCGCACCGAGCAGCAGGCCGCCGCGGTGGAACAGACGGCCGCCAGCATGGAACAGCTGACCGCCACGGTAAAACAAAACGCGGAAAACGCTCATCACGCCAATGAACTGGCGATCGAAGCGTCCGATACCGCGCGGCAGGGCGGCAAGCAGATTGATAATGTGGTCAGCACCATGACGCATATCGAACAGAGCTCGCGCAAAATAGCCGATATTACCTCGGTGATTAACGGCATCGCCTTCCAGACCAATATCCTGGCGCTTAACGCCGCGGTGGAAGCCGCGCGCGCCGGCGAACAGGGGCGCGGTTTCGCCGTGGTGGCGGGCGAGGTGCGCAGCCTGGCGCAGCGCAGCGCGCAGGCTGCGAAAGAGATCGAGGAGCTGATTAAGCAATCCGTCGCGCAAGTCAGCGACGGCGCCACGCTGGTGGCCGACGCCGGTAAGACGATGCAGCACATCGTCAACTCGGTCACCCACGTTCACGACATCATGCAGGAAATTTCGTCCGCCTCCGACGAGCAAAGCAGAGGCATCGCGCAGGTCAGCCAGGCAATAGTGGAAATCGACAGCACCACGCAACAAAACGCGGCGCTGGTGGAACAATCTTCGGCCGCCTCCGATTCGCTGCAGGAACAGGCGATGCTGCTGACGCGCGCCGTCTCGGTATTTCGCCTGTCGCGTTCCTCCGGGGACACGCCGCCGATCTCCGCCGTCCCTGCCGCGACCGCGCACGCGTTAAACTACCGGCCGTAACCATCGCCGGCGCGCCGGGGTCCTTCGGCTATACCGTCCGCTACGCGGGCGGTATGATAAGCGCATAGCCGACAGTAAGGAGCCCGTATGCAGTATCCACAGATCTATACCGGCGGGATCGCCCCCTGGCAAAACGGAATGAGCGCGATCGTCAAACGGCGCGTCGACGGCAGTCTGGCGCTGGGCGCGCTGGGGCTGGAGGGGGACGAACAGGCGGAGAAGAAGGTGCACGGCGGGCCGGATCGCGCGCTGTGCCACTATCCGCGCGAGCACTATCGTTACTGGCAGCTGCAGTTCCCGCAGTTGGCCGAGCTATTCTCACCCGCCGCCTTTGGCGAAAATCTCTCCACCGAAGGGCTGACGGAGCAAAATGTTTACATCGGCGATATTTTTCGCTGGGGCGAGACGCTGATTCAGGTGACGCAGCCACGCTCGCCCTGCTATAAACTCAACGCGCAGTTTAATATCGGCAATCTGTCGCTGCTGATGCAGGAGACCGGTTACTGCGGCTGGCTGTACCGCGTCGTCGGCGGCGGTCAGGTCAGCGGCAATCAGCGGCTGGAACGGGTATCGCGCAACAGCGAGGTGTCGGTTGCCGAAGCCATCGCCATTGCCTTCCATGCGCCTTTCGATCGCCAGCTGTATCGGCGCCTGCTGTCCGCCGCCGGGCTATCCGCCAGCTGGAGTAAAACCATGCAGAACCGCTGTCTGCGCGGAGAAATAGAAAGTTTTGATCCCCGGCTGTACGGCGCGCGGCCCGGCGGCAAATAGCGTCGACGCGCGGCCGCAGGGCGCGGCTCCGCCCGCTTGCGCCGGAATACAAACCCGCGCCTGCAGGAATTACGGGGGGGGGGATAAGGCGCGCCGGCTAACGCACGCGCCTGAACTCAGAACGGTTTGGGCGCGTAGCCGGTCATTTCTTTCAGACCCATTTCCCGGCCCAGCGCGGTCATCGGGTGCACCACCACCAGCCCGCGCACGCTTTTCTTCAGCGTGCCCATATCGGCCTGCTCTTTTTTGGTAATCGCCCGGCTAAACGGCAGTTTTGCCAGTTTCTGCGCCTGCTTGCTGAGCTTCTGCTCCCTGACGCCGCGCAGGCGTTCAATCTCCGCCGCCAGCTTTGTCTGTTCCTGTTCATTCTGATCGATCGCTTCCGCATTACCCTGGGCAAGCAGCGACGGCTGTTTGCGCTTTAATGTCTCCAGCAAATCGCTCAGACGCTTAATTTCTGCTTTTTCCTGCTCTTTCATCGTATATCCGGCCTGTCGGTGGCGAAAAATAAAGGGCACAAGCATACACGAAACCGCGGGGCGATGCAGACTCCGCGCGGTTTCGCGCATTTACGGCGCAACCAACCCGGACTGCTGCAGATTCTGGTTGCGCAGCGCGTTCGCCAGGCTTTGCTGCTGCGCCGCCAGACCGGATACCAGGCCGTTATACTGATTCACTTGCTGTTGGGTGCGAAACTGCACGGACGCGCCGTTAAACACCACCTGATCGCCCTGCGCCTGCAAATAATCGCCCACCTGCACCAGATTTTGGGCAAAGGCCGTGGCCTGCGGGATCGCAGGCAACAGCGCCTCGGTCGGCTGCGTCACGACGCGGGTATACAAACGCTGATAAACCACCTGCAGATCCTCCGGCTGTTTCAGCGCCTGGCGCGCGGTATCGGCCTGCATCTTCGAGCTTTGGATCTGCTGGCTAAGTAAGTTCAGCGATCCATTCAGCTGGCGCAGATTATCGCGCTGCGTGACGTAGTCCTGCGGCAGACGGATCTGCTTCACCTGCTCCAGCAGCGGATTCAGGCTGCTGGCCACCGACTGCTGCAGGTGTTGGGAAAAGGTGGTCAGGATAGCGTAATCATTCACATAGGGTCCGAAACGCTGTTTCTGGTCGGTACTCAGCGCCGGCAGCGGACCGCCGCTCTGCACCGGGGAGCTTTGCAGAAATTCGATAAACGCCTTGCGCTGGTCGCCTTCCTTATCGCCGCAGGCGGCAAGCTGTAACACGGCCAGCAACACCAGAATCGGCGTCAGCCAGCGAGAACGGTATCTCGTAAACACCCTCATCAATGACTCCTTTTTTTATAACCACGAATCAGCCGGATAGCAGATCCTATGCCCTAAATCGTTCGGGATACAGGACAAAACGTGACGCTTTCGCACAACGGCGCCCGCGCGCCTGCAGCCTGAAAGTATAACGGGCACAAATTATGTGCCTCACGCGCCATTAAGCATAGCTGAATCAGTCTGCTGCCACCTTTTTTCCGTCCGCGCCGCGGCCGCCGTGTTCATTTTTGGTGCAAGCTAACGACCCATTGCACAACCATCGCGCCGCGCGCGCCGCCAACAGGCCGGCCATTTTCGCCCGGCGCCCGGCGCGGCGGCGCATTGCGGACCTGGCAGGGTTCTTGCTACGGTGAAAACGTAAGCAGGAGCGATAGCGGGCAACCGGTGTCGCCAGACAATTTGTTAACGGGTCACTAGGGTTCCGGTCGCAACGCGATGCTGGTCCGAGAGTGACCGACCGTCCTCTGGCGGTTACACGGCGGGATAAAAGCCCGGGAGACCAAGCGAGATCGTTCTCGCCGCCGTTCTCCTGCATTTTACTCGCGCTAACGTCAGAGGATCCACTATGCGAAACGCTTTCCAACGCCTGCTGTTACTGGCCGCACTTTGCCTGACCGCCCTCACCGTCAGCCCCGTCCTTCAGGCCGCGGCGAAACCCGGATTTAAACTCTGCTGGTCGATCTACGCAGGCTGGATGCCCTGGGATTACGCCCAGCAACACGGCATTGTCAAAAAGTGGGCCGATAAGTACGGTATCGATATCCAGTTTGTCCAGGTCAACGACTACATCGAGTCGGTCAACCAGTACACCGCCGGCGGCTTCGACGGCTGCACCATGACCAATATGGACGCGCTGACCATTCCGGCCACCGGCGGCGTGGACAGCACCGCGCTGATCGTCGGTGATTACTCGAACGGCAACGATGGCATCCTGACGAAAAGCGCAGGCGACGGCATCGCGGCGCTGAAAGGTCAGCCGGTGAATCTGGTTGAGCTGTCCGTTTCTCACTACCTGCTGGCGCGCGCGCTGGAGAAGGCCGGGCTGAGCGAACGCGACATTAAAGTCATCAATACGGCCGATGCCGATCTGGTCGCCGCCTTCACCACATCGGACGTGCGCACCATCGTCACCTGGAACCCGCTGCTGGCGGAAGCGCAGAAACAGCCTGGCAGCCGCCTGTTGTTTTCCTCGGCCGATATCCCCGGCGAAATTCTCGATCTTCTGGTAGTAAATAGCGCCACGCTGCGCCAGCACCCCGAACTGGGTAAGGCGCTGACCGGCGCCTGGTATGAAACCCTCGCCGTCATGCGCGGCGACAGCGCCGCGGCGCGCCAGGCGCGCACGGCGATGGGCCAGGCTTCCGGGACCGATCTGGCGGGCTTCGATGCCCAGTTGGCGGCCACTTACCTGTTTGCCACGCCGCAGGAAGCGCTGACTTTTGTTCAGAGTCCGCAACTGAAATCCACCATGCAGCTGGTGGCCGAATTCTCCTTCCGCCACGGTCTGCTGGGCAACGGCGCCGGCAGCGCCGACGTTACCGGCATCGCCACGCCGTCCGGCGTCTGGGGTAACGCGGATAACGTCAAACTGCGCTTCAGCGACGAGTTCCTGAAACTGGCCGCGGCCCGCCAGCTTTAACCGCAAGGGGAAGCCTGATGCGTAAGATCATTAACTATCGGCCGGTTCCGCTGGCGCGCGGTCTGTTGGGTTTTCTGCCGTTGCTGGCGCTGCTGCTGATTTACCTGATGGCTTCCGATGCCCGTCTGGCCGCCAACGCCTCGGATAAACTGCTGCCCGCCTTCGGCACCATGGGCGAGGCGCTTTACCGCATGGCGTTTGAAGCCGATGCGCGCACGGGCCGCTATCTGCTGTGGTTCGATACACTGGTTAGCCTGCAGCGGCTGCTGAGCGGTATCGCCATCAGCGCGCTGGCCGGTCTGTTTTTCGGGCTGTTCTGCGGCGCGCTGCCCGTGGTGCGCGCCGTCTGCTCGCCGCTGATCACGCTTTTTGCGCTCATCCCGCCGCTGGCCGTGCTGCCGATTCTGTTTATCTGCTTCGGCCTGGGCGAGGTATCGAAAATCGTGCTGATCGTGGTGGGCGTCACGCCGTTTATCGCCCGCGATCTGCAGCAGCAGGTGCAAACCATCCCCGCCGAACAGCTGATTAAAGCCCAGACGCTGAGCGCCCACAGCGGCCAAATCCTGTGGCGCATCATCCTGCCGCAGATGCTGCCGCGCCTGCTGGACGCGGTGCGGCTGTCGCTCGGTTCGGCGTGGCTGTTTCTGATCGCCGCCGAGGCCATCGCCTCCGCCGAGGGGCTGGGTTACCGCATCTTCCTGATGCGCCGCTACCTGGCGATGGACGTCATCCTGCCCTATGTGGCCTGGATTACCCTGCTGGCCTTCGCCCTCGACTGGCTGCTGCGCGCCTGCAGCCGCCGCCTGTGGCCCTGGTACCACGCCAGTCAATCCTGAGGAGGCGACGCATGAGTCTGTTGACCCTGAAAAATCTGGCCAAACATTACGGCGATCAGGTGGTGCTGGAGCGCCTCAACGCCGACGTACAGCGCGGCGAATTCGTGTCGATTGTCGGCGCCTCGGGCTGCGGCAAAACCACCTTTCTTAACCTGATGCTCGGCACGGAAAGCCCGAGCGCCGGTCAGTTGCTGCTCGACGGCCGGCCGATCGCCCAGGAACCGGGCGAGGATCGCGGCGTGGTGTTCCAGCGCTATTCGGTTTTTCCGCATCTCAGCGCGCTGGAAAACGTCATGATCGGCGACGAATTCAGCCACGCGCGCTGGCTGGGCCGGGTGTGGGGAAAACAGCGGCGTCCCTTGCGACAGCGCGCCGTTGAGATGCTGCAGCAGGTCGGGCTCGGCCACGCGCTGCATAAATACCCGCATCAGCTGTCCGGCGGTATGCAGCAGCGGCTGGCGCTGGCTCAGGCGCTGATGAAACAGCCGCGCATCCTGCTGCTGGACGAGCCCTTCGGCGCGCTGGATCCGGGTATGCGCGCCGAGATGCACAACCTGATTACCGAGCTGTGGCGGCGCCACCGGCTGACCATTTTCATGATCACCCACGACCTGCGCGAAGGATTCTCGCTCGGCTCCCGGTTATGGGTCTTCGACAAACTGCGCCACGATCCACAGGCGCCCGATGCCTGGGGAGCCAGCATCACCTACGACATTCCGCTCGACCGCCAGCCCGCCGGCACGCCTGCGGCGCTGGCGGACAGCCTGAGCGCATCCATGATGAGGAGTTCACAATGAAACCTTACCGTTATCAGACACAACTGCCGGCCGGCTCGCACTGGTCGTTCCGCCTGTCGCGGGGCACCGCGCTGCGCCTGACCGACGTCAGCGGCGGCGCCAACGTCGGTATGCTGTTGTATAACCCGGAGAACCTGCTGGAACGCTATAACGCGCCGGACACGCTCAAATGCCAGCACACCTTCCGCCTGACCGCCGGACACTGCCTCTATTCGGATATGGGGAGGATTTTTTGCGGCATCGAGGAGGACAGTTTCGGCTGGCACGAAACGGTATGCGGCGCGGCCGGCGCCGAGCGGGTGGCGCAGCAGTTTGGCGAACTCGACTACCAGCAGGCCCGTAATCAGCGCCACCAGAACGGCCGGGACAGTTTTCTCACTGAACTGGCTAAATATGGTCTGGGTAAACGCGACCTGGCCGCCTGCGTCAACTTTTTCGCCCGCGTCAGCGCCGATGAAAACGGCCGGCTGGCGCTTGAACGGCAGGGCGCCGCCGGCGCCAGCGTTACGCTGCGTTTCGCGCTCGATACGCTGGTCGTGCTGCACACCTGCCCGCATCCGCTGGCGCAGGAAGGCGAATATCCACGCGGACCGGTCGATATTCAGCTGCTGGCGGACAGCGCCCCGCTGCCGGATATCTGTCTGACGCGGCCGGAAAACCGCCGCGGGCTGACCAATAACCAGCTTTACTATCTTGCCGAACAACCACAAGGAGTCTGATCATGATGCAGCTTAGCACGCGCGATCCTCAGCAGGCCGGCTATCGTCAAACGATCGGCGCCGGCGATTACTGGCTGCGGCGCATCGGGCAGGGCCAGACCTTGCGCATTACCGATCTGGCGGGCAACCAGGCCGCCGATACGCTGTTTTTCAACGCCGACGATACCGCCGAGCGCTACAGCGTGATGGAAACGCTGCGCGGCCAGCGCAACCTCTACCTGACCACCGGCAGCATTCTGCGCTCAAGCGAAGACCGGCCGATGCTGACCATCGTGGCCGATACCTGCGGGCGCCACGATACGCTGGGCGGCGCCTGCGCCAGCGAAAGCAATACCGTGCGTTACGATCTGGAGACGCGCCACATGCACGCCTGTCGCGATAGTTGGATGCTGGCGCTGGCCAGCCACCCGCAGTACGGTCTGACCCGGCGCGATATCACCCATAACATTAACTTTTTTATGAATGTGCCGGTCACGCCGGACGGCGAGCTGACCTTCGCCGACGGCATCTCCGCGCCGGGAAAATACGTGGAGCTGGAGGCGCATATGAATCTGCTGGTGCTGATTTCCAACTGCCCGCAGTTGAATAACCCCTGCAACGGCTATGACCCAACGCCGATCGACGTCGCCGTCTGGTAACGTCCCCGCGCGGCGGGACGGCCCGCCGGATGCGCTGCGTATTATCCGCAGGACGACCTGCGCCACCATGAGAAAAAGTCATGTTTGAACGCGTACTGATTGCTAACCGTGGCGCAATCGCCGTGCGTATCATCCGCACCCTGAAGCAGATGGGCATCCGCGCGATTGCGGTCTATGCCGAGGCCGATCGCCATTCTCTGCACGTTCGTCTGGCGGACGAGGCCTGTAGTCTGGGCGAAGGAAACGTGCGCGCCACCTATCTCGATCAGGAAAAATTACTGCATATCGCCCGGCGCAGCGGTGCGCAGGCGGTACATCCCGGCTACGGCTTCCTCAGCGAAAACGCCGAATTCGTCACCCGCTGCCTACAGGCCGGCATAGTCTTCCTCGGCCCGACCGTCGAACAGATGGCGGCATTCGGCCTCAAACACCGCGCCCGCGCGCTGGCGCAGGAAAATCAGGTGCCGCTGCTGCCGGGAAGCGGGTTGCTGACCGACCTGGAGCAGGCCGAACGCGAAGCGCGGCGCATTGGCTTCCCGCTGATGCTGAAAAGCACCGCCGGCGGCGGCGGCATCGGCATGCAGCGCTGCGACGACGCAGAGTCGCTGCGTGCGGCCTTTAGCCGCGTCAAACGGCTGGCCGGCAATAATTTCGCCGATGACGGAGTATTTTTAGAAAAGTTCATCACCCGCGCCCGCCATATCGAGGTGCAAATTTTTGGCGACGGCGTCGGCAACGTCATCGCGCTGGGCGAACGCGATTGCTCCGCCCAGCGGCGCAATCAGAAGGTGCTCGAAGAGACGCCGGCGCCAGGGCTGAGCGACGACGTTCGCATGGCGCTGCAACGCACCGCCATCCGCCTCGCTCAGGCGGTCAACTACCGCAGCGCCGGCACTGTGGAGTTTGTCTATGACGACAGCGCGCGACAATTTTACTTCCTGGAAGTGAATACCCGCCTGCAGGTAGAGCACGGCGTCACGGAAATGGCGTACGGCGTCGATATCGTGCGCTGGATGGTCGAACTGGGCGCCGGCTGCCTGCCCGCGCTGACGTCGTTAAATTGCGCGCCGCGGGGTCACGCCATTCAGGTGCGTCTGTATGCCGAAGATGCGGCGAAACAGTTTCAGCCCTGCGCCGGCCTGCTCAGCCAGGTTGTCTTCCCGCAACAGGCGCCGTATGCCGCCCTGCGCATCGACAGCTGGGTCGACGGCGGCTGCGAGGTGTCGCCGTTTTATGACCCGATGCTGGCCAAAGTCATCGTTCACGCCGCCACGCGCGATGCCGCGCTGCGGGCGCTGAGCGGCGTGCTGGACGGCACCACGCTGTACGGCATCGAAACCAATCTGCCCTGGCTGCGCCACCTGCTGCATCAGCCCGCCGTGCGGGACGGCCGCGTGCTCACCGCTACGCTGGGCGACGTTCGCTATCGACCCGCCACGCTGGACGTATTGAGCGGCGGCACGCTCACCACGCTCCAGGACGCGCCGGGCCGCATCGGCTACTGGCATGTCGGCGTGCCGCCGTCCGGCCCTTACGACAGCCTCGCCTTTCGCCTCGGCAATCAATTGCTGGGCAACGACGAACGCTGCGCCGGGCTGGAGATCACGCTGCGTGGCCCGACGCTGCGTTTTAATCGCGACTGCGCGTTGGTGCTAGCCGGCGCGCCTATCGACGCCACGCTCGACGACCGGTCGCTGCCCCACTGGCGGGTGGTTAACGCCCGGGCCGGCCAGACGCTGGTGCTGGGGGACGTGGCGCAGGCAGGCTGCCGCAGCTACCTGCTGCTGGCCGGCGGGATTGACTGCCCCGCCTATCTGGGCAGCCGCAGCACCTTCACGCTCGGCCGTTTCGGCGGCCACGCCGGGCGCCAGGTGCGCGCCGGCGACGTTCTGCACCTGGCGGCGGCCGGCCAGTTGGCCGAGCGCTCGCTGCCGGCCGGCCTTTACCCGCCGCTGTCGAATGAATGGCGGCTGCGAGTGATCTATGGCCCGCACGGCGCGCCGGAATTTTTCACCGACGAGGATATCGCAACCTTTTTCGCCGCCAGCTGGCGGGTGCACTATAATTCGAGCCGCACCGGTATCCGGCTGATTGGGCCGAAACCGCAGTGGGCGCGCGGCGACGGCGGCGAAGCCGGCATGCATCCTTCGAACATTCACGACAATGCCTACGCCTTCGGCACGGTGGACTTTACCGGCGATATGCCGGTAATCCTCGGACCGGACGGCCCCTCTCTGGGCGGGTTTGTCTGTCCGGCGACGGTGATTCAGGCGGATCGGTGGAAGCTGGGCCAGCTGCGCGCCGGCGACCAGATACGCTTCGTGCCCGTCACGCTGCAACAGGCCGACCAACTGGCGCGCCAGCGCGAATGGACGATTGAAACGCTGACGCCCGCCGGGCTCAGGCCGCCGGCCGCCGCGCCTTCGCTGCCCGACCCGGTGTTGCTGCATCAGCCGGCCCGGGCCGGCCGGCCGGCGCTCACCTGTCGCGCCGCCGGCGATCGCTTCCTGCTGGCGGAATACGGCGAACAAACGCTGGATATCGCGCTGCGTTTTCGCGTCCATGCGCTGATGCAGTGGCTGGAACAGCACCCGCTGGCCGGCATGCTGGAGCTGACGCCGGGTATCCGCTCGCTGCAGATTCATTTCGATAGCCTGCTCTGCCCGCGCGATCGCCTGCTGGCGCACCTGCGGCAGGCGGACCAACGGCTGGGCGACCTGCGCGGCGCGGCGGTGCCTTCGCGCACCGTCTGGCTGCCGCTAAGCTGGGACGACGAGGCTTGCCGACAGGCGATCGCCCGCTACACGCAGTCGGTGCGGCCCGGCGCCCCCTGGTGTCCGAGCAATATCGAGTTTATCCGCCGCATCAACGGGCTGGCGTCGGCCCAACAGGTAAAAGAGATCGTATTCAGCGCCCGCTATCTGGTCATGGGGCTGGGCGATGTCTACCTCGGCGCGCCGGTCGCCACGCCGCTCGATCCGCGTCACCGTCTGGTCACCACCAAATATAATCCGGCCCGCACCTGGACCGCCGAAAACTCGGTCGGCATCGGCGGCGCTTATCTGTGCGTCTACGGCATGGAAGGTCCGGGCGGCTACCAGTTCGTTGGCCGAACGCTGCAAATGTGGAACCGCGATCGCCGCACCGACGCTTTTAGCCAGCCCTGGCTGCTGCGCTTCTTCGACCAGATCCGTTTTTATCCGGTCAGCGCCGCTGAGCTGCTGAGTATCCGCGAACGTTTCCCTTACGGCGATTACCCGCTGAAAACGCAGGAGGGACGCTTTAGCCTGGCGCAGTATCAGGCGCAGCTTGAGCAAGACAGCGCCGATATCGCGGCGTTCCAGCAGCGCCGGCAGCAGGCTTTCGACGATGAACTGGCGCGCTGGCGCGCGGAAGGACAGTTCACCTTTGACAGTAGCCTGGCCGATGAGAACGACGCGGACGAGCCCATTCCCGACGGCTGCAGCGGCGTGGACAGTCTAGTGGCCGGCAGCCTGTGGCAGTGGCTGGTGCAGCCGGGCGATCGCATCAGCGCCGGGCAAACGGTAGGCATTCTGGAATCGATGAAGATGGAAATTCCGATCGTGGCGCCGGTCGGCGGCACCGTGCGTTCGCTGCAGCGTCAGCCCGGCGGACAGGTACAGGCCGGCCAGTTGCTGATGCTGATTGAAACCGATCGGGTCGACTAACCCGCAGGCGGCAAGGCACAACAGCGAGAAACCGGCAAAGCCGGTTCCTCGCGCTGATCTTCCCCCGGCTAATACAGCAGAGCCTCGGTCAACAGAATGAATAGCAGGCCCGAGACGGACAGCACCGTGGTTAAGACCGTCCAGGTGCCGAAGGTCTCCTTCATACTGAGGCCGAACGACTCCTTAATCATCCAGAAACCGGCGTCGTTAACGTGACAGGCGATGACGCTGCCGGCGCCGGTCGCCAGCACCATCAACGCCGGATCGACGGAAAATTGCGCCATCATCGGCACCACCAGTCCGGCGGTGGTCAGCGCCGCAACGGTGGCCGACCCCAGACAAATGCGCAGCACCGCAGCGATCATCCAGGCAATCAGCAGCGGCGACAGCGCGGTATGGCTGAACAGCGTGGCGACATAATCGCCGACCCCGCCGTCGACGATCACCTGTTTGAACGCCCCGCCGCCGCCGATAATCAACAGCATCATCGCAATTTGAGCGATAGAGTCCGACAGCGTCTTACCAATCTGCGGCGCCGGAATGCGGCGCGCGACGCCCATGGTATACAGGGCGATAATCAGCGACAGCAGCATGGCGGTGCCGGGCGCGCCGATAAAGCCAATGACGTTTTTCAGCGGCGACTCGCCGGGCATCATTAACTCAAACAGCGTGGCCGCGCCCATAAAAATCACCGGCGACAGCGACGTCAGCATACTGACCAGAAAGCCCGGCGTATCCTCCAGCCGAAAGGTCTGGCCGCCGCCGAACACCGAGCTATCGACGGACTTTTGATATACCCCCGGCGCCACGCGGGCCAGAATACGGTTAAACAGCGGGCCGCAGACCAGCGTGGTGGGAATGCCGACCATAATGCCCAGCAGCAGCACGTGGCCGATATTCGCGCCGTAGGCCAGCGAAATGGCCGTCGGCGCCGGATGCGGCGGCAAAAAACCGTGCGTCACGTTCAGCGCGGCGGCCATCGGGATGCCGAGATGCAGGAATGATACCTTCAGCTCTCTGGCGATGGCGTAAATAATCGGCAACAGCAGTACCAGCCCCACTTCGAAAAACAGAGCGATGCCGACGATAAACGACGCCACCACCACGGCGATCTGCGTATTCTTTTCGCCGAAACGACGGATCAGCGTGATGGCGATGCGGTAACCGCCGCCGGCGTCCGAAACCAGCCGACCCAGCATGGCGCCGAAGCCAAAGACCAGCGCCAGATGACCCAGTTGCGCGCCGATGCCGCGTTCAATCGAACCGACAATATCCTTTAGCTCAATACCCAGCAGCATGGCCACCACAAAGGAAGTAATGACCAGCGAAACAAAGGTATTCAGCTTTATTCGCATAATAAGAATTAATAAAAGAATAACCCCGGCGGCTACAATCATAATTGGCATAACAAACCCCTTCTTATCAGAGATATATTGAAATAAAAAAATAACGGCGCCGTTATACCCTTCAGACTTCAAGCCGCAGGTGCGTTGGTTTTGTTACTCGCTCATTCATGGGACTCGCCCTTGCAGGGCCGCCGCCAGCGGCGTTCAAACCTGCTCCCGGCCGAGTTGTCGCCCCCAGTTACTGACTGGTGTAATCCCCCGAGGATTAATGAGAGACATTCCGTCTCTCACCGAAAGTCAGCCGTTGTCTGGCGCGATCCGTTGCCGACGAATTTGTCGCTGCGTCACCGCCTTCCTGCAACTCGAGTTATTTTGGGTATATAATTTCTTCGACGATAAAGGTGGAATAAATAGCGCAGGTCAGCTGCCCGCAAAAATAATCCTTGCAGGCTGGCCGGCGCGCCATTGCGCTAACGTTAATACCCCTTCCTGTTTCAGGTTGCTGGCGCATTGAATTCTTCGTAAACCACATTATTTTAAATACAGGTTCGGATATCTCGCCTCCGATGCCATATCTGATTATTTATTTTTTCGTTAGCTTAAAAAGACGATAGTCAGTAAACAGAAAGCAATAAGCGTAATAAATCCGCCGAGCCAGCCGGCAATATCCACTATAAAATCCATAAATAAATAGCTTCGCATAATAGCGCTACACTTGCAGGATATGACATCCCACCAATACCGACCCCGCACGATGAGAAGCGGAGCATAAATATGCGAGGTTATTTATACCGGCGCAGGCTAAACCATAAGATAATCCAGCAGCCCGGTCGCGCTGGCCGTGGCCTTTCGCGTCACCCTGTCCATAGCCTGTAAACCGATCATCATAACTGGACCGTAAATTAAGAGGTCAATCGCGGTCAGACTCAAAGGGTCAATCAATGGCGGACCAGATGGATTCAACCAATACGCCGGCATGGCGATTGACACGCCAGCCACAAATATAATAGTGACGGGATCACCGCTGTCTTTAAAGGCCAGATTTTTGAGCCAGCCGCTTATTTTCCGCCTTTCCACTCTCGAATTATTTAGGGTATATACCCGTCATACTTCAGGTTGCAAATGCGTTGGCTACGCTCAATTATTCGGTCTTTGCCTGGTCGCCCTCCTGCCGGAGCGCCGCCGCGACGTGCAAATCCGCCCGATGAATTTTTCACTTTCTTGCCGCTTTCCCGCATTTAGAATTATTTAGAGTGAACGACCGGTGATTTCCGGCATGATCGATTATTTATGTCATTTTTTATTCCCTGTATTTATTTCCCTGCAAACGTTCATTGTTACTGCGATCGATTACGCCGCGCCCTTTCCTGATAATATTCACGCCACGAAAGATATAGGCCATGTCTCCGGACGGCGGAAAAATGGCGAATACGAACCCGCCGCGCCAATCTTGTTTAATGGCGGGTATTATGTGATCCTCTGATGTTTATCCGGTCGTCCGTCAAAGGGATAACCAGACAATGGATAAACATTAGCCGAACAAAAAAATCATATCAAGGCTTTAATTCGAATTTTTGTGATGAAGCATATATTTTAATTCGAAGAGGATTTGTTGCATGGCAGAAAGTGATCGAAACGACATTAATGATTTAAAAACCAGTCGGGATCTCATCATAGAAAAACAAGCTATTCACCTGTTCGGCGAACGTCTGAAGATCGCAATGAATGGTTTAAGTAACATGGAGTTGTCACGCCGCAGCGGGCTATCGGAAACCACTATTCGCAAATATGTGCAGGGCAAAATCTATCCGGGACTGGACAACCTTGCGCTGGTGGCGGAAGCATGCGGCGTATCGCTGGCGTGGCTGGCCACCGGCAGCGGGATTTCGAATAAAAGTTCGAATATCGCTATCAATGAAGAGAGGCAGGCGCGCGAAAGTTCGCCCCTGAGCGATGACGATACCGACCGGCAGCTGGCCGCGATCTTCCGGCGTTTGACCGTTACCGATAAAAACGCGCTGATCGAGATTATTTATCGCATCGGCATTGAGGGATTACTCAGGCAGCTAAAAGAAGAGCAGAAGACGCCGCTGGACGAGCGAAAGCCTCTGCCGGCCGCCTCCACGACGCAACCGGAATAACGCCGGCGCAGACACCGATGAATCAATGCTGAGTGTTCACGCATGAGCGGTCAGCATTGCTTTTTCGCCCGACTGGCGGCGGGAACGGCAACAATCACCACCTCCCCCGGAGGTGGTTTAGGGCTGACGACAAAAAAGGCCGGCGATGGTTTATCATCGCCGGCCTGTGATTGAACGCTGTGGACCATGAATTTTATCAGTATCCCGACGGGCTAAAGACCAGGCTGAACACCTTTGCGATGAACAACGGGCTGACGTCCGCGACGCCCGAATAATGCCGGTTAATCCGTTATCCCGCCCGACGCGCCGCGGCCCGCCCTGCTGACAAAATCTGACAGCGGAGTGCCGTAGCCTGAGCGCCATCCATTTATCGATGCGGACGTATCGCGAGGCACGATGTTATTCAGCGGCCCGCGTTCACCTGCCGACCGGCGCACGCTTACCGCGCGCGACAAGCCGGTTAACCGTACCAGGCTTCGCAATACAGCTGGCGCATATCCGCCACGCTCGGCTGACGAGGATTAGTCAGCGTGCAGGGGTCCGCCAGCGCATTGGCGCTCATACGGTCCAGTACCCGGTTAAACTTATCCTCCGGGAAATCCACTTCATGGCAGTCGCTAAAGGTCGCCGGAATATCGATGCGGGCATTCAGCTCAAGAATGGCTGCGGTCAGGCTGGCGATACCGAGCTGTTTTTCCACCTGCCGGTATTTATCGGTATTCTGGCTGTTGTAGCGAATCACATAAGGCAGCAGAATACCGTTGGCCAGCCCGTGGGTAACGCCGAATTCGCCGCCGATTTTATGCGCCAGCGAATGTACAATCCCCAGCGAGGCGTTGGTGAACGCCACCCCGGCCAGCGCCGACGCATTATGCATATGGCAGCGCGCCCGCATATTGTCAGGCTCACGCCAGGCGGTTTCCAGATGGTCGAATACCAGACGGATCGCTTCCTGCGCATAAGGATCGGTAAAGGATGTAGCGGCGGTGGAAACAAAGGCTTCCAGCGCGTGCGTGAGAACATCGATCCCCGAACTGGCGGTTACCCAGGCCGGGCAGGTCGCCGGCAGCGCCGGGTCGAGAATGGCGATGTCCGGCACCATATCCGCCGCCACGATAGGGTGCTTAATATGCGTATCGGTATCGGTAATCACCGAAAACGCCGTAATCTCCGACGCCGAACCGCTGGTGGAAGGAATGGCGATAAAACGCGCCCGGTTGCGCAACGGCGGCATTGAACCAACCGGCAGAATCTGCTCCAGCGTCAGATCAGGATGCTCATAAAAGCACCACATCACCTTTGCCGCATCGATAGCCGAACCGCCGCCGATCGCGACAATCCAGTCCGGCTCGAACTCGCGCATCAGCGCCGCGCTGCACCGTATGAAGAGAGGGGTTAGGTTCAACGTTGTCGATCAGCATACAGTCTATCCCCGCCTGCTTAAGCAGACCTTCCGCCTGCGCCAGGAAGCCGTTGCGCTTCATGGCGCTGCCGCCGGTGACCAGCGCCGCCTTACGGCCCGACAGCCTGGCCAGACGCGCCATCGCGTTTTCGCCGTAAATAATCTCGCGGGGAATGGAAAAATTAATCGCACTCATAATAGTCTCCTGTAATTAAAAAATAAGAAATTGGCGTTACAGCAGACGGAGGCATATTGAGATCGTCAGATTCGCGTATCGATAAAATACGCGCCATATTTAGACGTTATCCCATCAGGGCTATTTCACTTGCCATGTTGAATCCGGGCTGGGCCAGAAATCCTCACGTCCTGTGCGTACGCGGCGGCGTATTCGCTGCGCTCGCCCGGCGGGCCGGACGGACAGCCATTCAAAATGCGCGGCATTTTGTCTGCGCGCTGTCCGCGTCCAAACCGGCTGCGTGAATAACGCCTGTCGGACCTGGCTCTTAAGTTTCCGGATCGCCCAGATCGAAATCGATGGCTTTATAGCCGTTATATTTGAATCGCCAGCAGGTTGGCAACATGCTGAATTCTTCAGGATACATCTTCTCTTTTTGGGCTATGTCTGACGTTTCTCCTCACCGTTCAATTACCCTTCATACTTCAGGTTGCAGGTGCGTAGGCCTTGTTACTTGCCCGATCCATGGGGCTCGCCCTTGCCGGCCGCCGCCAGCGGCGTTCAACTCTGCTCACGACAGGTTTGTCGCTCACCCCGGTCACTTACTGCCGTGAGCTGCCGGGGATTAATGAGAGGCATTCTGTCTCTCAGCGAAGCTCAGGCGTTGGCTGGACAAATTCATTGCCGGCCAATGTGTCGCTGCGTCGCCGCCTTCCTGCAACTCGAATATTTTGGGTAAATAATAAAATACATAAATGTTTTTTATTATTTACAGACTACAGAGAATCTGACGCTCCATCACAAAATACAATGAATAAATACCGGCCTGATAATACCGAAAAATAGACACCCTCTTATCGGGCGGATAAATAAGATAAGGGAAAATTAATAATCATAAGAAAAAAAGTCTGTTATATGTTTTATTAATAAATAACCTTTCACTATGAAGTCAATAACTCGCGCGGTAGAAAGAAAGCATCACCGTACGCCGGCGACAATACATCTTCGTCAGCCGCGATCTGTCACCCCCCTGGTTTAGTTCGCTCATTCTGGCACGTTTAGTCTATTTTTCAATCACGTGAAAATTAAATTTCACAGGACAGATCACAAAAAGAATTTGAAAACAAAATGTTATCAAAATGATCGGTAACGGATCACACAGCAAAACGGCATCAACACGCGGACAGAAAACGCAAGCCGTCTTCGTCAGGCGCGGCATCAAATAAGACCACGAAAAAAGGAGAAAGCCACGCGCGGCAAGGCGGGAAAGTCAGGGAGACAAAGACAAAGACAAAGACAGAGACAGAGACAGAGACAGAGACAGAGACAGAGACAGAGACAGAGACAGAGACAGAGACAGAGACAGAGATAATATCGCGCTCGAGACGGCCAGGACAAACCGCCCATCGATAGGATGGCCGGTCGCCCTGGCGCGGCGCGCTTACTGCAGTACGGAGATATCCGCCACCTGCAGGAACAGTTCACGCAGTTGGCTGAGCAGCGTCAGGCGGTTAACCCGCACCGACGCATCATCGGACATCACCATAACCTGATCAAAGAAGGCATCGACCGGCTCACGCAGCGAGGCCAACTCCTCCAGCGCTTCCTGATAACGCCCGTCGGCAAACAGCGGCGCCAGTTTATCGCGCAGCGTCACCAGCTGGCTCGCCAGCGTGATTTCCGCCGCATCCTTCAACAGAGCGGCGTCCACCTCGCCATTCAGCGTATCGCTGGATTTCGCCAGGATATTGGACACGCGTTTGTTGGCGGCGGCCAGCGCGGTCGCGGCTTCCAGCGAGCGGAAATGGCTCACCGCCTTCACCCGGGCGTCAAAATCCGCCGGGCGGGTCGGGCGACGCGCCAGCACCGCCTGGATGGTGTCCACGCTGTGGCCTTCTTCCTGGTACCAGGCGCGGAAGCGACCGAGCATAAACTCAATCACGTCATCCACTACCTGCGCGTTGGTCAGCTTATCGCCGTACAGACGCGCCGCTTCCTCCGTCAGCGCCTGCAGATCGAGCGGCAGGCCTTTTTCCACGATAATGCGCAACACGCCGAGCGCGGCGCGGCGCAGCGCAAACGGGTCTTTATCGCCTTTCGGATGCTGACCGATGCCGAAGATGCCGGCCAGCGTATCCATCTTATCGGCGATGGCCAGCGCGCAGGATACCCGCGACGACGGCAGCGCATCGCCGGCGAAGCGCGGCTGATACTGTTCGTTCAGCGCGATGGCCACATCTTCCGCTTCGCCGTCGTGCCGGGCGTAGTGCATACCCATTACGCCCTGGGTATCGGTAAATTCGAACACCATGTTGGTCATCAGGTCGCATTTGGACAGCAGTCCGGCGCGCGTGGCGTGATTCACATCCGCGCCAATCAGCCCCGCCACCCAACCCGCCAGCGCCTGGATACGGTCGGTCTTGTCGCGCAGAGAGCCCAGTTGCTGCTGGAACAGCACGGTTTCCAGACGAGGCAGATGATCTTCCAGCCGTTTCTTGCGGTCGGTATTGAAGAAGAACTCGGCATCCGCCAGACGCGGACGCACCACTTTTTCATTACCGGCAATAATTTGCCGCGCATCCTTCGATTCGATGTTGGCGACGAAAATGAAGTGCGGCAGCAGCTTGCCGTCGTCGTCGTATACCGGGAAGTATTTCTGGTCCCCTTTCATGGTGTAGACCAGCGCTTCCGCCGGCACCGCCAGGAACTTCTCTTCGAAGGTCGCCGTCAACACCACCGGCCATTCCACCAGTGACGCCACTTCTTCCAGCAGGCTATCGCTCAGATCGGCTCGGCCGCCAATCTTGCGCGCCGCCGCTTCGGCATCGGCTTTGATTTTCGCCTTACGCTGCGCGTAATCGGCCATCACCTTGCCGCGCTCAAGCAGGATTTCCGGGTACTGATCGGCATGGTCGAGGGTGAATTCGGCTTCGCCCATAAAGCGGTGGCCGCGCACCACGCGGTCGGAGGCGATACCCAGCACCGTCGCGGGGATCAGCTCGTCGCCCAGCAGCAGCGTCACGGTGTGTACAGGACGCACGAACTGCGTGTCTTTATCGCCCCAGCGCATCAATTTCGGGATCGGCAGTTTGGCCAGCGCGTTGCTCACCATGCCGGGCAGCAGCGTTTGCGCCGGCGCGCCCTTGACCTGCGCGCGATACAGCAGCCATTCGCCCTTATCGGTGACCAGGCGCTCAGCCTGATCCACGCTGATGCCGCAGCCGCGTGCCCAGCCCTGGGCCGCTTTGGTCGGCTGCCCCTCGGCGTCGAATGCCTGCGCCACCGCCGGTCCGCGTTTTTCTACTTCGCGGTCGGGTTGCGCGCTGCTCAGGCGCGCCACTTTCAGCGCCAGACGGCGCGGCGCGGCGAACCAGCTGACTTCGCCGTGGCTCAGGCCGGCGGCGTCCAGCTCGGCGCTAAAGTTGGCGGCAAAGGATTCTGCCAGATTGCGAAGAGCCTTCGGCGGCAGCTCTTCCGTGCCGATTTCCACCAGGAAAGTCTTGTCTGTCATGGCTGCCTCTTAGCTCTCTTTCTTATTGCACATCGGGAAGCCCAGCGCCTCGCGTGAGGCGTAGTAGGCTTCGGCTACCGCTTTGGTCAGGGTGCGAATACGCAAAATATAGCGCTGACGCTCGGTGACAGAGATGGCTTTGCGCGCATCGAGCAGGTTAAAGCTGTGCGCCGCTTTCAGAATACGTTCGTAGGCCGGCAGCGGCAGCGGTTTTTCCAGCGTCAGCAGTTGCTGGGCTTCGCGCTCATACTGCTCGAAACAGGTGAACAGAAAATCTACGTCGGCATATTCGAAGTTATAGGTGGATTGTTCCACCTCGTTCTGATGGAAGACATCGCCGTAGGTGGTTTTCCCCAGCGGGCCGTCGCACCAGACCAGATCGTAAACGCTGTCCACGCCCTGAATGTACATAGCCAAACGTTCCAGACCGTAGGTAACCTCGCCGGTAACTGGCCGGCATTCCAGCCCGCCGACCTGCTGGAAGTAGGTAAACTGCGTGACTTCCATCCCGTTCAGCCAGACTTCCCAACCCAGTCCCCAGGCGCCCAGCGTCGGGTTTTCCCAGTTATCTTCCACAAAGCGGATATCGTGGATGGCGGGATCCAGCCCCAGCTCTTTCAGCGAGCCGAGATACAGCTCCTGAATATTGTCCGGCGAAGGCTTGATGATCACCTGAAACTGGTAGTAGTGCTGCAGGCGGTTGGGGTTTTCGCCGTAGCGACCGTCGGTCGGACGGCGCGACGGCTGCACATAGGCGGCGGCGATCGGCTCCGGACCGAGCGCCCGCAGGCAGGTCATGGGGTGAGAAGTTCCTGCGCCGACTTCCATATCCAGCGGTTGGATAATGGTACAGCCCTGGCGCGCCCAATAATCCTGTAATGTCAGGATAAGGCCCTGAAAGGTCCTGGTATCAAACTTTTGCATGTTGGATTCGCACGCGATACAAGTGGATTGTCAATGAAGGCGCCAGTATACCCTCTGACCGCAAGATATACAGCCCGAATCCGGTAACAAGTTGCTGGGCCGCCGCGCCGCGCTCAGCGAGTAAAAATGGTATGCAGCATTTTCAGACTCAGGAGCAGCAGCAAACAAGCGAACGCTTTTTTCAGCGTAGCCACCGGTAAACGGTGCGCCAGCCTGGCGCCGAACGGGGCGGTAAAATAGCTGACCAGCGAGATCAGCAGCACCGCGGGCAGCAGGACATAGCCCGCGCTATAGGCCGGCAGCCCGGTCGCCGACCAACCGTTAATCATATAGCCGGCCGCGCCCGACAGCGCGATGGGCAACCCGACCGCGGAGGAAGTGCCGATCGCCTGTTGGATGCGCACGTTGCACCAGGTCAGAAAGGGAACGGTCAGCGAACCGCCGCCGATGGCCACCAGCGCGGAAATACCGCCGATCGCCAGCCCGGCGAACGACATGCCGATCGTGCCCGGCAGGTGGCGCTGCGCTTTGGGCCTCACGTTTTTCACCATCTGAAACGCGACCCACGCCATAAAGCAGGAGAAAAAGATCGCCAGCGCGCGCGTAGGCAGCAGCGCAACCAGCCAGGTCGAAGCGAAGGTGCCGACCAGAATGGCCGGCGCGATGCGCCACACCACCGGCCACAGCACCGCCTGGTGGCGATGATGGCTGCGCATACTGGAAATCGCCGTCACCACGATGGCCGCCATCGATGTTCCCAGCGCCAGATGCACCAGGTGCTCGTCCGGCACGCCCTGGGCGGCGAACATGGCCGTCAGCGCCGGGACCATAATACCGCCGCCGCCGATACCCAGCAGCCCGGCCATAAACCCCACCACGGCCCCCAGCGCCAGATAGACCGCAACCCATTCAACTGTCATTCTCATTTCTCCTTTTACCCACATGCAGCCCCGCGCCGGCACTTAACGCGAAGCCGCTCACAGAGCGAAAGTAGCTGGTTGCCCATACAGTGTTGAGTGTGCCATTATCATTTTCACCGCCGGCCTTCGCAGAATAACAAACCTCCCGCCGGGCCATCGCCATCACGCCGACAGGCAAAAACGACAGGGAATCATCATGAAACGCTGTGGCTGGGTCACTCAGGATCCGCTGTATCAACAATACCATGACTACGAATGGGGCGTGCCCTGCAACAATGAACAAAAGCTATTTGAACTGTTGTGTCTGGAGGGTCAGCAAGCCGGTCTGTCCTGGATCACGGTGTTAAAAAAACGCGAAAACTATCGCCGCGTGTTCCATCAGTTCGATCCGGCGCGCGTGGCGGCCATGACGCCGGGTGACGTGGACCGTCTGCTGCTGGACAGCGGCATTATCCGCCACCGCGGCAAAATCGAAGCGATTATCGCCAATGCGCGCGCCCTGCTGGCGATGCGTCAGCAGGGCGAAACGTTCACGACCTTGATCTGGTCCTTTGTCGATAACCAACCGCGGATTAACCGCCCCGCCGCGCTGGCCGACGTGCCGGCGCGCACCGCGACGTCGGATGCGCTGTCGAAGGCGTTGAAAAAACGCGGCTTCAAGTTTATCGGCTCAACGACCTGCTACGCCTTTATGCAGGCGGCCGGGCTGGTGAACGACCACGTTATCGACTGCGGATATCAACCGGAACGCCGCGCGTGACGCCGCGCCCGCTGCGTCAAAGCGATCTGGATGAGCTGATGGCGCTGTGGCTGCACAGCACCACGCAGGCGCACCCGTTTATCGAGCCGGCCTACTGGCGGGAGAGCGCCGCCGCGCTGCGCGAGCGCTATCTGCCGTCGGCCTGCACCTGGGTCGCCGGGCGCGCCGGAGAGATGGACGGCTTCATCAGCGTGTTCGACGAGCGTTTCATCGGCGCCCTGTTTGTGCACCCGGCACGTCTGGGTCAGGGCACCGGCCACGCGCTGCTGCGGCATGTTCAGCGGCGTTCGCGCTGGCTGAGCCTGGAAGTGTATGAACAAAACCAGCGCGCCTGCGCGTTCTATCGGCGCCACGGCTTCCGCGTGGCCGAACGCTTGTTCAACGAGGAAACCCAGCACTGGACCCTGATCATGAATTGGTGGGCGCCCGGCCAGATCGGCTTCTGAGCGCAGGCATTCCCGGCCTGGCGCCGGGTGTGTTAGTCTCGCTGGCAGACAACCAGAAAACGGAGGGGCTGTGTGAGCAGAGGGGAAATACCGCGCGCGGCGGGGCGCGCCACCATCAGTGATGTGGCCCGAACGGCCCGCACCGGCAAAACCAGCGTGTCGCGCTACCTGAATGGCGAACAACACCTACTCTCCGACGCTCTCAAACAGCGCATCGAGCAGGCCATCCGCCAGCTCGACTACCGCCCCAGCCAGATGGCGCGCAGCCTGAAAGGCGGTCAGACCCGGCTGATCGGCCTCATCATCGCCGATATCACCAACCCCTACTCCGTGGACGTCATGCGCGGCATCGAGGCCGCCTGCCGTCAGCACGGCCTCACCCTGCTGGTGTGCAACACCAACAATGAGGTCAATCAGGAACAACACTATCTGCAGCTGCTGAGCAGCTATCGCGTGGAGGGGATCGTGGTAAACGCCGTCGGCATGCGGGAAGAAGCGCTATCGATGCTGCAACAATCGCAGCTGCCGATGGTGCTGATTGACCGCAAAATTCCCGATTTCGCCTGCGATATGGTGGGGCTGAACAACCATGAGGCGGCCAGCCAGGCCACCAGCCACCTTCTGCAGCAAGGCTTTGAGGCCATTCTGTACCTCAGCGAACCGGTTGGCGCGATCAACACCCGCCAGGAACGTCTGCTGGCCTTCCGCCAGACCATGGCGCAGCATCCGCATCTGGCGGCGGAACAGGCGGAAACGCCGCTCAACGACGGCAAAAAGCTGGAAGCCGTGCTGCATGAATTCAGCGCCCGCCACCGCGGCATGCGCAAGGCGGTGATCTCCGCCAACGGCGCGCTGACCCTGCAGGTCGCGCGGGCCATGCGTCGCCTTGGCATCCTCTGGGGCAGCGATATCGGCCTGCTGGGCTTTGATGAACTGGAGTGGGCCGAACTGGCCGGCGCGGGCATCACCACGCTCAAACAGCCGACCTACCGTATCGGCTACGCGGCGCTGGAACAGCTGGTGCTGCGTATCCAACAGGGTATGGACGCGCCGGTTAACGAACAGGTTTTTTCCGGCACGCTGGTCGTGCGCGGCTCGACCACACGCTGATCTCCTTTCTTTTTGTCGGCGGCTCAGGCCGCTGCGCTCTCCCTGATAACGAACAGATCATCCGTCTGACGCCGCGTTGCGGCGGTTTCACCGCGCGCGGCTCAGAAACGGACCGAGCCATTGCCCGCTCGTTAAGCGAAAGAATGGCGACGGTAGAAGCCTTAAGCGTCCCGTACCACCGGCCGGCGATTTTTTATTCATCTTCGTGATAACGATCATATTTCCGCACTCTGTCGCTTTAATATGGAACCGGTTCCATTTAGCGTAACGCTAAATCATCAGGTGGTAACGTCACCCGCTCAGGAGACAGGATGAAACGACAAATTATGGTGGTTACCGGCGCCTATGGCGCGGATAACGTACGCCGGCATGGCGGTCAGGCTGCCCTGCTGCCGCTGATTGCCGCCGCCGGCGCAGACGGCGTGGAGATACGGCGCGAGCTGTTCACCGCGGGAGAACTGGCGGATTTACCGGCGCTGGCGCGCGCTATCGCGCAGCACCGTCTCTGCGCCGTCTACTCGGCGCCGGAAGCGTTGTTTACGCCGCAACACCGGATCAACCCCAACCTGCCGGCGCTGCTGCGCGAAGCCCATAGCCTGAACGCGCGCCGGCTGAAACTCTCCGCCGGCCACTTTCAGCCAGGCTTTGACTTCTCCGCGCTGCGCAGTCTGCTGGCGCAAAGCCCGGTCGAACTGCTGGTGGAAAACGATCAGACCGCGGACTGCGGCACTCAACCGCTTATCGAGTCCTTCTTTCAGGCGGCGGCGCAAACGTTGCCGGTCGCGATGACCTTCGACATGGCCAACTGGCGCTGGGTGGACGAAAACCCGTTCGACGCCGCCGCCGCCCTCGCGCGCCATGTCGGCTACATCCATGTCAAAGCCGCCGCCCGTGACGCGCGAGGCTGGCACGCCGTCGCGCTGGACGACAGCGACGGCAGCTGGCGCGATCTGCTGGCCCTCCTGCCGACGAACGCGCCGCTCGGCATCGAGTTTCCCCTGCAGGGCGACGACCTGACGGCGGTAACCCGCCACTACATTAATCTTTTGCGCGCGGAGTAAGCATAATGACAACGCTGCTGGCACAACGTGATTTACCGCTGGATGTGGTCACCCTGGGAGAAGCGATGGCGATGTTCGTCGCCACACAGCCCGGCGACCTGGCGGAAGTGGAAAATTTTACCCGCCGTATCGCCGGCGCCGAACTGAATGTCGCGATCGGTCTGGCGCGGCTGGGCCTGAACGTCGGCTGGGTCAGCCGCGTCGGCAATGACGCCTTTGGCCGCTTCACCCTGCAGCAGTTGGAAAAAGAAGGCATCGACGCCCGCCAGGTGACCCTCGACCAACGCTACCCGACCGGCTTTCAGCTCAAATCGCAAGCCATAAATGGAACCGATCCCACCGTGGAATATTTCCGCAAGGGCAGCGCCGCCAGTCATCTGTCCCGCGACGATTTCGCCGCCGATTATTTCGGCTCGGCGCGCCACCTGCACCTGAGCGGCGTGGCGGCCGCGCTGTCCGGCCCGTCGCTGGAGCTCTGCCAGCTGGCGGCGCGGGAAATGCGCGCAATGGGCAAGACGATTTCCTTCGACCCTAACCTGCGCCCGGTACTGTGGTCCAGCAGACAGATGATGGTCGAGCAGTTGAATAAGCTGGCCTGCGCCGCGGACTGGGTGCTGCCGGGCCTGAAAGAGGGCCAGATTCTCACCGGCCAGTCAACGCCGGACGGCATCGCCGATTTCTATCTGGAGCGCGGCGTGCAGGCGGTCATTATCAAGACCGGGCCGGACGGCGCCTGGTTTAAAACCGCCGCCGGCGATCAGGCGACGGTGCCGGCGGTTAAAGTCAGCAAGGTGGTCGATACCGTGGGCGCCGGAGATGGCTTCGCCGTCGGCGCCATCAGCGCGCTGCTGGAAGGCAAAACGCTGATACAGGCGGTGCAGCGCGGCAACAAAATTGGCGCGCTGGCGATCCAGGCGATTGGCGACAGCGAAGGATTGCCGACCCGCGCCGCGCTGACGGAGTAAACATCGGCCCAACCTATTGCAGGCGGCGAACCGGCAGTGAGTCATCCACCGGAACCGCGTCGGACGAGCAATCGGGCAACCGCGCGCGCCGTACAGAGCGCCCCGGCGCCCCCAGGGAAGGGACCAATGACGGCCCGCCGCCGCGCCGGCCGCCTGAACGATAACGGCGTTACCCCCTTCTCCGTCCTGCGTAGACCTCTGGCCCTACACCAGAACGCAACGGGAAGCCTGTCACACTGAAGGAGTCTGACGATGAATAAAACAACCGTTGCAGCCAAACGATGGTGGTACATCATGCCCATCGTATTTATTACCTACAGTCTGGCCTACCTTGACCGCGCTAACTTCAGTTTCGCTTCGGCCGCCGGCATCAATGAAGATCTCGGTATCACCCGCGGCATGTCCTCATTGCTCGGCGCCCTGTTTTTCCTCGGCTATTTCTTTTTTCAGATCCCCGGCGCCATCTACGCCGAACGCCGCAGCGTCAGGAAACTCATTTTCTGGTGTCTGATTTTGTGGGGCGCCTGCGCCTCGCTGACCGGCATGGTCAGCAACATCCCCATGCTGGCGGCCATCCGTTTTATCCTCGGCGTGGTGGAAGCCGCGGTGATGCCCGCGATGCTGATTTACATCAGCAACTGGTTTACCCGCTCCGAACGATCGCGCGCCAATACCTTCCTGATCCTCGGCAACCCGGTCACGGTGCTGTGGATGTCGGTGGTTTCCGGCTATCTGATCCACGCCTGGGGCTGGCGAGAAATGTTTATCATCGAAGGCGTGCCGGCCATTATCTGGGCGTTCTGCTGGTGGGTGCTGGTAAAGGATAAACCCGCGCAGGCCGGCTGGCTGAACGCGCAGGAAAAACAGGCGCTGCAGGCGCAGCTGGAAGAAGAGCAAAAAGGCATCCGCCCGGTGCGCAACTACGGCGAGGCTTTCCGTTCGCGCAACGTCATTTTGCTGTGCATGCAGTATTTTGCCTGGAGCATTGGCGTCTACGGTTTCGTACTGTGGCTGCCCTCCATCCTGCGCAACGGCATGGAAATGGGCATGGTGCAGGCCGGCTGGCTGTCGTCGGTGCCCTATCTGGCGGCGACTATCGCCATGATTGTCGTGTCCTGGGCATCGGACAAAATGCAAAACCGTAAGCTGTTCGTCTGGCCGCTGCTGCTGATCGGCGCGCTGGCGTTCTTCGGCTCCTGGGCGGTCGGCGCCAACCACTTCTGGGTTTCCTACAGCCTGCTGGTGGTGGCTGGCGCGGCGATGTACGCGCCCTACGGTCCGTTCTTCGCCATCATTCCGGAGATGTTGCCGAAAAACGTCGCCGGCGGCGCCATGGCGCTGATCAACAGTATGGGCGCGCTGGGTTCATTTTTCGGCTCCTGGTTTGTCGGCTATCTGAACGGCGCGACCGGCACGCCTGCCGCCTCCTATATGTTTATGGCTATTGCGTTAGTGATCGCCGTGGTGCTGACGCTGATCGTTAAACCGGCGCGCAGCGCGATTCACCCTCAACCGGCCTGATGAGGCGCGGGAAACCCCGCGCCGCTTTGTGCTATGTTGAATATCGACTACCCGGCCGCTTTCAGACTGCGGAGGCGCGGCAACCCCGCGCCTCCGCAGCCGGAAAACCAGCGGGTATGACAGTCCGATCATTCGTTTGCTGGAGTTCGTGATGAAGCCTTCTATCGTGTTGTACAAAAAACTTCCCGCCGACCTGCATGCGCGGCTGGAACAGCACTTCACCGTGCATGCCTTTGACGGCCTGGCGCCGGATAATGACGCGCTGAAACAGGCTCTGCAGCAGGCCGAGGGGCTTATCGGTTCGGGCGGCAAGGTGGACGACGCCTTCCTGCGTCAGGCGCCCAGACTGCGCGCCGCCTCGACCATTTCCGTCGGTTACGACAATTTTGACGTCGCGGCGCTGAATCAGCGCGGCGTGCTGCTGCTGCATACGCCCACCGAGTTAACCGACACCGTGGCGGATACGGCGATGGCGCTGATGCTGACCTGCGCCCGGCGGATCGTTGAAGTCGCGGAGCGCGTGAAAGCGGGCGAATGGCAGGGCAGCATCGGCAGCGACTGGTTTGGCAGCGACGTGCACCATAAAACGCTGGGCATTCTGGGCATGGGCCGCATCGGCATGGCGCTGGCGCAACGCGCGCATTTCGGCTTTAACATGCCGATCCTGTATAACGCCCGCCGCCATCATCCCCAGGCCGAAGAACGTTTTAACGCCCGTTATTGCGATGTTGACGCGCTGCTGGCCGAAGCGGATTTTGTTTGCATCACGCTGCCCCTGACGGAACAAACCCACCACCTGATTGGCCGCCAGCAGCTGGCCAACATGAAATCCAGCGCGATTTTAATCAATATCGGCCGCGGACCGGTGGTCGACGAAGCGGCGCTGATTGAAGCGCTGCAGTCGGGAACCCTCAAGGCGGCCGGGCTGGACGTATTCGAACAGGAACCGCTGCCGTCCTCCTCGCCGCTGCTGACATTGCCAAATGTGGTGGCGCTGCCGCACATCGGCTCCGCCACCCATGAAACGCGCTATAGCATGGCGGCCTGCGCGGTCGATAATCTGATCGCCGCGCTGACCGGCAAGCCCGATCGCAACTGCGTTAACCCGCAGGTGCTGAAGTAAAGCTGACGCGGCTATCGCACCCAAATAAATGTCGGACCGCAGGGTAAATGAGACCGTTTGACACAATGCGCCGCGTTGGCCCGAAGGGATAAAGTCGAAAGCGAATACAGCCGGAAGAATGGGGGCGATAAACGCGGCGGGATTGCCGGTGGAGATACCGGCAATCCCGTTTTACTTCATGATGTTATTGATTCAATAAATTACTCGACGGCGATCGGTTTTTCCGTCAACACGGGTTCATGCTCGCCCTGAATGGTTTTCACTTTCTGCTCCGCCGCTTGTACCGCATCGGCGTTGCCCAGCAGGCTATAAGTCAATTCAAACACCGTGCTTTGCCCCGGCTGCAGCTGTTTAACCCGGCCCTGTTCGCGTTCAATGGTGACCGGATAAGCGTAGCTGGTGCCGGGTTCGATGCCGGTGACATAACCCTGTTTCAACGTATCGGTATTTTTCCACAGCGTCAGCACCGGAAGCTGGCGGGTATTAAAGGCAATCGACACGCCTTTATCTCCGGCACGGTTGACCAGCGCCGCCAGGCTATTGCCTTCGTTGTCGGCGTAAGGCGTGATGTTGAACACCATTTCATCAAAGTCTTTAGTCGGTCCCTGATAGGTTTGCCACTCTTTCAGGCCGGCTTTGGCATAGTCATTAAAAGGCGAGATCTCCTTCACCGGCGCGACGAAACGGGCGCCCTGCTCCAGTATCGGCGTGCTGAAGTTGCTGTGATAAATGATCTGATAATCACGCGGGTAGTCGGCATGGTTGGTCAGCGTATCGTGTACGGTAAACGACGTGCTGCCGGGCACGTAGCGCAGTTCGGTCAAGGTCTGCAGATTGGATTTCTTAAAGCTGTTTTCTTTCAGCAGACCGCGCACCGTAATGGTGTACGGCGCTGTGTCGCTGACCTCCACTTCCACCTTAGAGGCTGGCGTGTTGCCGGCGCGGCCGTGCAGAGTGTAAAGCGTGCCGTCCTTAGTCGTGACCGGGTGCCCCGTCCATTCATAACCGCAGCGCACCATCATTTCATTAAAGCCTTCCAGCCAGCCCAAACCGTTGCGGCTTTCCAGGTTGATGGTGTTTGGGTTAACCACTTCGTCCACCGGCGAATCCCAGCCCAGCCGAACGTTCTGCCCGGTAACGTGCAAAATATCCATACCGCGACTCGGACTCAGGGTAATGGTCAACCCATCGTTGCTGCTGATGGTGATGATTTTACTGCCTTCCTGACGGCCGCCGTGCAGAACCTTCTGCTCAATGCTGAAGCGATGATCTTTTATCTTCAGCTTCTCGCTGTTGATTTGCCAGTTGCCTTGTTCAACACTGCCTTCAGCATCCGTCAGCACAAAGGTTTGCGCTGGAACCTGCCAGGAGACTACGGCAACTGAAATGCCCGCAATCAGTAATTTTTTCATGCTTGACTCCTTTTTGGCTGAATTGATTTAGCTAAACATAGACCAAAGACTACAAAGCATCGACCTGGTGAAGTGTGATGGCTATCACCAGCCGGAAAAAGAGGCGCCGCTTAGCTTTTATTCATGATAAAAGATCAATTTTTATGCATAAAAACGATAACCAGTGAGGGATAAATGTAAGATGGATCACAGAAAAAGCAGCAAAAAAAGGATCGATTCAGCTACGTCAGCAAATGGCGTCCAACAGCGTTTTAATCGGCGAAAAACCTCATCAACAGAATAAAAAAACAGAAATTAACCTCCGGACAGATTGCGCCGCGACGGCGCTAACGCTATCGTGGCGCTTTACCGATCGTTTTCCTGATGATTAATCCACCATGAGCTTCTCTCTGTTCGGCAACAAATTTACCCGCCACGCTGGCATTACCCAGCTGATGGATGACCTCAACGACGGGTTACGCACTCCCGGCGCCATTATGCTGGGCGGCGGCAACCCGGCCCATATTCCCGAGATGGACAGCTATTTTCAGCAACTGTGTCAGGAAATGCTGACGCAGGGTCAGCTGACGGAGGCGCTGTGCAATTACGATGGTCCGCAGGGCAAAAATACGTTGCTGCTGGCGCTGGCCGATCTGCTGCATGAAACCTTCGGCTGGCAGATTGGGCCACAGAATATTGCGCTGACCAACGGCAGTCAGAGTGCGTTTTTCTATTTATGCAATCTGTTCGCCGGCCGTCATGAGCAGGGACGACACAAGAAAGTGCTGTTCCCGCTGGCGCCGGAATATATTGGCTATGCCGATTCCGGGCTGGACGAGGAGATGTTCGTCTCGGTCAGGCCGCAGATCGAATTGCTGCCGGAAGGCCAGTTTAAATACCACGTCGATTTTGACCAGTTGCATATTACGCCGGATATCGGCCTGATCTGCGTCTCGCGGCCGACTAATCCGACCGGTAACGTGCTGAGCGATGAGGAGTTGCAGCGGCTGGACGCGCTGGCGCGGCAGCACAATATTCCGCTGTTGATTGATAACGCCTACGGCGTGCCCTTCCCCGGCATTACCTTCAGCCCGGCCACCCCGCACTGGAACAGTAATACGATTCTGTGCATGAGCCTGTCGAAGCTCGGTCTGCCCGGCGCCCGCTGCGGCATTATCATCGCCGAACCCGGCGTGATTTCCGCCATCAGCAATATTAACGGGATTATCAGCCTGTCGCCCGGCGGCATCGGTCCGGCCATCGCTTACGAAATGATCCGGCGCGGCGACCTGCTGCGACTGTCCGACAACGTGATTCGCCCGTTCTACCAGCAGCGGGTTAACCACACGATCGAGATCCTGCGCCGCTACCTGCCGCCGGAGCGCTGTTTAATCCATAAACCGGAAGGCGCGATTTTCCTTTGGCTGTGGCTCAAAGATCTGCCGATCACCACCGCCACGCTGTATCAACGGTTAAAACAACGCGGCGTGTTGATGGTGCCAGGCCACTATTTCTTCCCCGGACTGGATCAGCCGTGGCGGCATGCGCAGCAGTGCCTGCGCATGAACTATGTGCCGGATCCGCAGCAAATCGAACGCGGAATCGCCATCCTGGCGGAAGAAGTTGAGCGCGCTCACACCGAAGGCGGCGCGTAACGGCATACTATAGTCAATAAATTTCAGCGGGCGATCGGCGCCGACGCGGTTTTCTCCGCCGCGTCGCGCGGCCAGAAAAACAGAGAGGTGAGCATGAGCGCCAGCCTGATGATAAGCAACCGGCAAAGCTGGTTTGGTCACGGCACACTCAGCCGTCTCGTCCCTCTTCTGGCGTCCGATCCGCTGCCGACGCTGCTGTTCAGCTGCCGTTCATTCCTCGACGGTCCCCATTACGCGCGGCTGGCGGGCGATCTGGCGCCAAAGCTGCTGGCCACGGAAGTCATTCGCCACGAAGCCTCGCCCCAGCACATCGATCATCTGGTAACGCGCTATCGCGGCCAGGTGCGGCGGGTGGTGGCCATCGGCGGCGGCAGCGTGCTGGACGCGGCCAAAGCCTTTGCGGCGCTCAGTCAGCATCCGCTGCCGGCGCTGCGCTATCTGGAAAAAGTGGGCGATACGCTGGTCAGCGGCGCAACCCTGCCCCTGATCGCCATCCCGACGACCGCCGGCACCGGCAGCGAAGTCACGCAAAACGCCGTGCTGACGGATACCCGCACGCAGCGGGTAAAGGCGTCTCTGCGCCATCCCAACTTTGTGCCGCAGGTCGCGATCCTCGACCCGGCGCTACTGAATGGCGCGCCGGACGAGGTGCTGGCCGGCTGCGGGATCGACGCCTTCACCCATCTGTTCGAGTCCTGGCTGTCGAAAAACGCCAGCGCCTGGTCACGCCAGCTATCGCTGTGCGGCATTCGGCTGTTTCTGCAGGCGTGGCCGCACCTCAATCGTCAGGATACGCGCGGCGACCAGGCGCGCGAAGCGATGATGCAGGCCTCCTGGCTCGGTGGGTTGACGCTCAGTATGGCCGGGCTGGGGGTGATTCACGGCCTGGCCGGCGAGATCGGCGCGCTGCGCAGCTACCCGCACGGTCAGGTATGCGGCCGCCTGCTGTTGCCGTTTCTGTCGCTGCTGGCCACCAGTCAGGATGCGCATCAGCGCGCGCGGATGACCGAACTGGCGCAGGCCGTGCTGCCGGACGGTGATCGGCAGACGCCGGAGCGGCGGTTAACCGACCTGATCACCGGGCAGTCCGTTTTTCCGTTCTGGCTGGAGCCGCTGACGATCACCGCGGCCGAGCTGCAAACCATAGTGGAAAAATCCAACAGCAAGCATTCACTGCTTGAATATTCGTCCAGCCAGCGCCGCAGCCTGACCGAACAGGCGTTCAGCGTTAATTAATCACACCCGGCATCATCGACAGCCGCTCAGCCAGCGCCGGCACCTGCCGCCGCAGGAAGTCGCGCAACGCGTCGATACGCGCCCCTTTCACGCTCTGTTCCGGCCAGACAAAGTAGTAGCCATCGCCGGTCTGCACGGCCTGATCGATCGGCACAGCCAGCTCGCCGCGCTCGATGGCCTGCAGCGTCAACACCAGATCGCCGATCGACAGACCATAACCGAGCAGCGCGGCATTGATGCCCTGCTCCAGCGAATCGAACACCTTACCCTGCTGAAGATCGACCCCGCTCAGCCCGACTCGCTCCAGCCAGCGCGCCCAGTCGCGCCTGTCGGCGGAAGGGTGGATCAGCCCCAGCCGCCGAATATTTTGCTCCAGCGACAGCTGCGACTGATATTTACCCGGCGCGCAGATCGGCACCAACCACTCGTCGAATAGCCGGACACTGCGTATACCGCCGCCAAAACGCCCGTTGCCCAGCAGGATGGCGCAGTCATAGGGTTCGGCGTAAAAATCGACCGTGTCCATATCCATCCATACGCTGCTGAGCTGCACCGCTATCTCCCGATGCGCGACGTTAAAGCGCTCCAGCGCCGCCAGCAACCAGCGCATGGTAAGCGTCGACGGCGCTTTTATCCGCACCGCCGCCTGTTGCCGGCGCAGACGTCCGCAGGCGTCGGCGACGATGTTAAAGCCGCGCAGCAGTTCCTGAGCCAGCGCGCGACCGGCGTCGGTCAGGCGCAGACGCGGCCCATGCCGTTCGAACAGCCGGCAACCAAGGTGCTGTTCCAGCGTTTTAACATGCCGGCTGACCGCGCTTTGCGTAATCGACAGCTGCGCCGCCGCCTGCGTGAATGACTGCGTTCTGGCCGCCACTTCAAACGCGCGCAGCGCGTACAGCGACGGGATCCTATCCTCCACGTTTCATCTCCCCCGAAGTTTAGCTGGCGCCCACGCAACGGCGTCATCAGAGTTGTCGGCTAATCATGATTATAACTCATAATTAAACTCCATTTTTTCCGTTTTAATCACGCCGGATTTGCAAGGCATACTGCGCAACCTTAGCCCTCAGTATCGGTGACCCTTTATGGTGAACAGCACATTATTACTGTTTTATATTTTGTCCGTTTTTCTGCTGATTATTACCCCAGGGCCGGTGATGGCGGCGGTCATTCACAGCCGGATTCAGTACGGCGTGAAAAAGGCGGCCCTGACCGTCGCCGGCACCAATTTCGCCTCGCTGGCGCTCATGTCGCTGGCTATCGCCATCATCAGCGGCCTGTTCTCTCTCAGCGCGCTGGCGCTGCACCTTCTTAGCCTGGCCGGCTGCGGAATGATTTTTTATCTGGCTCTGAATGCGCTGCGCCGGAGCAGCGCCGACGCCGCGCCCGGCAGAGCGGCAACAGAGCGCTCCGGCTGGGGATCGTTGCTTAACGGTTTTTTCATCGGTATCGCGAATCCGAAGGATATTCTGTTTTTCGTCGCGTTTTTCCCTCAGTTTATTGCGATCACGCCGTCGTTCGCCGCCAGCGTTCTGATCCTGCTGCTGTTGTGGATAACGCTGGATCTAACGCTGTTGCTCAGCGTGGTTTTTCTGCTGCGTGGGGACGCGATTCGGCGCCGGCAGCGGCTGATCGCCGTCCTGTCAGGTCTGTGTCTGCTGCTGATCGCGTTCGCCGGGATGTATAGCTCCGTGCGCGCGCTGCTGCAGATACGGTATTAAATCTGTGAGGTTGCTGACAACGCGGTCGCGGCGATGATAATGGGCAAGTAGCAAAGGGGCAGCGAATATCTCCCCGTATCCGCCGCCGCGCAATATGGCGCTCGGTTTACCGAGCCTCCCGCTGTCGCGGGGTCATCCGTCGGCTGTGCATCAGGTTTAGTCTCGCCGATCGTCCTGGCGGGGGTTCCGCCCACCTTCACGACCCGGCCAGGTCGGCGATGCGCGCCGCCGGGAGAGGCAGGTCATCGACCGGCCGCGGCGCTTGCCGGTCAGAATGCCGGCCGCCAAAACGCCGCGCGCTATAATCTATTCAGGTACGGCGATCCGGCGGACGGCCAACCTCGCCGGTTCAGGCCGCCAGTCCGCCGCCGCCTTCATAGGGCGTTTTGCCGGCGATTTTCATAATTTCCGCACCGAGAGTCACAAAGGGCGCGCGTCGACAGGCGTAGATTTGACCGCCGGCCCCGGCGCGCACCGCTTTTACCGTGTCGGTGAGCGGGTCGATAATCTCGGCCACCACTTCATCCGCGCCAACCCACTCTCCCGGCTGGCGCAGCAGCAGTAATATGCCGCTGGCGGGCGCGCTGACGATTTCCCCGGCGGAGAACGGCAGCATGACCGTTTCCCGTTCCGGGATCGCCGGCGCGCCGCCGGCGATGGCGCCGCGATACTGCAGGTAACGATAGAGACGTTCCGCATCGGCGCTGGCCAGCGCGTGGCTGACATCCTGCTGACCGCGCAGCTCAACGGTTACCGCCATACAGCCCGGTTTAAGCTGGCGCCACGCTTCGTGGCCTGCGGCCAGCCGCCGCCAGGGCAGGCCGCAGGCCTCGTCAAACGAACCGCCGCCGCTGTCCGCGGACAGCAGCACCGTGCCGATATCCATAAAGCGCGCCAGAATGTCCGCCGCATCGCGCCAGGCCGGATCGGCATACAGATGCAGAATCGCCTGGTCGTCGCAATGCAGATCCATGACCAAATCGGCATCGCAGGCCAGCAGCAGCAATTGCCGGCGCAGCGCCGCCACCTCGCTGATCGCCGGCAGCGCGTTCAGCGCGCCGGTCATGGCGTTGCGCACCGACTGCGGATCGTTAACGACCGCCTCGACCGGCAAAGACAGTAAATGCTGACGCGTCAGCCGGGCCAGATCGGGAAAGTCGCGGTTGAAATTGCGCCCGCTGACCAGATCGAAGCGGCCCACGCCGCCGTTAAGCACGACCTGAGCCATCCCGGGCGGATTGGCCATGGGAACAACGATGATTTCGCTCTGAATTTCGGCGCGGCGTTCCGCCTGGCTGAGTAATCTTTTAAGATAATGCAATACCAGCATGCCGGGCAGCTCATCGGCATGCAGACCGGCCTGCAGATAAATCTTTTCGCCCTCGCCGGGTCGGCCAAAATGAAAACTGGTTAATTGACGCTGCCCCCCCGGGGCGTGTTCAGGTAAATTATGGTGTTTAATTTTCATCTCATTGGACGCCCTGGTTATGGAAAAGAAAGCCCGGCTCGATCGAATCGACAAGAAAATCCTTGAAATACTGCGCCAGGATGGCCGCATTTCCTATCAGAAGCTGTCCGAACAGGTCAATCTGACCGCGCGTCCCTGTCTGGAACGGGTACGGGTGCTCGAACGCACCGGCGTCATTCGCGGCTACAGCGCGATTATTGAACTGCCGGAATCGGAGCACGCGTTCGTGGTGCAGGCGCAAATCGCGCTGGCCGACCACGGTCATTCGCAGCCGGCGTTCGAACAGGAAATGCGCGAGGCTCCGGAAGTGCTGGACTGCTGGCTGGTCAGCGGCAGCTTTGATTTCCTGGTGCGCATTGGCTGCCGCAGTATGGAGCACTATCGCCAGCTGGCCGATAGCTGGCTGACCAGCAAAAAATTCCATGTGGATAAAATCGTTACCCTGACCGAGCTGCAGGCCATCAAACGCAGCTAAGCCCCGGCGATCAGCTGCGGCGCAGAAACGCCAGCCAGCGCCGTTCGGCGCGGGAAAACAGAAAAATCAGCATAAAGGTGCAAACCAGATACAGCGCCGCCGCCATCAGAAACGGAATAAAGGGTGAATAGGTGGCGGCGTAGAAGGCGCGCGCCACGCCGGTGATGTCCAGCAGCGTGACGGTACTGGCCAGCGACGTCGCGTGCAGCAGAAACACCATCTCATTATTCAGCGCCGGAATACCGCGACGCAGCGTCGCCGGCAGCACCAGCCGACGAATGATCTGCCACTTGCTCATGCCGAATGCTTCGCCGGCGATCCACTCCTGGCGGGAAAAGGTCGCCATCATGCCGGCCAGCAGTTCGGCGACATAGGCGCTGGTATTGAGTACCAGCGCCAGCGTGGCGCAGAAGGTGGCGTCGCGAAACAGCAGCCAGAACGGCTGATCATTCTGCCAGCCCAACAGCACCACATCGAACTGCGACAGGCCGTAGTAAATCAGCATCAGTTGCAGATAGAGCGGCGTGCCGCGGAAAAACCAGGTCACGCAGCGGATCAGCAGAGACAGCGATCGCGGGCCGTACACCTGGCCAATCGCCATCAGCACCGCCAGCGCCATTCCGGGCACCACCGACAGCAAAAACAGCCGGGCGGTCATCGCCAGCCCGGTGGTATCCGAACCGTCTGTCCACAAAAAGGAAGGCGCCGCATCCACTATCGTCTGCAGGTTCATGAGCGCGCCTCCTCCGACGTCAGGGAAGACAAGGCATAGCGGCGGGCAAGGCGATTAAACAGCCAGCTGGACAACGCCGTAATCAGCAGATAAATCACCGATACCAGAAAATAGAACAGGAACGGTTTCTGAGTGGCGCGCCCCGCCTGCTCCGCCAGCCACACCATATCTTCCAGCCCGAGGATCGATACCAGCGCCGAGGCCTTCATCAGCCCGAGCCAGTTATTGTTGATGCCCGGAATGGCGAAACTCAGCATCTGCGGCAGCATAATCCGGCGGAACACCTGTCCAGGCGTCATGCCGTAGGCCACCGCCGCCTCCAGTTGGCCGCGATCAACGGTCTGGAACGCGCCGCGAAAGGTTTCGGTGTAGTAAGCGCCAAACACAAAGCCGATGGCCAGCACGCCGGAAACGAAGGTATTGAAGCGAATCGAGCCGAAACCGAGCAGGCCGAGAAACCCGTTCACCAGCATTTCGCCGCCGAAAAACAGCAGCAGCATGATGACCAGCTCGGGAACGCCGCGCACCAGCGTGGTATAGCCGGTCGACAACCAGCGTAACCAGCGCGGTCCAAATAGCTTAATGACCGCGTTAATCAGACCGAGCAGCAACGCCACGACCAGCGCCATCAGCATTACGCACAGCGACAGCGCCGCGCCGCGCGCCAGTAACGGCAAATATTCTGCTACCATTCTCCGCCTCCTGGACCGTTTCGACGGGTGGCGGCGGATTCAGACCGCGCACCCGGTGCCTGACGACCGGACTCAGTCGCCGTAAATATCGAAGCTGAAATATTTTTTCTGGATCTTGTCATAGGTGCCGTCGGCGCGAATGGCCTTAATGGCGCCGTTGAGCGCGTCGCGCAGCGCCGGATTATCCTTGCGGATCGCGATGCCGACCTCGGAAGAGATGCTATCGTCATGGATCACCGGGCCGGCGAAAGCGAATTTCTGCCCGCGCGGGGTGTCGATAAAGCTGCTGGCCGCCTGCAGGTTATCCTGCAGCGAAGCGTTGATGCGCCCGGACATCAGGTCCAGATACACATTATCCTGGTTGGCGTAGGAGACGATTTTTACGCCCTGACTGCCCCAGTGCTTTTTGGCGTAGGTTTCATGGATGGAACCGGTCTGCACGCCGACGGTCTTGCCTTTCAGACTCTGCGCTTCCGGCAGCAGCGGGCTGCCCTTGCGCGCGACCAGCTGAGCGGCGCTTTGATAGTAGCGGTCGGTAAAATCCACTTCCTTCTTGCGCGCATCCGTGATCGTCAACGAGGCAATAATCGCATCAAACTTTTGCGCATTAAGCGCGGCTATCATGCTCTCAAACGGCTGCTTCACGAACACACACTTCGCCTTCAGTTGATCGCACAGCGCGTTGGCGATATCGATATCAAAGCCGGTAATCTCGCCGCTGGGCGACAACACGTCGAACGGCGGGTAGCCGCCGTCCACGCCAAAACTGATGGTGTCGAACTGCTGCGCGGACAGCGGGGCGGAAATCGCCAGGCCGGTCAGCAAAACCGCCAATAATTTTTTCATCGTTCAGATCCCCTGGTGGTGAATGCGTGTATCAGAAACGCAGCGACAGACAGGTCAGCCCGCCGTCCATTTTCTTAAATTCGCTGGTATCGAGCTGGATAATCGGCATACCGAGCTTTTCGATTTGCGCCAGCGTGTAGGAGTAACCCTGCGGCGTGATCAGCGTATCGTTAATCCACAGCGTATTGCCGGCATAAGACTCTTCCGCGGGGATCACTATCGTGTTGAAGGCGGAAAACGCCGGATGACGCTGATAATCTTCCGTCAGCAGCAGCGTATTGCGGCCGACGTAGTTAACGATGGATTTCAGATGCAGGCCGGCGCTCACTTCAATCGCGCTCACCTTGTAGCCGTGCGGTTCCACCGCCGCGGCGAATTCGCCGATTCCCGCCTCGTCGGTGCGCGCGGTCAATCCGATGAAAAATTGCTTATCCACCAGCAGCACATCGCCGCCGTCCAAATGCCCGCGTTCGCTCATGCGGGTGATCGGCCGGAACCCGGCCAGCACCGGCGCGATGCTTTCTTCTTCGCCCTGCCGACTCGGCGCGCCCGGATGGGTAATCACCGCCAGTTCCGGCATCACCACTGCGGTATCTTCAACAAAATGCGCATCAGGAAACGCCGGCGCGGCGGGCAGTACGGTAACTTTCAGGCCAAGACGGAGTAACGCATCCACATAGGCCAGGAACTGGCGACCGGTGGCGGCGATATCCGGGGCGCCCAGTCGGGCAGTAGTCTGGCCGGCGCCGCAGGTATCGGCCGGCAGTCGGGCAATGGCTTGAGTAAAATGCATAGCGGTTCTCTCAGCAGATGAAGGACAGAAAGTGTTTATCTGATTATCAGACGGATGCCGGCGCCGGTCAGGTCGAATCGGCCGGCGCGGTCACACATTTGCGCTGAATATCGCCGCGCCCACGACGCATTCCGCTGTCGTGCGCCGCCATCCCCTCAGCTGACCAGACCTTCGCCGGCGCTGCGGCGTAGCGATATAACGCGCCGCAGCGCCGGCGTCCGCCAAAAGGCATGCGCGCGGAGAGCAGGAAGAGATAGCGCGCCAGCCCGGGAGAATGGCGACGCCGGGCCGCAGCAGAGAAGCCGGTAACCGGCAAAACGACCGTTATATGTCGTCATCGGAGCGCCCCTTCACACCCGAAAAAGCGGGACAAACCACATCGCCGATGCGCTGGCCTCCCATCGCCACCTTATGGGTCTTATAATAGCCACATCCTATCGCAATATTAATTTTATTCGATTTTATCTATAACAAGACAACGACTAGGATGAATCATCCATCGAACGGATAGCGGCCGTAACCAGCAAGGCCCCATAGAGCGCCGATACGCGCCGATTGATAAAGGGCTCCGGTTCCGCGCGCAGCATACGAGCGCCGGGCCGCAAGGCCGAGACTGTTGCCGGGTGGCGAACCAGACATCGCGGGCCGCCCTCAGCACAAACATTTTCGCGACCAGCACCAGGGAACCCGGTTGCCCGACAAGACCGAATAGCTGATTACTCAAGAATGAGGTAGGGGATATTATGTCAACTGAAGCAAAGTGCCCGTTTGCACACGGCGCGACCGGCCCGAACACCGCCGGCCGCGGCACCACCAACCGAGACTGGTGGCCGAACCAACTGAATCTGAAAATACTGCACCAGCACTCGTCTTTGTCTGACCCGATGGGCAAAGACTTCAACTACGCTGAAGAATTCAAATCCCTTGATCTGGAAGCCGTGAAACAAGATCTGCGCGCGCTGATGACCGACTCGCAGGCGTGGTGGCCGGCGGACTTCGGTCACTACGGGCCGTTATTCATTCGTATGGCCTGGCACAGCGCGGGCACCTACCGCACCGGTGACGGCCGCGGCGGCGCCAGCAGCGGCAGCCAGCGTTTTGCGCCCCTCAATAGCTGGCCCGATAACGTCAACCTCGATAAAGCGCGCAGGCTGATCTGGCCAATCAAACAAAAGTATGGCCGGAAAATTTCATGGGCCGACCTGATCATTCTTACCGGCAACGTGGCGCTGGAATCAATGGGATTCAAAACGTTCGGTTTTGCCGGCGGCCGTGAAGACATCTGGGAACCGGAAGAAGATATCTACTGGGGCGCAGAAAAAACCTGGCTGGATGATAAACGCTACTCCGGCGATCGCGATCTCGAAAACCCGCTCGCCGCCGTGCAGATGGGTCTGATCTACGTTAACCCCGAAGGGCCGAACGGCAAACCGGACCCGCAGGCCTCGGCCCGGGATATCCGGGAGACGTTCCGCCGCATGGCGATGAATGATGAAGAAACCGTCGCGCTGATCGCCGGTGGCCACACCTTCGGCAAAACGCACGGCGCGGGCGATCCGGCGTTGGTCGGGCCGGACCCGGAAGCCGCCGGTATTGAAGAAATGGGCCTTGGCTGGCGCAGCAGCTTCGGCAGCGGCAAAGGCGGAGATACCATCGGCGGCGGTCCGGAAGTCACCTGGACGTCTACGCCGACCCAGTGGGGCAACGGCTTCTTCGCCAACCTGTTCGGTTACGAATGGGAACTGACGAAAAGCCCGGCGGGCGCCCTGCAGTGGAAACCGAAACAGGGCGCAGGCGCCGGCACGGTACCGGACGCGCACGACCCATCGCGCCGTCACGCGCCGTCCATGCTGACCAGCGACCTTGCGCTGCGAGTCGATCCGGCCTACGAAAAGATTGCGCGTCGTTTCTACGAAAATCCTGACCAGTTCGCAGACGCCTTCGCCCGCGCCTGGTTTAAGCTGACGCACCGCGACATGGGGCCGGGCGTGCGCTATCTCGGTGCGGAAGTTCCGTCCGAAGAGCTGATCTGGCAGGATCCGATCCCGGCGGTTGATCATGCGTTGATCGATGAGCAGGACATTGCCGCGCTGAAGCAACGCATTCTGGCCTCCGGCCTGTCGGTGTCGGATTGGGTGTTCACCGCCTGGGCGTCGGCCTCCACGTTCCGCGGCTCCGACAAACGCGGCGGCGCGAACGGCGCCCGTATCCGTCTTGCTCCGCAGAAGGACTGGGAAGCCAACCAGCCTGAGCGGATAGCGAAAGCGCTGGATAAGCTTGCGTCTATCCAGCGCAGTTTCAACAGCGCGCAGTCCGGGAATAAGAAGGTTTCTCTGGCGGACCTGATCGTGCTGGCGGGTTGCGCGGCGGTCGAACAGGCGGCGAACGGCGCCGGTCAGAATATTACCGTTCCTTTCACTCCCGGACGAATGGACGCCTCGCAGGAGCAAACCGATGTGGAAAGCTTCGCGGCGATGGAACCAATCGCGGACGGCTTCCGCAACTACCTGAAAGGCAGATACAGCGTATCCGCGGAGGAGTTGCTGGTCGATCGGGCGCAATTGCTGACCCTGAGCGCGCCGGAGATGACGGTACTGGTTGGCGGACTGCGCGCGCTGGATGCCAATATAGGGCAGTCTCAGCACGGCGTGTTTACCAAACGGCCGGCGGTGCTGACCAACGACTTCTTCGTCAACGTGCTGGACATGAGCACCACGTGGAAAGCGGTTCAGGACAGTACCGACCGGTTCGAAGGCCGCGACAGCACAAGCGGAGCGCTGAAGTGGACCGCGACGCGCGCCGATCTGATCTTCGGGTCAAACTCGCAGCTGCGCGCCCTGGCGGAAGTATATGGCAGCGCGGATGCCCAGGCGAAGTTTGTTCAGGACTTTGTCGCCGCCTGGAACAAAGTGATGATGCTGGATCGTTTTGACCTGGCGTAGTCGCATCACGCCACGTTAACCCCATCCCCGGGCGGCCTGCGGTGAGAGACAGGATGTCTCTCACTACTCCCGATGAACTTACTCAGATAAGCGATTCGGACGATAAATCCATCGGGAGCGGGTTTGAACGCCGCGAGCGGCGGCCCCTTCCGGGGTGAGCCCCAGGAACGGGCCGAATAAATAATTGAACGCAGCCAACGCATCTGCAGCCCGAAGTATGACGAATTATGGCGGATTAACCGGACACGCGCCGCGATAATCCATCGCCTGACCAATGCGCTGAATTAACCGGTGGCCGAGGTTATTGTTCCAGTTAAAACTATTTTGCAGCACCACTACCGCGATATTATGTTCGCGGTCCAGACCAATATAACTCGAATAACCACCGATATATCCCACCTGATAAGTGATGCGCTGCGCGCCAATTTCATCGGTAATCCAGGCTATATTGGCCGCCTCTTTGCTGCGGTTATAATAGATTTTCAGCGAATCTCTGATGGCTTCATCCAGCGCAATATTATGCGTGGGATAAAGATGCGCGTGGGCAAATTTAAGTAAATCGTCGGCGCTGGTATAGAGACTGGCGGCGCCCATCATATGGGAAGAAAAGCGCCAGTCGGGTATTGGAGTGCCGCGCCTAATAAATTTAGGCTGATCGCCGGCATGGCCAATAGCCCGCCAGGGAAACTGTTTTAATTTTTCTGGGGTGAAACTGGTATTTTTCAGCCCAATCGGCTGGATGATATTCTGATTCACTAATTGATCGATCGGCTCGCCGGTTTTTAACCAAAGAATATAATCCAGAATGGCATAACCGAGATTGGAATAAACCGGTACAGGATCGGCCGGCGCATGAAAATCAGCAAGGTAGCTCAAAACCCTGTCATCATCCAGTGCGGTATAGAAGTTCTTGCCGGTAAACAAATATTCAGTAAACCGTCCCAGCATCTGCATATCCATCACTTGCCGCGGCAAGCCGGAAGTATGCGTAACCAGCTGTAGCAGCGTGATCTTTTTGGCTCTTTCGCTTAACCGTACGTGTTTGGGCATCAAATCTTCAAGCGAATCTTCCCATCTCAATACACCGCGCTTTACCATAATCACCGTAGCTTCGGCGGTAAAACCTTTACTCACCGAACCAACGGCGAAAAGCGTATCGCCGCTAATCGGGTAACGGTGGTAATTGTCTGTAACGCCGTAGCCCCGGCTGAGCATTTTTCCATCGGCCGTCAGCACGCCAACCACTAAACCCGGCGTTTTATTCTGTCTGATTAATGGAGTAGCAAGACGATCGATTTCTCCATTCAAATCATGGCGACAGGCCAATGCCCGACTATCGAAATTCGATTCGTCGGTCGACATGCTGGATAATGTGCCGCACCCGGAAAGCGTCAATAGAAGAGACAAGCAGAGCGCTAATTTACAGGGGGAGAACATAATTATCTTTTCCTGACGCCGACAGGTATATCGTGGATTTAGTGGCTTTATCGGGGATCGACCAGATAGCTTTTCCTTGCTGACCGGTCCCTTCCCGCCATGCCCCATCATTTTGATCGGATGACATCGCGTTCGCATTTAAGGACCGGCAAACTCACGGGCCGACGCGCGATGCGCTGGCCCGTGAGGGAGTACACTATAGTGTACTGCGTAATCAACGCATAGTGACAAACTCTTCCGACGCCGTCGGGTGAATTGCCACCGTATCGTCGAAATCTTTTTTCGTCGCGCCCATTTTCAGCGCCACCGCGAAGCCCTGCAGCATTTCGTCCATACCGCAACCAATGCCGTGAATGCCGACAATCTTTTCTTCCTTACCCACGCAGACCAGCTTCATACGGCACGGCTGGCGGTACTGCGTCACGGCGGTATACATCGCGGTGAAAGAAGAGGTATAGACCTTCACCTTATCGTCCCCGTACTGTTCGCGCGCCTGCGGCTCGGTCAAGCCGACGGTGCCGATCGGCGGGTGGCTGAACACGACGGTGGGAATATTGCTGTAATCCAGATGCTCGTCCGGTTTGTTATTAAACAGACGCTCCGACAGGCGACGGCCGGCAGCCACCGCGACCGGCGTCAGCTCCACCGCGCCGGTATTATCGCCCACCGCATAGATGCCCGGCACGCAAGTATTCTGGAACCGATCCACCCGAATATAGCCTTTCTCATCGGTTTCCACGCCGGTAACGGTCAGATTCAGATTATCGGTGGCCGGTTCGCGGCCAATCGCCCAAATCAGGCAATCCACCGTCTGCGTGGCGCCGTTTTCCAGCTGCAGCGTCAGACTGCCGTCGGCGTTTTTCACCACCGCTTGCGGCGTGGACTCCGTATGCAGCGCCGGCCCTTCCGCCTGCATCACGTCCACCAGCGTTTCGACGATCAGCGGATCGAAACTGCGCAGCGGCGCATGCTTGCGCACAAACAGATGCGTTTCGGCACCCAGCGCGTTCAGCACGCCGGCGATTTCCACCGCGATATAGCCCGCCCCGACCACCGCCACACGTTGCGGCTGCGCATCGAGCGCAAAAAAACCATCGGAATCGATGCCGTACTCCGCGCCGGGGACCGACGGGCGATTGGGGCGTCCGCCGGTGGCGATCAAAATATGATCGGCGCTGATGCGCTCGCCGTTGACCTCCACCGTGTGCGCATCGACAAAACGGGCGAAGCCCTGAATCACCTCGACATTGTTTTTAGCCAGAACCCGGTCGTAGGACTGATGGATGCGGTCAATGTAGGCGCTGCGATTTTTCACCAGCGTCGTCCAGTCAAACTGGCGCACCGTGGTATTAAAGCCGTAGTCGGGACCATAAGTGTGGATCGCCTCGGCAATCTGCGCAGCGTGCCACATAACCTTCTTCGGCACGCAGCCGACGTTCACACAGGTTCCGCCCAGATATTTCGCTTCAATCAGCGCACATTTTTTCCCATACATCGCGGCGCGGTTAATAGAGGCAATGCCGCCGCTGCCGCCGCCGATGGCGAGATAGTCGTAATGTTTAGTCATCAGGAGGTCCATACTCGAGTGTGAATAAAGGGTCATCTAAAGTGTAACGCCAGAGCGCTTATTCCGGCAAAGTTCAACAAAGTTGATTGTAGGCAGAAAAACGAAGCGCCGCGCTGCGTTTTTAAAAATCACTGCAATAGTCAGGCGCCCAGATTACGGTTTCGCCGCATCATTACGCGTCCCGAACGGCGGGCGCGAACTCAGGCGGCGACGGAGCCCCCTTATCTGCGGATAAGGCGTATTACGCTCCTTTTAAATTCACCAACCCGTTCAGCACCTGATCCAGCCCGCCGAACACGGAAATTTTATCGATACGTTCCGCCACTCTTTCCAGCGTTTCCAGCTCTTTGAGCCGCAGCGCCACCGGATTGCTCTCCATCACCTTAGCGGTATTCAGCAGCGAACGGGTCGCCGATGTCTCTTCCCGGCGCCGAATCACATTGGCCTGCGCGGATTTTTCCGCTTCCACCACCTGAGACAGGATGGTTTTCATATCGCCCGGCAGCACGATGTCTTTCACGCCCAGAGAAGCCACCTCAATACCATAACCGGCCATTTTTTCACGCATCTGCGCGCTGACCAGCTCGTCCACGATCTTCTTGTTTTCCAGCAGTTCGTCCAGCGAACGGGTGCCGACCGCCTCACGCAGCGCAAACTGCAGTTCCCGATAGAGGTAATCGGCCGGTTTCGCCAGTTGACCGAACGCCGTCAATACGTCGCTGAAACGCCAGTTCGCCACCAGATTCAGACGCAAATTGACCTTATCGCGCGTCAGAATTTCCTGGCCGCTGACCTCCAGCGCCTGCAGACGGGTGTCCACTATTTCCACCTCGACGCTGTGATTAAAGCGCCAGTAACCGCTCACGCCCGGCGGCAGCAGTTGCTGCGCCGCGCCATCCACCTTCAGGATGCCGAGATGCCAGGCGGGGATTTGAGCCAACAGCACGCCCGTATGGCCAATAATTTGACGCTGGCGCAGCGTCGGCTGCAGCAGCGCGGACAGCAAGGCTTCCGGCACGTCAATATCGTCGGTTTTCACCTGCTCCACCCGCTGGTGCTCATCTTTACGCCAGTACAAACAACGGCTGGCGGGCGGCAAAATCTCCTGCAACAGGTTGTGATCGTAACGCAGCCCGATGGCGTCTTCAGGCAAATCCGCCACCAGACAATACTGTTTCACCCAATCCGGGTGGTACTGACGCAAATAATCATCCAAAGGCGCCAGCACTGGCGAACCATTCAGATCGACTACATCGACCTGCAGTTGACCAAACCAGCCGTTCAGACGATGACGGCCGGCCTCTAAAATCTGCTGATAGTCGCCGTTTTTGCTCACTAAACCAATCTGACCTTTGCGTATTGTGACTTGCTTAAACATATGTCTCTTTTCTCCTGGTTATTCCCCTGACTCTCGGGAAGACGGGCATTGGCGCGAAGCCGCAGGGGGAATAAAGACCGGTTCCTCAGGAACGGGTGAACATTCTGCCTGCCGCCCGGCGCGTCAGCCGGTACCCCGTGAGGCGGCCGTCGACTACCCGGCCGCAGGTTTTTCTTATCGCTATATCAAGGTGTGATATTCGGGAGTCGAACCCGAGATAGCCATTTATCGGCTCTGTCTTTCCTCTGGCGGAACATCCTGAGAAAAGCGACGGCGTCGCTCCCCGGATGCCGGCATGGCCCGGAGCCATTGCAAACCAGCGTGCGGACGTATTGAGTATTGCCAGAGTCGTGCCAGAAAAGTAAAAACCGCAAAAAATTAACTTAACAAAATGATATTAATCAGTTTTATTTTAAATAACCGCACAGCAGACCATTACGTTAGTTAGGGTTTATTTATTTTTTTAGATAGTAATTTATAAATTAATATAAAACTGGAATGCGAAAAGTGCTGATTGCCAGACCCAATATCGGCTACGGATAAAACTTCGGCCGACGGGCGAATGCATTTCTACCCGGTCAGACAACGGCAGAGTTAATAGCCAGAATGGCGACGCGGGCCGATAATGGCCGCATCAACACGCATAACGTGAAGGAGTTTTTTGACGATGGAACTGACCTTTTTGGGCACCAGCGCCGGCGTACCCACTAAAACGCGCAACGTCACCAGCATCGCGCTGAATCTGCATGGCCTGCGGCCCACCCTCTGGTTATTCGATTGCGGCGAAGGTACGCAACAGCAAATCCTGCATACCTCGTTCAACCCCGGCAAACTGGAAAAAATCTTTATTACCCACCTGCACGGCGACCACCTGTTCGGGCTGCCGGGCCTGCTCTGCTCGCGATCCATGGCCGGCAGCACGGAGCCTCTGACGCTGTACGGCCCGCCCGGATTGAAAACCTTCGTGGATACCGCGCTGTCGCTGAGCGGCTCCTGGTTGACCTACCCGCTGGATATCGTCGAGGTGAGCGCCGGCGAAGTTTGTGAAGACAGTCAACTGAAGGTTTCGGCGCGGCCGCTGTCGCATACCCTTGACTGCGTAGGCTACCGGATTGAAGAACAGCCCCGGCCGGGGCCGCTGGACGTGGCGCGTCTGGCCGCCGAAGGGGTCAAACCAGGCCCCTGCTTTCAGCAACTGAAACGCGGTGAAAGCGTAACGCTGGAAGACGGACGCGTGTTGAACGGTCGGGATTACGTGGGCGCCGCGACGCCAGGCCGGTCGCTGGCCATTTTCGGCGATACCCGCCCGACGCCGGAGGGGCTGACGCTGGCGGCGGGAGTGGACGTAATGGTGCATGAGGCCACGCTGGAAGCGAGCATGGCCGAACGCGCCAATTCGCGCGGGCACTCCACCACGGCGCAGGCTGCCGCCCTGGCCCTGGAGGCCGGCGTCAGACGACTGATCGTCACTCATTTCAGCGCTCGCTATAGCCTGGAGGACAGCGAACGTCTGCTGGCGGAATGCCGGGCGATTTTTCCGGCGACGGACATCGCCGCCGATTTCGCCACGTTTCGCATATAGCGTTTGTCTGGTTCAGCGCGGAGAAAAACGGCGCTTACTCAGGCACAATCCATTCCACGCTGGCGTGCCCCTTGCCGTCCGGCACCAGCGCCCGATGCAGCCAGGGCAGCACGCGCTTCATCTGTTCTTCCAGTTTCCAGGGCGGGTTAATTACGATCATGCCGGAAGCGGTCATACCGTGGCGATCGCTGTCCGGCAGCACGGCCAGCTCGATTTTCAGCATGTTGCGAATGCCGGTCGCTTCCAGCTCACGCACCATCCGTTTGATTTGCTGACGTAAAACGACCGGATACCACAGCGCATAGACGCCGGTGGAGAAACGCCGATAGCCTTCCTGAATACCGCTGACCACCGCCTGATAGTCGGTTTTTAACTCATAAGGCGGATCAATCAGCACAAAACCGCGGCGAGACTGCGGCGGCAACTGCGCCTTCAGTTGCAGATATCCGTCGGCGCGCTGCACCCGCGCCCGCTCGTCTTTCAGAAATTCGTTGCGCAACAGCGGATAGTCGGAAGGGTGCAGCTCAGTCAGGCTGATCTTATCCTGCGCGCGCAGCAGATGGCGCGCAATCAGCGGCGACCCCGGGTAATAGCGCAACTGGTCGCCCATATTCCACGCTTTTACCGCCTGCATATAGGGCCGCAGTTCCTCCGGCAGGTCATCACGCTGCCAGATGCGGGCAATACCCTCAAGATATTCGCCGGTGCGTTCCGCGTGCTGACTGTGCAGTTGGTAGCGCCCGGCGCCGGCGTGCGTATCCAGATAGAGGAAAGGTTTTTCTTTTTCTTTCAGAGAGGTAATGATCAGACTTTGTACAGTATGCTTCACGACGTCGGCGTGATTACCCGCATGAAAACTGTGTCGATAACTTAGCATTTTTTATCCGATTGATTTTATAAAGTTTATTCTGTCTGTGGCGTCAGACAGAGCCATTATACCCACAGTTTACCGTAAGCGCAGGAGAAGACGGTGCAACCTTTGCCGGTGCGCAGATGCAGACATCAGCGGCATTATAAAGTGAAAACGCACGGAGGGTTACCGCAGATACGTCGCTGGCGGATGAAAGGCCGACGCTGGTCGCGGCTGGCTTCTGAACACAAAACGCGCCGATTCTGCACGCGAGGTATTACATCGACGGATTCATCGCTGTATTATTCATTATATAACGAATGACGGCGCGACCCAGTATGAACAATCACTTTGGTAACGGTATCCAGGCGGGATTACAGGCGCAACAGCCCATATCCCCGCATGAAATCAGCCAATACTGCCCCGATTACCGGCGCGGCTATGTATGCGGCTATGCCTGGCAATTGGCTGAATCCCGCAACGATCGCCAGCAAGCCGCATTCGAGGCCGGGATTCTGTCTCGCCGCTACGGACTGGATCGCGACAGGGTGGCGGAGTTTTTTACCGAATATGGCAATCCGCACACCGTGCATTTTTTCTACGCCGGTTACGACAGCGCCGACGACTGAATTCCGCCGGGCGCGGCGCAGAGTGCCGCCGGCCGTCGCATCCGCCGGCGCGTTATCCCCGCATGGATGCCTTCGTCATCCCTTTGCCATTGGTTTTCGCTCGCCAGGCGCGCCGCGGCCCCACGCCGTGCCGGTCTGAGCGGACCGGCAATGTTCGTGCAACCATTGATTTTCACTACACTTACCCTCATGTTATTCATTAATACGTCATTTATGCCCGTCCGGTCAGCGAAGACGGCAGGACGGCACACAACGATAATCAGGACTGAGCCATGACAAATCCATTACTCGCATCCTTTACCCTTCCCCCTTTTTCCTCCATTACAACCGATGACATTGTTCCCGCCGTGACGGCCGCGCTGCAGACGTGCCGCGAAACCGTGGAGCGCGTGGTGGCTCAACCCGGCGATTTTACCTGGGACAATCTGTGCCAGCCGCTGGCTGAAAGCGGCGATCGCCTGAGCCGCATCTTTTCACCCATCGGTCACCTCAATTCGGTGAAAAACAGCCCGGAACTGCGCGCCGCCTATGAGCAGTGCCTGCCGCTGCTGTCCGAATACGGAACATGGGTCGGCCAGCACAAAGGGCTGTACCAGGCATATCGCAATCTGCGCGACGGCGAACATTACGCCGCGCTTAACACCGCGCAGAAAAAGGCGGTCGATAACGCGCTGCGCGATTTCGAGCTGTCCGGCATTGGCTTGCCGGAAGCGCAACAGAAACGCTATGGTGAAATCTCCGCACGCCTGTCGGAACTGAGCTCGCAGTTCAGCAACAATGTGCTGGACGCCACCATGGCGTGGAGCAAACTGATCACCGACGTCAGCGAACTCGACGGCATGCCGGAAAGCGCGCTGGCCGCCGCCAAAGCGCAGGCCGAAGCCAGGGAGCTGGACGGCTGGCTGCTGACGCTGGATATTCCCAGCTATCTGCCGGTGATGACCTACTGCACCAACCAGGCGCTGCGCGAAGAGATTTACCGCGCTTACTCCACTCGCGCCTCCGATCAGGGGCCGAACGCCGGGAAATGGGACAACAGCGACGTGATGGCGGAAAAAATGGCGCTGCGCCACGAACTGGCTCAGTTGCTGGGTTTTGACAGCTATGCGCATAAATCGCTGGTCACTAAAATGGCCGAAAATCCAAACCAGGTTATCGATTTTCTGACCGACCTGGCTAAGCGCGCCCGTCCGCAAGCCGAAGAGGAATTGGCGCAGCTGCGTGAATTCGCACGCCAGAACTATGGCGTGACGGATCTGCAGCCGTGGGATATCACCTACTACAGCGAGCAGCAAAAACAGCACCTGTATTCCATCAGCGATGAGCAACTGCGCCCTTATTTTCCGGAGCAGCGCGTGCTGGAAGGGCTGTTTGAAGTAGTGAACCGTATCTATGGCATTCGCGCCAGCGAACGCCACGATGTGGAGGTATGGCATCCGGACGTGCGCTTCTTCGATCTGTTCGATGAGAGCGGCGAACTGCGCGGCAGCTTCTATCTCGATCTGTATGCCCGCGAGCACAAACGCGGCGGCGCCTGGATGGATGATTGCGTCGGCCAGATGCGCAAGCAGAACGGCGAGTTGCAGAAACCCGTGGCCTATCTGACCTGTAACTTCAACCGGCCGGTCAACGGCAAGCCGGCGCTGTTTACCCATGACGAAGTCACCACGCTGTTCCACGAATTCGGCCACGGCCTGCACCACATGCTGACGCGAATCGATACCGCCAGCGTGGCGGGCATCAGCGGCGTACCGTGGGATGCGGTCGAACTGCCCAGCCAGTTTATGGAAAACTGGTGCTGGGAGCCGGAGGCGCTGGCCTTTATTTCCGGCCATTATGAAACCGGCGAACCGCTGCCGCAGGCGCTGCTCGACAAAATGCTGGCGGCGAAGAACTATCAGGCGGCGCTGTTTATCCTGCGTCAGCTGGAATTCGGCCTGTTTGATTTCCGTCTGCATGCGGAATTCGATCCGGCGAAGGGCGCGCAGATTCTGCCGACGCTGGCCGAGGTCAAAGCGCAGGTCGCCGTGGTGCCCAGCCCGTCGTGGGGCCGTTTCCCGCACGCCTTCAGCCATATCTTCGCCGGCGGCTACGCCGCAGGCTACTACAGCTACCTGTGGGCGGACGTTCTGGCGGCAGATGCCTTTTCACGCTTTGAGGAGGAAGGCATCTTCAACCGCGCCACCGGCCAGTCATTCCTCGACAACATCCTGACGCGCGGCGGTTCGGAAGAGCCGATGACGCTGTTTAAACGCTTCCGCGGCCGCGAACCGCAACTGGACGCCATGCTGCGTCACTACGGCATTCGTGGATGAATATCGGGTTACAGGCGGAGGACGGCGCCGATCCGGCCACGCTAACGGCGCTGGCGACGCGCTGGGGATTGCGGCACGATGCCGCGGCGACGATGACGCTGGTGTTGACCCCCGGTCGGCTGGAGTTGCGTAAAAGCGACGAGCCCAAACTGGGCGCGATTTACGTCGATTTTGTCGCCGGCCCGCTGGCGCACCGCCGCCGTTTCGGCGGCGGACGCGGCGAAGCCGTAGCGAAGGCGATCGGGATTAAGGGCGATTATCTGCCGGACGTGGTGGATGCCACCGCCGGCCTCGGCCGCGACGCCTTTGTGCTGGCCGCGCTCGGCTGCCGGGTGCGGATGATCGAGCGCAATCCGGCAGTGGCGGCGCTGCTGGACGACGGGCTAACGCGCGGTTATCAGGATGCGGAGATCGGAGGCTGGCTACGCCAGCGCCTGACGCTGCTGCACTCATCCAGTCTGACGGCGCTGGCGGATCTCGCGCCGCGCCCGGATGTGGTCTACCTCGATCCGATGTATCCTCACAGGCAAAAGAGCGCGCTGGTGAAAAAAGAGATGCGGGTGTTTCAGTCGCTGGTGGGCAGCGACGCCGACGCCGACGGCCTGCTGGAGCCGGCGCGCCGGCTGGCGCGCAAACGCGTCGTGGTCAAACGGCCGGACTACGCCGCTCCGCTGGCCGATGTGGCGGCGCATGCCTCCGCCACGACTAAAAATCACCGCTTCGATATTTATATGCCGCTATAGCCAAAATAATTCGAGTTGCAGAAAGGCGGTAACGCGGCGACAACGAATGTGTCCAGCCGCCGGCTGATCTTCGGTGGGAAACAGGATGCCGCTCATTAATCCCCGGCAGCTTAGCGCAGTCAGTGACGGAGTGAGCGACAGATCCGCCGGGAGCAGAGTTGAACGCCGCCGCCGGCCCGGCAGGAGCGATCCCCATGGACGGGCGAGCAACAAAACCGATGCGCCTGCGGCTTGAGGTATGAAGGGGATATAGCCGAATAATTCGAGGGGCTGGACAAAACATTACTGTTTTGAACAAAGACAACGCGTCGCCTTTTGATGGGCGAGGCGCATAAATACGCCTCATAACGCGGTAAAGGCAAAAGAATGCAAATCCGTCGGCAACGCATTTAAACACCGCTGGCGACGGCCGCGCAGGGGAAAGGACCCGGCGCGGGCCGCATCGTCAGGCGCCGCCAACGGGCCTGCAACCTGAAGTATGGCGAGTATAAACCACACGAGGCCGGCATAACCGGCCTCGTGCATTCATCGGCGGCACGTACTCGCTTCTCCGCCAGCACCGCTTAGCTGAGAAGAAAAAAACCGACCCTGTTACCCATTAATCACACCGACACGAGCACAACCAGACCACAGCGTCGGCTATTGACGCGATACGGCTTATTCCGCCGCCTCTTCCTCTTCGCCGTCTTCATCATCATCGCGCAGCGGCACAATCAGCATATCAATATGAACCGTATTGATCAGCTGGCGCGCTGACGACATCAGCTTGCTCCAGAAGTCCTGGTGGTGGCCGCACAGCACCAGGTCCATATCGTATTTCTTGATGGCGTCCACCAGCACCTGCCCCAGATCGCCGCTGCCGCTCAGCGTTTCCGTAATAGGATAACCGGCATTGTCGGACAGATCTTTCAGCGCGTTTTGCGTTTCTTCGGAAATACGCTGCTGCATATTGCCCAGATTGACATCAATCAGGCCGGTATAGAGATCGGAGTAATTCACATCTACATGGATCAGGGAAACTTTAGCATTGTAAGGCCGAGCCATGGAAACCGCTTTTTCCACCAATACCTTGCTTTCCGGAGAAAGATCAACAGCAATGAGAATATGTTTATAAGCCATAATAAGACTCCTTCCGTAAAGACTAATTAATGGGTCAGCAGAGAGTTTGCCTGCCTGGCCGCGACTAAACCATTGTCAGTATGATATCACTCTGCCGCTTTAATGATATGTTCATCGGATCACAACACCGTATTTTCTCCGGAAAGCCGGAAAAAAGGCCACCGGAAATGCTGTTTCCCAACTCCGTGAAACCGCCAACTCATCAGAATATCTTATGAGTATAGTTGATGGCGGACTGGCCCGACACCAGCCCAGTCAGTCCGCGCCAACAGGCCTTTTCCGCCGACATCAGCCTTTTAGCGAACTTATTAACGCACGCTGGAAAAAAAATAAATTCATCTTCTACAATAAAGGTTGAGGACGTCTGCCTCTGGTGGTAAGAAAAAAGAGAGGGCGCAGACAATATGGCCCAGGCCGACGCCGTCATCCGGCGACCAATCATTGCAGGAATCGCTTGTCGTATGCATTATCCGCAGACTTCCCGTCAGCCATAGCCGCATATCGCCGGCAGCCCTGACGGATTGCTTATCGGGAGGGGAATATGATCAGTACATTGGCGCTGTTCTGGGCTTTGTGTGTTGTCTGTATCATCAACATGATCCGCTACTATTCTTCCCTGCGTGTGTTACTGCTGGTACTGCGGGACTGCGATCCGCTGCTGTACCAGTACGTCGACGGACGCGGTTTCTTCACCTCCCACGGCCAGCCCAGCAAACAGCTGCGTCTGGTGCGCTATATTTTCGCCCAGCGCTATCTGGAACACCACGATCCCGAGTTTATGCGGCGCTGCGAGCGGGTGCGCCGACAGTTTCTGTTGACCAGCGCGTTGTGCGGCCTGGTGTTGGTAAGCTTGCTCTCTATGGTGATTTGGTACTGAAGACGGCAACGGCCGGAAAAGAGGCGGGAAGCGGGCACAAGAAAAAGGCGACCTTTCGATCGCCTGTTCATGACAGCAAAACATCAGATAATTTTCAGCGCCAGCCAGTACAGCGAACCGGATAGCAGAATCGACACCGGCAGGGTAAATATCCAGGCCAGCAAAATGTTCTTCACCGTTTTTCCCTGTACGCCGCCGCCGTCCACAATCATGGTGCCGGCAACCGCCGAAGAGAGTACGTGCGTGGTGGATACCGGCATCCCGGTATAGCTGGCCACCCCGATGGACAGCGCCGCCGTCACCTGCGCGGACACGCCCTGCGCATAGGTCATGCCTTTCTTACCGATTTTCTCGCCGATGGTGGTCGCCACGCGGCGCCAGCCGACCATCGTCCCCAGCGACAGCGCCAGCGCCACCGCCACGATGATCCACAGCGGCGCGTACTCTACGGTCTGCAGTATATCTTGACGCAGATTATTCAGATAACGCCGATCGTCGTAAGAGGTTTCCGGCAGCTTAACGGCCTTATCCACCGTGTCGGCGATGCACATCAGCAAGCGGCGCATCTGCCCGCGCTGGTCAACCGTCAGTTGCTGATAACCCTGCAGGTCGCGCAGCAGATCCAGCGTATGGTTAATCGCGATCGGCGCGCGCGAACTGTCGCAGTGAAAATCCTGCGTCGAGTTAATCGGGGAAGGGATGGTTTCATCCGGCGAAGGCACCAGCGGCGGCGGCGACAGATCGATAACGTGCGCCAGCATGTCGCCATGCTGCTGATAATACTGCTGCAGATGGATAACCGCATCGCGGGTACGGGCGATGTCATAGCCGGTGGAGTTCATGTTAACCACGAAGCCGGCCGGCGCCACCCCAATCAACACCAGCATAATCAGGCCGATGCCTTTCTGACCATCATTCGCGCCGTGTGAAAAACTCACCCCGACGGCCGAAAGAATCAGCGCGGTACGCGTCCAGAACGGCGGTTTACGCTTGCCATCCTGTTTCTCGCGTTCAGCCGGGGTCAGGTGAACGCGTTTACGCTTTTTATTCCCGCTCCAGAAACAACGCAGCAGGAACACCATCCCGCCGGCAATCGCCAGACCAACCAGAGGAGACAGAATCAAAGACAGGAAAATACCGAGCATTTTCGGCACGTTGAGCGCATCCACCACAGAGGTATGGGTCAGCAACGCATTGGTCAGGCCGATACCGATAATGGCGCCGATGAGCGTATGCGAACTGGAGGCGGGCAAACCAAAATACCAGGTTCCCAGGTTCCAGATAATCGCCGCCAGCAGCATGGAAAACACCATGGCCAGACCGTGAGCGGAACTCACATTCAATAGCAGGTCGGTTGGTAAAAGATGAACAATGGCATAAGCAACGCTTAAACCACCTAAAATTACGCCCAGGAAGTTAAATACCCCGGCCATCACTACGGCCAGTTGAGCGCGCATCGCTCGGGTATAAATAACAGTAGCAACCGCATTGGCTGTATCGTGAAAGCCGTTGATGGCTTCGTAAAACAAGACAAAAATCAATGCTAATATCAACAGCAGGCCGGTGTGATAATCCAGTCCGGCAAATAAATGTAACATAAGCGTTAGGCCATTAGTGGTCATGAACGCGGCGCATTATCAGCGACAAGCAGGGGTATGGAAAAGGGAAATATGAACTTTTTTTGACGTAATCTATACATGACATCATATACATATGTAATTAATACATAAATTTCATAATGTTATAGTTTTTTACCAAAAATCGCATTTTGTTACTTAGCCGATCGCCGCGCTGAAGACGCCGTGCGCCGCGACGCGCGACGCTGGAGCCGACACCGGTTAACCCGCTATAATCCGCCGCCGATGCCGGATAAAAACAGAGGTTTTGTGGAACAATTCGATGTAGTAATCATTGGCGCGGGCGCGGCGGGGCTGTTTTGCGCCGCTCAGGCCGGACAGAGAGGACTCAGGGTCTTGCTGCTCGATAACGGCAAAAAACCCGGCCGTAAAATTCTGATGTCCGGCGGCGGACGCTGCAATTTTACTAATCTGAATATCGAGCCGGCCGCCTATCTTTCGGCTAATCCGCATTTCTGCAAATCCGCCCTTGCCCGCTATACCCAGTGGGATTTCATCGATCTGGTCAACCGACACGGCATAGCCTGGCATGAAAAAACGCTCGGCCAGCTATTCTGCGACGATTCCGCTCGCCAGATCGTCGATATGCTGGTCAACGAGTGCGACCAGGCGACGGTCACCCTGTCGATGTCCAGCGAGGTGCTGTCGGTCACCCGCCAGCCGCAAGGCTTTATGCTGCAGCTTAACCAGCGCGCGGTATTCTGCCCGCAGTTGGTCATCGCCAGCGGCGGATTATCCATGCCGGGGCTGGGCGCCAGCCCCTTCGGTTATCAGCTGGCCGAACAGTTCGGCATAAACATTCAGCCCACGCGCGCCGCACTGGTGCCTTTTACCCTGCACAAACCGTTACTGGAACAGCTACAACCGCTGTCGGGGGTCACGGTGCCGGCGGTCGTTACCGCAGAGAACGGCAGCCGTTTCCGGGAAAATATCCTGTTCACCCATCGCGGCCTGTCCGGCCCCGCGATCCTGCAGATCTCCAGTTACTGGCATCCCGGCGAATTTGTCAGCATCGATCTGCTGCCGGATCTCGATCTGGCGGCGCAGCTGGAAGCGCAGCGTCAGGCTCATCCAAATCAAAGCCTGAAAAACACGCTGGCGCTGTGGCTGCCGAAACGCCTGACCGAAATGCTGCAAACCCTGGGACAGATTCCCGACGTTTCGCTGCGCCAGTTAAACAGCGCGCAGCAGCAACAGCTGGAGCTTAATCTGCACCAGTGGCGGGTACAGCCTAACGGCACCGAAGGCTACCGTACGGCGGAAGTCACGCTCGGCGGCGTCGACACCCACGCGCTCTCGTCTAAAACCATGGAGGCCAGACAGGTGCCCGGCCTGTATTTTATCGGCGAAGTGGTGGATGTAACCGGCTGGCTGGGCGGCTATAACTTTCAGTGGGCCTGGAGCTCCGCCTGGGCCTGCGCGCAGGCGCTGCCATACCCGCTAAAATAATGACAGTGATGCTTTTTAACCGGAGCGCGTCGGCGCAGGAGCGACACAGGCCGCGCCTGAATAACTTCGCATAATAGCGCGATGGCGCCTTGTCAGTGCCGGCGGCAATGCCGAGCAGGATGAAGCTTCATTGTGCGAGATTTTTTAGAAACGGGGGCCGATACCTGCGCCGACGCCATTGATATTAAGGTCGTTAAGCCGCTCGCCCTGGCGGCGGGCGTCAGTCAAAAGGTAATACGGCGACCCAAACCAGCCAGGTCCGCGCCGAACAGCCGGATTCGCCGTCATTCTCACCGTCATCATGCCGCGCCGGCATGTTCGACGCCGGCTAAAACAGAGAGGCCGACGGTATTGTTAAAACGCGGCGCAAGGCCCGGACATGGGGTCAGAGAAAAGGCACGCGGCTATTTCCCCAGGCAGGCGTCAAATTGTTCCCAGCACCCGGTCATATCAATGACAGCTCCCCGCTTGCGCGCTTCATCAATTTTGATAGCGGTAAGACCCGCCTCCAGCGCGTCGATAACCGAAACCTTTAGCGGCGTACCCTGTTTGAAATGCCTGACGATCTCTTCCGCCATCAGCGCGTCGGCGCCGTAATGGCCGTCGTAGGCGCTGCCTTCATAACGAATATCCTGAGTTTGCTGGCCGGTGCGCGCATCGTGCACCCGAAAAAAATTGCGCACGAAATCCCCTTCCGCCATGCCGTCGGTGCCCATCACGCAGAAACGGCGGAATTCATCGGGTACGTTGAGGTTGGCGTGAAACGCCAGCGTCGCGCCGCCGGCATATTCAATGAGGGCGGTCTGGTAATCGACGATATCGGCGTCGCTGTCAAACACGGCGGTCGTGGCGGACCAGCCGCTGGGTTTCTCATGGTAGACCTCCGAATCCGGGGTGACCGCGCCGGAAGGCGCATGCTGCGGCGTGAAGGACTTGCGGCCGCCAAAGCTGGCGACCCGCACCGGCCGCTGCCCCACCAGTCCCTGATACAGGTCGATATCATGGCAGCACTTTTCCAGAATATAAGGGCCGGCGTAACGCTCGTAGCGCCGCCAGTCGCGCATAAAAAAAGCGCCGTGATAGGGTTTGATGTGTTCGGTCGCTTCGATCGAGGCGATCTCGCCCAGGCGATTTTCATCGCGCGCCCTGAGCAGATCGCGATACAGCGGTGAATAACGCAGCACCAGTCCGACCAGAACCTTGTGCTGACCGTACTGCCTCACCAACTGCGCCAGCGCCAGCGTCTGCGCTTCGTCAATCACCACCGGTTTTTCAGTAAAGACGGTATAGCCCGCTGCCAGCCCCTGACGAATGTGCTCCAGATGCATGAAGTTAGGCGAGCCGACCATCAGTATGTCGAAACCGCCGGCCGTCAGCAATGCGTCCAGCGAGTCGTAAGCAGTACCGGCGTCAATGCCGAACTGTTGCATATTGGGCAGCCCCGCGGGCGCCGGATCCGCATAACCCACCACGGAAAAATCGGGATCGGCGTTGGCAAACTCTTTGACCACGTTCGAGAGACGAAAACCCAGACCGACGATACCTGCTTTCATTTTACTGCCCCCTGGCTGACCAGACGTGCCGGGCGTCGCGCGCGATCCGCGGTGAAGACGAACGCGGGCCGCGCGGCGCTGCTGATTATCTGACCTCCAACTTATTACGACAGAAAAAGTAATGTCAATAAAAAACAATAAGGGTGTAAATAAACAAAATTTATCACAATGAAAATTATGGGTTTTACCTTAAACCACACTGCCATATTTATTTGTTATTGCGATTTAATTTTTTTTCCCCTATCTTTTCGCACATTATTGCGTCGATTTATATACCCTGGCGAGCCGATGGCGGGAGGACAAGCGTGCAATCACAATATCTGCTCGGCATTGACGGCGGCGGAACGCATTGCCGCGCCCGACTGACCGATATCCAGGGAAAATGGCTGGCCGAATGCAGCGCCGGCCCGGCCAATATCTTTACCGACTATGACGAAGCGCTCGGCACCGCGCTGCGGCTGGCTGAAGAAACCCTGCGCAAGGCGGCGTTACCGGCCGGCGCGCTGGCGCATACCGTCGCGGTGATGGGCTTCGCCGGCGCCAACGTCGCCTCGCTGCGCCAGCGCCTGCGGAGCTGGCAGCCCCCTTTCGCCCGGTATCAGGCCTTCTCCGATGTTGAGATCGCCTGTATCGGCGCGCACCGCGGCGCACCGGGCGCCGTGCTGATCGCCGGTACCGGCAGCCAGGGCGTCGCCTGGGACGGCCGGGCATTTCACTCGATCGGCGGCTGGGGCTTCGCGCTGTCCGATCAGGGTTCCGGCGCGCAGCTGGGCAGAAGCGCTCTGCGCCACGCGCTGATGGCCCATGAAGGCCTTACGCCCGTCACGCCGTTTACCCAGGCCGTGATGGCGCACTTCTCGCACGAGGCCGAAAAGATGCTTTTGTGGTCGCAGGGCGCCGGGCCGGCCGACTGGGCCGCCTTCTCGCCCCAGGTATTCGATTACGCCGCGCGTCAGGATGAGGCGGCCGTCGCGCTAGTTAACAACACCGCGCAGGAGATCGCCGTCCTGATACGGGCGCTGGCGCACCGCGGGCAAGGGCGGCTGTCGCTGATGGGCGGGCTGGCGCAACCGGTGACGCCCTGGCTTCCGGCGGCGGTTCGGGATAAATTAACCTCTGCGCAGGGAGATGCACTCAGCGGCGCGCTTCAGCTGGCCGCCCGGTGCTATCGGGAGCCACATCCCGCCCGCTGATACCAGAGCGGCGGTCAGCGGCCCAGCCATACACAGCAATTAACCTTCCAGGGAAAACAGAACAGAGAACGTATGACGGCTCCGAATATAACCGCACGCATATTGCGACTGATTGTTGAGCACTCCCCCGTCAGCCAGTCCGACCTGAAAGTCCGCAGCGGACTGAGCATGTCGACCGTGTCGCAGGCGACCAACCGGCTGCTTTCCCAGGGCGTTATTCACGAACTGGGGCTGCGGAGAGTGTCGATGGGCCGCCCCAAAACCCTGCTCGGCCTGCGGCCGGATTACGCCACGGTGGTCGGCATTCAGCTCAATGCCGAACGCAACCTTATTGTGATGACGGACCTGGCCGGCAACCTGCTGGGCGAACAGCAGATTCCGTCCGGCGAACTGACCCCGCGCCAGCTGGGCGACGCCCTGGCGAAATTTCTGCGCACGGTGGAGGATAAACGCGTAGGCGCCATCGGTCTGGCGCTGTCCGGCCTGGTCGATCCGGCGAACGGCAGCTGTATTCGTTCCAAAGTGCTCGACTGGGATAATGTCCCGATCGCCCAAATGCTGGAAGCGCGTTTTTCCCTGCCGGTCTTTATCGAAAACGACGCCAACGCCATGGCGATGGCGGCGCTGGTATTCGGTCAACTGGGCAACGCCCGTTCGGCGATCATCGCGACTTACGGCAAAGGCATCGGCGCCGGCATTATTATCGACCGCCAGCTCTATCGCGGCCGCCACGGCAAAGCCGGCGAAATCGGCAATGCTCTGCTGGGCGACGGCTCCCGCCGGTTGCTGGAAGAGGTGGCGTCGTCGCGGGCCATCCTGCAGAAAATCGCCGGCGCGTCCGGCGAAGAGGCGCCGGCCAACCTGCTGCAGCTCGATCAGCGGCCCGACGCCGGCGTGCTGGAGACGCTGGCCGAAGCCGGCCATCATCTGGGCATGTCGCTGGCCAATCTGTCGGTGGCGTTCGATCCGGACGTGGTTTATCTGGCAATGGAGCCGCAGATGGCCTCGCGTATTTTTCTCGATCAGGTCAGCCAAAGCTTTCAGACCTATCGCCTGAGCCTGACCCCGCAAAAAACCCCGCTGCAGTTCCTGACCGAATCGAACCGGATGTGGGCGCTGGGGGCGGCCGGATTCGCCGTTAACAAGCTGCTGGATATCCTTTCCGCCGAAGCGGACGAAGAATAGCCGCCCGGCGGGCGGCAGGGGCGGCGCTAACGAAGTCGCGCGCCGTCTTTATCGAACAGCAGACAATTGGCCGGGTCCAGCGCATAGCGAACGGCATCCCCGGTTTGCGCCTCAACGGCGCCGCGTTGCTCAATCACCAGCAGTTCATCGCCGCAGCCGGCCAGATTCAGATAGAGGTAGTTGGTGTGGCCCAGTTTCTCGATAAACGACACGTCGCCGCTGAAACATGGCTGCGCGGCGTGCGTAGCGTCGGGAAGGCGGAAATGCTCAGGCCGGATACCAAGCCGAACCTCCTGCCCCGGCGCGCAAGACGACGTCAACGGCAGCGACAGCGAATCCATCCCCAGCGCGGGAACGCTGAGCCGAACCTCGCCGGCCTGCGCCGCCGTTACCCGCGCGGCCAGAAAATTGATCTTCGGCGAGCCGATAAAGCCGGCGACAAAGGCGTTATCCGGGTCGTTGTACAGCGAGAGCGGCGCGCCGACCTGCTCGACTCGCCCCTGACGCAGCACCACGATCCGATCGGCCAGGGTCATGGCCTCCAGCTGATCGTGAGTGACATAAATCATGGTATTGCCGAGCGCAGCGTGCAGCCGGGCGATTTCGATACGCATCTGCAGCCGTAATTCGGCGTCAAGGTTGGACAAAGGCTCATCGAATAAAAAGATGCGCGGCTGGCGGATAATGGCGCGCCCAATGGCCACCCGCTGGCGCTGACCGCCCGACAGCGCTCTGGGCAACCGGTCCAGCAGTTCGCTGAGATGGAGCCGGGCGGCGGTGGCGGCGATCGCCCGGGCGATCTCGTCCTTCGGCCGCTTCGCCACTTCCAGCGGATAAGCCAAATTGCCGCGCACCGTCATATTGGGATAAAGCGCATAGGACTGGAATACCATGGCGATACCGCGTTCGGTGGCGGGTTGATGGGTCATGTCCTTACCGTCAATCAACATCTGCCCGCCGGAAATCTCCTCCAGCCCGGCGATCATTCTCAACAGCGTCGACTTACCGCAGCCGGACGGGCCGACAAACACCACGAACTCCCCGCTTTCAATGACCAGATCGATCCCGGGAATGACGTTAACGTGCTCATAAGACTTCTTTACATCTTTTAAGTGCAGTCTGGTCATAGCCACCTCTGTCAGAGTGTCTGGCCCATATAGATCGCATTGCTGCGCAGGATATGCTGAAAACCCAGCCGCTGATAAAATGCGCAGACCTTTTCATTCTGCAGACTGGCGCCGAGGTGAACCCCCTTCACGCCCGCAGAACGTAGCGTTTCCAGCTGTTTTTCAATCAGTTTTCTCCCCCAGCCGCTGCCCTGGGCTTCAGGCAACAAATTGATATGCAAATGCGCAGGCCAGTCCAGCGTCAGCCGTTCCGGCGTCAGCGCCGGCTGGTATATCGCGTCCAGCAATGGCTGGTCGAACGAGGTCACCGCCCGACGGCCGGCGTACGCTTCCCTTAACGCGGGCCACCATTGCGCTTCCAGCCTGGACTCGAAGGTCACGGTATCCGGCGTCGCCACCACATACCCGAGCACCCGTCCATCCCGTTCCATGACAAAGGCGAAACGCGGCTCAAGAACGGCGTAGGGCACCGAAAAGCGCTGCCCCGGATAGTGCGGATCCGAATACAACGCCGAGGCGTCGTCGCCGGCGTTGGCGGTGCGCAGGCAGATATCATACAGCGCCGGAATATCGGCTGCGCCGGCCAAACGAATACAGCCATCAGATACAGTCATAGATTCCTCTCGGTGGTCAGGATATGAGCGTTCACCACGTTAATTAAAGCGCACTTAGTTTTCAAGAAATAATAAATCTCATCGGACTTATTCCACGATCGATAAAACCCGGCGGCCCAAAGACCCCGAAAGCGGCAATCGGCGTTCGGTTATCAGCATGTTATCTTTAGCTTTTCACCCTGGCCCGCCGCGCGTTAAGCACAACAAGAACGGCTGTCCTGCGTCATCATAGGATTTTCATATTTCTTTTCAGTAGCTTGAAAGTGGTAAGACTGTTGATGTAAAGCGCACGTCGCGCAGCATCGCCAACCGCGTAGCGGAAAGCGATGGCCGGCAGGAAAAAGACGCCGACAGCAGGCAGATGAAACCGGATTTCTGCACGTAATCACAGATAACAAAAATGAAACAAACACCGTTTGATTTTATTTTTCACATGAAGTAAGTATAGAAAGCAGGCGAAATTTACCCCGTTCGCCATACCGCAACCAGCAGGGCAAGCGGTTGCCATGATGAAGGGATGCCCGACCAGCGTTGGAGATACCGAGCATTATGAGTAACACGCTTATGATTTCGCATTATGGCCGGGCGGCGGTCCGCCGGCTCTCTCGTCTGGCAACGGTCGGCATAGCCGCCGGTTTGTTTACGGCCGCGGCCCAGGCGATCACCATCAGCGAATGGGATATCTATACTTATCCCGATCAGACCAGCGCCGTTGATGCGGCGCTCAAAGACTTTTCCGCCCTTCACCCGGATATCACCATTCAACGCTCAGTGCATTCATTTGATGATACCCGCATCCCTCTGAAGCTTGCGCTGTCGAGCGGCGACGGCCCGCAGGTTTCCCACGTTAATCAGGGCGGCGGCGATATGGGGGCGCTGGTGAAGGATAAACTATTGCATCCGGTGGATGCCTACGCCGAGCGTTATGGCTGGAACAAACGCTTTCCTGAATCCATTCTGAAACGCAACCGCTGGTCCGACGCGCAGGAATTCGGCAGCGGCAAACTGTATGGCGTCGCCAGCCTGGGCGAGATGGTGGGCCTCTACTACAACAAGGCGCTGCTGGACAAAGCGGGCGTGGCGGTGCCGCAGACCCTGGACGAACTGCAGGACGCCATGGCAAAACTGCAGCAACAGGGCACCGCGCCGATGATGCTCGGCCTGCTGGACGGCAACATGGGCCAGCAGTTGCTGAGCACCCTGTGGGAAGCGCAAATCGACAGCGCCGATCGCAAAACGCTGGACGATCTGATTTACAACGTCGGCGGCAGTTTTAACGATGCGAAATTGATCAAAGCCGGCGCCATGATGCAGGACTGGAACAAGAAAGGGTTCTTCTTCCCCGGCTTCCAGGGCATCGGCGGCGATGACGCCGCATCCCTGTTCCAGAACGGACAGGCGGCGTTCCTGGTCAGCGGTACCTGGTATCTGGGACAGTTCAAAGGCAATAAAGACATCCATTTTGCCACCATGCCGAAGGGCGCCGGCGTCACGCACCCGCTGATGGTCGGCGGCACCGACCTTGCGTTTTCCATCACCAGCACCGCCAAAACTCAGCAACAGCGAGACGCGGCGGCGATTTTTATCGACTACATGGTGTCGGACAAGATGGCGGATCGCTGGCTGCAGGCCGGTTTTCTGCCGGCCAGCAGCCGGGCCGGAGCCGTCATTCCGGCGGATAACCCGCTGCTGGGCGAAGCCTGGCAGGTCTGGGTGGCGCTGAACCAGAACGACGGGTTGGGCCACTATATCGACTGGGCCACCCCGACCATGAACGCCGAGCTGAACCAAAATGTGCAGTTGCTGCTGGGCGATCGCCTGACGCCGGAAAAAATGGCGGCCAACTTCGACAGCAACTACGCCGGCTATCTGAAAACCCTGAAGAAACATTAACAGCCGTCCCGGCAGGCCCGTGCCGCCGGGACGTTCAATGTTTGCAGCAGTCGAGAAGATCCCATGCTTAATCAGTCAGGCTGGCGTAATTTCCTCTACATCTTACCGGCGGTGTTCATTTACTCACTGTTCCTGCTGCTGCCTTTGCTGATCTCGCTGGGCGTCAGTTTTACCGAGTGGGACGGCACCAACTGGCCGATATTTAACGGTTTCGGTAATTTCGTGAAGATGTTCGGCGATCCGGTGTTCTGGATCTCGCTCGGCAACAACGCGCTGCTGATGCTGTTCTATACCCTGTTCCCGCTGACCGTCGGGCTGGCGTTGTGCAGCTTCCTGCACGACATGCGCAGCGACGCCGAAAGAAGCCTGCTGCGCATTCTGTTTTTCCTGCCCTACATTATGCCGATGGCGGTGCTCGGCGTGGTGTGGCGCTGGCTATATAACCCGGCCTTCGGCCCAATCAATCAGTTTTTACGCGCGATCGGGATGCCCCATCTGGCGCTCTCCTGGCTGGGTAATTTTGGCTGGGCGCTGCCGGCGGTCGGACTGGTCGCCACCTGGTATTTCTTTGGTTTTTGTCTGGTGCTGTTCATGTCCGGCATACAGCGCATGGATCCTTCTCTGCTGGAAGCGGCGCAGCTGGACGGCTCATCGGCCCGGCAGAAGTTTATCCGCATCACCCTGCCTTCGCTGCGGCCGGAGATTCGACTGGCCCTGCTGATGACCGTTATCGCCAGCCTGAAGGCCTTTGACCTGGTGTATGTCATGACTCAGGGCGGGCCGGGCACAACTACCATGGTGACCAATCTCTATATGTATAAACAGGGCTTCGACCTGCATTATTTCGGCTACGCCTCGTCAGTGGCGCTGGTCAGTACGCTGATCGTTTTTGTGATTAATGCGGGTATTCACTTTATTATTCGGGAGCGTTATTAATGCGCGGCGCACCTCTTTTTTCCCGCACGCTGATTTGGCTGCTCGCGCTGATGACGATTCTGCCGTTTCTGATGGCGTTTATGACATCGTTTAAAACGCAGATGGAGCTGTTTCAGGGTGTATTTTCCCTGCCCTCGCGGCTCAATTTCGCCAACTATACGACGGCCTGGCAGCAGGGACATTTTAACGTCTACTTTATCAATTCGGTGCTGGTGGTTTTTCCAGTGGTTATCTGCAGCATTTTTCTCGGCATTCTGTCGGGATTTGGCTTCGCCCTGCTGAAAATCCCGGGCAAGAGACTATTCGCCGCGCTCATGGCGCTGGGCATGGTGCTGCCGGCCGAGGCGTTTATCATCCCGCTCTACCATGAACTGCGCTGGATGGGGCTGACCAATACCAGACTGGCGCTCATCCTGCCGCAAATCGCCATGTCGCTGCCGTTCACCACTCTGATGATCGCTACCGCCTTTCAACAGGTGCCGAAAGAGTTGATTGAAGCCTCGGTAATGGATGGCGCATCCCGAAGGAAAATTTTGTGGGGTATTCTGGTGCCGGCAATCTGGCCTACGCTCTCCACGCTGGCGCTGCTGCTGTTTATCTGGACCTGGAACGAATTCCTGATCCCCCTGATTCTGGTGAACCAGGAAGAACTGCGGACGTTGCCCATCGGCATGATGTTCTTTCAGAACAAAAACACCATCAACATCCCGGTGCTGATGGCCGGCGCGATGATTGTGATCCTGCCGCTGGTGGCTATTTTTCTGCTGTTCCAGCGCAAATTCATCAGAGGGGTCACGGAAGGGGCGGTAAAGTAAAAGGTCGCCCGCGCAAAACGCCGGGCTGGTGAACGCTGGCATAGCGCGACGACGCTAAACGGCAGACAACAAAAAACCCGCCTGAGCGGGTTGATGTTTTCGGCAACCGGGCGTTACCGATAAAATTTGGTCGGTGAGAGAGGATTCGAACCTCCGACCCCTTCGTCCCGAACGAAGTGCGCTACCAGGCTGCGCCACTCACCGAATGCGGGGCGCATATTACTGCGCCCCTGGGAATGCGTCAATCCCTTTTTGCAAAAAGACGCCGCGCTTTCGCTTAAATCATCGTCGGTCGCGCATTTTACCGCCATATTGCTGATTTTTAACCGTATCCGCAGGGCAAAAACGCAGGCCAACGGTCGTCAGGTTTATTTCTGGCACCAGTTATTCGCCGGGTTAATTCCGCCATTGGGCGAGGTATAACCCAGGCAGCCCAGGATTGAATCGAACAGCTCTTCATGGCGGAATACTCTCCCCGTGCGCTGCCGGCTCTGCAGTCGCTCAAAGGCGCTGCGGTTATTGCTGTCGGCCAGGAAAGTATCCGAGGCCCAGACAATGACCGGAGAACGGAACTGCTCGGGCGGCGCCATCTCGCGCGGCGTACCGTGGAAATGGTAATTATCGTCAATCGACTCGCCGTGATCGGAGGAATAGAACACCAGCGCCTTTTTATCCCTGACCTGATCGATGACGCTGTCAATAAACGAATCGGTATACAACACGCTGTTATCAAAAGCGTTAATAAGCTGAGCCCGCGAGCAGGCCGAGTCCACGCCCATGCATTCCGGCTGGTAACGAGCAAAGCTGCGCGGATAACGCATTGAGTAAAGATAATGCGATCCTTTAGTGTGCAGCACCACCAGATGTTTGCCTTTCGGATAGCGTTCCAGCGACTCATCCAGTTCGTTCACCAGCAGCATGTCGTCAACCGTTTTGCCATCGTTGCGTTTTTCCGACGCGATCATCTCGCGGAAGGCGTAGTTATCCGCATCAATACTGTTGTAAAACCAGACCTCGCTCTGCATGGCGAACAGCTCAGAGCTAAAGCCCAGCCGTTTCAATACCGCGAAAACGTTTTGCTCTTTTAACGTGCGCTGCGGATTATTTTCCGCGCCGCCCTCTCTGACGAACATACAGCGCATCGACAGTTTGGTGGCGGTATCGCAGGAGTGGCCGCGAAAGGCCACCAGATTCTTTTCTTTCGACAGTTTGGGCGTGGTATCGCGCTCATAGCCGAGTATCCCCATATGATCCCAACGGGTAGTTTCGCCGATAATAAAGATCACATAGGTATCGTCAATGCCGGACGGAGCAACCCAACTGAACTGTTTGCCCGGATCGAACAGCGTCTCCGCGTCCTGTCGCTCGTCGTACTGGGTGTAAACAAATAGCCCCAGCGCGGAAAGCCAGTTAGAAGGAAGATACGAGTGCGCCACCACGCCGCCGTAGCTGGGCAAATCAACATTGGATATTTTCTCTACGTCCGACTGTCTCTCGCCCACATATTTCAACGGCAGCCAGACCAGCGCCACGGCCAGCACCAGAATCAACAGCGGCCGAAGGCGTTGCCCCGGCGTTTTTAATTGCGCAATCAGCGTATCCTTTAATGCATTACGCCAGATAAAAAACAGCGGCGGCGCGCTGATCAGAACCATCCACAGCACAAAATTGAGACCGACCACTTCTTTAGACAAATCGACATCCGTGGTCATCACCGACGCGATAATACCGTAGCCGATCACCACATTGAAAAAGGTCATGTAATAACTGGCCGCCACCGAAATAAGCACCAGCAGGGATGCGATAATTCGATAAAAACGGCTTCCGCCCAGCGAAATAATACGCATGAGAAAGAAAGTAAATATCACGCTCACCATAATCTCGACCACGGCGGACATCGCCTTGGTGAGGTCCATGGCAGGTAAAATCAGGTCAAAACGGCGGTGGTAAACGGAAAGGTTGAGAAATAAGCCGATATATATCGACAGGAAGAGCGACAACATTGGCTGCGAAAGTGAATTAACAAACTTCATTTATTCAAATATCCAAAGGAATTTATTGTTTTCTGATGCATTAGGACAATTCACCCGCAGCAGAGTTCATCCCCCGGCGCCGGATGGCACTTTTTAACCCGCGCCTGGCGCCGTCACGGAATAACCACGCCGTGCTGCGCCAGCCCAGCAATCAGCTTCACCACCGCCGGATGGTGTAAAAAAGCCATAATTTCTTCAGCTCGTTTCTGACCAATGCCGGGAAACTGCCGCCACTGCCGGCTGTCTCGCCGCTGCAACGCGCGCCAGCCGGCATCGTCGAGGGAGAAACGCGCGACTGACGGTATCGGCAGCCCCAGCGCGATCAGCCAGCGGGCCAGCGGCCGTTCGCGCGCCTGCTGAAAACGCAGGTAAAGCAACGCCGCCTGCCGCTCCCCGACGCCCGGCAGCGCCGCCATTTGTTCGCGCGACAGCGCCAGCCAAGATACCACATCATGCACGGCGCCCTGCTGAATAAATCGTCGCCAGAGCCCTTCGCTCACGCCGCTGAGATCGAGTCCCTGCCGGCTGCTGAGCCAGCTCAACCGGGCCAGCAGCTGGCTGTGGCAGCCGGGCGTAAGCTGAAAGCAGCTCAGCGCATGAAACCAGCCGCTATCCGGCTCGGTCGCCGTCCGGCGCTGCGCCATCCGCCAGACGACTTCGTCAAGCCGCGGAATGCCCTGCCCGGCCAGACTCACGCTCACCCGATCGCCCGGCTGTACGTCCCGCTGCCGCCAGCGCGCCAGCGACCCCACGTTCACTCGCCGTACCTGTTTATCATCAATGCGTACCGGATGGAGATCGAGCACTACGTTGATCCTGCCCGTCCTGCCGACGGAGAAGTCGATCGCCCGTACCGCCGTCACCTGCTGGCGGAGCGGATATTTCCAGGCGATGGCCCAGTCGCCGCCCGCCGGCTGCCAGTAGCGCCCCTGCGGCTGTTCGCCCTGGCGGATAACCACGCCGTCGGTCACGAAGGGCAGCGGTTGCTGATACCACGTCAGACGTTGCCGCTCCGCCTGCTCAATAGTGGCGACGGGCAAGGTGTAGTCGCCCTCCCGGCCAAACCCCATGTTGCGCAGCGCGTTCAACCGTTCGGGCATATTGAGCGGGCCGTCCGGCCACGCCCAGATAAACAGTCCGATACGTTGCAGCAGAGAAGAGGGTTGCTGCCGGCGCATTTCCCCCGCCACCCTGGCCCGGGCGTTTACGCCGCCCTGCCGCTGCTGGCGATGATCGGTCATTATCAGGTACAACTCGCCCTGCAAAACCAACTCAGCGGCGTCGCTCGCCACACGCTGCGGCACAGAGGGCAATTGCCGGACCTTTTCAGTCCAGTCCTCGCCGAACCGTCCGTCGCCGCGGCTGATCGCCGAGTGCAGATGACCATTGCGGTACACCAGCGTCACCGCCACGCCGTCAATCTTCGGCTGAATCCATAAATCCTGCCGTTGCGCCATCCAGCGCGCCAGCGTTTTGCGATCTGCAATCTTCTTCAGTCCGGTCTGCGCCACCGGATGGCGCAGCCTGCCGCCCATCGCCAGCGCCGCAGGCGACGGCGCGCGCGCCGGATGAAAACAGCGCTGCCAGGAATGCAGTTGCTGACTCAGTTGGTCGTAAACCTCGTCCTCCACCAGACTCACGCCCTGTGCATGATAGGCGCGATCCCAGCGCGTAATTTGCTGCTCCAGCGCCCTAATTTCCGCTTGCGCCCGCCCGGCGCTCCATGCCGGACAAGCTGGCTGGGCCAGCGCCGTCCGCACGCTCAGGCAAACCAGCGCCCAGATAATCAGCAGTCCCTTTTTCATGTCGCTCTCCTTATTTCAAGGCGAGGGTAAGCGAAAATCGGACCGGAAGACGAGCGTCGAAGAAGCGGGGTGCGAAAGCGCGCGCAGCCTTTTTCAGCAACGCGGAAAGGGATAACCGGACAGTTCGACGGCCCGAAGGAAACACGGGGAAAAAGTTGAATAAAACCGTCGGCAGCAAAGCGATACGGGAAGCGCTGGCGAGTCATCCTTCAGCTGGCGGGGCGACGAAACCTAACGTAACGCGACAGAATGCCCCGTCCGCGTGTATAATGGACGAAAGCGCGCTTTCTGCCGCATATTATCTCAATCGTAATCATAAAACTTCACTATGGCTCAAGGCACGTTATATATCGTTTCCGCCCCCAGCGGCGCCGGAAAATCCAGTTTAATTCATGCGTTGCTGAAAACTCAGCCGCTGTACGACACGCAAGTTTCGGTATCACATACCACGCGCGCCATGCGGCCGGGCGAAAAGCACGGCGAACACTACTTCTTTATTGATGTAGCCGAATTCAAACGTATGATCGAACAGGACGCCTTTCTGGAATATGCCGAAGTGTTCGGCAATTATTACGGCACCTCGCGCAAAACCATTGAACAGGTGCTGTCTACCGGCGTGGATGTATTCCTGGATATCGACTGGCAGGGCGCCCAGCAAATCCGGGCCAGAATGCCGCAAGCGCGCAGCATTTTTATTCTGCCGCCGTCAAAAGAGGAACTGGACCGGCGGCTACGCGGCCGCGGTCAGGACAGCGACGAGATTATCGCCGGGCGCATGGCGCAGGCGGTCGCCGAAATGGCTCACTATGCTGAATATGATTACCTGATTGTGAATGATGATTTCGATCTGGCATTATCCGATTTAAAAACGATCATTCGCGCTGAACGTCTGCGTCTCGGCCGTCAAAAGGCGCGACATGACGCTTTAATCACCAAACTATTGGCAGACTGAGGGCTCTTTCAGTATGATGCCCAGTCTTTTCTTTCCCTGTGGAGTAGCACACTTATGGCACGCGTAACTGTTCAGGACGCTGTAGAAAAAATTGGTAACCGTTTTGATCTGGTATTGGTCGCTGCCCGTCGCGCCCGCCAGATTCAGGTCGGCGGTAAAGATCCGCTGGTTCCGGAAGAAAACGACAAGTACACCGTTATCGCGCTGCGCGAAATCGAGGAAGGTTTGATCACTTCCCAGATTCTGGACGTGCGCGAGCGTCAGGAACAGCAGGAGCAGGAAGCCGCGGAACTGCAGGCGGTCACCGCTATTGCTGAAGGTCGTCGTTAATCACCGAACGGATAACCATTGTACCTGTTTGAAAGTCTTAATCTGCTGATCAAACGCTATCTGCCGGAAGATCAGATTAAACGTCTCCGGCAGGCGTATCTTGTCGCGCGTGATGCCCACGAGGGGCAAACGCGCTCCAGCGGCGAGCCCTATATCACGCACCCGGTCGCGGTGGCCTGTATTCTGGCTGAAATGCGTCTCGACCATGAAACGTTGATGGCGGCGTTGCTGCATGACGTTATCGAAGATACGCCGGCGACCTATCAGGATATGGAACAACTGTTTGGCAAGACCGTTGCCGAACTGGTTGAGGGCGTATCCAAACTGGATAAGCTGAAGTTCCGCGATAAAAAAGAAGCGCAGGCGGAAAACTTTCGCAAAATGATCATGGCGATGGTGCAGGACATTCGCGTCATCCTGATCAAGCTGGCCGACCGTACGCACAACATGCGTACGCTGGGCGCGCTGCGCCCGGACAAGCGGCGCCGCATCGCGCGCGAAACGCTGGAAATATACAGTCCTCTGGCTCATCGTCTGGGCATCCACCATCTGAAGACCGAGCTGGAAGAGCTGGGTTTTGAGGCGCTGTATCCGAATCGTTACCGGGTCATTAAAGAAGTGGTTAAAGCCGCGCGCGGCAACCGCAAGGAAATGATTCAGAAAATCCTGTCTGAGATCGAAGGCCGGCTTAATGAAGCCGGCATCGCCTGTCGCGTCAGCGGTCGGGAAAAGCATCTGTACTCGATTTATTGCAAGATGCACCTGAAGGAACAGCGCTTTCACTCCATTATGGATATCTACGCCTTTCGGGTTATCGTGCGGGAGCTGGATACCTGTTACCGCGTGCTGGGCCAGGTACACAGCCTGTATAAGCCGCGGCCCGGCCGGGTTAAAGACTACATCGCCATTCCCAAAGCCAACGGCTACCAGTCGCTGCACACATCTCTTATCGGCCCGCACGGCGTGCCGGTCGAGATTCAGATCCGCACCGAGGATATGGATCAGATGGCCGAAATGGGCGTGGCCGCGCACTGGGCCTATAAAGAACACGGCGAAAACAGCAGCACCACCGCGCAGGTGCGCGCCCAGCGCTGGATGCAGAGCCTGCTGGAACTGCAGCAGAGCGCCGGCAGCTCATTTGAATTTATCGAAAACGTAAAATCCGATCTGTTCCCCGACGAGATTTATGTTTTCACCCCGGAAGGGCGCATTGTGGAACTGCCGGCCGGCGCCACGCCGGTGGATTTCGCCTATGCGGTCCATACCGATATCGGCCACGCCTGCGTCGGCGCCCGCGTCGATCGCCAGCCGTACCCGCTGTCGCAGCCGTTGTCCAGCGGGCAAACGGTGGAAATCATCACCGCGCCCGGCGCCCGGCCGAACGCCGCCTGGCTGAATTTCATCGTCAGTTCGCGCGCGCGGGCCAAAATCCGCCAGATGCTGAAAAACCTCAAGCGCGACGACTCCGTCAGCCTCGGCCGTCGCCTGCTCAGCCATGCGCTGGGCGGCAGCCGTAAACTGGCCGATATTCCGAAAGAAAAAATTCAGCGCGAACTGGACCGCATGAAGCTGGCCTCGCTGGACGATCTGCTGGCGGAAATCGGCCTGGGCAACGCCATGAGCCTGATGGTGGCCAGAAACTTACAGGGCGAGCAGGAACAGGTCGCCGCGTCCGGCGTGCGTAAACTGCCGATCAAGGGCGCTGACGGCGTGCTGCTGACCTTCGCCAAGTGCTGCCGTCCGATTCCCGGCGATCCCATTATCGCCTATGTCAGCCCCGGCAAGGGTCTGGTGATTCACCACGAATCCTGCCGCAACATTCGCGGCTACCAGAAAGAGCCGGAAAAATATATGGCGGTGGAGTGGGACGACCGTATCACCGAGCAGGAATTTATCGCCGAAATCAAGGTGGATATGCTCAACCATCAGGGCGCGCTGGCTAACCTGACCGCCGCGATAAACACGGCCAACTCCAATATTCAAAGCATTAATACCGAAGAGAAGGACGGCCGGGTTTACAGCGCCTTTATTCGTCTGACAATGCGCGATCGCGTCCATCTGGCTAATGTGATGCGCAAAATCCGCATCATGCCGGACGTGATTAAAGTCAGCCGCAACCGAAACTAACGTTTATGACACCGCAACGCTACGCCCGTATCCGCGATATGCTGGCCATCCGCCAGCCCGATCTGACGGTCTGCATGGAGCAGGTACATAAGCCTCACAATATTTCCGCGGTTATCCGCACCGCCGACGCGGTCGGCGTGCATCAGGTGCACGCGGTATGGCCCGGCAGCCGGATGCGTACGCTGGCCTCCTCCGCGGCCGGCAGCAACAGTTGGGTACAGGTTAAAACCCATCGCACGGTCCAGGATGCCGTCGCCCAGATGAAAACGCAGGGCATGCAGATCCTCGCCACGCACCTGTCGCCGACGGCGGTGGATTTTCGCGATATCGATTACACCCGCCCTACCTGTATTTTGATGGGCCAGGAGAAAACCGGCATCAGCCAGCAGGCGCTGGCGCTGGCCGACCGCAACATCATCATTCCAATGGTCGGCATGGTGCAATCGCTCAATGTTTCCGTCGCCTCCGCGCTTATCCTGTATGAGGCGCAGCGTCAGCGTCAGCTGGCCGGCATGTATCAGCGGGAAAACAGTCTGCTGGATGAACAAGAGCAGCAGCGCCTGCTGTTCGAAGGCGGCTACCCGGTGCTTGCCCGGGTGGCCAAACGCAAAAAACTGCCGCGCCCCACAATTAACCAGCAGGGGCAAATCGTCGCCGACGCCGCCTGGTGGGCCGCAATGCAATCGTCGGGCCGCTGATGCAAGGGCGCCTGCTGCAATCCCGACCGCTGAGCACATTAGCCGGCGTTGGAGCCAGTCAGGCCGCAAAACTGGCCCGACTGGGGCTGGAAACCGTGCAGGACTTGCTGTTCCATCTGCCGCTGCGCTATGAAGACCGCACCCGCCTGTACGCCATCAACGACCTGTTGCCAGGCCTCTACGCCACGGTGGAAGGCCAGGTGCTGCGCAGCGATATCTCCTTTGGCCGCCGCCGTATGCTGACCTGCCAGATTAGCGACGGCACCGGCATACTGACCCTGCGCTTTTTTAACTTCAATGCCGCAATGAAAAATAGCCTGGCGAACGGTCAGCACGTCACGGCCTATGGCGAAATCAAACGCGGCAAAGCCGGCGCGGAGATCATTCACCCTGAATACCGGGTGCAGGGCGACGAAAGCGCGGTCGAACTGCAGGAATCTCTGACGCCGGTTTATCCCACTACCGAAGGCGTGCGGCAGGCCACGCTGCGTAAGCTGACCGACCAGGCGCTGGCGCTGCTGGACGCCAACCCGATCGACGAGTTGCTGCCGGCGGAACTGAGCCGCTCGCTGATCGGTCTGCCGCAGGCGCTACATATTTTGCATCGTCCGCCGCCGGACGTTCAGCTCAGCGAGCTCGAGTTGGGCACCCATCCGGCGCAGCAGCGGCTGATTATGGAGGAGCTGCTGGCGCACAATCTGAGCATGCTGGACGTGCGCGCCGGCGCGCAGCGCTACCGCGCCCAGCCGCTGGCGCATAATGATGCGCTAAAGCGGCGCCTGCTGGCCTCCCTGCCGTTTACCCCGACCCAGGCCCAACAGCGGGTGACGGGCGAGATTGAAGCCGATATGGCCAAACCCTTCCCGATGATGCGGCTGGTGCAGGGCGATGTGGGTTCGGGCAAAACCCTGGTCGCCGCGCTGGCGGCGCTGCGGGCGATCGCCAACGGCCGCCAGGTCGCGCTAATGGCGCCGACCGAACTGCTGGCCGAGCAGCATGCGCATAATTTCCGCCAGTGGTTCGCGCCGCTGGGGATCGAAGTCGGCTGGCTGGCCGGCAAACAGAAGGGCAAAGCGCGTCAGGCGCAGCAGGACGCCATCGCCGGCGGCCAGGTCGCTATGGTGGTGGGTACGCACGCCATCTTCCAGCAGCAGGTCAAATTCAACGGGCTGGCGCTGGTTATCATTGATGAACAGCACCGTTTCGGCGTGCATCAGCGCCTGGCGCTGTGGGAAAAGGGCGAGGAGCAGGGCTACCATCCGCACCAGTTAATCATGACCGCCACGCCGATTCCGCGCACGCTGGCCATGACCGCCTATGCCGATCTGGACACATCGGTAATCGATGAGCTGCCGCCCGGCAGGACGCCGGTCACTACCGTCGCCATCGCCGACACGCGGCGCGGCGAAATTATTCAGCGCGTCGATCGCGCCTGCCAGCAAGAGGGCCGTCAGGCCTACTGGGTGTGCACGCTGATTGAAGAGTCCGATCTGCTGGAAGCGCAGGCGGCGGAAGCGACCTGTCAGGAGCTAAAGGCCGCCCTGCCCGACATCCGCGTGGGTCTGGTGCACGGACGCATGAAAGCGCAGGAAAAGCAGGCGGTGATGGAGGCGTTTAAACAGGGCGAGCTGCAGCTGCTGGTCGCCACCACGGTGATCGAGGTGGGCGTGGATGTGCCGAATGCCAGCCTGATGATCATCGAAAACCCGGAGCGGCTCGGCCTGGCGCAGCTGCACCAGCTGCGCGGGCGCGTGGGCCGAGGCGCGGTCGCCTCGCACTGCGTGCTTCTGTACAAAAGCCCGCTCAGCAAAACCGCGCAAAAGCGGCTGCAGGTGCTGCGCGACAGCAATGACGGGTTCGTCATTGCGCAGCGCGATCTGGAAATTCGCGGCCCCGGCGAACTGCTCGGCACGCGTCAGACCGGGAATGCGGAATTTAAAGTCGCCGATCTGCTGCGCGATCAGGCGCTGATTCCGCAGGTGCAGCGCGTCGCCCGTCATCTTCACCAGCATTATCCGCAGCATTCGCGCGCGCTGATCGAGCGCTGGCTCCCGGAAAGAACGCGCTATACCAACGCCTGACGCCCCGCCCTACTCCTGGCGCCGCTGCCAGAATAACGCAAACAGCGCCGACTGGGTTTTGACTTTTAATTTCGCGTACAGGTGCTTTTTGTGCGCGCGCACCGTTTCGATCGATATCGCCAGCCGGCGAGATATCTCCTTAGTAGAACAGCCGCTTAACATCAGGTGCATCACTTCGTTTTCCCGCTCGGTCAGCGTGGCGAACTGCGCTGACTGTCCGCACAGCGGAGCGGCGCTTTTATCGCCGGCCGATAATTCGAAGCGCATCCGCTGACGCATCAACGGCAGCAGCCAGGGCTCCGTCAGCGTCATCACGCCAATATCTTGCGAACTGAAGGCGGTCGAGGCGCCCAGCGACAGGCAAAGTATGTTCTGTTCGTCCAGCGGCAGATTAAACTGCACTTCGTCTTCCACAATATTGCGCTTAAAGTAGCGGCGGTAATATTCGGTTTCCCTGAAATGCGCCGGCGCCACCTCCACCAGCCGCTGGAGCCCCAAACCCGGGTTGCGCCACGCGTTGATATAAAAAGGGTCCAGCAGATAGAGCCCCTTTTGGTAATCGATAAACAACTGCGCGTCGCTGCCGTCGCTGTCATCGCTTTCGGCCAGGATCACCGGCCGGTTATGGCGGGAAAACAGCAGCACCGCCCAGTTATTAAACACCACTCTTTCGCGTAAATAGCGCGCGACGTAATACCAGAATTCGGGCATATCCAGGCTGTCAATCAGACGGCCAAATTCCCGATGCCACGCCAAATTCTCCAGAGATAAGAAATACTTATTACCCATTAGGGTACACCCCTCTTGTGTTATAGACGTCCGGATATCAGCAGGCATAATCAATTTAAACAAGGTCATTCAGTGTGTAAGTAAAAGGAAAGGTATGCAAATCGAACTCATCCAGGCCGAGTCTCACGAAGGGGAGATTAAACGTAATCTTGATAAGGCGCTGGACTACCTGCGGCGCTGCGATCCGCAGACGGAGCTGGCGATTTTCCCGGAAACTTTTTTGACCGGTTTTTCCGAACAGGGCCACATCCATGACCGGGCGCTGCGCCTCGACGGACCGGAGGTGGCCTCGCTGGCCGCCGTCAGCCGGGAGCGCGATATGGCTATCGCCATCGGTATGCTGGAACAGCTGGGGGATGACGTCTTTAACACTACGCTGTTCATCACGCCGGAAGACGGCGTCGCCTGGTACTACCGGAAAACGCATCTGTGGTTTAGCGAACGCGGCCAGGTCCGCGCCGGCGATCGTCTGGTGTGCGGCTCATGGCGCGGGAAACGCATCGGTCTGCTGATTTGCTATGACATTGAGTTCCCGGAAACGGCGCGCGCGCTGGCCTCGATGGAGTGCGATTTACTGGTGGTGACCAACGGCAATATGGATCCCTATGGCCCGGTCCACCGTTTCGCCGCGCATGCCAGAGCATTTGAAAACCAACTCTTTTTCGCCATGACCAACCGCTGCGGCTACGGCGCCGGCTGCCGGTTCGCCGGCGAAAGCGCGGCCATCGCGCCGGACGGACAGCTGCTCGGCGCGCTGGGGCGCGAAGAGGGCGTGCTGAAAATAACGCTGGATTTCTCCCGCCTTGACGAAGCCCGCGGCCAGTATCGCTATCTTGAAGACAGACGAATGATCTTAAACGAAAAAATAAAACATCACGCCAACGGACAGCGCTGGTGGCTGTTGTAATGCCAACGCCAGCCCGCCGTTAATTTTTCGCATCACACCAGGCCAGCTTTCACAGGAGTAAAGCAACACATGCCGCAATTCAAAAAAATACTCACCGCCCGTCATCTTATCCTGTTCGGACTCGCCTACATGACGCCGATCATCGTGCTGGGAACCTTCGGCATTCTCGCTCAAATCACCGAAGGCCACACCGCCGGCGCCTATGTGCTGGCCCTGATCGCCATGCTGTTCACCGCCTATAGCTACAGCAAGATGGCGGCGGCATTCCCGGTCAACGGTTCCGCCTATGTCTATGTCAGCAAGGCGATCGGTCCTCATATCGGTTTCCTCGCCGGATGGGCCATCCTGCTGGATTATCTGTTTTTACCTATGGTGATCTGGCTGATCGGCGCGGTTTATCTCTCCTCCGCCTTCCCGGCCATCCCGCACTATGTCTGGCTGCTGGCCTTTATCGCCGTCACCACCTTAATCAATATTGTCGGACTGAAAGTGGCCGGCATTATCAACGCGCTGCTGCTGCTGTTGCAGGTCGCCGTTCTGGCGGCGTTTGTCGCCCTGGCGCTGCACTATATTCTGGGCGACGCTTCGCGCCCGTTCTGGACCCTGCAGCCTTTCTTCAGCGAGCGGGAAAATATGCTGCCGATGCTGATGGCCGGCGCGGCGGTCGCCTGTTACTCTTTTCTCGGCTTTGACGCCATTACCACGCTGGCGGCGGAAACTATCGATGCGAAACGCAATCTGCCTCGCGCCATTCTGTTCATTACCCTGCTGGGCGGCGCCATCTTCGTTCTGGTCTCCTGGTGCGTGCAGCTGGCCCATCCAGGCGCAACTTTCGCCAACAGCGACTCGGCGGCATTCGAAATCGCCCGCAATATCGGCGGTGATATTTTCGTTACGCTGTTTATGTGCGGTCTGGTCTTCGGCCAGTTTTCCTCCGGTATCGCCGCTCAGGCGAGCGCCAGCCGGCTGATTTATACCCTCGGCGTCGACGGCGTTTTGTCAAAGACGCTGGGTAAACTGGGCCGTTTTAACACGCCGACCAACGCGATTGTACTCTGTGCGCTGATTGCCCTGCTCGCGCTGGGGATGGATATCACCACCTCCACCTCGTTCATTAATTTCGGCGCTTTTCTCACCTTCGCTCTGGTTAACGCGGCCGTGATCTTTCATTACTTTATCCATCAGCAGCGGCGACAGGGAAAAGCGCTGGCGCTGTATCTGCTCTGTCCGCTGGCGGGTATCGTTATCACGCTGCTGCTGTTAGCCAGCCTGGATAAAACCGCTATCATCATGGGATGCGTCTGGCTGGCCTGCGGGCTTCTGCGCCTGATCTTGCTCAAACGGGCCGCACATCAGCCGCAAAAAGCGTGATCCATCGGGAAACCGCCCCCGCCGCCTGTACAGGGAAACACTGACGGGAAGATTTGAAAATCGCTCTCTGAAAGCAAAGGATATTGGCCGGACATGCGTCGCGTTTAGTCTGGCGAAAAAAGAGCTAGCGCTTCGCGCCAGCAATCGTTTGCTTTTATAAAAGAGAGCATTAAAATCGCCTCTTTGTCGTTTCAGGAACGCCAGCAATGATGACCGACACCACCACGGAAACGCCCCAAAACAATCCCGCCGCATCGCGCCCCAGCGAGCTGATCTACCGCCTGGAAGACCGGCCGCCGCTGCCGCAAACGCTATTCGCCGCCTGCCAGCATCTGCTGGCGATGTTTGTCGCGGTCATTACCCCCGCGCTGCTGATTTGTCAGGCGCTGGGCTTACCGGCTCAGGACACTCAGCACATCATCAGTATGTCGCTGTTCGCCTCCGGCCTCGCCTCTGTGCTACAAATTAAAACCTGGGGGCCGGTAGGCTCCGGCCTGCTGTCGATTCAGGGCACCAGCTTCAATTTCGTCACCCCGCTGATCATGGGCGGCCTGGCGCTGAAGAACGGCGGCGCCGATGTGCCGACCATGATGGCGGCGCTGTTCGGCACCCTGATGGTCGCATCATGCACCGAAATTTTGCTGTCGCGCGTGCTGCATCTGGCTCGCCGCATTATCACGCCGCTGGTTTCCGGCATTGTCGTGATGATTATCGGGCTGTCGTTGATCCAGGTCGGTCTGACTTCCATCGGCGGCGGCTATGCCGCGATGAACGATCATACCTTCGGCGCGCCGAAGAACCTGCTGCTGGCCGGCATCGTGCTGCTGGTGATCATCCTGCTGAACCGTCAGCGCAACCCTTATCTGCGCGTGGCCTCGCTGGTGATCGCCATGGCCGTCGGTTACCTGGCCGCCTGGCTGATGGGCATGCTGCCGGATAGCCGGCCCGAGCCGCACGCATCGCTGTTGATGGTGCCGACTCCGCTCTATTACGGACTGGGTTTCGACTGGAATCTGCTGGTCCCGCTGATTCTGGTCTTTATGGTTACCTCGCTGGAAACCATCGGCGACATCACCGCGACCTCCGACGTGTCGGAACAGCCGGTGCGCGGACCGCTTTATATGAAACGCCTGAAAGGCGGCGTGCTGGCGAACGGCCTGAATTCCATGCTATCGGCCGTATTCAATACCTTCCCCAACTCCTGCTTCGGCCAGAATAACGGCGTTATTCAGTTGACCGGCGTCGCCAGCCGCTACGTCGGCTTCGTGGTGGCGTTGATGCTCATCGTGCTCGGCCTGTTCCCGGCGGTAAGCGGATTCGTTCAGCACATTCCCGAACCGGTACTGGGCGGCGCCACCATCGTGATGTTCGGCACTATCGCCGCGTCCGGCGTACGCATCGTATCGCGCGAACCGCTGAACCGCAGGGCGATTATGATTATCGCCCTGTCGCTGGCCGTCGGTCTTGGCGTCTCGCAGCAGCCGTTAATCCTGCAGTTCGCTCCCGACTGGCTGAAAACGCTGCTCTCTTCCGGCATTGCCGCCGGCGGTATCACCGCTATCGTCCTGAACCTTATTTTCCCGCCGGAAAAATAACCCTCACCCCGGTCGACTGGATAGCCAGCCGACCGGGCGACGCCGCGGTCACTGCCGACGCGGCCCTTCGCCGGCCGCGCAGAGTAAGACGCAGCGGCCGTATTATTGCAAAGTATCCCCGACCTGCGAGGACCGTCACTGCGCGACGCTGAAAAACGCTCCCGGCGTGTTTCTATTGTCTGTAACATGTGATTATCTATACCCAAAATAATTCGAGTTGCAGGAAGACGGTAACGCTGCGACAAATTGGTCGGCAACGAATTTGTCCAGCCAGGACTGGCCTTCGGTGCAAGACAGGATGTCTCTCATTACTCTCCGGCAGCTTACCGCTGTAATTGACTGGAGTGAGCGACAAATCCGCCGGGAGCAGATTTGAACGCCGCTGGCGGCGGCCCGACAAGGTCGAGCCCCATGGACGGGCGAGTAACAAACCCAACGCACCTGCGGCTATATTGAGCCGCCGTGTCAATTACGGCATAAACACAGATATACCTGACCACAGGCATGGACTGACACGATGAAATTTATCGGAAAATTACTGTTAAGCTTATTGCTGCTGATACTGCTGGCGGTGGTAGTACTGTATGTTTTATTGCAAACGAGCTGGGCAGCCGGCTGGATCAGCCAGTGGGTCAATCAGAACAGTCAATACCGCCTGTCGCTGGGAAAAATCGAGCATAGCTGGACGCAGCCGGCGCATATCCAGCTGAACGACGTCACTCTCAGCCGCCCGGATCAGAGCGTTATCCTGGTAGCGCAGCAGATTAACGCCGGATTAAGCGTGCGGCAGATCACTGAGCCGCATCATTTCGCCAGTCTGGAACTGCGCGGCGGCACGCTAAACCTCAGCGACGAAAGTCTGGCCCTACCGATCGAAGCCGATATCCTGCAGTTGCGCACCATGGCCGTTCAGGCGCAGGACGGCGATCTGAGCATCAACAGCCAGCAGGTGAATGGCGGCATTACGCCGTGGCAACCGGAGCCGGGCTACCTGATGGGCCGCCAGGGGCGTTTTCAATTGAGCGCCCGTTCGCTGCGGCTTAACGATATCCCGGCCAGCCAGGTGCTGGTACAGGGCGAGATCAATAATCATCAGCTCAACCTGAGCAACTTCGGCGCCGACGTCGCCCAGGGACAGCTCACCGGCAACGCCGGCCGGGCGGAAGACGGCAGCTGGCGCATCAACAGCCTGCGACTAAGCAACGTCCGACTGCAGACGGGAAAAACGCTGGAAGAATTCCTGCAGCCGGCGATCCATTTGCCGTCGGTGGCCATTAGTCGTTTCGACCTGATCGATGCACGGCTGGAAGGCAAAGAGTGGGCCTTCAACGATCTGGATATCACGCTGCAAAACGTCACGCTGCAGCAAAACGACTGGCAGAGCGAAGACGGCGTGTTGTCTTTTAACGCCAGCGATATGGTCAACGGCCGAATGCACCTTATCGACCCGATCGTCAATCTGGCGCTATCGCCGGCCGGCGTGACCATCAAACAGTTCAGCACCCGCTGGGAAGGCGGCCTGCTGCGCACTAACGGCAGCTGGCAACGCAACAGCCGTCATCTGACGTTGAACGAACTGGTGGTGGCCGGTATGGAATACACGCTGCCGATCGACTGGCGCGAACGCTGGCAGAAGACATTGCCAACCTGGCTGACCGGGATTTCGGTGACGAAATTCAACGCCAGCCGCAACCTGCTGATCGATATTAATCCCGACTTTCCTTTTCAGATCACCGCACTGGACGGATACGGCAGCAATCTGCTGCTGGCGCGCGATCGTCAGTGGGGCATCTGGGGCGGAACGCTCACCCTAAACGGCAGCGACGCCACCTTCAACAAAGTGGATATTCGCCGTCCGTCGCTGGCCCTGAGCGCCGACGATCGACAGATCGCGCTGAGCGATCTCAGCGCCTTTGCCAAAGAAGGGCTGCTGGAAGCGAAGGTGAATATCGACCAGTTGCCGGCGCGCAACTTTACTCTGGATCTCACCGGCCGCACCGTGCCGGCCGACATACTGACGCGCTGGGGCTGGCCGGCCACGCTGCCGGAGCAGAACAGCAACCTGCAGCTGCGTATCGCCGGCCAGCTGTCGATCAATACCACGCTAAAAAACAGCGTACAGGGAACGCTGGACGGCGCCGTGACGGACGGGCAGAACATCCACCAGCGGATACAGCAGGGAACGGTGAGCGAAGCGGCGCAGTAAACGGCGGTCAGCCGTCCGCAACGGGGCGGGCTGGCGACGAACTCGCATGAGAAATACGGCGCGCGAAGCAAAACCGACGAAAGCAACCCAGCCCGGCGAGCGGCCTGATCGGGCTGGGCGAGCGGGTCTGACCTACAGGTGACGCACAGCCGATCCGCCGTCTTCAAGCGGCCGATCGGGAGCGACCGGCAGAACAATGTACACCCCTTCAAACACCGCGCCCTTGCGCTCATCGCCAAACAGTTCGACCTCCAGCTGGACCCGGGCCTTGCGCCCGCGCGCCAGCCGATCCAAATCGCCGCTCAACGACCCCAGATTGGCCACCGCGTTCGGCCGACCGGTGACCGGCGTGCTGTAGCGGATATGCGCATCGGCCAGAATAATCGTGCCGCCCAGTTGCCGTTCGCGCAACAGCAGCCAGATCAGCCCCCAGCCGGTCAGCGTGGCCAGCGAAAACATGCTGCCGGCGAACAGCGTATGGTGAGGATTCTGATTGCCGGTCTCCGGCATGGTGGTGATGAATTGCCGGCCGGTATACTGGCTGATGCGCACGCCCATTTTTTCGCTCAGCGGAATATGCTCATACCACGCCTGTTGCAGCTGACCGCACCAGTCGGGACGATGCAGAATATCATCCAGCGTGGCGACCGGCTTAATCATTAAGAAATGGCGCACCGGGGTAGTTTGCAGCGCGGTAATCTCGCCCTGATTGACAAACCCCAGTCGTTCGAAAAAGCCGAGCGTATCTTCGCGCGCGCTGCAGACCACGCGCTTTGCGCCCTCCTGGCGCGCCACCGACTCCAGGGTCATCGCCAGCAGGGTGCCCAGCCCCTTCCCGCGCACGGTCGGATGAACGGCCAGAAAGCGGATGGCGGCCTCATTATCGGCATTAATCGATAAGCGCCCTATCGCCACCAGATTTCCCTGAACATCCACCACCGTTTGATGGTGCGCCAGGGCGTCATAAGCATCGCGCTCGGAACCTTTCGGCTGATGCAGAGGCTTACGCAGCATTTCCCAGCGAAACTGGTAATAAGCGTCCAGCTCTTCCGCACTCTCGGGTACTCTCAGGTGATACATAAAAAGCGCCTCATCTAAAAACCGCACCCCGCGGGCCGGAGTAGCGTTATACCTGCAACCAGAAGGTCACCGGCCCGTCGTTCACCAGTTCCACCTTCATATCGGCGGCGAACTGACCGGTAGCGGCATCAATGCCCTGCTGCCGACACCGTCCGACAAAGTACTGATACAGACGGTCGGCCTCCGCCGGCGTCGCGCCGCGTGAAAAGCCGGGGCGCATCCCGCGCTGAGTATCCGCCACCAGCGTAAACTGCGAGACTACCAGCACGCTGCCGCCCGCCTGGCGCACATTCAGGTTCATCTTTCCTTCGCTGTCGCTAAATATACGATAGCCTAAAACGCGTTCGCAAAGCCGGTCGGCTTTCTGCTCGTTATCCCCCTGCTCGACGCCCAGCAGGATTAACAGCCCGGCCCCGATTTCACCGATGGTGACATCATCCACATTGACACTGGCGCGGGAAACCCGCTGAATTAAAGCAATCATAGGTAAATCTGACGACTCCGTTGATTATGCGCCGTTGCCGGTGGCGGGCATCGCCCCCGGTTCGCCCGGCGTCTGGCGACGGAAAAAATTCGGGATGACATCGCGATCGGTAACCTGCACCGCCTGTATCCCAAGCGCTCGAGCGGCGATGATATTATGTTCATTGTCATCGAAGAACACGCTCTGCGCCGCCGTCGCGTTTTCCTGCGTAAGAACATGATGATAAATAGCGGGCTCCGGCTTACGCAAGCCAATATCCTGGGAAAGATAAAGGCGATCGGCCGCCTCCCCGACCTGCGGAAACTGCTGCGGCCAACTCTGGCAGTGCAGACGGTTAGTATTGGACAACACGACCACCCGGTGCCCGTCCTGGCGCAATTGCCGCATGATATCGATCACTTCCGGGCGCAGCGCGACAAAAATGGCCTGCCAGCCGGCGGAGAATTGTTCAAAGCTCAGGGAAATGCCCAATTCGTGACAGAACTGCGCGGCAAAGGCTTCATCACTGATTTCACCGCGTTCATGCTGTTCGAAGGTCGCCCCCATAACAAAGCGATCCTGCAGCGAGGCCAGCGGCACCCCGCTCAGCTTGCTCCATACCCCCATCACGCGATTGAAATCAATATCAATGACGACGTTACCTAAATCAAAGATATACAGCATACATCCTCCTGATCTAACCGTGGTTTTTCACTGTAACGGTAAAAGAGGGAGATGAACAGGCGGGATATGCGAGGCGCAACACAAAGCAGGCAGAAGAGGAAAAAACTCAGGGCACTGAAAGTGCCCTGAGTCAAAACGCGGTGAGCTTAACCGATCGGTTAATCTTTGCTGCCGCGGTTGGCGCGACGACGGTCATTTTCCGTCAGGTGGCGCTTACGCAGACGCAGAGAGTGCGGCGTAACTTCTACCAGCTCATCGTCATCAATGAACTCCAGCGCCTGTTCCAGCGACATTTTAACCGCAGGAACCAGCGTGGTGGCTTCATCCGTACCGGAAGCGCGCATGTTGGTCAGTTTCTTACCGGTCAGGCAGTTTACCGTCAGGTCGTTGGAACGGGTGTGAATACCGATGATCTGGCCTTCATACACTTCCGCGCCATGGCCCAGGAACAGTTTGCCGCGATCCTGCAGGCTGTAGAGCGCGTAAGCGACTGCTTTACCCTGGCCGTTGGAGATCAGCACGCCGTTCTGACGCTGGCCGATTTCACCCGGACGCACGTCATCATAGTGACTGAATGTAGAGTACAGCAGGCCGGTGCCGGACGTCATGGTCATGAAATCGGTACGGAAACCGATAAGGCCGCGGCTCGGAATGATGTAATCCAGACGCACGCGTCCTTTACCATCCGGGCTCATATCGCGCATATCGCCTTTACGCAGACCCATGGCTTCCATCACGGAACCCTGATGCTGATCTTCGATATCCAGCGTAACCTGTTCAAACGGCTCCTGACGGCGACCGTCAATTTCGCGGAAAATAACTTTCGGACGCGAAACGGACAGCTCATAGCCTTCACGACGCATGTTTTCGATCAGCACCGACAGGTGCAGCTCGCCACGGCCAGACACGCGGAACGTATCCGGATCTTCGGTTTCTTCCACGCGCAGCGCAACGTTATGCACCAGCTCTTTGTTCAGACGCTCCAGGATCTGGCGCGATGTCACAAACTTGCCTTCTTTACCGCAGAACGGCGAGGTGTTAACGCCGAACGACATGGTTACCGTCGGCTCATCGACGGTTAACGGCGGCAACGCTTCGACAGCGGAAACGTCGCAAATAGTATCGGAAATATTCAGCTCGCCCAGACCCGTCACCGCGATGATATCGCCGGCTTCGGCCATGTTGGTCTCAATACGCAGCAGACCCATGTGCCCCAGCACCTGGCCCACTTTACCGTTACGGCGTTTGCCTTCGCTGTCGATAATGGTGACCTGCTGACCGGTTTTCACCTTGCCGCGTTTGATGCGGCCGATGCCGATAACGCCGACGTAGCTGTTGTAATCCAGCTGCGAGATTTGCATCTGCAGCGGGCCGTCCATATCGACGTTCGGCGCGTCAACGTGCTTGACGATCGCTTCAAACAGCGGCGTCATGTCTTCGGCCATATCTTCGTGATCCAGACCGGAAGTCCCGTTCAGCGCGGAAGCGTAAACAATGGGGAAATCCAGCTGTTCATCGGTGGCGCCCAGGTTAACAAACAGGTCGAATACCTGATCGACAACCCAATCCGGGCGTGAGCCAGGGCGGTCAACCTTGTTGATGACCACGATCGGCTTCAGGCCGTATGCAAATGCTTTCTGGGTAACGAAACGCGTTTGCGGCATTGGGCCGTCCATTGCGTCGACCAGCAGCAATACCGAATCAACCATCGACATTACACGCTCAACTTCACCGCCGAAGTCGGCGTGTCCGGGAGTGTCAACGATGTTGATACGGTAATCATTCCAATTGATGGCGGTATTTTTCGCGAGGATAGTAATCCCACGCTCTTTTTCCAAATCATTGGAGTCCATGACGCGCTCGGTAGCGTCATTACGTTCACCCAGTGTTCCGGACTGTTGCAGCAACTTATCAACCAGGGTAGTTTTCCCATGGTCAACATGTGCAATAATGGCGATGTTACGCAGATTCTCGATCACAGCTTTGCCTCAGGCATTAGAAATAGCGCGCTATTGTACACGGATTAGGCGAGGGACTAAACAAGATCACAAACATCTCTGGCAAACAACCTAAGTCTGCCTGGTTTGTGATCCCTTTCACGGTGCAAAGCAGCACCGACAGTGACGAACAGCACCAAAAAAGTGCATATTGCCCCACGCAAAGCACCATTTTAGTGCTAATGTTCATAATGGTGCATCCGTTGTACCGTTAAATCCCGCAGAAAATGACGGTTTAGCCTTATTCCTAAAGTTGGCACGCTTTTAGCTTTAAGTAATACAAGGCAACGGTATATGTAAGATTACAGTGCCATTTAAGAAAAGGGTATTCGTTCCACGACGATAAATGCAAAATCGGGAGAACCAGGTATGTCCGCAGAACATGTTTTGACGATGCTGAACGAACATGAGGTGAAATTCGTTGATTTACGTTTCACCGATACAAAAGGTAAAGAACAGCACGTCACCATTCCGGCTCATCAAGTCAATGCCGACTTCTTTGAAGAAGGCAAAATGTTTGATGGTTCCTCCATCGGTGGCTGGAAAGGCATTAATGAATCCGATATGGTGCTGATGCCAGACGCCAACACCGCTGTTATCGACCCGTTCTATGAAGAGTCAACGCTGATCATCCGCTGCGATATTCTGGAACCCGGCACGATGCAGGGCTACGACCGCGACCCGCGCTCTATCTCTAAACGCGCTGAAGATTTTCTGCGTTCTTCCGGTATCGCCGATTCCGTTCTGTTTGGACCGGAACCTGAGTTCTTCCTGTTTGACGATGTTCGTTTCGCCAGCGGTATTTCCGGTTCCCACGTCGCTATCGATGATATCGAAGGCGCCTGGAACTCCGGCACCAAATATGAAGACGGCAACAAGGGTCACCGTCCGGCGGTTAAAGGCGGCTATTTCCCGGTTCCCCCGGTTGATTCCTCGCAGGATATCCGTTCCACCATGTGTCTGACCATGGAAGAAATGGGCCTGGTTGTTGAAGCTCACCACCACGAAGTGGCCACTGCCGGCCAGAACGAAGTGGCTACCCGTTTCAACACCATGACCAAAAAAGCGGACGAAATTCAGATTTATAAGTACGTTGTTCACAACGTTGCTCACGCATTCGGCAAAACCGCGACCTTCATGCCGAAACCGATTTTCGGTGATAACGGTTCCGGTATGCACTGCCACATGTCATTGACTAAAAACGGCGCCAACCTGTTCGCCGGCGACAAATACGGCGGCCTGTCTGAAACCGCGCTGTTCTACATCGGCGGCGTAATCAAACACGCGAAGGCGATCAACGCCCTGGCCAACCCAACCACCAACTCGTACAAACGTCTGGTCCCGGGTTATGAAGCGCCGGTAATGCTGGCTTACTCCGCCCGTAACCGTTCCGCGTCCATCCGTATTCCGGTGGTATCCAGCCCGAAAGCGCGTCGTATCGAAGTTCGCTTCCCGGATCCGGCAGCCAACCCGTACCTGGCGTTCTCTGCGCTGCTGATGGCCGGCCTGGACGGCGTCATCAACAAAATCCATCCTGGCGATGCCATGGACAAAAACCTGTACGATCTGCCGCCGGAAGAAGCGAAAGAAATCCCGACCGTAGCAGGCTCACTGGAAGAAGCGCTGGCAGCCCTGGATGCTGACCGCGAATTCCTGACCCGCGGCGGCGTGTTCACCGACGATTCTATCGATGCATATATCGCACTGCGCAAAGAAGAACTGGATCGCGTACGCATGACTCCGCACCCGGTTGAGTTCGAGCTGTACTACAGCGTCTAAAAGAACAATTGCTTTAACGTTTTTTTGTTGCCGTGGAAACTTTTAGCCCATCCTCAGATGGGCTTTTTTCTCCACGCAGTGGCTATTCGATTCGCTGCGTGATTTTCATCCTACAGGATATATGCACCCAAACGGTGCGGGAGTCTGCGTTATGGCAACAGGCACGCTGCCCGATGCTGGGCAGATCCTCAATTCACTGCTTAACAGCATTTTATTGCTGGATAACGATCTGGCGATTCACTATTCCAATCCGGCAGCCCAGCAACTGCTGGCGCAAAGCTCGCGCAAACTATCAGGTGCGCCGTTACCCAACCTGCTCGGGTATTTCTCGCTCAACGTTGACCTGATGCGCGAAAGCCTGAACGCCGGGCAAGGCTTTACCGACAATGAAGTAACGCTGGTGGTTGAAGGGAAAGCGCATATTTTATCTCTCACTGCCCAGCGCTTGTCGGAATATTTTATCCTGCTGGAAATGGCGCCGATGGATAATCAACGCCGCCTCAGTCAGGAGCAACTACAGCAGGCTCAGCAGCAGGCCGCTCGCGATTTGGTCCGCGGCCTGGCGCATGAAATTAAAAACCCGCTCGGCGGATTGCGGGGCGCCGCACAATTACTGACCAAAGCGCTCCCCGACCCCACGCTGACGGAGTACACCAATGTCATTATTGAGCAGGCCGACCGGTTACGTAATCTGGTCGATCGTCTGCTGGGCCCTCAACAGCCGGGATTTCACGTTACCCAGAGTATTCACCAGGTGGCCGAGCGCGTTTTTAAGCTGGTTTCTCTGGAAAAACCGGCCAACGTGACCCTGGTCAGAGATTATGACCCCAGCCTGCCGGAGCTGACGCACGATCCGGAACAGATTGAACAGGTTCTGCTGAACATCACCCGCAACGCGCTGCAGGCGCTGGGTGAAAAGGGGGGAACCATCACGCTGCGTACCCGTACCGCGTTTCAGCTTACGCTACATGGCGTGCGCTATCGCCTGGCGGCCCGTATTGATATCGAAGACGACGGGCCCGGCGTGCCGGCGCAGTTACAGGACACGCTGTTCTACCCGATGGTGAGCGGACGAGAAGGCGGAACCGGGCTGGGACTGTCCATCGCCCGCAGTCTTATCGATCAGCACTCGGGTAAAATCGAATTCTACAGCTGGCCAGGTCATACCGAATTTTCGGTCTACCTGCCCATTCGTCAGTGAGGTTCACGATGCAACGAGGGATAGTCTGGATTGTTGACGACGATAGCTCCATTCGTTGGGTGCTGGAACGCGCGCTAACGGGTGCGGGTTTAACCTGTGCCACTTTTGATAACGGAAGCCAGGTATTAAGCGCCCTGAATACCCAAACGCCGGATGTGCTGTTATCCGACATTCGTATGCCGGGAATGGACGGGCTGGCGCTTTTGCAGCAAATAAAAGTGCGTCAGCCGACGCTACCCGTCATCATCATGACCGCCCATTCCGATCTGGATGCCGCCGTCAGCGCTTATCAACAGGGCGCCTTTGATTACTTACCCAAACCCTTTGATATAGATGAAGCGGTTGCGCTGGTTGAACGAGCGATCAGCCACTATCTCGAACAGCAGCAGCCGGTTCGCAGCCAGCCGATTAGCGGCCCCACCACGGATATCATCGGTGAGGCGCCGGCAATGCAGGATGTGTTCCGCATCATCGGCCGGCTCTCGCGCTCCTCGATCAGCGTGCTGATCAACGGCGAGTCCGGTACCGGTAAGGAACTGGTAGCGCATGCCCTGCACCGCCACAGTCCGCGCGCCAAAGCGCCGTTTATCGCTCTGAATATGGCGGCTATTCCCAAGGATTTGATCGAGTCCGAGCTGTTTGGTCACGAAAAAGGGGCGTTCACCGGCGCGAACCAGATTCGTCAGGGGCGCTTTGAGCAGGCAGACGGCGGCACGCTGTTCCTGGACGAAATCGGCGATATGCCGCTTGATGTGCAGACCCGCTTGCTGCGCGTGCTGGCCGACGGCCAGTTCTACCGGGTCGGCGGATACGCCGCGGTCAAAGTGGATGTGCGCATTATTGCCGCGACGCACCAGAATCTGGAACAGCGCGTGCAGGAAGGAAAATTCCGCGAGGATCTGTTCCACCGTCTCAATGTGATACGCGTTCATCTGCCTCCGCTGCGCGAGCGACGCGAAGATATCCCCCGCCTGGCCCGTTATTTCCTGCAGGCGACGGCCAAAGAGTTGGGCGTAGAGCCGAAAAACCTGCACCCGGAAACCGAAGCGGCGCTGACCCGGCTGCCGTGGCCGGGTAATGTCCGCCAGCTGGAGAACACCTGTCGCTGGCTGACGGTGATGGCCGCCGGACAGGAAGTGCTGATTCAGGATCTGCCGCCGGAGCTGTTCGAAAGTTCCGTACCCGATTCGCCGGTCAGCACGCTGCCGGACAGTTGGGCCACGCTGCTGGCGCAGTGGGCCGATCGGGCGCTGCGTTCCGGTCATCAAAACCTGCTGGCCGACGCGCAGCCGGAAATGGAACGCACCCTGCTGACTACGGCGCTGCGCCATACCCAGGGGCATAAACAGGAAGCCGCGCGGCTGTTGGGATGGGGACGCAATACGCTGACCAGAAAGCTCAAAGAGCTGGGCATGGAGTAGAAAACGATGCCGCGGCGGCGCGGCCGACGCGCCTCCTGAATCAGGCGATAAAAAGTACAGTCTGGCGCACGAAATTATCGCCTCTGGCTCTTTACATGCAGGGGATCAGCAGTATGATCGTGTCGCTGATTCGGGAGGAAAACCATGCTGGATTCACTGATTTCCGTAGTGACGCATGGCGCTGAGATCGGTTCTGCGGCTGCTCATACGCCGCAAACCGCACTTGCCGCTGTGCTATGCGCTGCGCTGATTAACTTCTTTAGTTGATGCATTGTTGAAACAGAGGGGCGCTGACCCACAGGTAGCGCCCCTCTGTTCCGGCAGGCTATTATCGCGCCGCCGCTTTCCGCATCGTCTCCGGCCGCTAAATCACCCGCGAAAACTGCTGTTCCCGCACCTTATTGCGCAGATAAAGATCGAAACACATACAGATATTGCGGATCAGCAGGCGCCCTTTCGGCGTGACGCGCAGCGCCGTATCGGTCTGAGCGACCAGACCATCGGCCACCAGCGGCTGCAGCAAGCGCAAATCATCGGCGAAATAGCGCTGGAAATCGATAGGATACCGCGCCTCTATCGCCGCGAAATCGAGCTGAAAATTACAAATAAGGCTTTTAATCACATCGCGCCGCAGACAGTCGTCGTTGGTTAACGCCAGCCCGCGCCATAGTCCATTGCCGCTTTGCCGCACTTGAGCGTAATAGTCTTTCAACACCTTCTGGTTTTGCGCATAACTATCACCGATCATACTAATCGCCGACACGCCCATACCAAGCAGCTCGCAATCGCCCTGAGTAGTATACCCCTGGAAATTGCGATGCAGTCGCCCGGCCCGCTGCGCCTGCGCCAGTTCATCATCCGGCCGGGCGAAATGGTCCATACCGATAAACTGGTAGCCGGCATCGGTTAAGGTCTGAATCGTCTGCTGCAGAATAGCCAGCTTTTGCGCCGCGTCGGGCAAATCCTCAGACTTGATTTTACGCTGTGCCGCAAACAGTTCCGGCAGATGCGCATAGTTAAAAACGCTGAGGCGATGTGGGGCAAGTTCGATTACCCGCCGCAGAGTAAAAGCGAAACTTTCCGGCGTCTGGCGCGGCAGACCATAAATCAAATCGATATTGGTGGAAGTGAATCCCTGCGCCTTCGCCCGCTTAATCAGGGCGAAAATAAAGTCCTCATCCTGCTCGCGGTTCACCAACCGTTGAACCTGTTTATTGAAATCCTGCACCCCCATACTCAGCCGGTTAAACCCCTGCCGGCGCAGGAAATCGATAATATCCAGCTCAATTTCGCGCGGGTCGAGCTCAAGGGAAAGCTCCGCCTGAGGATCAAAGGCAAATTGTTCGCGCAGCAAAGCTACCAGCCGGCCTATTTGCGCCTGATTCAACCAGGTGGGCGTGCCGCCGCCCCAGTGCATTTGCGTTACTGTACGGCCGGCGAACAGCGGCGCCCGCTGCCTGATTTCCTGCTCCAGCACGTCAAGGTACTCGTCGGCCTTATGCCGCTGACGCGTCACCAGTTTATTACAGCCGCAAAAGTAGCACAGGCGGTGGCAGAACGGGATATGGATGTAGAGCGACAGCGGCCGCTGTGGATAACGGCCAACCGCCTGTAGAAAAGCGCGCTCATCGTAGCGCTGATTAAACTCCAGCGCGGTGGGATAGGAGGTATAGCGCGGTCCTGAATAATTATATTTTTGAATCAGGGCCAGATCCCAGTCGACTCTCTGCTCAGACATGTGCTCACTTCCTTCGATCTTTTCTTCTGCCAGATCGCTTTATCGGTAAAGGTCGCCGCGGTCTGTTAATCGTGGCGCGTATCACGCGTTTTTTCCGCTGCGATAAGCGCCATAGTTTACCTGACAGCCAGAGCAGATAACACACAGTCACCAGGGTTATCAGCAGAAACAGCCATTTCACTGCTTAAAAAACATCTTTCGGATGATTACGTTTGAGCAGTTGCAGCATATCCTCCTGCTCATCCTCTTCGTCATCGTCCCCCAGCTCAATACCCAGCAGCTCCATCAGCGTATCGATACGGTCCAGCGTCTTATCCACCCACGCCTGCTCTTCCATACTTAACGTTTCGCCGTTATCCAACCGATCCAGAAGCGCATCCAGCCGGCTATCGTTTTCCAGCAGCGTTAACTCTTCCTGAGGCGATAGCGTTTGGGCCGGCACGGCAGGCGTTTTTTTCACGGCTGGCGTGCGTTTAGCGGATTCAACCAGCAGCTGCACCGGTTTTTTGCTGCCGATACGCGGATCGCTGGCTTTACTCCCGTTCCCCGCGTTTCCTGCCTGAGAACCGCCGCCCTGCGCCCGGCTGCCCGGTTGATTGCCGCGGTGCTTTTTCTTCTGCTTACGCTCGCGCGCTTCCCGATCCAGCTCTTCGCGGGATTTTCTTTTAATTTTAGGCCGACGCGGCCCTTTAGCTTGCTGGTTCATAACTTCGCTCTCAGGTTCAGATAAACGGATAAAGCTGCTGCGGCGGAATCTAGCAGAAAGCCCGACAAGAAAAAAGCGCTCAAACCGTCGCCGGCCGCTTTTTACCAGCGAGAGTCGGCACGGCTGACCAGACCCAAGCCGGCGCCGCAGAGAAACCCCGCATTTTATCTTCAGTTACAGGTATAATCGCTGTCCAGACATTGTTCCAGACAGGGCAGAAATTGTGACTAACCAGTATAACTACCATATGACGCATTTCGTCATCAGCGCTCCCGATATTCGCCATTTGCCGGTTGATAGTGGTATTGAAGTCGCCTTTGCCGGGCGTTCCAACGCCGGCAAGTCCAGCGCCCTGAACACCCTGACGAATCAAAAGAGCCTGGCCAGAACCAGTAAAACCCCAGGCCGCACCCAGCTGATCAACCTGTTTGAGGTCACAGAGGGCGTTCGCCTGGTCGATCTGCCGGGCTACGGCTACGCGGAGGTTCCGGAAGAGGTTAAAAAGAAATGGCAGCGGGCGCTGGGCGAATATCTGCAAAAACGCAACAGTCTGAAAGGGCTGGTCGTGCTAATGGATATTCGTCACCCGCTCAAAGATCTCGATCAACAAATGATCGAGTGGGCGGTGGCGGCGCAGTTGCCGATCCTGCTGCTGCTGACTAAAGCCGATAAGCTGGCTTCCGGCGCCGCCAAAGCCCAGCTGAAGGCCGTACGCGAAGCCGTACAGCCCTTTATGGGCGATATCGAGGTGGAAGCTTTCTCATCGCTCAAAAAAGTTGGCGTCGACAAACTGCGGCTGAAGCTCGACGGCTGGTTTAGTTCGCTGGGCGATGATGGACAAGCGGCAGACGCAGAGTAATCCGGCGCTGCGCGGACTGATGCCGCCGGATAATGCGGCTCAGTCTCCCGCTGACAAAAGCCCAATAAAAAACGCCCCGGTCATGAATGACCGGGGCGGCTAATATTCAGCCAAATCCGATTACGTGAAGTAAAAGGTCTGAAAGATAGAACATCTTACCTCTGTACCCTACAACTTCACTTTACCTCATTTTTTCGCCAGAAAAAAGTTTTTTTGTAGTTTACTTACACAAAAATTTTGCTTCATTGTGGATAAAGTTAAACTGCATCACATTATCATGTTGCTAAATTACAAAAAAAGAACAACTTATCGCCCGCTTAGTGCGCCTGATCCCAGTTTTCACCGGTGCCGATATCAACCCGCAACGGCACGGCCAGCTGCAGACTGCTTTCCATTAACGTTTTGATTTTCTCCCTGGATTCATCCAGAGCCGACTCATGCACTTCAAACACCAGCTCATCGTGTACCTGCATGATCATATTCACCCGTGGCTGATCCCGCAGTAGCCAGCCATCAATAGCGATCATGGCGCGTTTAATAATATCCGCCGCCGTACCTTGCATCGGCGCGTTGATGGCGGCGCGCTCGGCCGCCTTACGACTCATAACATTGCGCGATGTGATGTCGGGCAGATAGAGCCGTCGGCCATCCAGCGTCGAAACGTAACCCTGCTCCGCCGCCTGCTGGCGAGTTCTTTCCATATAGTCCTGTACGCCCGGATAACGCTCGAAATAGAGGTTCATATACTTCTGCGCCTCATTGCGCGGGATATTCAGCTGACGGGCCAGGCCGAAGGCGCTCATGCCGTAAATCAGCCCGAAGTTAATCGCCTTTGCGCTACGCCGCTGTTCCGACGTCACCTTATCCAGCGGCTGACCAAACACCTCGGCGGCGGTTGCCCGGTGAATATCCAGCCCTTCGGCAAAAGCGTCTAATAACCCTTTATCGCGCGACAGGTGAGCCATAATGCGCAGTTCGATCTGAGAGTAGTCCGCGGCCAGGATGCAGTACTCGTCCGGCGCAATAAACGCCTGGCGGATACGGCGGCCTTCATCATTGCGCACCGGAATATTTTGCAGGTTGGGATCGCTGGACGACAGCCGTCCGGTAGCCGTCACCGCCTGATGATAAGAGGTGTGCACCCTTTTGGTCAGCGGATTGATCATCTGCGGCAGTTTATCGGTGTAGGTCGATTTCAGCTTAGCCAGACCGCGATACTCCAGCAGCAGCTTCGGCAACGGGTAATCCAGCGCCAGCTCGGCCAGCACCTCTTCGTTGGTCGATGGCGCGCCTTTCGGCGTTTTTTTCAGGACCGGCAGCTTCTGCTTATCGTACAAAATAGCCTGGAGCTGTTTGGGCGAAGAAAGGTTGAACTCTTCGCCGGCCAGTTCGTACGCACCGACTTCCAGTTCGGCCAGTCGGGCGGTCAATTCGCGCGAGTGCTGCGCCAGAATAGACGGATCGATGAGCACGCCTGTACGCTCCATACGCGACAACACCGGCACCAGCGGCATATCGATGTCCTGAAAGACCCGACGCAGGTCGTCGCTTTGCTGTAATTTAGCCCACATGTTTTCATGCAGGCGCAGCGTAACGTCGGCATCTTCCGCGGCATAGGGCGATGCCTGCTCCAGCGCAATCTGATTAAACGTCAACTGGCCTTTACCTTTGCCGGCAATCTCTTCGAAGGTAATGGTGGTGTGCTTAAGATACCGCGCCGACAGGCTATCCATATCGTGCCGCCCGGCCACGCTGTCCAACACGTAGGACTCCAGCATGGTGTCGAAAGCGATGCCGCGCAGTTCAATGCCATAGCGCAGCAGAACGCCGCGATCGAACTTGAGATTCTGCCCGACTTTAAGCAGCGTCTCGTCTTCCAGCAGCGGTTTGAACAACGCCAGAACCAGGTCCCGATCCAGCTGCGGCGGCGCATCAAGATAATCATGGGCCAATGGCAGATAGGCCGCTTCACCGGGCGTAACGGCAAAGGAGATACCAATCAGGTTGGTGCTGATCGTATCCAGGCTATCGGTTTCCGTATCGAAGGCAAATACCTTCGCCTTTTTCAGCCGCTCAATCCACGTCATTAACGTCGGCTCATCCAGAATGGTGACATAGCCCTCGGCTGACAGCGCCGTCGCCTGCGGCTCGTCATCGTCGACCGGCGCAGCGACGTTAGACGACTGAGCCGGTGCGCCGCCTTTTTTCGCCTGTAGCCATCTCCCCGACTCGAGATCGGATAACCAGCGTTTAAATTCATAGCGACCGAACAACGAGTGAAGTTCTTCCACATTGGGTTCGCTGACCGTCAGTTGCTCACAGGTCAGTTCCAGTTCGACATCCGTTTTGATGGTCGCCAGTTGATAAGAGAGGTAGGCGACCTCCTTATGCTGCTCAAGCTTCGGCGCCATGGTCTTCGCGCCGCGGAAGGAGAGCCCGGCGATCTGATCCAGGCTGGCGTAAATCGTATCCAGCCCGCCCACGCCCTGAAGCAGCGCCTGAGCGGTCTTTTCGCCCACGCCGGGCACGCCGGGAATATTGTCCGAGGCGTCTCCCATCAGCGCGAGAAAATCAATCATCAGTTCCGGTGGAATACCATATTTATCACAGACTTCCTGCGGCCCAAGAACCGTATTATTCATGGTATTAATCAGCGTGATGTTGGGCGTCACCAACTGCGCCATGTCTTTATCGCCGGTGCTGATCAGCACCGACAGCCCGGCTTTTTCCGCCTGTAGCGCTAATGTCCCGATGACATCGTCAGCCTCCACGCCGGAAACCGCCAGCAGGGGCAGCCCCATCGCCCTGACCATGTCGTGCAACGGCACTATCTGAGCGCGAAGATCGTCCGGCATCGGCGGCCGGTGCGCTTTGTAGTTCTCAAACAGCTCATCACGAAACGTTTTCCCTTTGGCATCGAAAACGACGGCAACATGGCTGGGATGATATTGCAGCAACAGGCTGCGCAACATATTCAGCACACCATACATAGCGCCAGTGGGTTCACCCGCACTGTTGGTGAGAGGAGGAAACGCGTGGTACGCACGGTACAGATAGGAGGAACCGTCTACCAGAATTAAAGGATTTTCTGCAATCTTAGCCATAGCCTGTCATGATCGTTGTTGCCAGTCGGGGTACTAAGGATGCCATAGCTGACGTAAAGAGACGAACGCTAACGCAAGAGACGGGCGTTTTTTGCACGGCGCATCGCGCCGGCTCACCCTGTGGATAACTTTGTGTATAAAAATACAATCAAATTATAATCAGGCGAAGAAATCAATATTAATATTTATTTTATTATTAAATATCAATACATTGATTGTTTTTTCTGCAGTTTTCCTTGTCAGAAAAATATCATTGTTTTTGTGGATAGGCCTTTATTGTTTAATCAGCCGTAAAGCAGTGATGCAAAAAAATAAAAGCGAATGAGGGAAAAAAAACGCCGGTAATTACCGGCGTTTTCGGGCTACGTCTTATTTCAGACCAAGCAGATAGTTCACCACGTCAGCATACTGTTTAACGTAGATGTCCCTCGAACTGGTATCAAACCCGTCACCTTTGATCATATATTTGCCATTCACGAACATGGCCGGCACGCCGCGCAACTGTAAGTCAGCCGCCGCTTTTTCCTGTTGTACAACCAGCGATTTCACCACAAAGCTATTCAGCGCGCCGTCATACTCCTCAGCGCTAACGCCTGAATCAAGAAATACCTGGCGAATATCTTCAGACCGTTGAATCGTTAGTTTTTTCTGTACGGCGTCGAACAGCGGAGAGCTGACTTTATCTTCTACGCCTAACGCTATTGCTACAGCCCACGCCTGAGTTAATTCTTTGCCCAGCGGGCCAAGAAACTCAACGTGATATCTGGTCATTTTCACGCCGGCCGGCAGAGATTTTTCTACCGCCTGAGGAATATGATAAATCTCGGAAAACTGATAGCAGTGCGGGCAATAAAAAGAGAAGAACTCCAGCACCTGGGGCTGTTGCGTCGCCGGCCGGTTCAGATCGATATATTGCTTGCCCTCGGTAAACTGCGCCGCTGAAGCACTAAACGCCAGGAGGATGCCAGCCAGCGCAAACCATACTTTTTTCATACCATACTCTCTCTGTTTAACGTCAGTACATTGGTGCTAACTGTAACGGAGGATCTTGCAACAGTCTCACCTGTTCAGTAAAAATTGATATCTGCCGCGACCAGAAATCTTCATCGGTCATCCACGGGAAACTCCGGGGAAAAGCAGGATCCTGCCAGCGCCTCACCACCCACGCCAGATAATACAGCATGCGCATGGCGCGCAGCGGCTCGATTAGATCCAGCTCACGCATATCGAATGAGCCAAATTCATTATAGGCCTCCAGCAAAATGTCCAGCTGAATGCGCTGGTCCTGTCGCTCGCCGTGCAGCAACATCCATAAATCCTGCACGGCGGGTCCATGCCGCGCATCGTCTAAATCGACAAAAACCGGCCCGTCACGCCACAAAATATTCCCGGGGTGACAGTCGCCATGTAAACGCAACGTCCGCCAGTCGCTGCGCCATACCGCCTGAACGGCCTGAATTAACGCATCGACACTGAGCATGAAGCCTTCGCGCAGTCGCTGCGGTATTAACGACGTGGCGGCCAGTACTTCCCGCGGCTCAAGCAAATACTCGGGCAGCCCGATGGTTGGGCGGACGATAAATTGTCGTTTAACCGCCGTTTGATGAAAACGCCCCAGATAGCGCCCGGTCCACTCCATTTGTTCTTCGTTATCCATCTCATAGGCGCGGGCGCCCACGCTGGGGTATACGGCAAAGCAGAAATCCTGATATACGTGCAGACTTTTTTCCCGCAGCCGCAGCGGCGCGACAACCGGAATATCATCCGCGACCAGATCAAAGGCAAAGGTATGTTCTTCCTCGATCTGCGCCGCGCTCCAGCGCTCCGGCCGGTAAAACTTAACCACATAGCGGTTACGATCTTCATCACTGAACTGATAGACCCGGTTCTCGTAACTGTTTAGCGCCGTCAGGCCTGAATCGACGATCAGCCCGGTTTCCTGGACAGCATCCATGATTAATTCAGGAAACAGCGTCTGAAAATTAAAAGCTGAACTGTTCATAATGACCATTTGCCAGTAACTGCTGCGGATAAGCAACTAAAAATGTTTCTTTCTGAGTCAGCGTTCATCAACGATGTTCACTAATCTTTGATGACGCCGCGGGCGCGCAGGATGGCGGTTTTGAAATCCTCTTCGTAATCCTTTTTAATTCCGGGAATAACCTGCTGTTTATCCATATCGCGCATCTTCAGATGATAAATCAGGATATCATCCGTCAGCTCCGCCAGTTCCCCGGCAAATCCAGCCTCCTGCGCCAGCTTTTGTAAAAACTGAACCAGATTCAGATCGGGTTCCTTCTGCCAGGCGGGATGCAGTAATTCAATCAGTTCATTAACGCGATGACATTTCATTGTCTTGTCCTTAAAAGCAAACACAGTGACAAAAATAACAGGCCCGGGTGGAGTATGAAAGCGCTTGTTTTTCACCAGACTTATTAGAAAATAACTAATATTTTGATAAACCCTGGGGCATCTCATGTTAACAGGCGTTATTTTAGCCGGCGGCCAGTCATCCAGAATGGGCGGTCAGGATAAAGGACTGCAGCTGCTTGCCGGCGAGCCCTTGTATAAACATGTCCTTACGCGTTTTTTGCCACAGGTTGATGAAGTCATCATTAGCGCCAATCGCAATATCGCCAGCTATCGGCGCAGCGGGCTGCGCACTATTCGCGATCAGTACGAAGGATTTGCCGGACCGCTCGCCGGCATTCATGCCGGGCTGCAAGCGGCGAAAAGCGAGTGGGTTGTCTGCGTGCCCTGCGATGTTCCGGCGCTGCCGTTGGATTTAGTCACGCGTCTGTGGGCCGGCAAAAGTGACGCGCCGGCGGCCTATGCCACCGACGGCGTACGCAGCCATCCAACCTTATTGTTGCTGCACACTCGCGTCAGCGGCATGCTGGAAGACTATCTCCGCCAGGGCGATCGAAAATTAATGCTGTTTCTCGAACGCATTAACGCACGACCGGTGTCTTTTGCCGATCAAGCGGACGCGTTTCGCAATTTCAATACACCAGAAGATCTTAAACAATGGTCAGTAACATAGAGAAACCCGGCGTGCCTATGCTGGCGATAGTGGCGTATAGCGGTACCGGCAAGACCACGCTGCTCAAAAAAGTGATCCCCATTTTAACCCGCCAGGGCATTCGTATCGGATTGATCAAACACACCCATCATCAGATGGATATCGATACGCCGGGTAAGGACAGCTACGAATTACGCAAGGCCGGCGCGCTGCAGACCATGGTGGCAGGCAACCAGCGCTGGGCGCTAATGACCGAAACCCCGCATCAGCAGGAGCCCGATCTTCACTGGCTCGCCAGCCGTATGGATACCAGCCGGCTGGATCTGATCCTTGTTGAGGGTTTTAAGCATGAGGCGGTAGCGAAGCTTCTGCTGTACCGCGCCGCGGCCGGCCGGCCATTCAGCGGCCTGCCCGACGATGACCATACCCTGGCCATCGTCAGCGATGAGCCCTGTCCCTGCGGGCTCCCCTGGCTGGATATCTGCGACGGGCCGCAGGTCGCCGCCTTTATTGCCGCCTGGCTGCGCCGTCAGACACCCTGAGGTCCGCCAGGCGACCGGCCCCGCTCGCCGCCCGTTTTCCCCGGCTCGCGCACAGCAAAAAGCCCTGCGCTTGCGCACAGGGCTTCTTCCTTATTTGATGCCTGGCAGTGCCCTACTCTCGCATGGGGAGGCCCCACACTACCATCGGCGCTGCGGCGTTTCACTTCTGAGTTCGGCATGGGGTCAGGTGGGACCACCGCGCTGTCGCCGCCAGGCAAATTCTGTTTCATCCCGCACGTCCGCGCTCTCACGCCCCACGCACAGAACCAATCCTGTGAACAAGCTAAAATCCCTGCTCTCTTCTCTCTCAAAACACCTTCGGTGTTGTAAGGTTAAGCCTCTCGGGTCATTAGTACCGGTCAGCTCAATGCATCGCTGCACTTACACATCCGGCCTATCAACGTCGTCGTC
>NZ_VYKJ01000012.1 GCF_008710095.1 Affinibrenneria salicis
GTTTACGGGCCGTAAGTAATCCATAGATGCAAATGTCAGATCGTGATGCGCCTGTTAGGGCGCGGCTGGTAACAAAGCCTTACAGGCGCATATGAAAAACCTCCGGCTATGCCGGAGGATATTTATTGTATTCCGCTGTCGCGCCGTCGAGCGTCGAAAAAAAACGGGCGCGGTCCTGAAATACCCGCCTGCGGGCGTCTGCGTCCGGCGGATATGGCGCTCCTGCGCGCGAGGAAAAATCCAGCGGCCGCCCCATCAAAACTCATTGAACGCCGCGCCGCCTTGCGCGCGAAGGAAAATCCAGCGGTCACCCCATCAAAACTTAATGAACGCCGTGCCGCCCTGCGCGCGAGGACAAATCATGCGCAGGGCGGGGCGGCGTTACGAGGAGAGCACCAGTTCCCTTTTGGTCAACCGGAACCACAGCATCCAGCCCAGGCCGATAGTCGACCACATAAGCCCGAGGATCATCGCGTCCTTATCCAGATTAATCCACATTCCCCCCACGCAGAGCATTCCGGCCAGCGGCAGGATAAGGTTGATCAGGCGTTCTTTTCCGCTGGCGAGCCGTTTATTTTTAATGGCGAACAGCGCGATCACCGAAAAGTTAACGGCGGTAAACGCCACCAGCGCGCCAAAGCTGATTAGCGAAACGGCGGTATCCAGGCCAAAGAAAACGGCGCTCATGGAGATGCCGCCGATAAACAGTACGCAGTAAAGCGGGCTGCCCAGGCGCGGATGGACATAGCTGAAAAACGCGCCGGGGAAAATGCCGTCGCGCCCCATGATATGCAGCAGGCGCGCGGCGCTGGCGTGAGACGCCAGTCCGGAGGCCAGCGTATTAATCAGGATGGCGACCAGAAAAACCGACTGAAAGAGGGCGCCGCCGACATACAGCACTATCTCCGGCATCGCTTCCGCGGGGTTTTTAAACGCCGCATTGGTGGGGAAATAGAGCTGGATAAACCATGAGGCGATAAAGAAGATGGCGCCGCCGACCAGCGCGGTCAGGAACACCGCGCGCGGGATGGTGCGGCGCGCGTCGTGCGTTTCATCGGACAGGGTCGTCACCGCGTCGAATCCCAGGAAGGAGAAGCATAGCACGGCGGCCCCGCCAATCAGCGAAACGATATTGCTCTCTCCGTTCAGCAGCGGCTTGAGCGTCCAGACGGCATCGCTGCCGGACTGATGGCTGACGCCTTGTATAACCAGCGCGACAAATACCACCATCAGCAGTACCGGCGCGCCGACGAATAAAAAGTTGAGATTGGCCAGCAGCTTAATATTGCGGCTGTTGATCCAGGTCACCAGCGCGCTGAACAGGACGATCCATAGCCAGGGCGGTAGCTGGGGAAACAGCGATCTCAGGTAGATGCCCGCCAGCAGCGCGTTGATCATCGGCAGCAGCATATAGTCCAGCAGCGAGGCCCAGCCGACCATAAAGCCGGCATGATTACCGCAGGTTTTACGGGTATAGGTATAGGCGGATCCGGCCTCCGGAAAGGTTCTTACCATGCGCCCATAGCTGAGCGCGGTCAGCAGTACCGCCACCAGCGCCAGCAGGTAGGCCAGCGGGACATGCCCATTAGTGATGCCGGAAACGATGCCGAACGTATCGAATACGGTCATGGGGGTCATATAGGCCACCCCAATAATGACCACCTGCCATAAACCCAGCTTTTTGCCGGAAGTTGTTTCTTCAGCCATATTCTTGCTCCGTTCCATCTGAAAAATTGCGTCCATTACTGATTAAGCAATTAACGTGCCTTATGTCGTTTCGGTTCGGGGGTGCCGGAGGATGAAGGTTTGAAAGACGGCCGGCCGGGAGAGGCTGTGGTGTGATTATTTATTGATTATATTGTATTTATTTTCGTCTGGCTGACGGGGTGTCTGTCTGTTCTGCCGCGGTCATCCTCTGCGGTCCGCCGCGCTGAGTCGGAATGCCTGCGGCAGACGGCAAAATAATCATAAAAATTATTAACCATATGTTCCGCTATTGTGCTGCGTGTGCGCCACGGTGAGGCGTGGTCTGAACGCCATCGGTGCGCGCGTGGTCACGTGGTCGACAGCTTATCCCGCCGGCTCGGCAGGTGGCCGCGCTCACTCTTCCGCGTCGTCGATTGTGGTAAGCTCAGCGCAGTTCGCCGGCGCGCCGGCGACCGTCTCTTACTGGTTGCACAGGGAAACAACATGCCGAAAAAATACCCGATGACGCAGAAAGCGCTGGCCGCACGGCTGCAGGTCTCTGTTGCGACTATTTCCAACGCGTTTAACCGCCCCGATCAGTTGTCCGCGGCCTTGCGCGACCACATCCTGCGTGAAGCCGGGCGGCTCGGTTACCGCCACGGTCAAAGCGCGGGGCGAGCGCTGCGCACCGGCAAAACGGACACCATCGCGATTGTGTTGCCTGATCCGCTGGCGAACAGCCTGAGCGATGCGATCGCCATGCAACTGCTGCAGGGTATCGGACAAATTCTGGAAAGCCAGGGCTACCGCATGCTGCTTATCGCGGCCAATGCCGGCCAGCAGCAGAGTCTCTCCGGCGTCTCCGCCGACGGCTATATTATTTACGGCGAGCCCCAGCGGGCCGATATCCTGCCGACGCTGGTCAGCGAAGGGCGCCCCATCGTCACCGTGGATTTTCGCCGGGAAAATTTGCCCTGCGTATGTATCGATAATTATCGCGCCGCTTACGACGTGGTGAGCTACGCATTGGCGACGGGGAGGCATCCCGCCGCGCCGGTTATCGCCGCGCTGGGCCTGTTCCCCGCCAATAAACATGCCGCCGCCTGCCGCCTGGCCGAATTAAACGTCAACAATTTTTGTTCGCTGGCCGGAGAGCGGCTGCGCGGCTATGTCGACGCGATGGTCGACGCGGGGATCGGGACCGACGATATGATTGTATGGAATTTCAACTCTCACGCAGGGCCGGAGATCGCGGCGCAGATGGGACAGCTGATTGACCGCTGCCGTCCCGATATGCTGATTTGCATGTCGGATATGCTGGCGCTGCACGCGCAGAGTCAGGCGGAGCAGCAGAAGATCAGCGTGCCGGGGCAGCTGGCGTTGATCGGTTTTGACGGCATCGAGGCCGGGCAATTGAGAATGCCGTACCTCACTACCGTACGGCAGGATAGCGTACTGAAAGGCCGCTATGCGGCGCAGCGGGTGCTGGACGAGAACGCGCCCTCGTTCCGCCTGATCGGCACGTCTGTGATCTACGGGCAGAGCGCCGGATGAACATCAGGCCCGGTCCCCGGAGCCTGATGCTGCTGACAACATCGTCGACAGGCCCGGCATACCCCGGGCCTGTCGCAGCGAGGGGCGCTTCGGCGGCTGACGCCGCTACGGCCCTTCGCCGCGCCCTTCCGGTAACCAACGCTAGCATCAGCCCGGGCCAGATGCTTATACTTTCAGCCAGACCGCGCTGTCCGGCGCCAGACCGGCGCCCGGCGGCAGCTGACCGCTGGCGATGATCGGTTCGCCGGCGGGCAGCGCAATCGTCGTCTGGCTCAGGTTGACCACTACCCGCAGCGCGCCGTTCCTGAACTGCAGTACGCCGTCCGCGCTCGGTTCCCAGACCAACCGGCCCTGACCGGGCTGGTAATCGCGGCGCGCCTTCAGCAATTGCCGATACAGTTCCAGCGTGGAGTCGGACGCGCCTTCCTGAACATCGGCGCTGTAGCGGGCAAAGCTGGCCGGCTGAGGCAGCCAGCTTTTGCCGGTCGGGCTGAAGCCGTAGCCGGGCGCATCATGCCGCCAGGGCAGCGGGATGCGGCAGCCGTCGCGGCCGATCGTCGCGCCGTCGGTGCGAAAGAAACTGGGATCCTGTCGGTAGCTATCTTCCAGCGTGGTGTGCTCCGGCAGGCCCAGCTCTTCCCCCTGGTAGATATAGGCGGAGCCGGGCAGGGCCTGCACCAGCAGAGCCGCCGCGCGCGCCCGGCGCAGCCCCAGCGCTTCATCCGGCTGCGGCGACTGCGCGTTAAGGCCGCTCAGGCGTTTGCCGTCCTGCGGCAGGCCATAGCGCGAGGCGTGTCTGACCACATCGTGATTCGACAGCACCCAGGTGCAGCTGCCGTCCACGACCGCGCAGGCCGCCAGCGAACTGTCGATCACGCTTTTCAGCCGATCGGCGCGCCAGCTGGCCAGCAAAAAGTCGAAGTTAAAGGCCTGCTGCATCTCGTCGGGGCGGATATAGTGCGCCAGATGCGATTGCGGATGTACCCACGCCTCGGCCACCATCATGCGCTGACCGGGGAATTCGCGCAGGATCTTGTTCCAGCTGCGGTAAATCTCATGCACCCCTTCCTGGTCCCACATCGGGCCGACGTTGATGCCGCTCTGGCCGGCGTCTTCCTCCCGGGTATCCGGCAATCCGGCCGCCTTGACCATCCCGTGCGCCACGTCTACCCGGAAGCCGTCCACGCCGCGCTGCAGCCAGAAACGCAGTATCGCCTCGAACTCTTGCCGCACCAGCGGATTGTCCCAGTTTAAATCCGGCTGGCTGCTGTCGAACAGATGCAGATACCACTGGCGGTCGCCGGGCAGCCGCGACCAGGCGCCGCCGCCGAACACGCTCTTCCAGTTATTGGGCGGTTCGTCGCCGTCCGGGCCTTTTCCGTCTCTGAAGATATAACGTTCGCGCTCGGGGCTGCCGGGCGCGGCGCGCATCGCCGCCTGGAACCAGGGGTGGGCGCTGGACGTATGGTTGGGCACCAGATCGATAATAATGCGCAGGCCGAGATCGTGCGCTTTCGTCAGCATGCGATCGAAATCGTCCAGCGTACCGAACAGCGGATCGACGTCACAATAGTCCGCCACATCATAACCGGCGTCTTTCTGCGGCGAACGATAGAAAGGCGACAGCCAGATCGCGTCAATCCCCAGGCGCGACAGCCAGGGCAGTTTATCGGTGATGCCCGGCAAATCGCCGGTGCCGTCGCCGTTCGCGTCGGCGAAAGAACGCGGATAAATCTGGTAGATAACGGCGCTTTTCCACCACGGCTGTTCGGCCGGGTTGACGCGACTGGCGGAGGACGAATTTTTCATTTCCAACTCCTTGTAAATCAGTTGATTAACAGGTGCGGCTTATTTCATCGCGCTGACCGGGATAGCCATGCCGGCGCATGTTCGTTCTGTTTAACTTAATCGATTAAGACCGGGCGGTAAATCGTCGCCTCGCATGATCAGACCTGGGTTTTCAGCAGTCGTTGCGGTTAATATATTGATTTTTAATGTGTTTAATCTGTCTCGAGAAATGCTGGAATTGTGATGCGATTCGCAAATTAAACTTAAACGATTCGGTTCCCTTGCCTGCGGCGCAAGGATTATCGCCAATTGTCTGCTTTGTCATAAAGCTGACAGGATAATTTCTTTAAAAATCATAAGATAACAAATGGCCTGCGATTTGCATCATCCCATCATAGCCAACTGACGGGTGAGGGTGAAATGAAGGGGAATGAGATCCTGGCGCTACTCGACGAGCCAGCCTGTGAACATAACCACAAGCAAAAGTCGGGCTGCAGCGCGCCAAAACCCGGCGCGACGGCGGGGGGCTGCGCTTTCGACGGGGCGCAGATCACGCTGCTGCCGCTGGCGGACGTCGCCCACGTGGTGCACGGCCCGATCGGCTGCACCGGCAGTTCCTGGGATAATCGCGGCAGTCAAAGTTCCGGTCCGACGCTCAACCGGCTGGGCTTCACCACCGATCTAAGCGAACAGGATGTGATTATGGGGCGCGGCGAACGGCGGCTGTTTCACGCCGTGCGTCATATTGTCGGCCGCTACCGGCCGGCGGCGGTGTTTATCTACAACACCTGCGTGCCGGCGATGGAGGGCGACGATATCGAATCGGTGTGCCGGGCGGCGTCGCAGGCCGTCGGCGTGCCGGTGATCGCCATTGACGCGGCGGGCTTTTACGGCAGCAAGAATCTCGGCAACCGTATTGCCGGCGAGGTCATGGTCAACCGCGTGATCGGGGGACGGGAGCCGGCGCCGTGGCCGGACGATACGCCGTTTGCGCCGGAACACCGGCACAGCATCGGGCTGATCGGCGAGTTCAATATCGCCGGCGAGTTCTGGAATGTGCTGCCGCTGCTGGATGAACTGGGCATTCGGGTGCTGGGCAGTCTGTCCGGCGATGCGCGCTTCGGCGAAATCCAGACCCTGCACCGGGCCGAAGTGAATATGCTGGTGTGTTCGCGGGCGTTGATTAACGTCGCCAGAATGCTGGAGCAGCGCTATCAAATTCCCTGGTGCGAAGGCAGTTTCTATGGCGTGCGGGCGATGTCGGAAACGCTGCGTTCGCTGACTGCGCTGTTGGGCGATGCGGATTTAACCCGCCGCGCCGCCGCGCTTATCGCGCGCGAAGAGGCGGAGACGGAGCGCGCGCTGGCGCCCTGGCGCGCGCGGCTGCAGGGACGCAAGGCGCTGCTGTATACCGGCGGCGTGAAGTCCTGGTCGGTGGTATCGGCGCTGCAGGATTTAGGTATGACGGTGGTGGCGACCGGCACGCGTAAATCCACCGGGCAAGATAAACAGCGCATCCGCGAACTGATGGGGGAAGAGGCGATGATGCTGGAAGAGGGCAACGCCCGTTCGCTGCTGGACGTGGCGTACCGTTTCGGCGCCGACATCATGATCGCCGGCGGGCGCAACAGGTACACCGCCTATAAGGCGCGGCTGCCGTTTCTGGACATCAACCAGGAGAGGGAGCACGCGTTCGCCGGCTACCGCGGCATGACGACGCTGGCGCGGCAGCTGTGCCTGGCGCTGGAAAGTCCGATCTGGCGGCAGGCTCATCAACGGGCCCCGTGGCGCTAAGGAGACGCGTATGGCACAGGTGATTCGCAGTAAAAAACCGTTAGCCGCCAGGCCGATCAAAAGCGGTCAGCCGCTGGGCGCTATTCTGGCCAGCCAGGGGCTGGAGCAGTGTATTCCGCTGGTGCATGGCGCGCAGGGCTGTAGCGCGTTCGCCAGGGTGTTCTTTATCCAACATTTTCACGACCCGATCCCGCTGCAGTCCACGGCGATGGATCCGACCACCACCATCATGGGCGCGGACGACAACATCTTTACCGCGCTGTCGACGCTGTGTCAGCGCAATGCGCCAAAAGGCATCGTGCTGGTCAGCACCGGGCTGTCTGAAGCGCAGGGCAGCGATTTGGCGCGCGCGGTGCGTCAGTTTCGCGATGATTTCCCGCGCTTTAAGTCGGTCGCCGTGCTGACGGTCAATACGCCGGATTTTTACGGTTCGCTGGAAAATGGCTTCAGCGCGCTGGTGGAAAGCGTGATTGAACAGTGGGTGCCGGAAAAGCCGCCGCCGGGCATGCGCCACCGACGCGTCAATCTGCTGATGAGCCACCTGATGACGCCCGGCGACGTGGAGCTGATCCGCAGCTACGTCGAGGCGTTCGGCCTGCAGCCGGTGATCCTGCCGGATCTGTCGCAGTCGCTGGACGGACATCTGGCGGAGGGCGACTTTCACGCCGTGAGTCAGGGCGGAACGGCATTGCGCACGATCGAACAGATGGGGCAGAGCCTGAGCACCATTACCCTCGGCGTTTCGCTCAACCGCGCCGCCAGCCTGCTGGCGATGCGCAGTCGCGGTCTGGCGCTGAACCTGCCGCATCTGATGACGATGGAGAACGTGGACGGCTTTATCCACCACCTGCAGCAGATTTCCGGCCGCGAGGTGCCGCACTGGATCGAACGGCAGCGCGGACAACTGCAGGATGCGATGATTGATTGCCAGATGTGGCTGGAGGGCCAGACGATCGCGCTGGCGGCGGAGGGCGACCTGTTGACGGCGTGGTGCGATTTCGCGCGCAGTCAGGGCATGGCGCCAGGCCCGGTGGTGGCGCCGGTTAACCAGCAGGGGCTGGCCGCGCTGCCGGTGGAACGGGTGACGATCGGCGATCTGGAGGATCTGAGCGATCTGCTGGAGGACGCGCCGGCCGGGATGCTGGTCGCCAATTCCCACGCCGTCGATCTGGCGCAGCGTCGCGGCATGGCGCTGATCCGCGCCGGCTTTCCGATTTTTGACCGCCTCGGCGAGTTCCGCCGCCAGCGCCAGGGCTATGCCGGCCTGCGCGACACGTTGTTTGAGCTGGCGAACCGCATGCGCGCCCGTCATCACCATCAGCCGGTTTACCATTCGCCGCTCAAGCAGCGGCCTGCCCCGTCCGGCAGCGAGGAGGCCGATCATGCAGCATGTTAGTCGCCGTCTCAGCGCCATCAGCAGCGCGCAGTGGTCGATGAAAGTGGCGTTCGCCAGTTCCGACTGTCACCACGTCGATCAGCATTTCGGCGCCGCGTCGCGCCTGCTGATCTATGGGGTGAAGCAGAACCAGGTCATGCTGCTGAAAGTAATCGATTTCAATGTGTTACACGGTCATCAGGCGGATAAGCTGGCTTGCCGCATCGCGGCGCTGGAGGATTGCGTGACGTTGTTCTGCGTGGCGATCGGCGATACCGTTTTCCGCCAGTTGTTGCAGGTCGGGGTGCGCGCGGTGCGCGTGCAGGCCGCTACGCCCATCGCGCGATTGCTGCAGCAAATTCAGCAACACTGGACGGCCAGCGAACAGCTCGTCCCGCGCCGCCGTCACCGCGATCCGCGCCGCTTCGAACGGCTGATGGCGGAGGAGCAGTGGCGCGAGGAGGACGACCGCCGCTGAACGCGACCTGCGCCGACAATGTCGCCTCTATGACAAAACTGACATAAACCACGACATTGGTTGTGGTTTTTTTTGCTCTGTTTTTCGCTATCTCGTTGATCTACGGATTTTTATGTGACTGGCATCACATTTGCTCGGATGAAACGACCCAGGCCATGAAACGTGTGTGTTGGGGATGAGGGCAGCAAGCGTCTGCCGCTGTTATCTTCAGCCAGTTTGTAGGGAGCAGAGCATGTGGAACTATTCCGAGAAAGTGAAAGACCATTTTTTTAATCCACGTAATGCCAGGGTGGTGCCGGAAGCCAATGCGGTGGGCGATGTGGGGTCGTTGAGCTGCGGCGATGCGCTGCGCCTGATGTTGCGCGTCGACCCGGAGAACGAAACCATTCTGGAAGCCGGCTTCCAGACCTTCGGCTGCGGCAGCGCCATCGCCTCTTCCTCCGCGCTGACCGAACTGATTATCGGCCGTACGCTGCACGAAGCCGAACAGATCACCAATCAGCAGATCGCCGACTACCTTGATGGATTGCCGCCGGAAAAGATGCACTGTTCGGTGATGGGCCAGGAGGCGCTGCGGGTGGCGATCGCCAACTATCGCGGCGAAACCCTGGATGACGATCACGAAGAGGGCGCGCTGATTTGTAAGTGTTTCGCCGTCGATGAGGGACAGATCCGCCGCGCGGTGCTCGCCAATGGCTTAACCACGCTGCAGGACGTGATCAATTACACCAAAGCGGGCGGCGGCTGCACCGCCTGCCATGAAAAAATTGAGCTGGCGCTGAACAAGATCCTGAATGAACAGCCGGCCATGTCGGCGCCGGCGGCGCGCGACGGCGACTGGCAGCTTGTTGCGGACGCGGTGGCGGAGCTGCGTCCGCATATCCAGGCGGACGGCGGCGATATGACGCTGGTCAGCGTCAGCGATCGGCAGGTGACGGTTAGCCTGTCCGGCAGTTGCACCGGCTGCATGATGACCGATATGACGCTGGCCTGGCTACAGCAAAAACTGATCGAGCGCACCGGGCAGTATATGGACGTCGTGGCGGCTTAGTTTTCCCGCATAAGTTGAGGAAACGCGAATGAAGAATATCTATCTGGATAACAATGCAACGACCCGCATTGATCCCATGGTGCTGGAAGCGATGATGCCGTTTCTGAGCGAGCATTACGGCAACCCGTCGTCGATTCATGATTTCGGCGCGCCCGGCCGGCTCGGGCTGGAACGCGCGCGGCAGCAAGTGGCCGGCCTGCTGGGCGCGCAGTACGACAGCGAGATTATCTTCACCTCCTGCGCCACCGAGGCCACCTCGACCGCCATTTATTCCGCCGTGGCGCTGGCGCCGGAAAAACGCGAGATCATCACGACGGCGGTCGAGCATCCCGCCACGCTCGAGGTGTGCGAACATCTGGAGCGTCAGGGCTACATTATTCATCGGCTGCCGGTCTCTTCCGCCGGCGCGCTGGACCTGGACGCTTATCGCGCGCTGCTGAGCGATCGCGTGGCGCTGGTCAGCGTGATGTGGGCGAATAACGAGACCGGCGTGATGTTCCCGGTGCCGCAGATGGCCGAGCTGGCGCATGAGCGCGGCATTCTGTTTCACTGCGACGCGGTGCAGGCGGTCGGTAAGGTGCCTGTCGTCCTGTCGGCCAGCGTTATCGACATGTTGTCCTGCTCGGCGCATAAAATCCACGGCCCGAAGGGCGTCGGCTGTTTATATCTGCGGCGCAATACCCGTTTTCGTTCGCTGCTGCGCGGCGGTCATCAGGAGCGCGGCCGCCGGGCGGGCACCGAGAATATCGCCGGCATCGTCGGTATGGGCAGCGCCTGCGAACTGGCGGCGATTCATCTGCCGATGATGAGCGCCGCGCTGGCGCCGCTGCGCGATAAGCTGCAGACCGGGCTGGCGCAGGCGATTTCCCACGTCAGGGTCATGGGCGGCGACCAGCCCAGAGTGCCCAATACCCTGAATATGGCGTTCGAATTCATCGAGGGCGAGGCGATCCTGCTGTTGCTCAATCACTGCGGCATCGCCGCCTCCAGCGGCAGCGCCTGCACCTCCGGTTCGCTCGAACCCTCGCACGTGATGCGGGCGATGGATATTCCCTACACCGCCGCCCACGGCAGCATTCGTTTTTCGCTGTCGCGCTATACGCGCGAAAAGGAGATCGATTACGTTATCGAACAGTTTCCGTCCATCGTGGCGCGGCTGAGAACGCTGTCGCCCTACTGGCAGCAGGGCAAGCCGCTGACGCAATCCGATACCGACTTCGCACCGACTTATGGCTAAGCCAGGAGGACATCATGGCGGATGTGATCATAAACGACACCACTCTGCGCGACGGCGAACAGAGTCCCGGCGTGGCGTTTCGCGCCAGCGAAAAGCTGGCTATCGCCCGCGCGCTGGTTAAGGCCGGCGTGCCGGAGCTGGAGGTGGGAACGCCGGCGATGGGCGCCGGCGAACGGGCGCGGATGCACAACGTCCGCCGTCAACTGCCTGATGTCTCCATGATGGCCTGGTGCCGGATGAGCGAGCCGGAGATCCGCCAGAGCGCGGCGATCGGCATGGACTGGGTCGATATTTCGCTGCCGGCGTCGGACAGCCTGCGCGAACAGAAGCTGCATCAGCCGTGGTCGGCGCTGTTGCCGCAACTGGCGCGGCTGATCCTCTTCGCCCGGCGTCAGGGGCTGCGGGTCAGCATCGGCTGCGAGGATGCGTCGCGCGCCACTGACGATACGCTGCGCCAGCTGGCCTTCGCGGCGGCCGACGCCGGCGCCGAGCGCTTACGCTTCGCCGACACGCTCGGCATCCTCGATCCCTTCACCACCTATAGCCGCATCAGCACGCTGCGTCAGCACTGGTGCGGCGAATTGGAAATGCACGCCCACAACGATCTGGGGCTGGCGACCGCCAATACGCTGGCCGCGGTCAGGGCCGGCGCGACGCACGTCAATACCACGGTGCTGGGGCTGGGCGAGCGCGCCGGCAACGCGGCGCTGGAGACCGTGGCGGTGGCGCTGCTCAAGTGCCTTGGGCTGGAGTGCGGCATTCGCTTTGAGCGCCTGCCGGCGCTGTGTCGGCAGGTGGCCGACGCCGCCCAGCGCGGCATCGATGTACAGCAGCCGCTGGTCGGCGGTCAGGTGTTTACCCATGAGTCGGGGGTGCACGTGGCGGCGTTGCTGCGTCATCAGGACAGCTATCAGGGCATTGATCCGGCGCTGATGGGGCGCGAATACCGGCTGGTGCTGGGCAAACACTCCGGGCGTCAGGCGGTGAGCGGCATTTTTGCCCGTCTGGGCTACCGCCTCGACGAACGGCAGACGATGACCATCCTGCAGACGGTGCGGGATTTCGCCGAAAACTGGAAGCGGAACCCCGTCGAACGGGAGCTGGTGCAGATTTATCAGGATCTGTACGGCGTCGATCGTCCGCTGCGCTGTCGGGAGGGTTGAATATGGAGTGGTTCTATCGCTTACCGGGCGTGGCGGCGCTGGACTCCGCCGAATCTTTTTTTATCTTCTTCGCCGTACCGTACGACGCCGATTTGCTGAGGCGGCGTCAACTGCTGGTGCTGCTTACGTTTCGCCAGCGCTTAGCCGCCTGCATTCCGTTGCGCAACGGGCTGGAACAGCAGACGGACGCCGACTGGCAGCGGGCGCGCCGGCTGCTGGCCGAAAGCTACCAGCAAAGCGTGGCGGATGCGGCGACGGCGGGGGACGGACGATGAAGCCGATATTCGATTTCGGTCAGCAGGTCAGGGTGGTGCGCGCTCTGCGCAACGACGGCACCTTCGCCGGCAAGGCGCGCGGCGCGCTGCTGGTAAGGCGCGGCAGCCTGGGCTATGTGCGCGAATGGGGCGTGTTCCTGCAGGATCAGATTATTTATCAGGTACATTTTCTGGATCAGGATCTGATTGTCGGCTGCCGCGAGCCGGAACTGATCGCCGGCAGCGCGCTATGGAACGCCGACGGTTTTCAGGCGGGCGATCGGGTGTGCTGCGCCCATCCGCTGGCGGTTAATGGACGAATCGTTCTCGCCGCCGGCGATCGCGGCAGCGTCATCGCCGGCGGACAGGGCGAGCGCGGCGACGGTTACACCGTGCTGTTTGGCGCGCGAATGTTTCAGGTGCCGCCTTCGGCGCTGATTAATCTGGAGGCGGAAGCATGAATGGACTGACGGCCTGGCAGCGTTACAGCCGCATCAAACTGGCGCAGCAGCGCTGGCGCTGCCGGCCGGACCAACTGCCGGCCGACGACCAGCCGCGCTTTCAGCAGCAGCTGGACCGCCAGATCGCGCTGGAAAGCGCGGTGGCGGCGCAGGCGGGCGAGCTGCAAGAGTCCGTCGTGCGGGCGGTGGCGCAGCGTCTTGATCAGGAACTGATCGCGGCGGGATTTTCGCCGGACGAGCGCCAGGCGATTATTCGTCATCACGCGGCGATGGAGTGGCGGCTGACGCAGGTGGGCGATCAGGCGCCGGCGCCGGAGGACGCGGAGGTGATGCGCTGGTATCGGCGGCACGCCGACCGCTTTCAGCGGCCCGAACAGCGCAGAACGCGCCATTTGTTGCTGACCATGGAGGACGACCGGGATCAGGTCGGCCAGTTGATGGCGACGCTGCATCGGAAACTGCGCGCAGACAGCGGGCAGTTCGATACGCTGGCGCGCCGTTATTCCCACTGCCCGACGGCGGTGGAGGGCGGGCTGATCGGCTGGGTCAGCCGCGGCCTGTTGTTCGCCGAACTGGAACGCAGCCTGTTTACCTTGCGCGCCGGCGAACTGAGTCCGCCGCTGGAAACGACGCTGGGGCTGCATTTGCTGCTGTGCGAGGCCATACGTCCGCCGCAACCGCTGGCGCGGGAAGAGGCGTTGCGCCAGGCCAGCGCGTGGCTGCATCAGCAGAAGCGGCAACAGCGCCAGCGCCAGTGGCTGCGGCAGTTGCTGGCGGAGGCGGCCGACGACGGTTGACCGCGCGCGCTTTCAAAGATTGTCTTTATCGATATTGAGACGTTTGATGCGCGACAGCAGCGTGGTGCGTTTTACGCCCAGTCGCTGCGCGGCGCCTTTCGGGCCGGCAATCACCCCGTTGGTCTCTTTCAGCACCCGAACAATACGCTGATACTCGTCCTCGCCGTCGCGCATTTCCTTCTGCACGACCGTCGCTTCCGGCTGGTCCCGCGCCGGCGCGAACGCCAGTTCGGAGGGCGCCAGCTGCAGTACGTTGCCGCGCGTCAGCAGTACCGCGCGCTCAATGACGTTTTCCAGTTCCCGCACGTTGCCCGGCCATTCCATCTGGCGCAGGGTGCGCAGCGTGTCGGCCGGAATACTGTCGATGCTGCGCCCGAGTCGTCGGGCAATCTTGAAGGTAAAGGCTTTGACCAGCAGCGGAATATCTTCCGGGCGCTCGCGCAGCGGCGGCAGATTGATGGGAAAGACGTTGAGCCGATAGTAGAGGTCGCTGCGAAATTCGCGCTCCGCCACCATTTGTTTCAGATCGCGGTTGGTGGCGGCGATCAGCCGAACGTTGGTATGAATGGTTTTGTTGCCGCCGAGACGTTCGAATTCCTGCTCCTGCAGCACCCGCAGCAGTTTAGGCTGCAGCTCCAGCGGCATATCGCCCACTTCGTCCAGAAACAGGCTACTGTGATCCGCCAGTTCGAAACGCCCGATGCGCTGGGCGCCTGCGCCGGTGAACGCGCCGCGCTCGTGACCGAACAGATCGCTTTCCAGCAGCCCGGCGGGCATTGCCGCGCAGTTGAGTTTGACCATCAGCCGGCCGTTGCGATCGCTCTGTTTATGAATGGCGCGGGCGATCAGCTCTTTGCCGGTGCCGGTTTCGCCGAGGATCAGCACGGTGCTGTCGCTTTTCGCGACCATTTCCACCTGCTTCATCACCGTCATCATCGCTTCCGAGCGGCCAATGATTTCGCCGAAGTCCGCCGGCACGTTGTTGATCTGCTCGGTCAGCGCCAGGTTTTCATCCACCAGCCGCTCTTTAAGGCGGCGAATCTCCTGGTAGGCCAGCGCATTGTCGATGGCGATGGCGATGCGTTCGGCGATCTGACGCAGCAGATCGAGGTTGTCGGCCGTGAAACCCGGCGCTTCGCACTGGGCCAGCTTCAGCACGCCGAGCATTTTATCGCCGAACATCAGCGGCAGCAGGCACAGGGTTTGGATCTGGTTGCCCCACATCTCAAACAGCATCTGCTCATAGGGGGCGAGCTGATCGCCCTGGTGCAGATTGATCAGCAGCATTTCGCGGCTGGTAAAGACCCGGTCGGTCAGGGTGCCTTTCTGATCCACTTCGCTTTGATTGTGCTGCGGCGCGTTTTCGTTCACGTAGTGGGTCGAGTAGATCGACAGTTTGCCTTTACGCTGGCCCGGCAGCACGATGCTGATCGAATCGATATTGAAATAGCGATGGATCTCCAGCGAGGTCTCGGCGACCAGTTCGTCCAGATCGAGTTTCGACAGCACGGCATTGGTGATGGCCACCAGAATGCGGAAATTATCGCGTTCGCGGCACAGCAGCTGGTTGTGATAAGTATCGCCGAGCCGCGCCTGAATCTGCTCTACCACGACGCTGACAATTTGGGTCAGCGTCTGAAAGCGTGAATACTCCTTCTCTGTCCATGCGCGCTTATCCGTGCGCAGAAACTCGCAGCCGCCGAGGATTTTTCCCTCCGCGGCCAGCGGCGCCAGACAGTAGTGGCCAAACGACGGATAAAGCCGCAGCGCGGCCAGGTGCGGCCAGGTGTCGGCGAACTCGGCGTATTCACAGTGCAGCACCTCGGGACGCGACAGCACGCGCTGCACCGGCCCGTGGTTAAGCGCGTGCTCATCGTCGTACTGAACCGGCTGGTCGTGGTCGTCTACGCTGAACAGGCTGACGCGTTGATGCCTGGAATCATAAAGCAGGATCGTGGCGCTGTCCGCCAGCCCGCCCTCTTGCACCAGTCGCTTCAGCGCGCCCGCCAGCGCACAGAGATCCGGTTGTTGTAATAGTGTGCGAGTGATATCAAACAGCCCTTGCTGGCCGAGTTCACTCATCGGTGTATATGACATTATGCTCATCCAGAAAAGTTTCGCCGTAACCACGGCGAAACAAAAACACATCATAACGAAAGCGCCCGGGTGTATGACTTGAGCGAAAACAGGATTAGCAGATTCTGGGCAACGGCTCCGCGTGCGGCAGATCGAGAGGGCGCTTCACGCCATACAATCCGGTAAGCCAGACGCCCTTGCGATCCACCACCTCGCCAATAACGGCGGCATTGGCGCCCAGCGGATGGGCGCGCAGCGCGGCCAATGCGGTCTGTGCCGCTTCACGAGCCACGCCGATCACCAGTTTGCCTTCGTTGGCGAAATTGATCGCGTCCAGTCCCAGCAGTTCGCACAGGCCGCGCACCGCCGGCGCGACCGGCAGGGCTGACTCGGCGATGTCCACGCCGCAACCGCAGCCGGCGGCGAACTCGTGCAGTACCGCATTAACGCCGCCGCGCGTCGCATCGCGCAGGGCGCGCACGCCCGCGATGGGTTTAAGCACTTCAATGAGCGGCGCCAGCACCGCGCAGTCGCTTTGCAGATCGCCGTCCAGACCGAGCTGTTCCCGTTCGTTGAGAATCGTCGCGCCGTGGTCGCCGAGCGTGCCGGAAACCAGCAGCACATCGCCCGGCCGCAGGCGGCTGGCGCCCCAGTTCAGCGGGGCGGGGATAACGCCGATACCGGCGGTGTTGATAAACAATTTGTCCGCCGCGCCGCGCGGCACCACTTTGGTATCGCCGGTGACGATAGCGACGCCCGCCGCCTGCGCGGTGGCCGCCATGCTGGTCACGACGCGTTCCAGCAGCGCCATCTCCAGCCCTTCTTCAAGAATAAATCCGCACGACAGCCAGCGCGGCTGCGCGCCGCCTACCGCCACATCGTTGGCGGTGCCGCAGATCGCCAGCTTGCCGATATCGCCGCCGGGGAAAAACAGCGGGTCGATAACATAGCTGTCGGTGGAAAAGGCCAGGCGATCGCCGAGTCCGGTGAGCAGACTAAGCGGAATTCGCGCCTGGTCTTCCTGTTCGGCAAGCCAGGGGTTATCAAAGGCCTGCATAAACAGACGCTGGATTAACCGCTGCATGGCCTGGCCGCCGCTGCCGTGGGCAAGTTCAATGGTACTCATACTTCACACTCCTGACAACGATACTGATACCACGCGGCGCAGGCGCCTTCGGAAGACACCATCAGCGCGCCGACGGCGTTTTGCGGGTTGCAGACCCGGCCGAAAAGCGGACACTGGGCGGGTTTGCAGCGTCCGGTCAGCACATCGCCGCAGCGGGCGCGCGGATCGTCGCCGACCCGCTGCGGCGCCGGACGAAAATGCGTCTCGGCGTCGAAACGGCGGTAGTCCGGCGTCAGCTGCACGCCGGAGTCCTGGATAACGCCGAGTCCGCGCCACTCGCCGTCGCCCTGCAGACAAAAGACCTCGGCGATGGCCTGCTGCGCCGTCGGGTTGCCGGCGTCCGGCACCACGCGGCGATACTGATTTTCCACCCGGCTGCGCCGCGCGATCTTTTGTTCGAGGATCATCGACACGCCCTGCAGCACATCCACCGGTTCAAAGCCGGTCACCACCAGCGGCCGCTGATAATCGCGCGCGATAAAGCTATAGACGGGCGTGCCGATCACCATACTGACGTGGCCCGGCGCAAGGAACGCGTCAATGCCGTTGTCCGGCCGCTGCAGCAAACTTTTCAGCGTGGGAATCAGGGTGATGTGCTGGCAGAAGAAAAAGAAATTGCGCAGATTGCGCCGTTTGGCCTGTTTAAGCGTGATCGCGGTGGCGGGCATGGTGGTTTCAAAACCCAGCCCAAAAAACACTACGCTGCGCGACGGATTCTGTTCGGCCAGTTTCAGCGCGTCCATCGGCGAATAGACTATCCGCACGTCGGCGCCGCGCGCTTTGGCGGCCTGCAGCGAACCGTTTTTGCCCGGCACCCGTATGGCGTCGCCAAAGGTGCAGAAGATCACCTCCGGGCGGCTGGCGATGTCGATGCAGGCGTCGATGCGGCCCATCGGCAGGACGCACACCGGGCAGCCAGGGCCGTGGATAAACTCAATGTTATCCGGCAGCAGCTGATCGAGGCCGAATTTAAAGATGGCGTGGGTATGGCCGCCGCACACCTCCATGATGCGCAGCGGTTTGTCGGCGCTATAGGGCAGCATCGCGGCGTCGGCGCGCAATTTTTCGATCAGCGCCTGTACTCTGGCCGGATCGCGGTATTCATCGACATAGCGCATTACGCCTTCTCCTCGCCGTAGAGCAGGGCGCCGACGTCCGGCTCCACGTCGAACATCGCCTGCAGCGCGTCGAGGGTGGCGCGCGCCTCGCGCGGGTCAATCACGCTCATGGCGAAGCCGACGTGCACCAGCACCCACTGGCCGATGCGCGCCTGACCGCGCTCGTCGTGGGCGCCGACCAGGCTGAGATCGACCTCGCGCTTCACGCCGCAGACATCGACGCGAGCCAGTTGGTCCTGCAGCAGCTCACAGATTTGTCCGGGAATGCCTATGCACATCGCTGCGCCTCCAGCCAGGCCAGCCAGCTGTCCATGCCGTCGCCTCGGGTGGCGGAGATCAGCATGATCTCAATATCCGGATTCACTTCGCGGGCATAGGCCAGACAGCGCTCCACGTCGAAATTCAGATAGGGCAGCAGGTCGATTTTATTGAGCAGCATCAGCGAGGCGGCGGCGAACATATGCGGGTACTTGAGCGGCTTGTCTTCGCCTTCGGTTACCGACAGCACCGCCACTTTGTGACGTTCGCCGAGATCAAAGCCGGCCGGGCACACCAGATTGCCGACGTTTTCAATAAACAGAATGCCGTTGTCGGCCAGCGGCAGGCGCGGCAGGGCGTCGCGAATCATCTGCGCGTCCAGGTGACAGCCCTTGCCGGTATTGACCTGAATCGCCGGGATGCCGGTGGCGCGGATCCGCTCGGCGTCGTTCAGGGTTTGCTGATCGCCTTCGATCACCGCGCAGGGCGTCCTGCCGCCCAGCCGCGTCAGGGTCTCTGTCAGCAGGGTGGTCTTGCCGGATCCGGGGCTGGACACCAGGTTCAGCGCCAGCAGGCCGCGTTCGGCGAACTGCACGCGGTTGCCGGCCGCGATCCGGTCGTTTTTCTCCAGCACGTTGATTTCCACTTCCACCATTTTACGCTGGCTCATGCCGGGCGCATGACCGCCCGCCGCGCCGTGACCGTAATGCAAATCGCCGCCGGCGTTTTGGCTGGGGGCGAAATCGCTGAGGTTAACCGCGGTGATCGGGGTCAGCGCCCGCGCGGCGGGGGCGAACGGAGCGCTGCGAAACGACGAGTGAGGGTTATGTTCATCGCCTTCAATATAGAGGTTGCCGTGCTGACAACCGCAAGTGCTACACATAAGGTTACTCCTGTTCAATTTCCAGGCGTTTAATTTGTACGCCGTCATCGGCCACGATGCGCAATTTGTCGCACTGGCACTGCGGACAGCGGCGCACGCGCTGGGTCAACAAGCGCACATACGCCTGGCAGTCCGGGCACCAGCATTCGGCCTCCTGCTGATGAAGATGCAGCGCGCAGCCTTCGGCCAGCGTGCCGCGGCATACCAGTTCGAAACAAAATTCCAGCGCGCTGGCTTCCACGCAGGAAAAGGCGCCCACCTCCAGCCATACGCCGGTCACGCGCCGTGCGCCGTGCTGCAGGGCCTGTTGTTCAATGATTTCCAGCGAGCGCTGGCAGAGGGTGAGTTCGTGCATGCGGCCTCCTTCGTCAGGGTGGCCCGGTAATGCAATAACGGTGCCAGCCTGGCGGCAGGAGTGTCACTGGCGGCGTCACAGATGTCGAAATGACATGCCGACAGTGTGCCTTCTTGCGATGTTTTTATATTAATCACTTAATATTCAATGTGATAAAAATTGGCACAATTAATGCTATCTGCCGGTATCCCTGACAAATGAGTGATTAATGATGACCATTTCAGAATTAAGCGAGAAAGCGGAACTGATCGCTGAACGTCAGCGTCGCCTGCAGTCGCACTGGCATACCTACGGCAACACGTTGGTTCAGGCGATTACCCTGTCGAAATACAAGCTGCACCACGTCATTAACTGCGAGCCGCAGGACGGTCTGTGTTTCTGGCTGTTCAACCATTTCGTTCTGCGCGTCGACAAAGATCAGGGCTTCAACGCCCACACCATCGACTACCGGCTGGAAAGCCGCGAAGGCGGCGAAAGCCTGCGTATCGCCAGCGCGCGGCTGGATAACGACGGCCTGCTGGACGGCGGCATCGATATTCGCAACCGGGATAAAGTGCTTGAGCACTATCTGGCAAAGATCGGCCCGGTTTACGACTGCCTGTGGCAGGCCATGCAGAGCGATACCGCGCTCACGTTGAGCGCCATTGCGCCGGCCCTGAGCCGCGCTTCTCAGGCCTGAAAAGGCGGTGTCGGGCACACTGTCGAAATTGACGGCGGCCGACACGTTTTCGTCAAAAATGACCAGCACCTGAGGAATCCCCGGTGAATCGTTTTGTAATTGCTGACTCCACGCTCTGTATCGGCTGCCATACCTGCGAAGCCGCCTGTGCAGAGACCCATCGCTATCACGGTCTGCAGGCGTTGCCGCGCCTGAAAGTGATGCGCAATGAAAAAGAATCCGCCCCGCAGCTCTGTCACCACTGCGAAGACGCTCCCTGCGCGCAGGTGTGCCCGGTCAACGCGATTACCCGCGTGGACGGAGCCGTCCAGCTCAATGAGAGTCTGTGCGTAAGCTGCAAGCTGTGCGGCATCAGTTGCCCGTTCGGCGTCATCGACGTCGCCGGCAGCCAGCCGCTCGATATTCCCGCCAACGTCAACAGCCCGAAAGCGCCGCCGGCGCCTTCCGCTCCCGCGCGCGTGAGTCCGTTTCTTGACTGGACGCCGGGCGTGCGCGCCGTCGCCGTGAAATGCGATCTGTGCAGTTTCGACGAGGGCGGTCCGGCCTGTGTGCGCACCTGCCCAACCAATGCCCTGCGTGTGGTCGATAATCACGACCTCGCCAGCGTCAGCCGGCGCAAACGCGAACTGGCCATCAATGTGGATTTCGGCGCTCTCTCGCTGCCGGAGCTTCGCGGAGGAAAACAATGAGTGTCATCACCCTGACGACGGCCGCGCTGGCCTGCTTCGCGCTGGCGGCGCTGCTGGCCTTCGTGCTGTCGTTTCATCAATCGCTGAGCGGCCTGTTGGCCGGACTCGGCGGCGCCTGCGGCGCGCTGTGCGCGCTGGCGGCGGGCTTTCAACTATTGACCGGTCTGGCCGCGCCGCAAAGCGCGCTGCTGTTCGGCGCGTTTGCCGTCCAGCTCAATCCGCTGAACGCCGTCTGGCTGCTGACCCTCGGGCTGCCGGGATTGTTTATCTGCCTGTTTTCGATCGTGTCGCTGCGGCGCGAACGCATGCGCGCCGCCGGCTGGCTGATCAACCTGTTGCTGGCCGCCGCGCTGTTGACGATCATCGCGGACAACCTCGCGATGCTGGTGCTGATGGCTGAGATCATGACGCTGTGCGGCGTATTCCTGACCGGCGACAGCGCCTTCGGCAAGCTGTGGTTCGCGCTCGGCCGGCTCGGTACGCTGCTGCTGGTCGTGACCTGCTGGCTGCTCTGGAAGCAGTACGGCACGCTTGATTTCGCGCTGCTGCATCAACAGAGCGGCGAGCAGCCGTTCGGCGTCGCCGTCTGGCTGTGCGGTCTGGCCGGGTTCGGCCTGCTAGCGGGGATTATTCCGCTGCACGGCTGGGTGCCGCAGGCGCACGCCGGCGCCGGCGCGCCCGCCGCGGCGCTGTTTTCCGCGCTGGTGATGAAAGTGGGGCTGTACGGCATGCTGATGCTGACGCTGGCCAGCGGCACGGTGCCGCTCTGGTGGGGCGTCCTGCTGCTGGCGTTCGGCATGCTGACCGCCTTTATCGGCGGGCTGTACGCGCTGATGGAGCACCATATCAACCGCCTGCTGGCGTACCACACGCTGGAAAACATCGGCATCATTCTATTGGGGCTCGGCGCCGGGGTAACCGGTATGGCGCTCAACGAACCGGCATTAATCGCGCTGGGGCTGACCGGCGGCCTGTATCATCTGTTCAACCACAGCCTGTTTAAAACCACGCTGCTGCTCGGCGCCGGCGCGGTATGGCATCGCACCGGTCTGCACGATATCGAAAAACTGGGCGGCATCGGTAAGCGTATGCCGCTGATTTCCCTCTCGATGCTGGTGGGGTTGATGGCGATGGCGGCGCTGCCGCCGCTCAACGGCTTTGCCGGCGAGTGGGTCATCTACCAGTCCTTTTTCCGCCTCGGCGCGCTGCCGTCGTTTATCACCCGCCTGATTGGGCCGATGCTGGCGGTCGGGCTGGCGATTACCGGCGCGCTGGCGGTGATGTGCATGGCGAAAGTGTATGGCGTGACCTTCCTCGGCGCGCCGCGCACCCCGCAGGCGCAGAACGCGCAAAACGCCCCCTGGTTGATGACTCTGTGCGTCGGGCTGCCGGCGCTGTGCTGCGTGGCCGGCGGAGTGGCGGCGCCCTGGCTGCTGCCGCTGCTCGGCCATGCGGTGCCGCTGCCGCTGGCGACCGCCGATACCGGCGTTTCTCAGCCGCTGATCGCGTTGCTGTTGATGTCCACGCTGTTGCTGCCGCTGCTGCTGATGGTCTGCCTGCGCGGCGATCGTCTGGCGAGTCGTCGCCGCGGCATGGCGTGGGTGTGCGGCTACGACCACGATCAGGCGATGGTGATCACCGCCCACGGTTTCGCCGCGCCGGTCAAACTGGCCTTCGCGCCCTTTATGACGCTGCGCAAGGTGTTTAACCCGGCGCGCTGGCTGCCCGGCTGGAACTGCGCCGCCTTGCCTGGCCTGTTCCGTCGGCTGGCCGCCATCGAACTGGCGGTGCTGGTCGTCATCATTATTTCCCGGGGAGTCTGAGATGAATAACCTCTTTTTGGGGCTGGTACAGGCGCTGGCGCTGTTTGCCGGCGCGCCGCTGCTGGCCGGCGTGACGCGCGTCCTGCGCGCCAGACTGCACAACCGGCGCGGTCCCGGCCTGCTGCAGGAGTACCGCGACCTGTTCAAGTTGCTGAAGCGCCAGAGCGTGGCGCCCGCGGCCTCCGGCTGGGTGTTCCGCTTCACCCCCTTTGCCACGATCGGCGTGATGCTGACCGTCGCCACCGCGCTGCCGGTGGTCACGCTTTACGCGCCGCTGGCGCCGCTCGGCGATCTGATCACCTTGATCTATCTGTTCGCCATCGCGCGCTTTTTCTTTGCCATCGGCGGGTTGGATACCGGCAGCCCGTTTACCGGTCTTGGCGCCAGCCGCGAGTCGATGCTCGGCGTGCTGGTGGAGCCGATTTTGCTGCTGAGCCTGTGGGTGACCGCACAGCTGGCCGGCTCCACCCACATCAGCAACATCGCCGCGCTGGTGCGGCGCTGGCCGGTCGACGATAGCCTGGCGCTGGGGCTGGCGATGGCGGCCTGCGCGTTCGCCACCTTTATCGAGATGGGCAAACTGCCGTTCGACCTGGCCGAAGCGGAGCAGGAACTGCAGGAAGGGCCGCTGTCCGAATACAGCGGCGCCGGCTTTGCGCTGATGAAGTGGGGCGTCAGTCTGAAACAGCTGGTGGTGCTGCAAATGTTTGTCGGCGTGTTTGTGCCGTGGGGGCAAATGAGCGAGTGGAGCGTCGCCGGCCTGGCGATCGCCGTGCCGCTGGCGCTGCTGAAATTGCTGATCGGCGTGCTGATTATCGCGCTGTTTGAAAACAGCATGGCGCGTCTGCGCTTTGTGGCGACGTCGCGCGTTACCTGGGCCGGCTTCGGCCTGGCCTTTCTGGCTTTCGTCTCCTTGCTGGCGGCGTGATTGAAGAGAACTGAATAATGTGTGAAGAAAAACTGGGTCAACACTATCTCGCCGCGCTGCACCAGGCCTTTCCCGGCGTGGTGCTGGACGAAGCCTGGCAAACCCGCGATCAGCTGACCATTACCGTAAAGCTTAATTATCTGCCCGAGGTGGTGGAGTTCCTGTACTACCGACAGGGCGGCTGGCTGTCTGTACTGTTCGGCAACGACGAACGCCGGCTGTGCGGCAATTATGCGCTCTATTACGTGCTGTCGATGGAACAGGGAACAAAGTGCTGGATCACGGTGCGGGTGGAAGTCGACGCCGATAAACCGGAGTTCCCGTCGGTGACGCCGCGCGTGCCGGCCGCGGTGTGGGGCGAACGCGAGGTGCGCGATATGTACGGGCTGATCGCGGTCGGGCTGCCGGACGAACGACGTCTGGTGCTGCCGGACGACTGGCCGGACGATCTCTATCCGCTGCGTAAAGACAGCATGGATTACCGTCAGCGCCCGGCGCCGACCACCGATCGCGAAACCTATCAGTTCGTCAACGAACTGGGCGATAAGAAAAACAATGTCGTGCCGATCGGCCCGCTGCACGTCACTTCCGACGAGCCCGGCCATTTCCGGCTGTTCGTCGACGGCGAAAACATTGTCGATGCCGACTACCGCCTGTTCTACGTGCACCGCGGTATGGAAAAGCTGGCCGAGACGCGCATGGGCTACAACGAAGTCACCTTTCTGTCGGACCGGGTGTGCGGCATTTGCGGCTTTGCCCATAGCACGGCCTATACCACGTCGGTGGAAAATTCGATGGGCATCGTGGTGCCGGAGCGCGCCCAGATGATCCGCGCCATCCTGCTGGAGGTGGAACGTCTGCACAGTCACTTGCTCAATCTGGGGTTAGCCTGCCATTTCGTCGGTTTCGACTCCGGTTTTATGCAGTTTTTCCGCGTGCGCGAATCGTCGATGAAAATGGCGGAGATTCTTACCGGCGCGCGTAAGACTTACGGTCTGAATCTGATCGGCGGCATCCGCCGCGATCTGCTGAAAGACGATATGACGCAGACGCGGGCGCTGGCGCAACAGATGCGGCGCGAAGTGCGCGATCTGGTGGATATTCTGCTCAGCACGCCGAATATCGAACAGCGTACGGTGGGCATCGGCCGCCTTGATCCGCAGATCGCGCGCGATTTCAGTAACGTCGGCCCGATGGTGCGCGCCAGCGGCCACGCCCGCGATACCCGCGCCGATCACCCGTTCGTCGGCTATGGTCTGCTGCCGATGACGGTGCACAGCGAACAGGGTTGCGATGTAATTTCACGACTGAAGGTGCGCATCAATGAGGTTTTCACCGCGCTGAATATGATCGATTTCGGTCTGGACAACCTGCCCGGCGGCCCGCTGTTGGTGGAAGGCTTTACCTATATCCCGCACCGCTTCGCGCTCGGCTTCGCCGAAGCGCCGCGCGGCGACGATATCCACTGGAGCATGACCGGCGACAACCAAAAGCTCTACCGCTGGCGCTGCCGCGCCGCGACCTACGCCAACTGGCCGACGCTGCGCTACATGCTGCGCGGCAATACCGTTTCCGATGCGCCGCTGATTATCGGCAGCCTGGATCCGTGCTACTCGTGCACCGATCGTATGACGGTGGTGGATGTGCGCAAGAAGAAAAGCCAGGTGGTGCCGTACAAAGAGCTGGAGCGCTACGGCATCGAGCGCCGGAATTCGCCGTTGAAATAATTTTGTCGCCTTTTCGACACGCCCGCCGCGCGTTTGTCGCGCGGCGGAGAGACGGCGAAAGGGGTAACCGGAGTCATCATGTTTAACTTCATTAAAAAAGCGTTAAAAACCGGAGTGGTCACGGAGGCGTATCCGCTGCAGCCCGTCGCGGTGGATCCTAATTTTCGCGGCAAACCGCAGCATAATCCGGCGCAGTGCATCGGCTGCGCGGCCTGCGTCAATGCCTGCCCGTCCAACGCGCTCACGGTGAGCACGGATATCGCCAACGAGCGGTTGAACTGGCAGTTCAATCTGGGGCGCTGCATTTTCTGCGGCCGTTGCGAAGAGGTCTGCCCGACGGCGGCGATCAAACTGTCGCAGGAGTATGAGCTGGCGGTATGGAACAAGGATGATTTTCTGCAGCAGGCGAGTTTCGATCTTTGCAACTGCCGCGTCTGCGCGCAGCCGTTCGCGGTGCAAAAAGAGATCGATTACGCCATCGCGCTGCTGGAACACAACGGCGACAGCCAGGCGCAGGCGCGGCGCGCCGGTTTCGAAACCTGTCCGGCGTGTAAGCGTCGTCAGGATCTGGCGTCATCCGAACGCATTAATTTCACTCGTGAACTGAAGGAGGTCATCTGATGACGGATCTCATCGGCCCGCGCGACGCGAACGGCATCCCCGTGCCGGTAACGGTGGATGAATCCATCGCCCGCATGAAAACGTCGCTGCTGAAAAACATTAAACGTTCGGCCTATGTTTACCGCGTGGACTGCGGCGGCTGCAACGGCTGCGAAATCGAAATTTTCGCCACGCTTTCGCCGCTGTTCGATGCCGAACGCTTCGGCATCAAGGTGGTGCCGTCGCCGCGCCACGCCGACATTCTGTTGTTTACCGGCGCGGTGACCCGCGCCATGCGTTCGCCGGCGCTGCGCGCCTGGGAATCGGCGCCGGACCCGAAAATCTGCATCTCTTACGGCGCCTGCGGCAACAGCGGCGGGATTTTCCACGATCTCTACTGCGTGTGGGGCGGTACCGACAAGATCGTGCCGGTGGACGTCTATATCCCAGGCTGCCCGCCGACCCCGGCCGCGACGCTGTACGGTTTCGCCATGGCGCTGGGGCTGCTGGAGCAGAAAATTCACGCGCGCGCGCCGGGCGAAGAGGACAACCAGCCCGTGCAGCTACTGCAGCCGCAAATGGTGCAGCCGCTGCGCGTGCGCATCGAACGCGCCGCCCGGCGTCTGGCGGGTTATCGCTATGGCCGCCAGATCGCCAACGATTTTATCAGCCGCCTGTCTGCCGGCAATGACGGCGTGGCGAACTGGCTGGCGCAGGAAAACGATCCGCGCCTGAGCGAAATTGTTTCCCGCCTGAGCGCGGTGGTGGAACGGGAGCGAATCCGATGAGCGAGACTGTGCTGTTTAGTCAGCTGTGCCGCAAGTTTGTCGACGAAAATGACGATACGCCGGCCCAGGCGCAGCAGGTGGTGTATTACAGCCTGGCGATCGGCCACCATCTGGGCGTGATCGACTGTCTGCAGCCGGCGCTGAGTTGTCCGTTTGATGCCTATCGGAACTGGATCGCCACGCTGGAAGCCGGCAGCGACGCGCGGCGCAAGATGGAGGGCGTGCCGCGCTACGGGGAAATCGTCATCGATCAGAATCATGTGACGATGCTGGCCCGCGCCTTTGACGCCGCGCTGGCCGGACAAAACGCCGAACAGCAAGCGTGGAGCCGCAGATTGCTCAATTTGCTACAGGCCATCCAGCAGGAACCGGCGATTTATGTCATGGTCAGGAGGCTGCATGACTGATGTATTGCTGTGCGTCGGCAACAGCATGATGGGCGATGACGGCGCCGGTCCTTTGCTGGCCGAAAAATGCCGCGCCGTACCGCCGGGCGACTGGCGGGTGTTCGACGGCGGCAGCGTGCCGGAAAACGAGATTGCCGCCATTCGCGCGCTTCATCCCGTGCGGCTGCTGATCGTCGACGCCACCGACATGGGGCTTAATCCCGGCGAGATCCGCATCGTCGATCCGGACGACATCGCGGAGATGTTTATGATGACCACCCACAATATGCCGCTCAATTATCTGATCGATCAGCTGCGGGATGATGTGGGCGAGGTGATTTTCCTCGGCATCCAGCCGGATATCGTCGGTTTTTATTATCCGATGACCGCGGCGATCGCGCGGGCGGTTGAGACGGTATATCGACGGCTGGCGGACTGGCGGGGCAACGGCGGATTTGAGGCGCTGTAGGCGACGGCGCGCGTCGCGCCGCTGTCACGTCCGTCGACACAAGTGTCGATGACACGGCGCCGATACCGACCTTATCTTTAAATATTGTTTAAAATCATATAATTAAAAGTTGGCATGAATTGTGTATAACAGAGGCATTACGTCCATAGCCGGAGAACACTGTGAACCGTTTCATCATTGCTGACGCAGGCAAATGTATTGGCTGTCGCACTTGCGAAGTGGCCTGCGTGGTTTCGCACCAGGAAAACCAGGACTGCTCGGCGCTGACGCCGCAAACGTTCTTGCCGCGTATTCACGTGATTAAAAGCGTGAATGTTTCTACCGCCACCATGTGCCGCCAGTGTGAAGACGCGCCCTGCGCCAATGTGTGCCCGAACGGCGCCATTAGCCGCGACGACGATTTCGTGCATGTGCACCAGGAACGCTGCATCGGCTGCAAAACCTGCGTGGTGGCCTGCCCCTACGGCGCGATGGAAGTGGTGGTTCGTCCCGTCGTGCGCAACAGCGGGGCGGGGCTTAACGTACAGGCGGAAAAAGCCGAAGCCAATAAATGCGATCTCTGCTATCAGCGTGAAGAGGGACCGGCCTGCATGGCGGTCTGCCCGACCAAAGCGATTGTGTGTATCGATCGCGGCAAGCTCGAACAACTGAGCGCAGAACGCCGCCGCCGTGCGGCACTGGATGGTCTTTCCACGCTGATTTTTTAAATCGCGCGCTTTCAACTTTTGATAACAGGTCTGTTAGTGATGAAAAAAATCACCAGCGTTTGCCCGTACTGCGGTGCGGGCTGCAAACTGAAACTCGTCGTAGACAACAACAAAATCCTGCGCGCGGAAGCGGCGCCCGGAGTCACCAATCAGAGCGAGTTGTGCCTGAAAGGCTACTACGGCTGGGATTTCCTCAACGACACTAAACTGCTTACGCCGCGGCTGACGCAGCCGATGATCCGCCTGCAAAAAGGCGGCAAACTGACGCCGGTTTCCTGGGATGAGGCCATTCGCTACACCGCGCAACGGCTGGCGGAAATCAAAGCTAAATACGGGCCGCGCGCCATCATGACCACCGGTTCCTCACGCGGCACAGGCAATGAAACCAACTATGTCATGCAGAAGTTCGCCCGCGCGGTGCTGAACACCAACAACGTCGACTGCTGCGCCCGCGTCTGCCACGGCCCTTCCGTGGCCGGCCTGCAGGCGGTGCTGGGCAACGGCGCGATGAGCAACTCGATCGAAGATATCGAAAATTCTAAATGTCTGCTGGTGGTCGGCTACAATTGCGCCGACTCCCACCCGATCGTGGCGCGCCGCGTGCTGAAAGCGAAGCAAAACGGTGCCAAAATCATTGTGTGCGATCCGCGTAAAATTGAAACCGCGCGTATCGCCGACCAGCATCTGCAAATCCATAACGGCTGCAATATGGCGCTGGTCAACGCCTTCGCTTACGTGCTGCTGGAAGAGAATCTCTACGATAAAGAGTACGTGGCCCGCTATAGCGAAGGGTTCGACGCTTATCGGGAAAACGTGAAGGATTACGCGCCGGAAGCGGTGGAGGAATTGACCGGCGTTTCGGCGCAGCAAATCCGCCAGGCGATGCGCACTTACGCCGCGGCGCCTTCCGCCACCATCATGTGGGGCATGGGGGTAACGCAGTTCGGCCAGGCGGTGGACGTGGTGAAAGGGCTGGCCAGTCTGGCGCTGCTGACCGGCAATCTGGGCCGCGAGCACGTGGGCGTCGGCCCGGTGCGCGGCCAGAATAATGTGCAGGGCGCGTGCGATATGGGCGTACTGCCTAATTTGTTCCCCGGCTATCAGGACGTCACCGATGCCGATATGCGGGCCAAATTCGCCCACGCCTGGGGCATCGACCCGGCGGTGATGGACGACAAAGTCGGCGTGCGCATTACCGAGGTGCCGCACCTGGCGCTGGAGGGCAAAGTTAAAGCCTATTACATCATGGGCGAAGACCCGCTGCAGACCGAAGCCGATCTGGGGCTGGTGCGTAAAGGCATCGAGGCGCTGGATTTCCTGGTAGTGCAGGATATTTTCATGACCAAAACCGCCGAGGTCGCCGACGTGTTGCTGCCCGCCACCTCCTGGGGCGAGCACGGCGGGGTGTTTACCTGCGCCGATCGCGGCTTCCAGCGTTTCGAAAAAGCCATCGAGGCGAAATATAACGTTAAGCGCGACTGGGAAATCATCAGTCTGATCGCCACGGAGATGGGCTACCCGATGCATTACGAGTCCAATCAGCAAATCTGGGACGAAATGCGCGAACTCTGCCCGCTGTTCTACGGGGTGACTTACGAAAAAATGGGCGATATGGGGCACGTTCAGTGGCCGTGTCCGACGCTTGAGCACACCGGTACGCCGTATCTCTATCAGGGCAACAAGTTCGACACCCCGAGCGGCAAAGGCCAGCTGTTCGCCGCGCCGTGGCGCGCGCCGGCGGAGAGTCCCGACGCCGAGTATCCGCTGGTGCTGTGCACCGTGCGTGAAGTCGGCCACTACTCCTGCCGCTCTATGACCGGCAACTGCGCGGCGCTGCAAACGCTGGCCGATGAGCCGGGCTTTATGCAGATCAACCCGCAGGACGCCGAGCGTCTGGGGATTAAAGACCGCGAGTTGGTATGGGTGAGTTCGCGGCGCGGCAAGGTGATCAGCCGTGCCGACGTGAACGAACGCATTAATAAAGGTTCGGTCTACATGACCTATCAGTGGTGGATCGGCGCCTGTAATGAGCTGACGCAGGACAATCTCGATCCGATTTCCAAAACGCCGGAAACCAAGTACTGCGCGGTGAAGGTCGAAACCATCGCCGATCAGGCCTGGGCGGAAAACTACACGCAAACCACTTACACCGAGATGAAGGCCCGACTGCGGGACGCCGCTTCGGCGTAAGCCTTTCCCGTTCGCGCGGGCCGTCGCGGCCCGCGCGCTTTCGACGATGAACGATAACGGTACGATTTTGCGCATTGAGGGCAAGGTGCAGGGCGTCGGCTTCCGGCCGCTGGTCTGGCAACTGGCTACTCGCCTGGGTCTGCACGGCGACGTCTGTAACGACGGCGGCGGCGTGGTGGTGCGTCTGGCGGGCGACGCCGGCGCGTTTATCGACGCGCTCCGGCGCGACTGCCCGCCCCTGGCGCGCATCGACCGCGTGTCGCGTCGCGCCTTTTGCTGGCCGGATCTGCCGCAGGCGTTCACTATTCGCCGGAGCGGCGGCGGCGCCATGACCACGCAAATTGCGCCGGATGCCGCTACTTGCCCGGCCTGTCTGCGGGAACTGAACGATCCGCGCGATCCGCGCTATCGCTATCCGTTTATTAACTGCACCCACTGCGGACCGCGTTTCACCATCATCCGGGCGATGCCCTATGACCGACCCGCCACCGTGATGGCGGCGTTCCCGCTCTGCCCTGACTGCGCGGCGCAATACCGCGCGCCGGCCGACCGGCGCTTTCACGCTCAGCCGCTGGCCTGCCCGCAGTGTGGGCCGCAGCTGACGTGGGTCGCGCCCCATCGGCAGGCCGACAGGCAGGCCGCCTTACAGGCGGCGCTCGGCGCGCTGCGCGCCGGCGACATCGTCGCCATTAAAGGCGTGGGCGGTTTCCATCTGGCCTGCGACGCCGCTAACGACGCGGCGGTCGCGCGCTTGCGCGCGCGCAAGCGCCGGCCGGCCAAACCGCTGGCGGTGATGCTGCCGCGCGCCGACGGGCTGCCGGCCGATGCCGTCGCGCTGCTCGCCAGCGCGGCCGCGCCGATTGTGCTGGTCGACAAAACGTATCTGCCGGCACTGAGCGCCGCCATCGCGCCGGGACGCAATGAGGTGGGCGTCATGCTGCCCGCCAACCCGCTGCAGCATTTGTTGATGCAGGATATCGGCCGGCCGCTGGTGATGACCTCTGGCAACCTGAACGGCCGTCCGCCGGCGCTGACCAACCGGCAGGCGCAGACGCAGCTGGCGGGGATAGCCGACGGCTTGCTGCTGCACAATCGCGACATTCTGCAGCGGATGGACGATTCGGTAATGCGCGCCGACGGTGAAATGCTGCGCCGCGCCCGCGGCTTTGTGCCGGACGCGTTGCCGCTGCCGCCGGGTTTCGGGCCCGTGCCGGCCACGCTCTGTCTGGGCGCGGAGCTGAAGAACGCCTTTGCGCTGGTGCGCGACGGCGAGGTACTGCTGAGCCAGCACCTGGGCGATCTCGGCCAGCCGGAGACGGAAGCCCAGTGGCGTCGGACGCTGAGCCTGATGTGCGACATTTACCAGTTCAACGCGCAGCGCATCGCCCTGGACGCGCACCCCGGCTATCGCGGCGCCGAATTCGCGGCGCAGAGCGGCCTGCCGGGCGAGCGCATTCTGCATCACCATGCCCATGCCGCCGCCTGCCTGGCGGAGCACGGCTGGCCGCTCGACGGCGGCGAGGTTATCGCTCTGACGCTCGACGGCATCGGCTACGGCGAAGACGGCCAGCTATGGGGCGGAGAATGTCTGCGGCTGGATTATCGTCGCTGCCGTCGGCTGGCCGGATTGCCGGCGGTGGCGCTGCCCGGCGGCGATCTCGCCGCGCGTCAGCCGTGGCGTAATCTGCTGGCGCAGTTTCTCGACTTTGTGCCCGACTGGCAGCAGCGGCCGGAAGCGGCCGCCGTTCTGCGTCAACGCTGGCAGCCGCTGGCGCGCGCGGTGGAGCGGGGCATCAACGCGCCGCGCGCCTCGTCCGCCGGTCGATTGTTCGATGCGGCGGCGGCGGCGCTGGGCTGCGTGGCGCAGGCGCAGAGCTACGAAGGCGAAGCCGCCTGCCGGCTGGAAGCGCTGGCGGCGCAGGGCGGACCGGTGGACCATCCGGTTACGCTGCCGCTGCTCGACGGCCGGCCGGATATGGCCGCCTTCTGGCGTCAGTGGCTTAACTGGCGCGCCGATGATCGCGCCCGGGCCTGGGCGTTTCACGACGCGCTGGCGATGGGGTTTGCGGCGCTGGTACGCCATTATGCCGGACCGATCAACACCGTCGTCTGCGGCGGCGGCGTGTTTCACAATCGCCTGCTGCGCGCGCGGCTGGCCGCCCGGCTGTCTGATTTCGAACTGTTGTTCCCGCACCGTTTACCGGCCGGGGATGGCGGTATTGCCTTTGGGCAGGCGGCGATCGCCGCCGCCCGTTTTTTGTCATAACAGGATAACGTCATGATTAACTCGCTGTGTCGTCAACACCCGCGCGCGCTGGCGCTGCTTTCGGTTCTGGTCGTCGCTAATCTCGCCGCCTGGCTCTGGGCTTTCAACGCTTTCCATCATAGTTCCGCGCTGATGGCGGCCAGCCTGCTGGCCTGGTGCTACGGGCTGCGCCACGCGGTGGACGCGGACCATATCGCGGCCATCGACAATGTCACGCGTAAAATGATGCAACAGGGCAAACGCCCTTACGGCGTGGGCGCCTGGTTCTCGCTCGGCCACTCCAGTATTGTGCTGCTGGCTTCTGCCGCCATTGCCGCCGCCGCCGCAGCCTTTCAGCGCGATATGGCATGGTTTCACGAGGTCGGCGGGGTAATCGGCACCGCGGTGTCGGCCGTGTTCCTGTTGGCGATGGCGCTGGTCAACCTGGTGATTCTGCGCGGCGTATGGCGTACTTTCCGCCAGCTAAAACGCGGCGAGCCGCTGAGCCGGCAGGCGGATGATTTGGCCGGCGGCGGACTGATGAGCTGGCTGTTTCGCTCTACCTTCAGGCTGATCGGCAAAAGCTGGCATATGTATCTGGTCGGCTTCCTGTTCGGCCTGGGATTTGATACCGCCACCGAAGTCGGCGTGCTGGGTCTGTCGGCGGCCAGCGCTTCGAGCGGTATGTCGCTGTGGTCGATTCTGGTTTTCCCGGCGTTGTTCGCCAGCGGCATGGCGTTGATCGATACTCTTGATAACCTCATCATGGTGGGCGCCTACAGCTGGGCCTTTAACAAACCGCAGCGCAAGCTCTATTACAATATGACCATCACCGGCACTTCCGTCGTGGTCGCGCTGTTTATCGGCGGGCTGGAGGCGATCGGTCTGCTGATCGACCGGTTCGATTTGCGCGGCGGCATCTGGCAATGGCTGGCCGGCGTGAGCGACAATCTCGGCGACGCCGGCTTTGTGGTGGTGGGGCTGTTCGTCGCCATCTGGATCGTGTCGATTTTCAATTACCGACGCAAAGGTTACGATGCGCTGGTGGTGCGCTGAGTTCGTGCGCAGGTCGCCCCGGTCGGCCTGAAGACGTCAGCGACCGGAGCGATGAGAACAGGGGGGCGGTCGGGGATCACAGAATGGCCGGTTTGATCTGTTCCAGCCAGCCGTCGACCCGTTCCTCCGTCAGATCGAACTGATTATCCTGATCGAGAACCAGCCCGACGAAGCGGCCGTCCACCAGCGCGGCGGAGGCGGTAAATTCATAGCCCTCGTTCGGCCATTCGCCAATCACTTTCGCGCCGCGCTCAATCACCGCGTCATACAGCGTTTTCAGCGCGCTGACGAAGTTATCCGGGTAACACTGCTGGTCGCCCAGCCCGAACAGCGCCACGGTTTTGTCGCTGAGGTCGGCCGTCGCCAGCGTATCGGTAAATTCCATCCACGACTCACTTTCGCAGCCGGCGTCGACGCCCGGCAGCTGTCCTTCGCCCAGCGTGGGCGTTCCCAGCAGCAGCACCGGATAAGCGAGAAAGCTATCAAGCGTGGCGCGGTTGATGTTGACCGGCGCGTCCGCGACGTCGTCGCCCAATTTTTTCTGGATCATTTTGGCAATCTTGCGGGTTTTCCCCGTATCGGAACCAAAGAAAATACCAATGTTCGCCATAATACGCTCCTGATTGATAGAGAGTGGATTGATGTATTGACTTAATTGTTAACGGGAAAATGGCCATCCTCCGCGCGTCGCCCGCCGGCTTCGCGCATTGGCGCGATCATGCGTTGCGCCACGATGTTCTTCCCCTTCGTCATGCCCGCGGAGAATGGACTCTGCGCCTGTGTTGCGAATGCTGTGCCAACCCTGAGTTGCACATTAAATAAGCAATTCGCGCGTTAAATTGCGCGCTGCTGGGGCAAGCGTGGCGTTGTCGCGCGGGCGGCCCGGCGCGCCTGGCGCGATTCGGGCGAGAAAAACCGCATCCAGATCAATGTTCATGATGGTTAATGTATAAAGGGCGCAAGGTTTGCATGGTTATTCCGCGCCGCGCGTTTTTCGTTTGTGATGCCGGATTGCGCCACAAATTGTCGTAAAGCGGACATCATCGAACCTGTTCTGTGGGAGTTATGTCATGACGATGAATTTAATGGCGGGACCTTTTCCTTTAGGCGGGATCGCCAGCGCTTTATCCCGCCAGCATCCGCTGCTGTTTTCCACGGTGGTCGAGCAGTCGTCGGTCGCCATCTCGCTGACCGATCCCGCCGCCCGAATTGTATACACCAATCCGGCGTTTTGTCGCCTGACCGGCTACAGTCTGGCGCAGTTGCTGGGGCAGAACCACCGTATTCTGGCCAGCCAGCAGACGCCGAAGGCGCTCTATCGCGATATGTGGCAGGTGCTGCTGCAGGGCGGCGCCTGGCGCGGTCAGCTGATTAACCGGCGGCGCGACGGCAGCCTGTATCTGGCGGAGATCGATATCACGCCGATTTTCAATACCCAGGGGGACATCGAACATTTTTTGGCGATGCATCGCGATATCAGCGCCAGCTACGCGCTGGAGCAGCGCCTGCGCAACCATATGACATTAATCACCGCCGTGCTGAATAACATCCCGGCGGCGGTGGTGGTGGTGGACGAACAGGATCATGTGATTATGGATAATCTGGCTTATAAAACGCTGTGCGCCGATTGCGGTGGCCGTGAATTGCTGGCGGTGCTGGATTTTCCGCACAGTAAAAAAACGCTGCAGGAAGGTATTCCGCTGCCGGTGACGGTGCGCGGCGCGGTGCGCTGGCTGACGCTGGGCTTCTGGACGCTGCCGGGCGTCAGCGAGGAGGCCAGCCGCTACTTTACCGACAGCGGTCTGGCGCGCACGCTGATCGTGATGACCGACTGCACCGAGCAGCAGCAACAGCAACGGCAGGGGCGCATTGATCGTCTTAAACAGCAATTGACCAACGGCAAGCTGCTGGCGGCGATTCGCGAGTCGCTGGACGCCGCATTGATTCAATTGAACTGTCCGCTGAATATGCTGGCCGCCGCGCGCCGGCTCAACGGCGCGGATCGCAGCAATGTGGCGCTGGAGTCGGCCTGGCGCGAGGGTGAGGAGGCGGTGGCGCGCTTACAGGCCTGCCGGCCGTCGCTGGATTTCGAACCGGCGGACGAATGGCCGCTGCAGGATCTGCTGGACGACCTGAGCGCGCTGTATCACAGCCGTTTTATCGAGGGCGACACCCTGCAGTGCGAACTGGAGAATATGGATATTTGCGCGTTCGGACAGCGTACGCAGATTCTGGCCACCCTCAGCCTGTGGCTGGATCGCACGCTGTCGCTGGCGCAGGAAGTGCAGCCTTTCTCGCTGGCGGTGCATATTTTCGCCCGTCACGACAGCGGCTGGCTGGTGCTGTATATCGATGACAATGTCCCTCTTGCCCAGGTGCGCTATGCCCGTTCGTCCGCGGCGCTGACCACGCCGGGCAAAGGCATGGAGCTGCGTCTGATTCAGACGCTGGTCGCCCACCACCAGGGCGCCATCGATCTGACTTCGCGCGCGGGCGGCGGAACCTGTTTAACCCTGCGTCTACCGCTGGGATTGTCAGCGACAGGAGGCGGTAAATGACACATGTACCGGAAACGGGCAAAGTAGTCTGGCGGTTCGATCTGTCTCAGCAGTTCACCGCGTTGCAGCGAATCAGCGTGGTCCTCAGCCGTTCGATGGATATCAGCCAGACGCTGCAGTCGGTGTTGCGCGTGCTGCATGACGATGCTTTTATGCAACACGGCATGATCTGCCTGTTCGATAAACAGCGCGGCGCGCTGGCGGTTGAGGCGCTGCGCAGCGATGACGACCAGGTGATGGCCGGCGTGAACCAGGTACGCTACCGGCTCGGCGAAGGGTTGGTGGGGGCGGTGATGAATCAACGTCAGCCGCTGGTGCTGACGCGCGTGGCCGACGATCAGCGCTTTCTCGATCGGCTGAATATCTATGATTACAACCTGCCGTTTATCTGCGTGCCGATCTCCGGCGTCGAACAGCAGCCGATCGGCGTGCTGGCCGCGCAGCCGATGGCGCTGTATGAGGAGCGTCTGTCGGCCAGCGTCCGTTTTCTGGAGACGGTGGCCAACCTGGTGGCGCAGACCGTGCGGCTGATGCAGCCGGCGCGGCGCGAAGGCGTCCCGGTGGTCCAGGGCTCGCGACCGGTGAGCTGCAAGGTATCACGGCCGTTCGGCTTCGAAAATATGGTGGGGAAAAGCCCGGCGATGCGTCAGACCATGGATATTATTCGTCAGGTATCCAAATGGGACACTACCGTGCTGGTGCGCGGCGAAAGCGGCACCGGAAAGGAGTTGATCGCCAACGCCATTCACTATAATTCGCCGCGTTCGGCTGCGCCCTTCGTCAAGTTCAACTGCGCCGCGCTGCCGGACAACCTGCTGGAGAGCGAACTGTTCGGCCATGAAAAAGGCGCCTTTACCGGCGCGGTCAGGCAGCGTAAAGGGCGGTTTGAGCTGGCGGACGGCGGCACGCTGTTTTTGGATGAAATCGGCGAAAGCAGCGCCTCTTTCCAGGCCAAACTGCTGCGCATCCTGCAGGAAGGCGAGATGGAGCGGGTCGGCGGCGATGAAACCCTGCGCGTCGACGTGCGCATTATCGCCGCCACCAACCGCAACCTGGAAGAGGAAGTGCGGGCGGGCAATTTTCGCGAGGATTTGTACTACCGACTGAATGTGATGCCGGTGACGTTGCCGCCGCTGCGCGAACGGCAGGAAGATATTATCGAGCTGGCGCATTTTCTGGTGAAGAAAATCGCGTCCCATCAGGGACGGGCGCTGCGTATCAGCGACGGCGCGATCCGCCTGTTGCTGAGCTACAGCTGGCCGGGCAACGTGCGCGAGCTGGAAAATTGCCTTGAGCGGGCGGCGGTGATGACGGAGACCGGGCTGATCGATCGGGACGTGATCCTGTTTAATCACCATGAAAGCGTCCCGCTGGCCAGCAAACCGACCAGCCAGCCGCCGGCGGCGGAAGAGAGCTGGCTCGACCCGAACCTCGATGAGCGTCAGCGCCTGATCGCCGCGCTGGAAAAGACCGGCTGGGTGCAGGCCAAAGCGGCGCGCCTGCTGGGCATGACGCCGCGTCAGGTCGCCTACCGGATCCAAATCATGGATATCAATATGCACCGCCTGTGACCGATACGGCATTGTGGTATTTGACACATTGTCAGCCCAATGCCGTAATCCTGACAAATCTTCCTCGCACAGTCATTTTTATTCGATTGTTTTATCTGTTTTTTTTTCGCATGGCTGACGGTATGGCTCTTGCAACGACGCAGATATGATTCCGTAACTACAGGCGAATATTATGACCCCCTGTCCATCAGCATCCGGCCCGCAGCGCTGCCGTAACGGCGGCACTGACATTTTTACGCCGCTCCAGGCGAACAAGGTGGCACACCATCCGTGCTATTCGGTGAGCGGGCATCATCACTTTGCCCGCATGCATCTGGCCGTCGCGCCGGCCTGTAACCTGCAGTGCAATTACTGTAATCGTAAGTACGATTGCAGTAATGAATCGCGGCCGGGCGTGGTTTCCGAGCTGCTGACGCCGGAGCAGGCGGTAGCGAAAGCGCAACTGGTGGCGCAGGCGATTCCTCAGCTGTCGGTGATCGGCATTGCCGGACCGGGCGATCCGCTGGCCAATATCGGCCGCACCTTCAGAACGCTGGAGCTGCTGCGCGCCCGCATGCCGGATATCAAACTGTGTCTGTCCACCAACGGTCTGATGTTGCCCGATGCGGTCGATCGGCTGATCGAGATCGGCGTGGATCACGTGACGGTCACGCTCAATACGCTGGATGCCGCGATCGCCGCGCAGATCTATGCCTGGCTGTGGCTGGACGGGGAGCGCTATACGGGGCGCGCGGCCGGCGAAATCCTGCTGGCGCGTCAGCAAGAGGGGATTCGCAAACTGACGGAAAAGGGCATTCTGGTTAAAATCAACTCGGTGTTGATCCCGGGGATTAACGATACAACCATGTTCCGGGTTAGCCGGCAGGTGCGTGAGTGGGGCGCTTTTTTACACAATATTATGCCGCTGATCGCCCGTCCGGAGCACGGCACGGTCTTCGGTCTCAATGGGCAGCCGGAGCCGGACGCCGCCGCTCTGACGGCGGTGAGAGGGCGTTGCGCGCAGGTGATGCCGCAGATGTCGCACTGCCAGCAGTGCCGCGCGGATGCTATCGGTATGCTGGGAGAGGACCGCAGCCAGATGTTTCCGCTCTCTGCGCTGCCGCCCCGGCCGCAGCCTTATCTGCCGTTGCTGCGCCAGCGCGCCCGGCTGCATGCCAGCCTCGTCTCGGGCGGCGAGTCGGACGAACCGCAGGCCTGCCTGGTGGCGGTGGCCTCTTCGCGCGGCGACGTTATCGACTGCCATTTCGGTCACGCCGATCGCTTCCAGATTTATAGCCTGTCGGCGGCGGGCGTCATTTTGGTAAATGAACGCTTTACGCCTAAATATTGTCGCGGCGCCGGCGACTGCGAGCCGCAGGACAGCGAGGCGCGCCTGGACGATATGCTGGCGCTGCTGGCCGATGTAAAGGCGGTGTTCTGCGCGCGTATTGGCTATGCGCCATGGCAAAAGCTGGAAAGCGGCGGCATCGAGCCCTGCGTGGAGGGCGCCTGGCAGGACGTGTCGGATGTCCTGAGCCGCTGGTGGCGGCAGCGCCGGCTGGCCGGGGAGGATGAGAAAACAGAGAAGGGGGCTGCCTGATGATTACGTCGGAGTTGTGGTTGCGGCGCTTGTTGTCGCTGCATGATGCCGGTAAATCCTGCCTGCCCGAACAAATGGGGCTTGACGATGACGCGTGGCGCGAACTGGTGCGGCGGCTGACGTGGCCGGCGCCGCGTCCGGATGAGAAACGGGATCGGCGTCAGGCGTTGATGAGCGAACTGCACGAGGCGCGCCATGACGAGCGGGAGCAACTGGCCGGCTGGCTGCGCCAACATATGGCGGCGGGCGCCGGTCCGATGCACCTGATCGTCGCCAGCGCGTCGCTGGCCTTTAACCATCTGTGGCAGGATCTGGGGCTGTCTTCGCGCACCGAGCTGCGGTTATTGATGGGCGACTGTTTTCCGCCGCTGGTCGCTATGAACGAACACAACATGCGCTGGAAAAAGTTTTTCTATCGGCAGCGCTGTCTGCAGGAAGAGGGCGATCTGGTGTGCCGTTCGCCCACCTGCGACGACTGCGGCGAATGGTCGCTGTGCTTCGCGCCGGAAGCCTGAACCGACGCCGGGCCGCTTATTCGCCGGCCGGCGTCAGGCTGGCGGGCAGCACCATCACCGATACCCGTTCGCCCTGCACCTCGCGCTGCTCGACTTCCTGCCAGCCCAGCCGGCGATAAAAACGCTGGCAGTCGGGCGTATAAAGCCAGATGTCGGCGGGCTGCCGCTGGCGGAAGCTGAGGACGCAGGCGCGGATCAGGCGGCTGGCGACGCCGTGCCCGCGCTGGGCCGGCAGGGTATAGACTTCGCCTAACCACCACTCGCGCTCGGGCCGGTCGGCCAGTTCATAGCGAATGATGCTGGCCGTCGCCAGCAGCGTACGCGGCGGGTCGAGCGCCAGCATCACTTCGCTGCCGCCAGCGGACTGACAGCGCCGCCACAGCCGGTCGGCTATGATATTCGGCGCGCGCCAGGGAGCGAAATCGCGCCACTCGTCGTGCAGATGTCGACTCAGTTCGTGCAACAGATCGGCTGCTTCGCGCAGCGACAGATAGTAAGGCATGGTGCTCCACGGCAAGAAGAGTAGGCGGCCCCGGCCGCGATTGATATATCCCCGTCATCCCTCAGGTTGCGGGGGCGTTGGCCGCGCGCAATTATTCGGCCCGTCCCTGCGCGTCGCCCGCAAAGGGCCAACGCGGCGCGCCGTTCAACACGATAACGTTTTGTCCGGCGACGCGAGCGCTCCAGGGCATCGCCTCCACTATATTCCGCGATGCGGCAAGACGGCAAGCGGACGAATTCGTCGGCGGCGCCTGATTCCCCGTTCTCCGCGCCGCGGCCGATGCGGGCCCGCCGGTCGGCGCGGGGATGACGAAACCGGGAGAGACGGAAAATGCCGGCGCGGCTGACGATGCGCGGCGGCGCGCTTTTCTGAGCGCTGGTTGCGGCGCGCCGGCCGGAGTATCCTGTTCCCCTGTTTTGTTGTCGCCCGTCCGATAAATGTCGACGCCGCCTGTCCGGCGTGATGTGGCAACGCGCGGGGAGGATACGCGTTATGATCGATGAAAACCGGCTCATTCAGTCCGTCGAGCGGGCGATGACCCTGCTGGAGGCGCTGGCGCAGGCGGGCGGGGAGCTAAGACTGGTGGATTTGACCCGCCGTCTCGGGCTGAATAAAAGCACCCTGCATGGTTTACTCAATACGCTGGCCGCCATGGGTTACGTTACCCGGCACGGCACGCGTTACGCGCTGGGGCTTCGCCTGCGGGAAATCGCCCAGCCGCTGGCCGATAGCGACGCCGGACTGCGCACGGCGTTCGCGCCGGTGCTGCGTTTGCTGGCGCAGCGCAGCGGCGAAACCTGCTATCTGGCCGTGCCCTGCGGTACGCGCGAATATTTGTATATCGACGCGCTGGAAGGCGAGAATACGCAGCGCGTCGCCAGCCCGCGCGGGCGGCGAGAGGGGCTGACCACCTCCGCCATCGGTAAAATATTTCTGGCTCATAACCCGGACCTGGTGCGCAGCCTGCGCCGCGCCGCGCTGATGTCGCCGGCGCTTGAGGAGGAGCTGAAAATCATCGCCAGACAGGGCTATGCGCTGGATCTGGAAGAGGCGGAGCCCGGCATGAACTGCATGGCGTTGCCGCTGCGTCAGCAGGGACGGGTCGTGGCGGCGCTGGGCGCCGCCGGCCCCGCCGGACGGCTGAGTCAACGCGTGATGATACGGCTGGCCGGCGGGATCATGGCCTAAAGTTCGACTATCACGAACATTTGCCTCGCGTTCGGCCGGGAGGCTTCCCGCTGCCGCCATCTGTCGCCATTATCGAAGACTCTGTTGATAGCGAGGAGTCTTCCCATGTTCGAATCCATTTCCCGACAGGTCATTCAGCGCGCCCAGGAGCAGGCGCGCGAACAGGGCTTTGCCGTGTCCATCAGTGTGGTTGACGACGCAGGACTGCTGCGCGGCTTTCTGCGCATGGACGATGCGGCGCCCGGCACCGTCGACGTGTCGTTAAAGAAAGCGCGCACCGCGGCGTTGTTTCGTACCGACAGCATCGAACTGGGGTCGGAAGCCCGGCCGGGCGGCGCCATTTATACGCTGGAGTCCACCAACGGCGGTCTGATCAGTTTTGGTGGCGGGGTGTTGCTGTATGACGAAAAGGGCCGGGTCATCGGCGCGGCCGGCGTGGCGGGCGCCACGGTAGAGGCCGATCAACGCATCGCGCTATGGGCGGCGGGGCGTCTATGACGCGGCCTCGCGCTATCCACCCCGGCGTGCTGGCGTTGGCGGTCACCGCGTTCGCCATCGGCGTCGCCGAGTTTATCGTGGTCGGCGTACTGCCGTCGATAGCCCAGGATCTTGGCGTGCCGCTGGCCCGCGCCGGCGGACTGGTCGGGCTGTATGCGCTCGCGCTGGCTATCGGCACGCCGATTGTCGTGCTGGCGCTGGCGAGATTGCCGCGTAAGCCGCTGTTGCTTGGGCTGGTGACGGTGTTCATGGCCGGCAACCTGATTTCGGCGTTGTCGACCAGCTATTCGATGCTGCTGACCGGCCGTATCGTGACCGCGGTAGCGCACGGCAGCTTCTTCGCCATCGGCGCCACGGTCGCCGCCCGCCTGGCGCCGTCCGGTCAGGCCAGCCGCGCCATCGCCCTGATGTTCGCCGGCCTGACGCTGGCGATGGTGATCGGCGTCCCGCTCGGCAGCCTGATCGGCAACGGCATCGGCTGGCGTTTACCGTTCTTCGCGGTGGTGGCGCTGGCCGCGCTTTCCCTGCTGGCGACCGCGCTGTGGGTGCCGTCGCTGGACACGCCGGCGGCGGGGCGCGCGCTGAATCAGCTGACGGCGCTGTTTCAGCCGCCGATACTGATGATGATGGCGGTCACGATTCTGGGGTTTGGCGCCAGCTTCGCCGCCTTCACCTTTATTACGCCTATTCTGACCGGTATCAGCGGCTTTTCATCGAACAGCGCCAGTCTGCTGCTGATTGTGTTTGGCGTAGCCACGCTGAAGGGCAACCTGGCCGGCGGACGGCTGGCGGCCAGCCTGGGGTGGCAGAGCGCCCTGCGGCGGATGCTGGCTCTGCTGCTGCTGACGCTGATCGCGCTGGCGCTGCTGATGTCCTGGCGCCTGCCGATGATCGCCGTGCTGTTTATCTGGGGCGTGCTGGCCTTTGGCATGTCGCCGGGCTTTCAGGCCGGTATGCTGGCCACCGCTTCGCGCTATACGCCCGGCGCGGTGGATTTCGCTTCGGCGCTGAATATCTCGGCGTTTAATCTGGGGATTACGCTGGGCGAAACGGTCGGCAGCGCGCTGGTCGCCCGCGACCAGATGGCGCTGACGCCCTGGGCGGGGGTGGCGCTGACGATCATGGCGCAGGCGCCGCTGGCCTGGCTGGCCCGGCGGGACAGAAAACAGCCGGCGAACGCCTGACCTGGTCAGGGATAACGAAATACGTCAGGCGCATCCGCGAGCGGCGGCGCCTGACGCGATAGAATCGCCGCCGGCGCAGTGAATGTGTAAACGTGCGATTAGCCATATTCAGCCCGATCTTTTCGTCCAACGCGTTAATGCCCGACGCCGGAATTTGAGCGCCGTCGGATATTTATCGCCCCGTGTGAAAGCGGCGCTCGCCGTTGTCAGGCGCTGAGAGATCCCCGGCTTCCTCGCCCTCGCGCCAGACCCGCCGCACCGCGTTCCATCTTTGCTCCATGGATAAGACGTATCTCATTGACCGGAGAATTTTTCCCCGGCTAGACTGCGCGGCAGATCAGTCTGAAAAAGGGAATACCGTGCTGTCGTTCAATGATATTTTCACCACGCGCGCGATGCTGAGGGGATATTTACAGCAGGGCAATTATGCTGCGCTGAGCGCATTTTTAGATAACGCCAGACGGCAAATGAAGGCGAACCGCGACGCGTTCGATTATCTGTTCTTCAGTTCGCTCGGTTTTTTGATCGATGTGCGCGGCACAGATAGCCGGCATATCGCGCAGCAACTGGTAGACTGGCACGACGCGCAGCCGGATGTGGGCTATCCCTGTCAGCTATTGGCTAATCACTGGCTGAATATCGCGTCGGAAGAGCGGGGCGGCTACTACGCGGAGTATGTGTGCCACAACCAGTGGCAGCGCGCTTATGTCAGTAATGAACTATTGTTCTACTGGGCGGCGAAAGCCATTTCGCTCGATAAAGATTGCGCGCCGCTATATCTGCATCTTCTGATGGCGTCCGGCCATTTCTACCAGCCGGCCTGGTTTCTCAATCAGCGCGAGCCGATCGTGTTCACGCTCAGCAGCTACAGCGATGAAGCCGTGCGTTTCGTGCGGCAGCAAGGCGGCTGGCCGACCCATCCACAGCCCTTTATTACCGGCCTGCCGCCCGCCAGCGATGATGAGGAGGATTTCCCGCCGCGCTATTGGCTGGAACGCGTGCTGGAATGCGATGCGCAGAACCTCAGCGCTCGCAAGCAGCTGATCTATTATCTGTATCCTCGCTGGTATGGCGACGATAAACACAAAGATATCGATAACTTTATCGCCAGCGACTACTGTCGGGCGCTCTCGCCGCAGCAGCGTAATGTACTGCTGCGCGAGAAAGAGTATGACTCCGTCAACAACCCGGGAAACTGGCCCGCCAGTAATAAGAGCCGGGCGGTACTCAAACTGGATGAGGATTTTCGCAAGCTGTTGAGCCTTGATATGTCCACCTGGGACAGGATCGACGGTTATCTGTACTATGCCGGCATGTGCAACGCCTATTTGCTGGACGCAGAGAAGCAGTTCTATAAGCTGAGCAGCCATTTCGCCCGCCGTATTTACGACAGTCTGACGTTGATTCTGGCCAGCGGCGAGAACTGGCAGATCTTCAATTACAGCGATCTCATCCTGACGTGGTTAAGCGAGATCCTCGCTTACCCGGAATACGGCGTCGACGATTCGCAACATTTACTGCAGCGCTGTCTGGAGATGACGCAGGGGCAGGGGGACGGCGCGACGGAACGGGCGCTGTGCGCCTTCGCCGGTTTTTCGCCGGCGTTGGGCCTGCGCCTTCCTCTGCCGGCGGAGACCTATCTTGAGCGCCTGGTCGCTACCGGCGAGCGCATCGACAGCGCAATGCTGGAGACCATCCTTCCGCGCCTTATCGGGTTGGGATCGGCCGGAGACGCGCGGCGTTTTCTGCAGGCGCTGGCCGGGCGCGATGTGATGAACGCCGCGCTGTTGCTGAACGATATTTATGGCGGACGCCAACCCTCTCTGGCCGCAAAGCTGGAGATTGCGCCGGCGGCCGACCGGGCGGATCAGTATCTGCAACAGGCCTGCCGTCAGCATTCCGCCGCCGCGCTGTTTCTGAAGAGCCGGGTGCTGGAGGATCGGATGGACGCCGCCGCCGATTCGGCGGAGAAAAGCGCGTTGCAGGCGGCGCGTTGCGAGCTGCTGCGCAAGGCGATAGCGGCCGGGCATCCGGTCGCGCAATATGACTATGCCTGCGCGCTGGTCTGGTCGGACGATGAACGGCAGATTACTCAAGCGTTGCGCCACGAATGCGCCGCGGTGTTGCTGGAGGGGCGGGTGAGCTGGGAACAGCTGGCTTATATGGCGTATGTTTACGCGTTTGCCGCGCTTAACGCCCGCGGGATGGAAAAGAACTACTACCTGGCCCATCTGTGGATTGAATTCGCGCAAAAGTGGGATACCGACAAGGCGTACACTGATTTCCAGTTATGTATGAAGCAGTCTTTCGGCTTCGATTTCGTGTTTAAACGGCGGGCGAAGAAAGACCAGCAGCGGGTGCCGGAGTGGATGTCCGGGTTAATTGAAAAGGTGATGCGTAAATAAACTGCGACAGACTATCCCGATGAAGGAGGGAATATGCACCTGACAGGATGGATCATCATGTTCATCTTTGCGATGATCGGGCGTTACTTCATGCAAAAGAGAATCAAGAAAGCGACGCGCGTGCCGCTGCCGCGCAGGAAGTAACCGCCTGCGCGCGAACTCGGCCGGGCCCTGCGCCCGGCTTTTTTCGTCTGCCGCCCGGCGGACTCAGTCCGGCGCCCGAAAGGCCGGCCCCATCGGCATCAGGCGCAGTCCGTCGGGCAGATGTCGCCAGGGAAGCGTGGCCAGGTCCACCGGCATAAAGCCGGGCGCGGCCGCCACGATAATCCCGGCCGCGATGGCGGAGAAATCCGCGCGAAAATGTACCGCGCTTTTAACCACCAAAATGTCCTGCTGCGTAGGCTCAATACCGGCGAAGCGGAACATCGACTGATCGGCCATCTGCGCCTTGTGGGTGCTGACCACCACGCGTACGCCGTCGATACGCAGGCAGGCGCTGGGCCCCAGATCCATCTCGAAGCCGCCGAAATAGGGGCCGGTCGCGCGAAAACGGCCGGTCAGAATACGCTCCACCTCAAAGGTGGCGTTGAACGGCGGGTCGTCGCGGCGGCCGGAACGGCCGCCCAGTTCCAGCGTGAGCTGGCTGCCGGCGCCGGCAGCCAGGATGCGCGCCATCGCGGCCGGATCGACCATCAGGCCGAGGGCGGCGTTGCGCGCCTGATTGCGCACCAGCGCGCGCAGCATGCCGGTGGTGTCGGAGTTGCTGCCCGCGCCCGGGTTGTCCTGCGCATCGGCGATGACGATAGGGCGATGGCCGGCCGCGGCCTGCGCCATGGCATAGCGCACCGCGTCATCCGGCGTATAGGTTTTATCGGTGAAATGCGCTTCCGCCGCGCATACCGACTGATATAACCGATCGGCCAGTCGCTCCGCCTGCGCCTGCTGCGGCGCATAGGCCCATACCAGCGGCGTGCAGCCGTCGAAATCCGCCGCCGGAAAGGCCATGGTGAAGGAGAGGTGCGTGTGCGGATCTTCCAGCGTCTGCAGTTCGCGATACAGATCGCCGGCCGGCGCCGTATCGGTGCACTGCCAGCTGATGGGAATCAGGAACGGCACGCGCCGAGCCGCTTTGGCCGGCGGCCGGCCGTCGGCGATGCGGCGCATCAGCAAATCCCAGGCGCGAGCGCCGGTTGCCGCCATATCGACATGCGGATAGGTACGAAAAGCGACCAGGTAGTCGGCCTGATCCAGCATGGTCTGCGTGACGTTGGCATGCAGGTCCAGGCTCGCCACCAGCGGAATGTCCGCGCCCACCAGCGCTCTGACGCGGCGCAGCAGTTCGCCTTCGCCGTCGTCGACGTGTTCGGCCACCATCGCGCCGTGCAGATCCAGATAGACCGCGTCCACCGGCAGCGCCGCCCTGATGCCGTCGAGGATCAGCCGCACGATGCGTTCATAGGCGTCTCGGGTCACCGGCCCGGAAGGGCTGGCCGCCGCCCACACAGTGGGGATGAGCTCGGCGCCGTGCGCCAGCGCCTGTTCGACGAAGCCGGCGGCCGGGATATTCTTGCCGCGGATCGTCGGCCATACCGTCTCTCCCTGCACCATACCCGGCCAGCCGCCGCCGTGTTCAAACATCTGCCAGTCGGCGGGACTGGGAGCAAACGTGTTGGTTTCATGCTCAAAACCGCCATATACGATACGCACTGTTTTCTCCTCACTGTGTTGGGCAAACGCCCGTCTGAGTCCCGCCCGCGATGCACTGCCTGAGGGCGTCCGCGCCGGCCGGAATGCGTCAAAACGCACCAGCAGTGCGCAAAGCGCCGCTTTACCCTGGGCTGAGAGTTGGAACAAAAATTGCTTTTACTTTAGTCGTCGATTGTCGACAACATCGATTGAGAGCATAACGCCATTTCCACCCATTGATCCAGGAGCTTTACATGACCCGTTTGAAGTTACCGCTACAGCGCTACGTCCGCTATGCGTTAATGGCAGCATCGTTAGGATTCAGCTCGACAATGGCTCAGGCCGAAACCATCAACGCGGTGATGCACGCCAGTTTACGCTCGCTGGATCCCAACATCACCACGGCTTACATTGTGCGCGACTACGCCTACATGGTGTACGACACGCTGCTGGCGCTCGACGCCGACAACAAGGTACAGCCGCAGATGGCGGAGAAATGGGATGTCTCGGCCGATGGAAAAACCTATACCTTCGTGCTGCGCGACGGCCTGAAGTGGCACGACGGCCAACCGGTGAAGGCCGAAGACTGCGTGGCGTCGATACAGCGCTGGGCGCAGCTGGATAAGCTGGGGCAGGTGATGAACAGTCTGCTGGACGGCATCAAGGTTATCGACGACAAAAGCTTCGCGATGACCTTTAAACAACCGACCGCCATCGCCCTGCAGGCGTTGTCCAAATCCAGCGGCGTAGCGCCGTTCATGCTGCCTAAGCGCCTGGCCAGCCAGCCGCCGGGCGAACCGATCAAAGAGGCTATCGGCTCGGGGCCGTTCAAATTCGTCGCCGGCGAATACCGACCCGGCGTCCAGGCGGTGTTCGAAAAATTTGCCGACTATGCGCCGCGCAGCGAACCGGCCAGCGGACTGGCGGGCGGCAAGGTGGCCAAAGTGGACCGGGTGAAATGGATCTCGATGCCGGACACCATGACGTCGGTGAACGCGCTGCTTTCCGGCGAAGTGGATTTCATTGAGGACCTGCCGATGGATCTGCTGCCGATGCTGGAAAACAACGACGAAGTCACGCTGACCGAATATAAACTGCAGGGCTCGCAAAATGTGGCCCGGCTGAACTTCCTGCAGCCGCCGTTCGACAACAAGCTGATCCGTCAGGCGGCGCTGGTGGCGATGGACCAGGAAGCGGTGCTGCAGGCGCAGAGCGGCAATCCGAAATACTACCACACCTGCGCGGCGTTCTTCGGCTGCGATACCCCCTACGCCAGCGACGCCGGCGCGGCGGATCTGGTGAAAGGCAATCCGGCCAAAGCCGCGGCGTTGCTGAAGCAGGCCAACTACGACGGCACGCCGATCGTTATCCTGCACGCCACCGATGTCCAGTCGCTGGCCGCGATGCCGCCGGTGTTCGCCCAGGCGCTGCGCCAGGCCGGTTTTAAGGTACAGTTGCAGGCGATGGACTGGCAGACCGTGACGGTGCGCCGGGCGTCGAAAGAGAAGCCGGCCAACGGCGGCTGGAATATCTTCAGCACCTATAACACCATCGCCGATATTTCCGATCCGGTGGGCTCGATCACCGCGGCGGCCAATGGGCCGAAGGCCTGGTTCGGCTGGCCGGATTTCCCGGCGGCCGAGGCGCTGCGCCTGAAAATCGCGCTCAGCACCCGCGAAGAGGAGAAAAAGGACTACGCCGAACAACTGCAGAAAATTCTGCTGGATGAGGCGGCCGCCATTCCTTTGGGCGAGCGTTCGGTGGTGACGGCGCGTCGCGCCACGGTTAAAGATCAGGTGAATACCACGGTGCCGGTGTTCTGGAATATGACCAAAAACGGTGGCTGAGTCGGGCGACGTCCGGTCTCGCCGGGCGTCGCGCCCGCTTATTCCCGATATATTGAACAGGTAATGACTATGCCAGGATTTATTTTACGACGTCTGGCGGCGACGCTGCCGGTACTGGGTATCGTGGCGATCATCGTTTTTATGCTGTTGCGCCTGACCTCGGGCGACCCCGCGCTGATCCTGGCCGGCGACAGCGCCACCCCGGAACAGCTGGATAGCATTCGCGCCACCATGGGGCTGGATAAACCCGTGCTGCAGCAGTTTGTCATCTGGGCCGGCGGACTGCTGCGCGGCGATCTGGGCGTTTCGCTGATCTCCGGCCTGCCGGTATCGTCGATGATCGCCGATCGCTTTGGTCCTTCGCTGGCGCTCTGTCTTTCGACCATTATCGTCGCCGTCGCCGTGGCCATCCCGCTCGGCATCGCGGCCGCCTGGCGTCAGGGTAAGCCGCTGGACCGCATCATCATGGCCGGCTCGGTGGTCGGTTTCTCGGTGCCGGTGTTCATCTTCGGCTATACCTTGATCCTGCTGTTCGCCCGCTGGCTGGGCTGGCTGCCGGTGCAGGGCTATCGGCCGCTGAGCGAAGGCCTTTGGCCGTTTGCCGAGCGGCTGATCCTGCCGACGCTGGCGCTGAGCACCGCCTATATCGCGCTGATCGCGCGTATCGTGCGCACCAGCGTGATCGAGGTGATGGGCGAAGACTTCATCCGCACCGCGCGGGCCAAAGGCCTGAAAGAGAGCGGGGTGCTGTTCAATCATGCGCTGCGCAACGCGGCGGTGCCGATCGTCACCATTATCGGCGTCAGTATCGCCATGCTGATCGGCGGCGTGGTGGTGACCGAGTCGGTGTTCAATATTCCCGGCCTGGGCCGGCTGGTGCTGGAGTCGGTGCAGGCGCGCGACTACCCAATCATTCAGGCGCTGATCCTGATTTTTTCCGCCCTGTATATCGTGATTAACCTGATCATCGATCTGCTCTATGCGCTGATTGATCCCCGAATCCGCTACTGAACCGACAGGAGAGTAAACGATGAGTTCAGAAACCGTGATCGAGGCGCCGGCGGCGCCGGGCGGACTGGCGGCTCAACTGCGCGCCAGTCTGCTGAGCTGGCCGGTGCTGTCGGCCTGTATTGTCTTGCTGTTGGTGATTGCGCTGGCGCTGCTGGCGCCGTGGGTCAGCCACTGGAATCCGATCGATATCGATCCGTCGCAGCGGCTGAAGCCGCCGTCGTCGCAGCACTGGCTGGGTACCGATGCGCTGGGGCGCGATATCTTCTCCCGCGTGGCTTACGGCGCGCGCCAGTCGCTGGTGGTCGGCATCGGCGCCGTGTGCATTAGCGTGCTGATCGGGCTGGTGATTGGCGTTATCGCCGGCTATTTTCGCCTGGTGGACGCGGTGGCGATGCGCGTGATGGACGGCCTGATGGCGATTCCCGGCATTTTGCTGGCCATCGCGCTGGTGTCGCTGTCGGGCGCCAGTCTGTTTACCGTGCTGGTCGCCATCTCCATTCCTGAAATCCCGCGGGTGGTGCGCATGGTGCGCAGCGTCATCATGGGCGTGCGCAATGAATCGTACGTCGAGGCGGCGATTATTCTCGGCACCCCGGTGCCGACCATTATGTGGCGCCATATGCTGCCTTCCACCCTGGCGCCGCTGATTGTGCAGGGTACCTATATTTTTGCGTCCGCCATTCTGACCGAGGCGATCCTCAGTTTTCTCGGGGCGGGCATTCCGCCCGAAATTCCGTCGTGGGGCAATATCATGGCCGAAGGCCGGGTCTACTTTATGATGCTGCCGGGCATGATCCTGTATCCGGGCATCCTGGTGTCTCTGACGGTGCTGAGCGTGAATGTACTGGGCGATGCGGTGCGCGACGCGCTCGATCCCCGCATGGCGAAACGGTTGTAACTCTGGGCGCTAACGCAGGTTGACTGCAACGGGAGAATTCATGAAGCAAACTCAATCCTCTGACGCGGCCCCGGTACTGGATGTGCGTGCGGTGACCGTGAAAACCGGCCGCGCCGGCGAAGGCCGCGCGGTGGTGGAAAATATTTCCTGGCAGGCGTACGCCGGCGAAACCGTCTGCATCGTCGGCGAGTCCGGCTCGGGCAAATCGGTGACGTCGCTGGCGGTTATGGGGCTGCTGCCGGACGGCGCGCTGAGCGTGACCGGCGGTAGCATTCTGGTCGACGGCGAAGACGTGGTGCAGGCCGGCGCGTCGCGCATGCGCGCGCTGCGCGCCTCGACCATCGGCATGGTGTTTCAGGAGCCGATGACCGCGCTGAATCCGGTGCAGCGCGTGGGTATGCAGATCGATGAAGTGCTGCGTATTCACACCCGCCAGCCGGCACCGGCGCGCAAAAAACAGATTATGGCGATGCTGGCGGCGGTTCATCTGCCGGATATCGAACGTATTTATCATAGCTATCCGCACCAGCTGTCCGGCGGCCAGCGACAGCGCATCGTGATCGCCATGGCGCTGATCCTTAAGCCGCGGGTGCTGATCTGCGACGAACCGACCACCGCGCTGGACGTCACCACGCAGAAGCAGATCCTGACGCTGATTAAAGAGCTGCAGCGCGACCAGCAGACCGCGGTGATCTTTATTACCCATGATTTCGGCGTGGTATCGGAAATCGCCGACCGCATCGTCGTGATGAATCGCGGCGCGCTGGTGGAAAGCGGCAGCCGCGATGACATCCTGATGCGGCCCGCCGAGCCGTACACGCGCATGCTGGTCTCCTCGGTGCCCAGCCTGTTGCCGCGCCACACCGAGCGGCCGCAGGCGCCGGACGCCATTGAGGTGGTCGGGCTGGATAAGATCTACGAAGAGAAAAAATTTATGGGCCCGACCCGGCGCGTGGTGGCGGCCAACAACGTCAGCTTCCGCATTCGTCGCGGCGAGGTGCTCGGCGTCGTGGGCGAATCGGGTTCCGGCAAGTCATCGGTGGCGCGCTGCCTGGTGCGGCTGCAGGAGCCGAGCGGCGGCAGCATTATGCTGGGCGCGGTGGATCTGGTGAAAACCCGCGAGTCGGAGATGCGCCGGCTGCGGCGCAAAATTCAGTTCATCTTCCAGGATCCGTACCGTTCGCTCAATCCGCGCCGCACGGTGGGCGACTCGCTGATCGAAGGGCTGATTAATTTCGGCGTCGCGCGCGCCGGGGCGCTGGACACCGCCGCTAAAGCGCTGGAGCTGGTAGGGCTGTCGGCCGACGTTATGACGCGCTATCCGCACCAGTTTTCCGGCGGCCAACGCCAGCGGCTGTGCATCGCGCGCGCGGTGGTGATGGAGCCGGATGTACTGGTGGCCGATGAGGCGGTTTCGGCGCTCGATGTCTCGGTGCAGGCTCAGGTACTGGATCTGCTGGAGGATATTCGCCGGCGCACCGGCGTGGCGATTCTGTTTATCACCCACGATCTGCGGGTGGCGGCGCAAATATGCCATTCGATCGTGGTGATGCAAAAAGGCGAGATCGTCGAAGCCGGCGACGCCGTCACGGTGCTGAGCCGGCCGGCGCATAGCTATACGCGCACGCTGATTGAAGCCGCGCCCGGGCGGAACTGGGATTTTCAACATTTTTGTCCGGCGGGCGCGCAGCCCGACCTGAACGGTTAGCTCCGCGCGGCGAGACGCGCCGCTGCCCGGCTATTGGTATTTCCGCTGTTCTTCTTCAACAAGGAAAATCGCATGAATGATATACCCGAACTCTGGCGGCTGTCGGCGCAGGAAATCGCCAGCCTGGTGCAGCTGCGCGATATCAGCGCCGACGAGGTGGCGCAGGCTTGCCTGCAGCGGCTGGAACGCGTTAACCCGGCGATTAACGCAGTGGTGGAGTACCGGCCGGAAGAGACGCTGGCGCAGGCGCGCGAAGTGGACAGAAAACTGGCCGCCGGCGAGGACGCCGGTCCGCTGGCCGGCGTGCCGGTCAGCATTAAAGTCAATGTAGACCAGACCGGTTACGCCACCACCAACGGGCTGAAGGGGCAGCGACATCTGATCGCCACGCGCGATAATCCGGTGGTGGCCAGCCTGCTGCAGGCGGGCGCGCTCAGCATCGGCCGCACCAATACGCCGGCGTTCAGCTATCGCTGGTTTACCAGCAATCAGCTGCACGGCGCCACCCTGAATCCGCGCAACGCCGCGCTGACGCCGGGCGGTTCATCCGGCGGCGCGGCCGCATCGGTGGCGGCGGGCATCGCCGCCATCGGCCACGGCACCGATATCGCCGGATCGATCCGCTACCCGGCCTACGCCTGCGGCGTGCACGGCCTGCGTCCTTCGTTTGGCCGCATCGCCGCCTGGAACGCCTCCGGCGCCGAGCGCACCATCGGCGGCCAGATTATGGCGGTCTCCGGACCGATCGCGCGCAGCGTGGCGGATCTGTCGCTGGCGTTGCGCGCTATGTCGGTCGGCAGCGTCGACGATCCCTGGTGGGTGCCGGCGCCGCTGCAGGGGCCGGATATGCCGCGCCGCGCCGCGGTTTGTCTGCGCCCGGACGGCATCGACACCGCGCCGGAAATCTGTCGGGCGCTGCTGGAGTCGGCCGATAAACTGCGCGATGCCGGCTGGATCGTCGATGAAGTGGACGAACTGATATCGCTGGAGGAGGCCGTCGCCATCCAGATCGCGCTGTGGATGGGCGACGGCTATGAGAAGCTGGTCGCGGCGGCGCAGCAGGAGGGCGATCCGGGCGCGATCGCCGCGCTGGCCGGGCAGAAGGCGCTGGCGGAGAGCGTTACGCTCGCGGATTTCTCCGGGGCGCTGTCGCGCCGGCTGGGCATCGCCCGCCAGTGGGCGCAGTTTCTGCAGCGTTATCCGGTGGTGCTGCTGCCGGTCAGCGCGTCGCTGCCGTTCGCCAGCGATCTGGATCTGCAGGGCGAAGCGGCGTATCGCCAGGTCTGGCGTGCGCAGTTGCCGATGATCGGTCTGCCGCTGACCGGACTGCCGGCGCTGAGTCTGTGTACCGGCTATCTGGCCGATAATACTCCGCTGGGGATCCAGATCGTCGCCGGGCGTTTCCGTGAGGATCTGTGTCTGGCGGCGGGCGCGGATATCGAGGCGCGCAGTCCCCGTCTGCCGCTGGCGGAGTAACGGCGTCGGTCGCCCGTCCCGCCGGCGCCGGCCGTTCGTCGCGAAACCGGGCGCCGGCCAATCGTCGTGCGTTGGCGCAGACGGCGCTCGGGCGACAGGCCGCCCGGATTTAAAACGACGAATGAGGCCGCCCGGCCGGCGCCGGCGTTTAGTCGGCGCGCGCGGTCTGAGACGCGCCCTGCTGGCGCAGCCACTCGGCCAGACGCTTGCCTTCGGTTTCGTTGTGCAGCCACGCCTCGTCCGACGCGCGTCGCCCGTCGCCCGCCAGCAGCGCGTCGACCATCGGCGTGTGCTGCGACAGGATATCGGCGGGGCCGTCCGACGCGCGGGCGTTGCTGGTGGCGATATACAGGCGCACCTGCTGCTCGACCAGTTTGTACTGATGGGCCAGCCGATCGTGACCGGCCGCGTCGACGATGGTGCGGTGCAGATTGATGTCGCTGTCGTTGATGTCATTGATGTCGCCGGCGGCGCAACTGGCCTGCAGACGCCGCCAGGCCTGTTCGATGGCCGCGCGCGGCGCCGACTCGTCGCGCTCCGCGGCCAGCCGGGCGGCCAGCCCTTCCAGACTGCCGCGTAGCGTCCACAGCTCCCAGACGTCGGTGGTGGACAGCGAGGTAACCTCCCAGCCGGTGTAGGGGATCTGTACCAAAATGCCTTCCCCGGCCAGCCGCTGGAACGCGCTGCGCACCGTGGCTCTGCCCACGCCCAGCTGCCGGGCCAGCGCGGTCTCGGTCAGCCGTTCCCCCGGACTGACCGCGCCGGACAGAATATACTCGCGCAGGCTGTCGGCGGTTCGGGTTTCAATGGAGTTTTTGGTCAGAGGGCGCAGGCCAGGCGTTTTCATCATCAGGTCTTACTTGTCGGGAAAGCTGAATTATAGAAGAGGTTATTGACGATTGTCGACTCTGTGCTTGCTTTGCATTGTAATATTGTCGACAATCGTCAATGTTTGAAATGAAACAGGAAGGTGGACGATGGCAACAGGAAAAGATGACGCGAAGTCTGCGCTGGCGGGCAACGATCTGGCGACCGAATTTATCAGTATGCCGGAGCAGGAAGCGGCGCAGCTGGCGCGCGATCATTTCGGCCTCGATGGCCGGCTGACGCGCCTGGCCACCGAGAAAGACGATACCTTCCGGCTGACGGACAGCGCGGGGCGGCGGTATATTCTAAAGATCGCCAATCCCGCCGAACCCTACGACGAGATCGCGCTGCAGGTGGATCTGCTCGACTGGCTGCGGCGGCAGGACGACAGTCTGCCGGTGCCGGCCGTCGTGCCGAATCGGCAGGGGCAAAGCATGACGTCGCTCGCCGACGCCGCCGGGCAGCGGCGCTGGTTGCGGCTGCTGACGTATCTGCCGGGCACGCCGCTGGATAGCGTGGCCGCGACGGCCGCGCAGCGCGAACGGGTCGGCGAGGTGCTGGGCCGTCTGCGGCTGGCGATGGCGCGCTTCGACCATCCGGCCGCCCGCCGCACGCTGCTATGGGATGTGAAAAATCTGGCCGAGCTGCAGCCGCTGCTGGCCGCGGTGCAGGATGATCAACAGCGCGACCTGCTGCAGCGGGGTCTGGCGCGGTTTCTCAGTCTGGCGCCGCGTATTCAGGCGCTGCCGTGCCAGGTGCTGCATAATGACTTCAGCCAGTCGAACATTATTGTCGACGCCGCCAGCCGCGATTTCGTCACCGGCATCATCGATTTCGGCGATACCGTTTATACCGCGGTGGCGGTTGACGTGGCGACCGCGTTGCTCAATCAACTGCCGCGCGACGCGGCGCAGAATCCGCCGGCGGACCTGTTCAGCGCCGGCCGCGATTTACTGCGCGGCTATCTGCGCCACGCCGAACTCAGCCGGGAAGAACTGGCGCTGCTGCCCGATCTGGTGCTGGGCCGGGTGGTGGCGCGCGCGCTGATTACGCTATGGCGCGCGCAGCGTTTCCCGGATAATGCCCGTTATATTCTGCGCAATACCGAACCGGGCTGGGGGCAGTTGCGCTGGCTGCTGGACCATGCCGGCGACGCGCTGGCGCACACCTTTATTACAATGATCCCGTCTTCAGGAGAACAACATGACTGATTCTCACAATAGCCGCGGCAAAATGGTCAACGCTTTTAACCCGGATAATCTGGCGCATCTCGACGCGGCGTCGCGTAGCGCCATCGAACGGCGTATTCGTCTGTTGGGCCCGGCCTATCGTCTGTTTTATCAGCAGCCGGTGGACGTCAGCCGCGGTCGCGGCGTGCGTCTGTACGATCGCAACGGCAACGAGTATCTGGACGCCTATAACAATGTGGTCTCGGTCGGGCATGCGCACCCCAGGGTCGTCGAGGCGGTCAACGCGCAGATGGGGCGTTTGTGCACCCATACCCGCTACATTCAGGACGGGATTCTGGACTATGCCGAGCAGCTGCTGTCCACGTTCGGCGGCCGCATCGGCAGCCAGGGCCACATGATGTTCACCTGCACCGGGTCCGAGGCCAATGATCTGGCCCTGCGCATCGCGCGCCATTACACCGGTCGTCAGGGCGTGATCATTACCTCCGAGGCCTACCACGGCAACTCGTTTCTGACCGCCGGCATCTCGCCCTCGCTCGGCAACCTTTCGCCGCTCGGCGCCTGGGTGCGGCGCGTGGCGGCGCCGGATTCTTATCGCCTGTCGCCGGCGGAAATCGGCCAGCGGATGGCCGAACAGGTCGCCGCGCAGATCGACGAACTGCAGCGCCACGGCGAAGGGCTGGCGGCGTTTATCGCGGATTCGGTGTTCTCGTCGGACGGCATCTACACCAACCCCAGCGATGTGCTGGCGCCGGTGGCTGAAGTGGTGCGCGCGGCGGGCGGGTTGTTTATCGCCGACGAAGTGCAGTCGGGCTTCGCCCGCACCGGCGAGGCGCTGTGGGGCTATCAGCGCCACGGCGTCGATCCCGATATTATTACCATGGGCAAACCGATGGGCAACGGCTATCCGGTGGCGGCGGTGGCGGTGACCCATGAGGCGGTGAAGCGGTTCGGCAGCGACCAGCGCTATTTCAATACCTTCGGCGGTAATTCGGTGGCTATCGCCGCCGCGCAGGCGACTTTCGATGTGATCCGCGAAGAGCGTCTGCAGGACAACGCGCGCCAGGTCGGCGAGTTTATTCGCGCCGGGATGCGCGATATCGCCAGCCGCTACCCGCAGATTGGCGACGTGCGCGGCGCGGGGCTGTATATCGGCGTCGAAATGGTGAGCGACGCGGATCGGAAAACGCCGGATGCGGCGCTGGCGACGGCGATCGTCAACGGTCTGCGCGAACGGCGGGTGCTGATTTCCGCCACCGGTTTTTCCGCCAATGTGCTGAAGATCCGCCCGCCGCTGGTGTTTTCGCAAAACGACGCCAGCCAGCTGTTGAGCGAAACCGAAGCGGTGCTGGCGCAACTGACCGCGCGCGGCTAACGTCGGGCGCGCAGGAATGACGCCTTTCCGTTGCGGGATCGGCGTTAGCCGGCGCCGCCGCGCGGCGGCCCATCCCCCGCCCGCCGGCGAAAACAGGCCGGCGGGCGAACGTCCGATCTGCTTACATCGGCGCGTTTAATGTTATGATTTGCTGTGTCGCCGCCAGGCTCCGTAATCACCATTCATTGAGGTAAGTGATGACCAGAGGCGTTACCGCAAAGCAACGTGAAGTTCAGCGCATTGTCGATGCGCTGTCGATTGCGATTGCTCAACATCGCCTGAAGCCGGGAACGCGATTGATCGAAGCGCAGATTGTCGATGTCCTGCAGGCCAACCGCAATCATGTGCAGGCCGCTTTGCAGCGAATGGCGTTGCAGCATATTGTCACCATCGAGCCGAATCGCGGCGCGATGGTCGCCCGCCCCGAGGCTCAGGAAGCCAGAGAAATCTTTATCGCGCGCCGGGCCATTGAGAGCGCCATCGTCGCCTGCATCACGCCGGCCGGCATGGCGCGCTACGCGGCCGATATCGATGCGCAGCAGCAGGCCGAACGGCTGGCCGCGCATCAGGATGACCGGCGCAATATCGTGCGCGAGCTGAGTCAGTTTCATCTGCTGCTGGCGCAGATCGGCGATAATAAGGTGCTGGGCGAAATTCTCGCCAATTTGATGGTGCGCAGTTCGCTGATCGTCGCGCTCTACCAGCGCAACGATACCCCGGCCTGCCAGTGCGCCGAACACGGTCAGATTATTGAGGCGCTGCACGCCGGCGATAATGCGCGCGCCCAGGCGATCATGATCGATCACCTGAACGCGCTGGAACAGCAGCTGGATTTGGCCGAGTACGACGCCGACGAGCTGTCGCTGCGTCAGGCGCTACTGGTGGAGTAAACGCGCCGCCGGGCGTTCAAAAGTTTGCCGGCCGGCTTTGAATCCCATCACCGGCGGCGCGATGCCCGCCACTACCTCGCTGGCCTGCCGTACGTCAAACACCGCAAAATCCGCCCGACAGCCCGGCGTCAGGCCGTAGTCGGTCAGCCGCATCAGGCGCGCCGACTGGGTGGAAATCCACGCCAGACAGCGCAACATATCCGCCGGCGTGCCCAGTTGACCGACGTTGGCGAACAGATTAGCCTGGCGCACCAGCGAGGCGTCGCCGAACGGCGTGAACGGATTGCCGATATTGTTGCTGGAGAGCGAACAGGTGACGCCGCACTCATCGAGCAGCGCCAGCGGCGCCACGCCGCGCGGTTTATTGCAAAAATGGTCGCGCCCGGTGAGAAACAGATCGGTCGCCGGCAGGGCGGTGATATGGATGCCGGCCGCGGCCAGCCGCCGCGCCAGATCGAGCAGCGTCGGTTTGTCCAGCGTGGACAAGCGGGTCACGTGGCCGAGCGTCACCCGGCCGGCCATGCCGGCGCGCTGGGTTTCGGCGATCGCCGCTTCCAGCATGCGGGTATCGGGGCGCAGATCGAAATCGAAATGCAGATCGAGATCCACCCGCCATTCCTGCGCCAGTTCGAACAGTCGGCGCAGCTGGCCCGGCGGATCGCTGTCGGTGTAGGGGCAGCCGCCGAGCAGATCGGCGCCGTCCGCCAGCGCCGCGCACAGCAGCGCTTCGGTCCCCGGATTATTCAGCAGCCCTTCCTGCGGAAACACGCAAATGCTCAGGTCGATGGCCCAGCGGTAATCGTCGCGCAGCCGCTTAACGGCGCGAAAGCCGGTCAGACCGATAAGCGGGTCGATTTCGACATGGGGGCGCATCCAACTGGTGCCCTGCATAATCGCCTGTTCGATAATGGCGGCGCCGCGCCGGTAAACGTCCTCTTCGGTAAAGTCCGCCTTCGCCGCGCTGGTGGTGCGAATGGCCTCTTCCAGCGTGCCGTCGCGCAGCTCGCAACGCGCCAGAATGCAGGCCTTATCCAGGTGAATATGCGTTTCAATCAGGCCGGGCAGCACCAGCTTGCCGCCGAGATCCCGCGTCGGCGCGCCGTCCAGCGCGGCGACAAAGCGCCCCGCGGCGATATGCAGCGTGTGCAGCCGGTCGCTATCCTGCGCCAGGCGCGCGTTAAGCAGCGTGAGTGTGTCAGACATCGACGGTTTCTCCTAAGTAAGCGGCCAGCAGCGAGCCGTCGGCCTGTAGCTGACGGGCTTCGCCCTGGCTGACGATTTTCCCGGATTCCAGCACCAGCGCCCGATCGGCGATTTCCAGCGCCAGGTTCGCCATCTGATCGACCAGCAGCAGCGTCACGCCCTCGTCGCGCAGCGTGGCCAGCGCATCATACAGTTCGCCGATCATGCCGGGAGACAGGCCGAGACTCGGTTCATCCAGCAGCAGGATGTTTGGTCGCGACATTAGCCCGCGGCCGATGGCCACCATCTGCTGTTCGCCGCCGGAAAGCAGTCCGGCCGGGCTGTGCAGACGATCGCGCAGGCGCGGGAAGCGCTGCAGTATCTGCTCAATCGCGCGCTGTCGTTCGCCGGCGTCGGGGCAGGCGTAGCCGCCGAGCAATAAATTATCCAGCACCGACAGCTGGCCGAACATTTGGCGTCCTTCCGGCACCAGCGCCAGCCCCATGCCGGCGATGCGGCTGGCGTCCGCTTCATGGATGGCGATATCGTTGAGATAGATGCGGCCGCCGCCGGCCGGGCGCAGGCCGGCCAGGCAGTTCATGATGCTGGATTTGCCTGCGCCGTTGGCGCCGAGGATCGCCACGGTTTCCCCCGGATTGACGCTGAAGCTCACTTTGTCGACCACCGGCGCGGCGCCGTAGTCGATGCTCAGGTTATGCACCACCAGTACCGGTTCGTGCGAGGTTTGCAGCGGCGTGCGGCGCGGCGGCGCGCGATAGCCGGTGCCCCCCAGGTAGGCGTTGATCACCTGCGGATGGCGTTGAATCTCCGTCGGCGTGCCGTACGCCAGCGGTTTACCGGCGTCCAGCACCTGAATATGGTGGCATACCGCCATCACCAGCGGCATATCGTGTTCGACCAGCACCAGCGCCAGACCAAACTGCGCCAGCCGGCGCAGCAGCACGGCCAGCCGATCGGTCTCTTCGCGGCTCAGCCCGGCGGCCGGTTCGTCGAGCAGCAATACGGCCGGATTGAGCGCCAGCGCGCGGGCGATCTCCACCAGACGGCGGTCGACGTGCGGCAAATCGTCGGCCGGCCGCAGCACCGAACCGCGGTAGCCGACCAGCGCCAGCAGCGCGAGCGCCAGCTGCTGCGGCGCTTCGCCCGGACGGCGCCACGGCCGGCCGAGACGGCCGCCCTGCAGCGCCACCAGCAGATTGTCCAGCACGCTCAGTTCGCCGAACAGCTGGGTGGTTTGATAGGTGCGGGCGATGCCGGCGCGGGCGATTTTCCACTGCGGCGCGCCGTGCAGAGCCTCATCCAGCCGGATGGCGCCGCTGTCGGCGCGATAGAAGCCGCTGATCATATTGAGCACCGTGGTCTTGCCCGCGCCGTTCGGGCCGATTAGGCCGAGTACCTGACCCGGCTCGACGCGAAAGCTGACGCCGCTGGCCGCCTGCACGCCGCCGAAGCGAATGCCGATCTCGCTGACCGTCAGCGCCGGCCGGCTACGCTGAAAGTGGCGCTGCAGCAGGGCGTCGTCCGGCTGTTCGGGCGCCAGGCGCGCGTCCGGCCTGACCAGCCAACGCGTCAGACTGCCGAGAATGCCCCTGGGCGTCAGCCACAGCACGCCGAGCAGCAGCAGGGAGAAAATCAGCAGCCGGTATTCGGCGAAGCCGGACAGCAGTTCGGGCAGCACCACGATCAGCAGGGCGCCGAGCACCGGGCCGAGCAGGGTGGAGCTGCCGCCCACCACCACCGCCAGTACGAACAGGATCGACTGGGAGAAGGGAAACGAGTCGGGGTTGATAAACATCAGCAGCGGGGCGACCAGCGCGCCGGCGGCGCTGGTCAGCATCGCCGACAGGGCGAAGGCCAGCGTTTTGGTCCAGGTCGGGTTAAAGCCGAGCGAGCGGGCGGCGATCTCGCTGGATTTGGCCGCGCGCATCGCCAGCCCCCACGAGCTGCCGTACAGCCGCGCATAGAAGCCGAGCGCGGCCATCATCAGCGCGCCGCAGCACAGCGCCAGCCCAATGGTCGGGTCCAGTCCGGCGAAATCGGGCAGCGGTATGCCCATCAGACCGTTGGCGCCGCCGGTAACCGTACGCCATTCGATCAGAATATGGCGCACCACCAGCGCGAAGGAGATGGTAATCATCGCCAGCCAGGGGCCGCTGACCCGCAACGCCGGGATCGCCAGCAGCGCGCCGAGCAGTCCGGCGCTGAGCGCGGCGATCGGCAGCGCCAGGCCGAGCGGCACGCCCGCGAGGGTCAGTCCGGCGGACAGATAGGCGCCGATGGCGTAAAACGCGATGTGACCAAACGAAATCTGGCCGCTCAGGCCGATCAGAATGTTCAGGCCGACCGCCGCCACCACCGCCAGCGCGCACAGCGACATCACCAGCAGGGCATAGCTGCCGAGCCAGAACGGCAGCAGAAACGCGGCCAGCCCCAGCAGCACCATCCCGGCCTGATTCACAGTGATTTTTTTCATTATACTTTTATCCGTACTTTTCGCCCGAACAGGCCGTCAGGGCGCAGCGCCAGCGCCAGAATCACCAGCGAGAAGGTGAACATCTGGGTGAAGGCGGACCCGAAATAGAGGGTGATGACGGCCTCCGTGACGCCGAACAGCAGACCGGCGATATAAATGCCGCTGGCGTTGGTCAGCCCGCCGAGGATGGCGACCGCGAAGGCCTTCAGGCCGAACAGGGTGCCCATGTCGCTGTTGATATTGAACAGCGGGGCGATCAGCAAACCGGCCAGACCGGCGAACACCGCCGAAACGGCGAACGCGGCGGCGATCACCCGGCTGACGCGGATGCCCATCAACTGCGCGGCGCAGGCATTCTGCACGCAGGCTTCCAGCACCTTGCCGATCCGGCTGTAACGACGCGTCAGCGTCAATAGCAGCACGATGGCCAGCCCGCACAGCGGGATCAGCAGACTCATCAGCGCGATAGGGTGTCCGAACAGCGAAAAGCGCAGATCGCCGACCGGGAACTGACGCGGTTCCTTGCCGAAAGTGAACATCGCGATGTTATCCACCAGAATGCCGCCCGCCACGGTGGCCATCAGCCAGGCGTCGGAGCCGCGACTGTGGAACGGCCGGATCAGCAGCCGTTCCACCAGCAGGCCAAAGAACGCGCAGAACGACAGCGTGGCCGGCACGGCCAGCCACAGCGGCCAGCCCCAGGTGACGGACAGCGAATAGCCGACGGTGGCGCCGACCATCATCGCGCTGCCCTGGGCGAAGTTGACCGTACGCGAGACGATCCAGGTAATATGAAAGCCGAGCGCCAGCAGCGCGTACATACTGCCGAGGCTCAAACCGGTCGATAAAGCTGTGCTCCACATGCTCAGGCTCCGCCATACTCAGGGGGTAACGGGAACGATCTGTTCGCCGACAAAGTGGGCGAAAACATAATCATCGGGTCCCAGCGCGTCGTGCTGTTGTGCGCTAAACGGCTGGCGATAGTGTTTGATCAGACCCTGATAATCGTCGATCTGATAGAATCCTGCGCGTATCGCCGGGCCGTCCAGACCGGCGGCTTTTTCCATCGCCAGCGCGGCGAGATGCATCGCATCGTAGGCGTTGGCGATGCCTACCGCCGGAGTAACGTCGGCCAGCGTTTTAATCGCCGGATACTGTTGTTTCAGCGCGTTCAGCACCGCATCGCCTTTCGGCGTGTTGCGATCGGTAAAGACAAACGTCTGAATAAAGGTGACGCGCCCGGCGCCCGGTCCGGCCAGCTCGCTGAAGCGGCCGCCGGCGGGTCCCCAGTGGGACACCACCGGTACCTGCCAGCCCATTTTGTGCAGCGATTTCACCACCTGGGCGGAAGGTCCGACGTTGCCGACCATCAGCAGGGTATCCGCGCCGGCATTCTTCAGACGCGTCAGCTGCGGCACCAGATCCACATCGCTGTCCTCAATCCGCTCCACGCCGGCGATCGGCAACTGGCGTTTTTCCAGCGCGACGCGGAAACCTTTCTCATTCGATTCGCCCCACGGGTTGTTGACCAGAATCATGCCCGGTTTTTTCATACCGGTTTTATTGACGCCATAGTTGATCAGCGCCTCGTCCACCAGTTCGTCCACCGCCGAAACGCGGAAGGCGTAATTCTCTTGCGCGCCGTTATGGGTAATGCCGGTGCCGGCCGCCCAAATCCCCATAAACGGCATTTTCAGTTGATTAGCCAGCGGCACGATGGCCAGCGATACCGGCGTATCCAGCCCGCCGAACAGCATGGCCACCTTTTCGCGCTGGATCAGCTCGCGCGCGGCCAGCATTCCTTTGCCCGGGTTGCTTTCGTCATCGCGGCGCACCAGTTCCAGCTGGCGGCCTTTTACCCCGCCGGCGGCGTTGATTTCGTTGATGGCGACGGTTAACCCCCGCGTCAGGGCTTCGCCGGATTTGGCCGATTGTCCGGATAACGCGGCCACCAGGCCTATTTTTATCGGCGGTTCGGCGGCGTAGCTGGCCAGGCACGCCGTGGCGCTCAGGGCGGCGGCGGCCAGGCGGTACAGCCATTGACGCGGTTGACGGACGCTTTTCATCATCATTCCTCACAGGTTGCTAGCAATATTTATTTTATTTCTAGCAATTTGAATGCCAGTTTGCTATTTCTTGCATTTGCCGCCGTGGGCGCGCATTTGCGGCGATCGACGGCGCATTCTTTGCGCTATTTTGGTGCCTTCTGCGCGCTGCGGGGGCATCCGACGTTTATCAACCAAACGGGAGGTCAGTAATGAACAGTGAACATCCGGCCGTCGCCATCGTGCAGGCATTTCTGGACGCATCGATGGCGCCGGATCCGGTGCGCGCGGCCAGCTATATGGCGCAGGACGTCCGCATTACCTTTACCGGCAAACGGGTGATGGCCGACACTCGGGCCATCACCGCGTTTAACGCCGGGCGCTATCGCTGGGTGAAGAAGCAGCTCGGCCAGTTTGACTGGATGGATCGCGGCGATCATGTCGTGGTCTATTCGAACGGCACGCTGTACGGCGAATGGCCGGACGGCCGTTCATTCAGCGGCAACCGCTACCTCGATCGCTTCGAAGTGCGGGCGGGCAAGATCACGCGTATGGATGTCTGGAACGACAGCGCCGAGTGGATACTGGTCTCGGAGGTAGGGCAGTCGGCGGAATAAGCCCGCTGGGGAGGGTGTCCCCGCGGCGGGCTGGCCGGGCGATTGATGCGTTGCTTTATTCCGGCAGGTCGGTCAGATAGCTATCGGTCAGATAGCGTCTGGCCAGTTCAACGGTATCATCGACAAAGCAGGCGCGCAGTCGTTTAATCTCTGCCTCGAAGCTGTGCTGATGGGTGGCGAACCAGCCGACCATCAGCAGACGGCGCATGATCACCAGCGCCGGGATGAGCGCGATATCCGTGGCCGCCAGCGGTCGAATCCGCCGGTAGGCCGCAATCCATCTCGCTACGTAGTACGGCGTCTCAGGCTGATGTTCGATCAGCGTCAGCGAACAGGCCAGCTCGTACAGATACCAGCCGAATCCGCAGTCGTCGAAGTCGATAATGTACAGACTTTCCGGCGTCATCAACTGATTGGCCTGCCGCAGGTCGCCGTGGATCAGACCCCATTGGTTCGTCCCCCGGCCCCAGGCGCCCAGCTCGCGCCGCAGTTTTTCTTCCGCCCGGGCGAACAGCCGCCATACGTCGCCGTTGACCTCGGGATTATGACGCCAGCATCCCCACATGCCCTCGACGCCGATGGCCACCTCAATGTTCCAGTCGGGACGGCTAAACGCAGGACCGAGGTCGTCAACCGTGTAGCGGTGCAGCAGGGCGGAGATTTCGCCGAGCCGGGCGAAGACGTCGCGCAGGTCGGTGACGGCCGGCTGCCGTCCGGCGATAAACTCGAACATTACCGCATACTGCTCTCTGCCGTACTCGTCGCGGTAGCGCGTAATCGCCTCGCCCGCGCGGTTGGCGATAACGGCAGGCGTGCTGAAGCCGGCGGCCGTCGACTGAACAAACTGACGTACCCTGGCGATCCACGCCAGCTCGCTGGCGATCTGCGCATAGCTGCGGTAGCCCGGCCGGCTCAGCCGGATAATGCTTTTGTGCGCCGTATCGGGCCGCTCGACCAGCCAGGTGGCGTTTTCAGAGAAGCTAATCAACGTACTGTTACTGTCGGCCGGCAGGCCATAGTACGCCAGCAGCGGGCCAATGTTATTGTGCCAATCCCAGACGGCGGGCGCGGCCGGCGCACAGGTCGTTTGACGCATTTTCCATCCCCCCTTATTGAACGGAAAGTTGACCGAGGCGGAACGCCGCACCGGTGGTTTCTATCGCCGCCGCCAGCCGACGCAGAATGTCGGCCACGTCGGCCTCGCTCAGCAGCAGGCCGGGTTTAAATTGCAGCACGGAAGGATCGAGCGTTGAGAATATCGCCCAGATTCCCTGTTTATACAGCTCGCTCATCACCGGTTTAGCGCCTTGCGGATGGTTGAACTGCAGGCCGAAAATCAGGCCGGCCTGGCGGATGGCGCAAAACCAGTCCGGGTTGGCGTTTTGTATGGCCCGCAGGCCGCGGGTAAAGGCCGCGCTGTTGTCGGCCACGCGTTGACGGGTGGCGGGACGCAGGGTGATTTCGAGTACCTTCAGCGCCACGGCGCAGCCTAGCTCCGAACCGCCGAAGGTCGACATATGGGCGAAACCGTCTTTGTCCAGCCACGCGCCGGGCGCATCGCGCATGATCAACGCGCCCACAGGATAGATGCCGCCGCCGAGCCCTTTCGAAGTGACCAGAATATCCGGCGTCACGTTATGTCTGGCGATCGCCCACAGTTCCCCGGTACGCATCAGCCCCGTTTGCACTTCGTCGGCGATATACAGCGCGCCGTGCCGTTCGCACAGCTGCTTTACGCCGGCCAGATAGCCCGGCGCCGGCATCGGGAAGCCATAGGTCGCCGGAATAGTCTCCATGATCACCGCGGCGATATCGCCGGCCGCCAGCGCGGCGGCCATAGCGTCGATATCGTTAAGCGGCACCTGCCTGAACTCATCCGGTCGTTCGGCGTTGAATATTTTGGCGAAGCGCGCGTCGCCGGTGGCGACGGCCAGACCGGTGTGGCCGTGGTAGGCCTTCTGGATCGAGACAATGACGCGTTTGCCGGTTGCGTAGCGGGCGCTCTTGATCGCCAGATCGATAGCCTCGCTGCCGGAGGTGACGAACGCGACGCGGCACATTTCTTGCGGTACGGTGCTCAGCAGCGTTTCCGCCAGCCGGGTGCGCAGCGGCGCCGGGAAATGGTGGTTGCCGATATCGACCCGTTGCAGGGCCGAAGTCAGGGCGTCGATCAGCTCCGGATTGCGGTGGCCCAGATTATAGGTGCCGCCGTTTAAATGAACGTCAATCAGGCGGTGCCCGTCGACATCGTGCAGTACATAGCCCTCGCGTTGGCCGATCAGCAGCGGGATGCCCTCATCCTGCCAGAAGCGCGTCTTGTCCGGATTCCAGTATTTTTCCGCCGCGTTCAGCGCCTCGGTCTTGCTGGCGTAACCGAATAACCAGGGATTAGTCATGTTTTTTCCTTGAGTGATGAACGATCAGGCCAGCTCTTTCAGCCGCTGATAATGAACCGGCCGGCATGCCTTCATATATAACGCGCAGGCGATGCCGGCGATAAAAGTGAGCAATACGATGGTTTCGAGCGCGATGGATACGCCGTGCGCGTTATCGCCGCCGACCAGCGACGGTAAATTATCCACGGCGATCCACAGACAAATTAAAATGCCCGCCAGTCCGCCGGCCGGCGCGATCACCACATTCCACAGGCGGCGATCGACTTTATTGCGCTGGAAAAAGACCAGAACCGAGATACAGGTTAAAGACAGGATCAGCATATAGCCCAGGGTGCCGGCGGTGGCGCCCCACGCATAGATTTGCGTTACCGGATCGAGACCAATCAGCATCAATATGGCCAGCATGCCCAGCGAGGTCAGGGTTTGCACCAGCGATGAGGCGTGCGGCGAAGCGTGACGTTGATGTACGCCTGACAGTCGGTTGCTCAGCACGCCGTATCGACCCATAACATATTGATAGCGAACAACAATGTTGTGCAGCGACAGAATGCAGGCGAACAGACTGGTGATCAGCAGAACCTGCATTACATCGACAAAGGCGCGATTGAGGTAATTTTCGGTGATTAACAGATACATGTCGGCCGGATGGGCATTGGCGAACTGCAGCACCTCTTGTACGCCGACGCCGATCACTTCGCACCACATGGAAAGGGTATAAAACAGGCCGACCAGCAGGACGGCGATATAAGTGGCGAGCGGAATGGTGCGCTCCGGGTCGCGCGCCTCTTCGCGAAAGATAACCGTCGCCTCGAAGCCGATAAAGCAGTAAATGGCGAACATAATACCCAGTCCCGGCGAGCCGGAGGAAATGGTGGCCGGGCTAAAGGCGGTAAAGGCATCCGCCGGCACGCCCTGACGGTAAAGGATGGCGGCATCGACCAGCAGAACAATTAAAATTTCCAGCACTAACGCCACGGCTAAAAATTTAGAGCTTAATTCAATATGCCGGTAGCCGAGAAAACCAATAATCGCCACCACGACAAATGACATAATTTGCCACGGAATAGATATTGAGAAGAAACTCGACAGAAATTCAGCGAGGGAATAGCCGATATAGGCTTCCAGCGCGAATAAAATCAGTGAATAAGAGACTAATGCCGTACTGGCCGAGCCCAGACCAATAATTCTTCCCAGTCCTTTCTGTACGTAAGCGTAAAAGGCGCCGGCATTGGTAATATATTTCGACATGGCGACAAAACCAATGGTGAATAATAACATTATCGCCGTGGCGATAATGGCATCGAAAGGAGCCGCCGCGCCGTTGCCCATTGAAATAATCAGCGGGGTATTCGCCACCATGACGGTAAGCGGCGCGGCGGTCGCCACCACCATCAATACAATTGAGGTAACGCCCAGCGTTCCGCTCAGTTTTCCTGATGATGACTTCAATTCACCGGACGTCATTATTCTTGTCGACTCGCTCATTTTATACTCCTGTGAACCTGTCACAATAAAAAAAGTGGTTGCTGATAAACTTTATATAGCCGTCATACACCCGGATGTCGGGGCGCTGGCTGCGCGCCGTTATTCGATGCCTCTGCGGCCGGCGTTACAACATTCATCCATAAGCTTCGCCGGTAAATGGCCTGACGCATCGCGTTGTTCAATGCGACAGCGTTTGCCCCGCGACGCTATTATTTAGCTATCCCGACGTTATCAAACCGACGATAAATAACCGGTGTTTTCGATTATCAGAATTTATGCCGGAGACGTCTTGACATTATCAGACAAAAATTTGATTGTGCGGAACAATAGCGCCAATAGCCGGTTAACGCGGCGTATTTTATTCATTCTGGTGCGGTTGCCTCATGGTGGAACATTCGGCGTGTCGGGCAACCCGGCTATTTTCTTTTATTTCAGCATATTATGACTGGCATGTTTTTTGCTCTTTCGGTTGATTAGCGTTGTTCTCCCTGAAAAGGGATTTGCCGCGCGGCAACGCACCGTAAAGATGAAGGGTTTACCATGCATTCGATGAGCGGAAATGTTTACCGCAGCGCTGAAACCACGGTGCTGGCCACCGTTATGGTGGGGCTGGAGGATTTTATCCGCCGCCAGGGCGGCGATGCGCGCACTATTTTCAACCGGGTCGGGCTGTCGACCGAACTGGCGCAAAAACCTAACGATCTGATCTCCCTGCGCAGTTATTGCTGCGCCATCGATGAGGCGGTGAAGCAAACCGGCAATGATAATTTCGGCCTGTGGTTCGGCGATCAGTTCTCGCTGGAGTCATTGGGCATGCTGGGTTTTCTGCTGCTGTCGTCGCCGACGCTCGGCGAGGCGCTGGGCAATCTGGTGAAGTATTTTCCGGTGCACCAAAAGAATAGTCTGGTGAGCTATGAGGAAAAACAAGGTATCGGTCGTCTCAGCTACCGGGTGGTGGACGGCAACATCGTTAACCGGCGTCAGGACGCGGAGCTGTCGATCGCGCTGTTTCTGAATATTTTCCGTCATGCGCTGGGCGATGACTGGTCGCCGTGCGAAATTCATTTTGAGCACGCGCGGCCGGAAAATAATAACGATCACCGCAAAGTGTTTGCCAGCGATACCTTGTTTTCGCGCCCGATGAATGCCATTTACTTCAAAGCCGGCGTGCTGGACAACGGCATGCCGCAGTGCAACGCCATGCTTTTCAATGTGATGCAGCAGAGTCTGGAGATTATCGGCGGCTTGAATCGGCCGAAGTCCGGCCTCGTCAGTAAAGTAAAGGATGAGCTGATATCGCTGCTGGCCAGCGGCAATCCGCGGCTGGAGGAGGTGGCGCTCAGAATGAACATGCCGGGCTGGACGCTGCAGCGCCGGCTGGCGGAAGACGGCAAGAGTTTTAAAGAGATCGTCGAGGAGACCCGCAAGGAGCTGGCCTGCTACCATCTGCAGCATCAAACCATCAATATCTCCGGCCTGGCGACGTTGCTGGGCTATACCGAGGTGAGCGCTTTCTCGCGCGCCTTTCAACGCTGGTATGGCGTGGCGCCCGGAAAATGGCGCGCGGCGAGCGGCGACTAATCGCCGCCGGGCAATGCGCCGGCCAGATCCGCATCGCCTTCGCCGCCGTTCCGCCGCCGGTTTATTACGCCGCCGCGCCGGGCGTCGGCAGCAAACCGCCGTCTCGAAGCAGGGCGATAAGCTGATCTCTGCTCTGTTCCGTGCGGCCGCAGTATTCGACGATACTGGAGCCGACCACCTCAAACGTTTCGCTCAGCCGCCTGAGCGCGGCGCTCAGGGCGGCCGGCGTCGGACCGCCGGGCGTGGGCATCAGCGCGCCGGAAAAACTGTCCGGGTTCAGCACATCGACGTCGATGTGCAGGTAAATCCGCCGGTAGCCCGCCGCCCGGATCGCCGCGCACAGCCGCCCGGCGCTCGACGCATCGATTTCGGGCGACAGCGCGATGTTGCGCCGTTCGATAAATGCGCGCTCCGGCTGGTCGAGCTCCCGTACGCCGGCGAGGAATATCTGGCCGGGCACAAGCGGACGCGCAATGCCCTCAACCAACTCCCGCGGACCTTCCCCCGTCAGGGTGCGTAAGACCATACCGTGAAACTCGCCGCTCGGCGATGACTGCGGCGTATTCAAATCCGCGTGGGCGTCAAACCAGATAACCGCCAGTTCGCCGGCATAGCGTTGATTCAGCCAGGCTACCGGCGCGACCTCCGCTCCGCAGGTGCCGCCAATCATCTGCAGCCGATCGGGGCGCCGGGCGGTCAACTGGCGCATCGCCTGTCGAAAGCGCTCCACAATGGAGGGCAGGGCGTAGACCTGCTGCGTTTTGACTAACGTTTCCTGTTCCGGCGCCGCGATATGGATGCTGTCGCCGTCGTCGGGCAGAGCCGCCGCCAGCCATCTGGCGCCGGCGTGCACCGAAGGATGGGAACAACACTGCCACTCGGGATAGATTAACCTCATGCTATATTCCTTAAATTATCGGCGGGTCGAATAACTCAGCTCTTCCGGGGCGGGGAGAGACTTTTCTGTTTGTTGACGTTATGACAGATTATCCCTTTGCCGGCGGATCGTTCAATGCCGAACAAGACTTCCCGCAGAGGCATCCAGGATGAAACACGGCTGCCGGGCTGTCGTCTGCGTCACGCGGCTAACCGGACGAGCAGCGAGCGCGTGATTTAATCCGCCGGGTGGCCGCGAAAGCGGGCGTCGGTGCGCATTGTCCTGCGCCGGCGGTAGACCTGTCGCGCGTCTTCACTATTTCGGATCGTCGTAAACGACGGCGCGCGGCGCCGTTTGAACGCACTGGAGGCAGAATGATAAGACGTATCCCGGCCATATTCGCCGCTCTTTGGCTGACGGCGGCGGCGCCGGCCTGGGCGGGCTGGTATGTGGTGAACAACTATGTCGGACTGGTCGGCACTTATCCGGTACATGTCTCGCTGCAGCGCTACCGTTTTGGTCCCTATATCAGTCTGCTGGGCAGTTATTATTATGATCGACAGCGCGCCCCGATCCCTTTGTATGGCACGTACGCGGCGGACTCGTTGAGCGCGTGCGAAATCCTCAACGCGCAGGACTACGACAACTCTATTATCCGCGGGAGCGCAACCGCTCCCGATATGTCGGCCTGCCCGTTTCAACTGAGCGCGCGCGGCGATGAGCTGGTCGGTCACTGGCGCCGCGGCGACAAACGCTATCCGGTGCGCCTGCGCCGCAGCGCGTCGCTGGACGATAGCGCCTCGCCGCCGTCTGTTCTGGGAACGCCGGACATCCCGTTCTGGGGGCAGACCGAGACACACAGTTTTATCGGCGTTTATCAGCGTAGCGGCGGCGATCTCGCGCTCAGCGGCGTGAAGGTGCTGGATAAGCGCAGCGGCAAGGTGGTGCAGGTGCTGAATCCGCAGCGGCAGGGCTGTCGCTTCGGTTTTTTTATGACGCCGATTTATATGAATCTTGAGAACGGCGAGAATCGTTCGCGCGTGTTGCTGAACTGCGCGCCGGGCGATGGGCCGGGCGACAAAACGATCGAGTATCGCCTTGATGCCGACAGCCAACGCTATCGGCCGGTTGATGATTAATGCCCGACGTCAGACAGATCCGATAACGCCGCGGCGGCGGCAATCAGCGCCCGAGGCTGTGGGGGGCCGGCCGGGTTTGTGCCGGACGATATTTTTTTAGTTTATCTAAGGATAATTCACTGTATTTTTAGGCATTACGCCGTTAAAACAATCATCGTGGTTGATCGCCTCTGTTATAGTGCGTCCCTGTGGACTGTGCCGGATCGGGCGATCCGGGCAGACCGGTGTATTCTCTGATACGACCTCTGGTTACGGGTAAAAATGACGCTTTACGACATCAAACCTAAATTTCAAAATCTGCTGCGCCCCGGCTTAGCCCGACTGCAGCGCGGCGGGGTGACGGCCAATCAGGTGACCCTGCTGGCGTTGATCCTGTCGCTGGCGATGGGCATCGCGCTGGCGTTGTACCCCGCGCGCTGGCTGTTTTTCTGTCTGCCGCTGTTTCTGTTTGTTCGCATGGCGTTAAACGCCGTCGATGGCATGCTGGCGCGCGAATTTCATCAGAAATCGCGGCTGGGCGCGCTGCTGAATGAAACCAGCGACGTTATCTCTGACGCCGCGCTCTATCTGCCGTTCGCTCTGTTGCCGTTCGCGCTTCCCTGGCTGGTGACGATCGCGGTGCTGCTGGCGGCGATGACCGAATTCTGCGGCGTACTGGCGCAGACCATCGGCGCCGATCGTCAATACAATGGCCCGCTGGGCAAGAGCGATCGGGCCCTGGTGTTCGGCGCCTACGGCCTGTGCATCGCGATCTGGCCGGCGGCCATGGCCTGGTCGGGTTGGTTGTTCGCCGCGGTGGCCCTGCTGTCGCTGCTCACCTGCATTAATCGCTGCCGGGCGGCGCTGCGCCAGCAGGCGTGAACTGACATTTTCGCCGATTGATGCAATATTCATCATTCGCGGCCTGATCGGAACAGTAAAGTATTTGTCATCTGCCCCCGGTTTTGTTTACAACAATGCAACGGCAATTCACACGGAGAGTTTCATGACCCAGGCAACGCGAGTCCCTCATGAAAGTACCTTTACCACCAGTGATGGCGTGTCGCTGTTTTATCGTCATTGGCCCGCCGCCGATGAGCGGCCGCGGCGGGTCATGGTCCTGTTTCACCGCGGCCATGAGCATTCGGGGCGTTTACAACATATAGTGGATGAGCTGGCGATGCCGTCCACCGCGTTTTATGCGTGGGACGCGCGCGGACACGGCCATTCGCCCGGCGAGCGCGGCTACAGCCCGAGCCTGGCGCGTTCGGTGCGCGATGTCGATGAATTCGTGCGCTTTGTCGCCGCGCAGAGCCAGGCGGCGCTCAGCGATATCGTGGTGATCGCCCAAAGCGTGGGCGCGGTGCTGGTCTCCGCCTGGGTGCACGATTACGCGCCGAAAATACGCGGTATGATTTTGGCTTCGCCCGCCTTTAAAGTGAAACTGTACGTACCCTTCGCCCGCCGCGGGCTGGCGCTGCAGCAGCGCCTGCGCGGCCTGTTTTTCGTCAATTCCTATGTGAAGGGCAAATATCTGACGCACGATCCAGAGCGCGTCGCCAGTTTTAACTGCGACCCGCTGATTACCCGCGCCATTGCGGTCAATATTTTGCTGGATCTGTACAGCACGGCCGAGCGCATCGTCGCCGATTCCGCGGCGATCAGGCTGCCGACGCAGCTGCTGATTTCCGGCGACGACTATGTGGTGCACCGTAAACCGCAGATCCGCTTTTATCAGGGGATTCGTCATCCGGTAAAAGAACTGCATATTTTGCCCGGCTTTTATCACGATACGCTGGGCGAAAAAGATCGTCATCTGGCGTTCGCGAAAATGCGGGACTTCATCGAGCGGCTGTACGCCATGCAACCGACGCCGCCCGATTACGCGCAGGAAGATCGCTGGAGTCCCGGCGCCGACGCCTGGCGCATGCTGGCGGCGTTTCCTGCGCGCTATTCGCCCGAGGGGCTGTATTACGCCGCGCTGCGCTGGAGCATGAAGAACATCGGTAAATATTCCGCCGGCGTGCGGCTGGGCTTTGACACCGGTTTTGACTCGGGCAGCACGCTGGATTACGTCTACCGCAATCAGCCGCAGGGCAGCAACGCGTTCGGTCGTTACCTCGATCGCAACTATCTGAATAGTATCGGCTGGAAAGGCATTCGCATGCGCAAGGAGCATATGCAGCAAACGATCCAGCTGGCGATCCAGCAGCTGCAGCAAAAGGCGATGCCGGTGCGTATCGTCGATATCGCGGCGGGTCACGGACGCTATGTGCTGGATGCGCTGGCGGAGCAGCAGGGCATTGAGCGCATTTTGCTGCGTGACTACAGCGATCTGAACGTTGAAAAGGGGCGCGCGATGATCGCCGGGCGCGGGCTGCAGTCGCTGGCGAGTTTTGAAAAAGGCGATGCCTTTGACCGCGCCGATTTGGCCGCGCTGGAGCTGAAGCCGACGCTGGGCATCGTTTCCGGGCTGTATGAGCTGTTCGCGGATAACGACAGCGTGCGCGCGTCGCTGGCCGGGCTGGCGGCGGCCATTCCCGACGGCGGACTGCTGGTATATACCGGCCAGCCGTGGCATCCGCAGTTGAAAATGATCGCCTGGGCGCTGACCAGCCACCGGGACGGCGTTCCGTGGGTGATGCGCGTGCGCTCGCAGGGCGAGATGGATGCGCTGGTGCAAGAGGCCGGGTTTGAAAAATGCCAGCAGTTGATTGACGCGTGGGGTATTTTTACGGTTTCTCTGGCGGTACGGCGCATCCGATGACGGCGGACGAGACGTGGACGGACCATTGGCGCCGCGGGCTGTGGCGGCGCGGCTTTTTCTGGCTGCTGCTGCTGGCGCCGCTGTTTTTCCTCAGCTATGGCCAGGTCAACCAGTTTACCGCCGGGCGGGAGAACGTCGGCAGCGTGGTGTTTGACTGGGAACGGCATATTCCTTTTCTGCCGTGGACCATCGTGCCGTACTGGAGCATCGATATTCTGTACGGTATCTCGCTGTTTATCTGCCGCACGCGGCGCGAACAGACGCGCCAGGCGTGGCGGCTGATCGCCGCATCGCTGGTGGCCTGCGGCGGTTTTTTACTGTTCCCGCTTCGGTTTAGTTTTGTCCGGCCCCACACCGACGGGCTCTTCGGCTGGTTGTTTGACCAACTGGAAATGTTCGATCTGCCGTTTAATCAGGCGCCGTCGCTGCATATTATGCTGACCTGGCTGCTGTGGCTGCGTTTCTGGGCGCATGCCGGCCGCGGCTGGCGCGCGGCGCTGAGCGCCTGGTTTTTGCTGATCGCCGTTTCGGTGCTGACCACCTGGCAGCACCACTTTATCGATGTGATTACCGGCGTGGCCGCGGGCGTGGTCGTCAGCTATCTTATTCCTGTGCGCGGCGGATGGCGCTGGCGCCGCGGCGGCGGCGCGCACCGTCGGCTGGCCTGGCGCTATGCCGGCGGGGCGGGGCTGTGTCTGCTGATCGCGCCGCTGTCGCCCGTTTGCTACGTTATGCTGTGGCCGGCGCTGGCGCTGGCCGCGGTGGCGCTCGGTTACGCCGGTCTGGGGACGGCGGTTTTCCAGAAGCAACCGACGGGCGGCATGTCGCCTTCGGCCTGGCTGCTGCTGTTGCCCTATCTGCTGGCGGCGCGACTTTCCATGCGTATGTATACCCGCCGACTGGACGCCGTCAGCGAGATCGGGGCGGGGATGTTTATCGGCAGCTATCCGCGGCGGCCGGTCGCGCAACGGGCGGTGTTGGATCTGACCGGCGAGTTCTGGCGCGGCCGCGATACCCGCGACCGCGCCTATGTCTGCTGTCCGCTGCTCGATCTGGCGCTGCCGGATGCGGAACAGTTTGCGCAGGCGGTGTCCGCGCTGCAACAGCTGAGCAGCCGACACGATACGGTGTTGGTACACTGTGCGCTGGGTCTGTCGCGCAGCGCGCTGGTGGTGGCGGGCTGGCTGCTGGCCCAACGGCGGGCGGCCAGCGTCGCCCAGGCCGTCGATCTGCTGCGTCAGCGGCGGTCGGCGGTGGTACTGACGGATGAACACTTGCGGATGCTGGAACAATGGAACAACAGAAAACGATAGCCGTACTGCATCAGCCGGATGCCGTTCGGGTTTTGGTTATTCATTTAGCCAGCTGGCGCTACTTTGCCGCGCTGACGCTGCCGCCGCTATTGTCTCTGTTGCTGACGCCGCCCGCGCCGTCATCGGCGGGGCTCGGCGCTCTGGCGCTGCTGACGCACTATTTCTGCTGGCGTCTGTGGCTGGACGAACGTTTGTTTACGCAGCTCAGGGATGCGCCGTCGACGGCGGTGTTCGATGCGGCGATGCAACAGCTGTGGGGCGGGAAAAAAGTGCGCGATCGGCCGCTGATACAGCGCTGGGCCGGCGCGCGGCGTCTGCTGCGGCGCGCCATGGCGGCCACCGTGCTGTTATGGTGCGCATGGCTATTTACGCTGTGGCCGGTTTGAGCGCCGGCCAGCCGCCGTTTAGCGCGGCAGGCCGGCTTGCTCATTACCTGCGTTTATTCGGCGTATCGCCGGTCGCTACATAACCGATGCGGTAATATTGCGCCGACGTCTCGTCAGCGTCCGCCGCCGGTCGGCGCTGCAGGAAATCTACCCGCAACTGTCGCCAGTCGCCGCTATCCCAGCCCAGCAGGTCGCCCTCCGACGCCGCGCCGATGGCCGACAAATCCGTTTCGGGCGTTAGCGGCGCGATCTCGCGGCGCGCCAGCGTACAGGGTTTGACCTGGCCCGCCTGCGGCGCGCGCGCCACCAGCCAGCTCTGCACGCGCGGCCGGCCAAACGCCTGGGTTAAGGCGGCAAAGCCGGCGCTGGCGAGAAAGCGCGCCATACTCGGCGCGTCCTGCCAGAGATAGAGCGGCGCGTAAAGGTTTTCCCGCGACGGCGCCGTCGGGTCGTCGCGCCGGGCGTAGAGATAGGTTTTAAACACCAGACCGGGAAAGCCATCCAGTCGGGCGCCGTTCTCAGCGATGCGCCGCTCAATAACCGACATATCGTAGTCGGCGGGCAAAACAAAACTGTACTGCATGGCGATCATAACGCCTCCGTTATCAGGGGATGTCCGCTGGCGAAACACCAATCTTCCGCCGCGCTAAACTGAATCACTATCATCACGTCGTCCGGCGACATCGCCAGCCCGTCCGTCAGTCGCCGGGTCAGCGTCCGATAGAAATTTTGTTTCTGCTCCCGGCTGCGCGCTTTGCCCGCAGTGATATGAAACAGCAGATAGCCGTCGCTGCGGCCGTCCGGGCCGCTGGTCAGATAATGCCGGTCGTAGATCAAATGCCCGTCCGAACAGGGCGTTATCAGCTGGAAACGGTCGTCGACCGGTACGGCGAATTCGTCCACCAGCGACTGATGCAGAATATCGGAAATCTGACGCCGTTGGTCTGCCGTGCGGCTTTCGTGCAGGTAAATGCGGCTGAAAGGCATTATTGTTCCTCCTCCGGCAGACAGCCCAGCGCGGACACCGCGGCCGGCCAGCCGGCGTAAAAAGCCAGATGCGTGATCGCTTCGATAATCTCCTGCCGCGTCAGGCCGTTGTTTTGCGCCAGCGCCAGGTGCCAGGGCAACTGTTGAGTACGGCCCAGCGCAATCAGCGCCGCCAGCGTGATCAGGCTACGCTCGCGCGGCGCCAGTTCAGCGCGCCGCCAGATATCGTCGAAGAGCACCTCATTACTGATTTGCGCCAGTTTCGGCGCGATGGCGGACAGAGTGTCACGGTCTATTATTTGTGGCATTTCAGGTTTCTCCTCAGGTTGTGGGCTGACGCTATTGTTGAATGGCGCTATAATTTAAAAAATCGAAATATTTGGTATTTATAATCCTGTAAAACGGGATGGTTATGGATAAGAGACCCATCGCGCTCGATCTGGAGGCGCTGCGCAGCTTTGTCGCCGGCGTGAAGCTGGGCAGCTTTGCGCTGGCGGCGGAGCGGCTCAATCGGTCAACCTCGGCGGTCAGCGCGCAGTTGAAAAAACTGGAACAGCAGTGCGGGACCGGGCTGTTGCGTAAGCGCGGCCGCCATTTGCAGTTAACCGACGGTGGCGAAATTCTGCTCGGCTACGCTCAACGCCTGCTGGCGGTTAACGACGAAGCTTTGCAGGCGGTGCGCGGCAGGCTACTGCAAGGCGAGGTGCGTTTTGGCATGCAGGAGGACTTTGGCGAAACGCTGCTGCCGGAAATCCTGGGCGCGTTCGCCCGCAGCTGGCCCGGCGTTCAGATTACGGCGCGCATCGGCCGCAATGGGGAACTGCGCCACGCGATAGACAGCCGACAGCTTGATCTGGCGCTCACCTGGCTTGACGAGCGGAATATGCCGGACGCGCCGGTTCTGACGCGGCTGCCGCTGCAATGGATTCGTCACCCGCAGCTGGCGATCGACAGCTATCTGGCCCGGCGTCAGCCGCTGCCGCTGGTGATGTTCGAATCCCCCTGTCTGATCCGCAGCCATGCGATTACCCAGCTGGACGCGGCGGAAATTCCGTGGCGCATTGCGTTCGTCAGCCGCAGTCTGAGCGGTATCTGGGCGGCGGTCAGCGCCGGGCTGGGCATCACCGTGCGCTCCAAAATGGGCATGCCCGCACAGCTGACCACCGAGGCGCCCCCGGCATTGCCCGCGCTGCCGGAACTCGGCATCACGCTGCTGCAGGCGGAAGAGAATATGCCTGAGGCGACCGTCCGGCTGCAGCAACTGCTGGTGGATGAACTGCGGCGCCAAATCTGAGCGGGCGCGTCGTCCGATCATGGCCGCGCGGGAGATCGAAGCCAGGCGCGACGGACTGCTATCGCGTCGTTAGACCCGAGTGTCGTCCGGCGTAAAACGCAACGACTCGATAAATGGGCCCATTACCCGTGAATGCGGCGCGCGCAGCGAATTCTGCCTATGCGCGACCGGCGAAAAACCAGCCGGCGGCGATTTGTTGGACCTGTGCCCGTTCGCTTTCCTCCCGCGCCGGATGCCGGCAAACGGCCGGAAACTTATCCGCGCTGGCGGGGCTGCGCGCCGGGCCGTTGCCCGCTGGCGGGGCCTTATTTTTATTTTCAGTAAGATAAACCGACGCCGCGGACGTGTATGATGAGCCGATCAACCGCGTTGGGCCGGCCGGCGCTGGCCAACATCCGTTCGGCCGTCGGAAACCGGCATCCGCCTGACGTGCTCTTTTCTATCCGGCGTAAAGTGACGTAATCGATGAGTACGATTAAACTAACCGTTAACCATTTGTATCAGCAGGCGGGCGAGCATCGGGTGGCGTCCCGGGCCACGGCCCGTGTTTTCGTTGGCGATACGCTAATCGCCAGCGAAGAGATCGCGGGCATGACGGAGAGCCCGGTCAGCAAATATATTCACCATTCTCTGGCGGAAGGGCTACCGGTGCGGGTGGAGTGGGATTGCGCCGGGAGCGCGTCTATGCTGGTTGCGGAAGTGCAGGTTTGTCCCTGTTGTCTACATAATGAACCCGAATAATAAGGAATAACACTTTGGCTGGAGCAAGTTTACTGTCGCTGCTGGATGATATCGCCACGCTGCTGGACGATATTTCTGTGATGGGAAAAGTCGCGGCTAAAAAGACCGCCGGCGTGTTGGGCGACGATCTGTCGCTGAATGCCCAGCAGGTGAGCGGCGTTAAAGCAAATCGTGAGTTACCGGTGGTCTGGCGCGTCGCCAAAGGTTCCTTCATCAATAAGCTGATTCTGGTGCCGGTCGCGTTGCTGATCAGCGCGTTTATTCCCTGGGCGATTACTCCGCTGCTGATGATCGGCGGCGCGTATCTGTGCTATGAAGGGGTAGAGAAGGTGGCGCATAGCCTGCAGCACGGCAAAACGCAGAATAGCCCCGAGGCGCGCCAGCAGCGGCTGCTGGCGGCGGCGCAGGCCGATACGACGGCCTATGAGAACGATAAGGTGAAGGGCGCGATCCGCACCGATTTCATTCTTTCGGCCGAAATTGTGGCGATTACCCTGGGGATCGTCTCTGAGGCGCCGCTGCTCAATCAGGTACTGGTGCTGGCCGGTATTGCGATCGTGGTGACGGTCGGCGTCTACGGTATCGTGGCCGGCATCGTCAAGCTGGACGACCTGGGGATGTGGCTGGAGCAGAAATCCTCCTTCATTGCCCGTAAAATCGGCGCCGGCCTACTGGTGGCCGCGCCCTGGCTGATGAAAATTCTTTCCGTGGTCGGGACGCTGGCGATGTTTTTAGTCGGCGGCGGTATCGTTATTCACGGCGTGCCCGCGCTCCATCACGCCATCAGCGCCTTCGGCGAAGGATTCGGCGGTTTCGGCGCCGTGCTGGCGTCCAATCTCGCCAATCTGATCATTGGTTTTATTCTTGGCGCGCTGGTGCTGTTCGCGGTTTCGATGATCGGTCGGCTACGCCGGAAATAGCGTTCTGCGGCCGGTTCTGGCCGGCCCTGACCGTGCCTGCGCGATGCCGTCTCCGACGGTCGCATCATCGTAAGCTCTCTGCTTAAAAGTCTGGGTAATCATAAACGTTTAGATTGAAATGCCGATGTATTCAGCGGGCGCAGCATTTTTACGTCGCGGATGACGGTTTTTTCAACCATCGGGCTCTCGGCCCATGCCATACCGGGTCGCCGGCGTCGGGCCGTATTCATCCCTGCGCGGCGTGCATATATCGCGGGGAGCAAAACCGATCTACGGCGCGGCGGCGACCGGTGGTCTCCATCCGTCCGGGCATAAAGCGCGCTTGCCGCTGGCTCAGACTCGCCGGTGATAAATGTATTAAAACCATCAGGAAAGTTTACATAATGAATAAAGTTGTTCTCGCCGGCCTGCTGGCGGCGATGGGAGTTGGCGCTTATTGCGCTGCAGCGGAGCGCGTTGCGGCGTCTGAACAGACGCCGGCGTCCGGCAGCAAGGTAAAATATCCTTATAAGGTCATCAACGATCGGGTGGTGTATCAAAAAGCGGCCAACCTGAGTCCGCAGCCCCTGGCGGACGCCAGCCCGGATGATTTCGAGCGCGTGTATAAAAATGATGAAATCGCGCTGGGCAAGTCCAATGGCCATTACTACTGCAACGACACGAAACTGCCGGCAGGTTTTGATCTGGCGACGGGCGCCACGCTGGATGTGTTTCTGTTCAGTAACGTGGGCACGTTCGCTTCCTGCAAACCCATGGCCGAAAAGGTGGATCGGGATAAGTTTAACGCGCTGGATTTCCCCTTCTTTAGCGACGGTCAGCATATTTTTCTGCGCGACGGGGAAGTCCTGGCGGGCGCCGACGCCGCCAGCTTTCAGCCCCGCGGAATGAATCAGGCGTTTGACAAGCAGCACTACTACTTCATGGAAGGCGACAGCGTGCGATTGCCTTACCGCGGCAGCGTCAATATCTATGCTCCATGCTGGGGGTGGGCAAACATTGACGGCGCGTTGTATTATCGCGGTGAAAAACAGAACGATGTCGATGTGAAGACTTTCCAGTGCCTCGCCTTTACGCTGGCGGCGGATAAAAAAGGGTTCTACATCTACGGCAAGCCATACCCGATTTTCGCGCCGGACGTCAAACTGAACAATATCAAGCCTCTGTCCGCGCAAGTGTTCAGCGACGGGAAATACAGCTGGCACGTGGGCGTTGAACCGACCCTGCTGGAAGGGATTAACAGCAAGGCGCTGAAGGTGGATGGCCGCGTAATTTCCGACGGCGTCAGCGAATGGTATTGCGCCGATGTTAAGACCGGCGATGAGCCGACCTGCCATAAAAACAAGTAAACGTAATGGGGCGCGCCGCCCTTGTTGGATGCGGGCGTCTGGCGGGAACGACGTCTGTGGCATGAATAGGCGGTTGCCGTGCTCATCATCGTCGCCGGTTACGCCCGGCGTCGTTGCCCGCTCTACCTGAGCAGGTTGCTGATATGGCGGACTCAGACCGGGATCCTGTAACTTCCGGAGGATATGACGATGAGCTTTGATATTTTTCTTCAGTCTTTTGAACAGGGGCAGCCGGCTCTTTTCCCTTTTTCCATCGTAGAAACGGCTTTCCAGAACGCTATCCGGGGGCGTGAGATCGACGACAACCGCTACTTTTTTGCGCTGGAATACCCGGTGCCGTCCAGCGGCGAACCTGAAACCATCCTGATGGGGGGAGATGCGTATCCATGCGTGGTCAGCGACAGCGCCGACCTTTACTGCACCACCGAGCCCGGTCCCTCAGGTCCGGCGACCTATAGTTTTATGGTCAATCGCCCCGCAGCTCATGACGACTTCTGGACCGCACTATTAAAAATTCTGCAAACCACCCACAGCGCGCTATTCTGGCCCGGCGATAATGCGCTGGTGGTGGGACAAGCGGAGACGATTGCGCATCTGCCGGCGGATATGATTGAAACATTAGGCCAGCCTTATCTGGTATCCACCGCGCGCCAGATCGTTGAGCGCATTAATGGTGAATAGCCCACGGCGGCGATTGTTGCCGCTCAGCGATGTATCGCCGGGGCGCCGCCTTCCTGCAACCCGAATTTATCCAGCGTCCAATCCTGTTATCGCCTCCGTGAAGGCTTTTGCTGCGGCGAAGTAACGGTTGTTTCGTCCATGCTCATTAATCATCTTCCCCGGCCGTTCTGTCGGATGCAGGTTCTGGTTGCAGGCAGACTATTTTGCGACCCGGGGCATAGCCGATTATAAAGAAAAGCTATTGCCATATAGCGGCGCATTCCTGTCAGAACTGCCTTGAAGAGGGCTTGCATAACCAGGCGGTCAGCGCGCAGGCTGTAAGAACGAGGCCCAACTGCTGTACCAGTCCGGCGGCTCCCAGCATCAAACCCAATAGTAAATAGTAGGTCAGCCCGAAGTATGCTCCGGCAGCGCCAGCCTGTTCACGATAGTGATGCAGAGCCTGGCTCAGTACGTTGGGGATCGCAACGCTATACGCGACGACGACACCAGCGACAGGCGCTAAAATCCACGGCGAGGTCTGTAATCCCCATGTGACAAGGCTGGATAACAACGCCAGGCTACAGGCATGTCGAACCAGTTGCTCCGGTTCGATACCTGCGGCCAATAATCTTCGGTTCAGCAGACTTCCAAATAGCGCTGCTAACGCCAGTAACAATCCGGTCCATCCAAATGCTCTGGAGTCCCAATCAAATTGTTCGAAAAGAAACGGGGCCAGGCTGTAGTAGCTAAAGATCATTGCATTGAGTAGCGAAATCAGCATTGCATTTCGCCGGAGAGAACTGTCGCGAATCATGCGTACAGCCAGACAGCCTATGTGAGGGCTGATTGCGCGCACTGGCCGTGTTTCCGGCAAGATAACCGCAGTAAGCGTCAGCAGCAATATCGCCAGCAACGACAGCGCAATAAAGACCCCCGTCTGGCCGTAAAGGCTCACAATCCAGCCTCCGCTCACCAGACCGAACACCGGGCTTAATGCCAACGCGACACCCATAATCGAAAATACGCGAGCCAGCTTTGTTGATTGATAACTGTCCCGAAGCATGGTTTGCACCACGACGGATCCCGATGCCGCTCCCAACGCTGATACCATCCGGGCCAATAACAATATCTTGAAGTCTGCCGTAGCTATCGCCATCACGGCTCCTGCCGCATAGCAGATCAGCCCGGACAGCATGGCAGGACGTCGACCAATATGGTCACTCAGCCACCCCCATAATGCTACCCCTATAGCAAAAGCGAAAAAGTAAACTGAAAGTGTCTGAGAGGTACGCTCACTGCTTACATTGAACGAACGGGCAATATCGGGTAACGCAGGGCTATATATGGTTTCCACCAGCTGTGGAAACATAATCAGTAATGTTAATAACCACAGCGGCGGTTTATTAATAGTATTCATGGCGACGTCTTAATATTACAGGAGGGATGACTATTATTGCCGTCACGACAGTGTCTGATTACAATTAACAGGACTAAATACATCAAATATGAGACAAGATGGCAAAAATTGCGCCTGAACAGTTCTTTGACCCGGATAGTTTCGATGACCCGGTAATCGGAATTGCAGCCGATATGGGGTTACACGACTCCGGTCGCCACAGCCACCATCGCCATCAATTACTCTTTTCTGCTGCGGGTACTATCACTATTGAACTGGAGAATACTCTGTGCCTGCTTCCGCCGCATCGTGCTGCCTGGATCCCGGCGGGTACCGTTCATCGCGCTATGATGCGCGGCGTTATGGCTTATCGCTCTCTGTATTTTTCAACCACATTGCCATTTTCCGAACTGCCATTACAGATCGTCGAGGTTAATCCCCTTTTTTTCGCAGTGATTGAGCGCATGGCATTCTGGCCCTGGGGAATGGCTGCGGAACAACAGACCAGTCTAATCAACGTATTTAGTGAAGAATTGCAAACTGCGCGTAGTGAGAACCGGAGACTACCTTTTCCCTCCGATGCACGCCTGAGCGCATGGTTAGACAGGGTGCGTGGAGGCGAATTGCCGCCACGACTGAACCAACTGGCGCAACAGGCTGGGGCGTGCGAGCGGACCATTTGTCGAATTTTCATCAGAGATACCGGCATGAATTATCAGAGCTGGCGCCAGCAATGGAGACTATTGAAGGCAATAGAAATGCTGGCCGATGGACTGAGTATAAATCAGGTGGCGCAGCGGCTGGAATTTGTCAGCGACAGCGCATTCATCGCTTTTTTCCGTCAGCATACAGGTACAACACCAACACGCTATCCATTGACGCTATCGGAAAATAATGGATAACGTTGGGTATAGACATTGCGCGATTATCACGGCGTGCTTCCCGTGGCCATTTTGCCTGATGAACCGGTGAAAAAAACAGCCAGTTGCGCCTGTTCCTGGCACACTGAAGGCATTCAGCCATAGCCCTTAAGCCACCACATCGAACTTGCCATGCCCATGGTTGTACCAACAGAGCACTGTGGATATAGGTGGAATTCAATAGCAGACAGTCGACGAAGAAAACAACCCAACGGGTTGATTTTAATGGGGAGGTAAAGGTTGATAAACGCCAGAAGACGAAATTCTGGTGTCCCCGACTGGAATCGAACCAGTAACTAGCCCTTAGGAGGGGCTTGTTATATCCGTTTAACTACGGGGACGCGGCGGGCAGTATACTGCATTTCCCGTCGGGGAATAAGCACTTGCCCGTCTGTTTGCTCAATCTGTCAGCAGTTAGCCGGCATTGTCGGCTTTTTGTTTTTCCCTGGCGGACGCTTGCCGGGCCGCCTGCATTTTTGCATGGTTGCTCATATCGTTACGGATCTGCACGTGGCTGATCAGACCGAAGATGAAGGTGCCGCCGATAATGTTGCCGGCCAGCGTCGGCAGGGCGAACGGCCAGATAAATTCCTGCCAGCCGATCGTGCCGTTAAACACCAGATAAAGGATTTCCGCCGAGCCGACCACGATGTGCGTCAGATCGCCCAGTCCGACCAGCCCGGTCATGATGATGATGACCCACAGTTTGGCCGCGCCGTCGGCGGCGGGCAGCATCCAGACCATGGTGGCGATGATCCAGCCGGAAATAATCGCGTTGGCGAACATTTCGCCCGGCGGATTGTGCATCACCTCGGCGGACAGGCTGGTAAAGGCGGCGCGCGTGGCTTCGTTAAACACCGGCAGCTGCGCAAAGGCCAGCGCGACAAGCGCGGTGCCCAGCAGGTTGCCCAGCAGCACCAACCCCCACAGCCGAAACAACAGCCGCGCGTTACCGGGCGTGGGTTTGTGCATCACCGGCAGCACGGCGGTCAGGGTGTTTTCGGTGAACAACTGCTGGCGCGCCATAATCACGATCACAAAGCCAAAGGTGTAGCCAATGTTTTCCAGCAGGAAGCCGCCCGGTATGCCGTTCAGGTGAACGTGAAAAATACCTTTAGCCATCAGCGAGGCGCCCATGGAGATGCCGGCGGCAATCGCCGATAACAGCAGCGCCATGCCGTCTCGCTCCAGTTCCTTTTCGCCCTCCTGACGGATTTGTTCATGCAGCGCCGCGGCCGGCGAGGGCAGCGAATCTTCGTTGATCTCGATCTTGCGGCCCTGTTCTTTTTCTTCGCTTTCCACTTCATTCATGTTTTGTGGCGTCATGTTCATACATCCTCATGTCGTACTTGCCGTATGGATATAAGCGTAGCCGTTTTCCGCCGCCGCCGGGAATTAACGCTTGTCGGCGCGCTTACAGTAAGTTTTTACGCGTTGCATGATCTGACGCGGTATTTTTAGCCTGCGGCGGGTGGCGGTTTGCCGCCGCGGCGCCTGTAAGACGCAACGGGCTCTGTGATAAAATGGCGCCATCTTTTCCGACCGCCGGGTAACCGTCCGATGCTGCAAGCACACAATCTGACCTGTATTCGCGACGAACGCCGTCTGTTTAGCGCGCTGAGCTTCGGCGTGTCGCCGGGAGAGATGGTTCAGGTCGCGGGGCCGAACGGCAGCGGCAAAACGTCGCTGCTGCGTCTGCTGGCCGGCCTGGCCCGGCCGGACGCCGGCCAGGTGCGCTGGCAGGGGCGCGATATTCACCGTCAACGCGTCGATTATCACGCCAGCCTGCTTTATCTTGGCCACCAGCCGGCGGTAAAAACCGAGCTGACGGCCAGCGAAAATCTGTCTTTTTACCAGCGAGCGGGCGGTCAGCACGATCCCATCGGCATCTGGCAGGCGCTGGCCGATGTGGCGCTGACTGGCTATGAAGATGTCGCGGTCGCGCAGCTGTCGGCCGGTCAGCAGCGGCGCGTGGCGCTGGCGCGGCTGTGGATAAGCCAGGCGCGACTGTGGATCCTGGATGAACCGCTAACGGCCATTGATAAGCAGGGCGTACAGCGTCTGATGGCGCTGCTCAGCCGTCATCTGGCGCGCGGCGGGATGGCGGTTCTGACCACTCACCAGGATTTCCCCGGCGACATGGTCGCGATGCGCCGCATTGAGCTGGATGGCCAGGGGGCGGTCGCGTGTTCTGGCTGATTGTCAGACGCGAATTGCGCATGGCCTGGCGCAAGCGGGCCGGCATCGTGCATCCGCTGTGGTTTTTTATGATGGTCATCACCCTGTTTCCGCTCGGCATCGGGCCGGAGCCGCGGTTGTTGGCGCGCATCGCGCCCGGCGTGGTGTGGGTGGCGGCGCTGCTGGCCAGCCTGCTGGCGCTGGAGCGGCTGTTTCGCGATGATTTTCAGGACGGCTCGCTGGAGCAACTGCTGTTATTGCCGGCGCCGCTGCCGCTGACGGTGTTCGGCAAGGTGTTTGCCCACTGGCTGATCAGCGGCTTTCCGCTGTTGCTGCTATCGCCGCTGGTGGCGCTGCTGCTGTCGTTGAACGGCTGGACTCTGCTGGCGGTCGCGTTGACCCTGTTGCTGGGCACGCCGACGCTGAGCCTTATCGGCGCGATCGGCGTGGCGCTGACCGTGGGGTTGGGAAAGGGCGGCGTGCTGCTGAGCCTGCTGCTGCTGCCGCTGTATATTCCCGTTTTGATTTTTGCCGCGTCGGCGATCGATGCGGCGTCGATGGGGCTGGCTTTCGACGGCCATCTGGCGCTGCTGGGGGCGCTGCTGGCGGGCAGCGCCACGCTGGCGCCGTTCGCCACCGCGGCGGCGCTGCGCGTCAGTCTGCAGTAACGCCGTCGGTCCGGTCGGGTCCGTCTCGCCGCTATCGCTGTTAACTATGAGCAGGACAGATTATGCGCACCAGGTTTTATCACGCTTTCCCGCCGCAGCGCCTCTATGCGCTGTGCGGGCGTATCTCGACGCCCTGTGGCCTGCTGGCCACGTTTTGCCTGCTGATCGGCTGGGTCTGGGGACTGGCCTTCGCGCCGGCGGATTACCAGCAGGGCGATAGTTTTCGCATTATGTATATGCACGTGCCGGCGGCCATCGGCTCGCTCAGCATCTACCTGCTGATGGCGCTGGCGGCTTTTATTGGCCTTGTGTGGCAGAAGAATCTGGCCAGTCTGGCGGCGATGGCCATGGCGCCGGTCGGCGCGGTTTTCACCTTTATCGCGCTGTGCACCGGTTCGCTATGGGGCAAGCCGATGTGGGGCGCCTGGTGGGTGTGGGACGCACGGCTGACCTCCGAACTGGTGCTGCTGTTTCTGTATATCGGCGCCATCGCGCTGTATCAGGCGTTCGATAATCGGCGGCAGGGCGGTAAAGCGGCCAGCCTGCTGATTCTGGTCGGCGTGGTGAACATCCCCATAATCCATTACTCCGTCGAGTGGTGGTACACCCTGCACCAGGGATCGACTCAGATGCAGCAGACCATTTCACCGCTTATGCGGCAGCCGTTGCGCTGGTGCATCGTTGGCTATCAACTGTTGTTTGCCGCCCTGACGCTGATGCGGTTACGTAATCTGATCCTGTATCAGGAGCGCCATCAGGACTGGGTGAGCGTACTGGCGCAAAAAGAACGGCGGGGGGAACGGCTATGACGCCGGCATTTTCATCCTGGCAGGCTTTCTGTTTGATGGGCGGTTACGCCGGCTATGTCTGGCCTGCGCTGCTGCTGGCCGTCTGCGCGCTGTTCGGCCTGTTTTTGCATACCCGCTGGCAGCGTCGCAGTCTGTTGCGCGGCATCGCGCGGCGCCGACGGCGCGAACGTCGTCAGCGCGACGGGAGGGGAGAATGACAACGCCGGCGCGGCATCGACTGATGCTGGTACTGCTGCTGATGCTGGGCGTGGGGCTGACCACTTCGCTGGTGCTGTACGCGCTGAGCAGCAATATCGATCTGTTTTATACGCCGGTCGAGATCGTCAACGGCAAGGGCGAGGCGCATGAACGACCGCACGTCGGGCAGCGTTTGCGGGTCGGCGGCATGGTGCTGCCGGGTTCGGTTCAGCGCGACGCGCAGTCGCTGCAGGTGCGTTTTCGTCTGTACGATGCGCAGCAGGCGATCGACGTGACCTATGCAGGCATTCTGCCGGATCTGTTCCGCGAGGGGCAGGGCGTGGTGGCGCAGGGCGAGCTGCTGGAGGGCAACGTGGTGCGCGCCTGGGAAATACTGGCGCGCCATGATGAGAACTACACGCCGCCGGAGATATCGGCCGCGATGACGGACAACCACCGCCATCCCGCCGGGACGGCGGCCGGTCGGGCCGGAGCGACGCCGCCATGATGCCGGAACTGGGGAGTTTTTTGCTTTGTCTCGCCCTGGGGCTGGCCGCTCTGCTGAGTTTCTATCCTCAGTGGGGCGCGGCCCGCCAGGATGCGCGCGTTATGGCGTGCGCCCGGCCGCTCAGTTGGGGGCTGTGCGCCGCGGTGAGCGGCGCCTGGCTGTGTCTGATTTATGCTTTTGTGGCCAACGATTTTACCGTCGCCTATGTGGCGGCCAATTCGAACACTCAACTGCCGGTCTGGTTTCGGGTGGCCGCCGTCTGGGGCGCTCATGAAGGCTCGCTGTTGCTGTGGGTGTTTTTACTGTCGCTGTGGACGCTGGCGGTGGCGCTGTTTAGCCGGCGTATGCCGCTGGCGGCGACGGCGCGCGTGCTGTCCGTGTTGGGAACGATAAATATCGGATTTCTGCTGTTCATCATCTTCACCTCCAACCCGTTTAGCCGCACCCTTCCGGCATACCCGATCGACGGGCGCGATTTAAATCCGATGCTGCAGGATATCGGCCTGATCTTTCACCCGCCGCTGTTGTACATGGGGTATGTGGGCTTCTCGGTCGCCTTCGCCTTCGCTATCGCGGCGTTGATGGCCGGCCGGCTCGATACGGCGTGGGCGCGCTGGTCGCGGCCGTGGACGCTGGCCGCCTGGGTGTTTCTTACCCTGGGCATCGTGCTGGGCTCGGCCTGGGCCTATTACGAACTGGGCTGGGGCGGCTGGTGGTTCTGGGATCCGGTGGAAAACGCCTCCCTGATGCCGTGGCTGGCCGGTACGGCGCTGCTTCACTCTCTGGCGGTGACGGAAAAACGCGGCAGCTTTAAGGCCTGGACGGTGTTGCTGGCGATCGGCGCGTTTTCGCTCTGCCTGCTCGGCACTTTTCTGGTGCGATCCGGCGTGCTGGTTTCCGTTCATGCCTTTGCCTCCGATCCGGCGCGCGGCCTGGTTATTCTGGCTTATCTGGTGGTGACGATCGGCGGTTCGCTGCTGCTCTACGCCTGCAAGGGCGGTCAGGTGCGCAGCCGGACGCGCCATCAGCTCTGGTCGCGCGAGACGCTGCTGCTGGCCAATAATCTGTTGCTGATGACGGCCGTGCTGGTGGTCTTGCTGGGCACGCTGTTGCCGTTGGTGCATCGGCAACTGGGGCTGGGCAGCATTTCCGTCGGCCAACCCTTTTTCAATCAGATGTTCACCTGGCTGATGATCCCGTTCGCCCTGCTGCTCGGCATCGGGCCGCTGGTGCGCTGGCGCAGCGATCGACCGCGTTTGCTTTGGCGGCGTCTGGCGCTGGCCGGGCTGACGACGCTGCTGCTGGCCGTGGCGCTGCCCTGGCTGTTGCAGGATCGCATCGTGGCGCTGACGGTGCTGGGATTGTCGATGGCGCTGTGGGTGATGATATTAACGCTGTTGCAACTGCATGAGCGCGCCGCGCACCGGCACGGTTTTTGGCGCGGTCTGTGCCACCTGACGCCCAGCCTTTGGGGCATGACGCTGGCTCATCTGGGCGTGGCGCTCACTGTGACCGGCATCGCCTTCAGCCAGAATTACAGCATCGAACGGGATGTGCGCATGCAGGCGGGCGACAGCGTCGATATTCACGGCTATCGCTTCAGGTTACGCGAGGTGCAGGAAATCCGCGGGCCGAACTACCTCGCCAGCGTCGGGGTGATTGAGGTCAGCCGGGGCGGTCGGCCGGAGGCGCTGCTGCGGGCGGAAAAACGTCGCTATAGCGTGGCGCGCAGCGTGATGACCGAAGCGGCGATCGACGGCGGCTTTACCCGCGATTTGTACGCGGCGCTGGGCGAAGAGCTGGCGCCGGGCGTCTGGGCCGTACGCCTCCACTATAAGCCGTTCGTGCGCTGGATCTGGTGGGGCGGGGCGCTGATGGCGGCGGGCGGTCTGATTTGCCTGTGCGATCCGCGCTATCGCGGCGGTAAAGCGCGTCGCGCGGCCGCCGTGCGGGAGGCCGGATGAAACGCCGCGCGCTGCTGTTTGTTCCGCTGCTGCTGTTTATGCTGCTGGCGCTGACGCTGCTGGTCCAGCTTAGCCGCAACGCCCAGGGGGACGATCCCGGCCAGCTGGAGTCGGCGCTGATCGGCAAACCGGTGCCGGATTTCCGTCTGGAACAGCTGGATCGGCCGGGCCGGTTATTCGACCGTTCTCTGCTGGTCAGCGGTCGGCCGCTGCTGCTGAACGTCTGGGCCACCTGGTGTCCAACCTGCCGCGCGGAGCATGCTTTTCTGTCTCGTCTGGCGCAACAGGGCGTGCGGGTGGTCGGCCTGAATTATAAAGATTCTCGCCGGCAGGCGATCGACTGGCTGCGCGCGCCGGGAAACCCCTACGCGCTGAGTCTGTATGACGGCGACGGCATGTTGGGGCTGGATCTGGGCGTCTATGGCGCGCCGGAAACCTTTTTGATCGACGGTCAGGGTATTATCCGCTATCGCCACGTGGGCGAGATGAACGAGCGCGTCTGGCGGCAGACGCTGCAGCCGCTTTACCAGCGCTATACGGAGGGAGGATGAAACGCATCATGCTGGCATGCCTGCTGCTGTGCGCCGCGTGCGGCGCGCGCGCGCAACAGCCGGCGCAGGAGTACGCTTTTGATTCGCAACAGCAGGAGCAGGCGTTTCTCCACATCACTGGCCAACTGCGCTGTCCGAAATGCCAGAACAGCAGCATTTCTGATTCGAGCGCCGATATTGCCAGAGACATGCGCGCGAAGGTGTACCAGTTAATGCGACAGGGCAAAAGTCAGCAGGAAATCATCGACTACATGGTCGCGCGCTACGGCTATTTCGTCACCTGGGAACCGCCGGTGACGCCCGTTACGCTGATCCTGTGGTTTGGCCCGCTGGCGTTGTTATGCGTCGGCGCCGGCGTGATCATTCGCCGCGCCCGGATGCGGCCTGCCGCCCTGACGGCGCACGAGCGGCGGCGGCTGGCGCAGATTTTACCGCCGACCGGCGGAGAACGGGACGACGAATCGTCCGGCGGGAGGTCGCGATGACGCTGTTGATGCTGCTGATGCTTGTGCTGCTGCTGGCGGCCGTCTGTTTGTTTTGCGGCCCGTTGTGGTGGTGGACGTCCGCTCGGCGGACGGTCAGCCGCGATGCGGTGAATCAGGCGTTTTATCGGCAGCGGCTGCAGGAACTGGCGTGCGAAGACGCGTCCGGCCCGCTGGACGACGGCCCGTCGCTGGTGGCCGAGCTGCAGTATAATCTGTTGGACGATATACCGCCGCCGCGGACGGCCGCCGCGCGGCCGGTGCCCGCCTGGGCGCTGTACGCGGGGATCGCGCTGCTGCTGGCCATTACGCTCGGCAGCTACTTTAGCCTGCGCGGTTTCGGTCAACTGCGCGACTGGCATCGGGTCATGGACAATCTGCCCGCGTTGCGCGAACGGTTGCTCAACGAGGAGCGCCGGCCGCTGAGCGAGGAGGAGATCGCCCGTCTGGCGCTGGCGGTGCGCACCGGGCTGCAGCGCGATCCCGCCAATGCCGGCCAGTGGATGCTGCTGGGGCGCATCGGCGCCGCTCAGGGCAACGCCGCCATGGCGATTCAGGCGTGGGAACGCGCCTGGCGGCTGGATGCGAATAATCCGGAAGTGGCGCTGGGCTATGCCGCGGTATTGACACAATCCAGCGATCCGGACGATAACAGGCTGGCCGCGCAGCTGCTGGCGTCGGTGCTGCGCGTCGACCATACTCATCTGCGCGCCCTGAGCCTGTTCGCGTTCAACGCCTTCGAACTGCGGCGCTATGAGCAGGCTATTGGCGCGTGGCAAATGATGCTGCGTTTGCTGCCGCCGGATGATCCTCGCGTCGCGGTGTTAACGCGCAGCATTGCGCAGGCGAAAGTAGAAGCGGCGAAATAAGCTGATACACTGTGCTACAGTTTCCGCATTCGCCGCGTCCGCGCGCGGCGAATGCAATGCGATACAGTCAGGGAGAATAAATATGAATTATCGCCTGAGCGGGGTGGTGTTTGCCAGCGTACTCCTGATAGGTTGCGCCAGCTCGGCCGATCAGTCACAGCAGGGGCGTTCGGATCCACTGGAAGGCTTTAACCGCACCATGTTCAGCTTTAACTATAATGTGCTGGACCCTTATCTGGTTCGTCCCGCCGCCGTGGCGTGGCGTGACTATGTGCCGACGCCGGCGCGCAACGGGCTGAATAACTTTTTTGGCAACCTGTCGGAACCGGCCACCATGGTCAACTATTTTCTGGCCGGTAAACCCTATAAGGCCATGGTCCATTTCAACCGCTTTTTCCTGAACACCGTGCTGGGCATGGGCGGACTGATCGACGTGGCGTCGATGGCCAACCCCAAGCTGGCGCGCGAAGAACCGCGCCGTTTCGGCAGTACGCTGGGCTATTACGACGTGGGTTACGGACCTTACCTGGTGTTGCCGGGCTACGGCAGCGCGACGCTGCGTGAGGACGGCGGCGACATGGCCGACACGCTCTATCCGGTGCTCAGCTATCTGACTCTCTGGATGTCCGCCGGTAAATGGGTGTTCGAAGGGCTGGAGACGCGCGCACAGCTGCTTGACTCCGACGGAATATTGCGTAATTCCGACGACCCTTATTTGATGATGCGCGAAGCCTATTTCCAGCGGCAGGATTTCCTGGCGGGCGACGGCAAAGCCGCGCCGGCGCAGAATCCGAACGCGGAAGCCATCAAAGGCGATCTTGACGATATCGACTGACCGGCCGCCTGGCGGACGCCGCCGGTCTGCCGCCGTAAGGGGCGCTCAGGCGCCCCTTGTGTCGTCTGGCGCAAGGGCGGCGCGTGCCGGCGATATCCGCTGACAGGGGCGTTGCGCCGCCGGCGTGATCTGAGGCAGGCTTGCGTAATACTGTAGAATTGGTTAATTTCTTTAGTTATAAAAGTGGTTTTTGTACGTATGGGTAACAATAATGTTTCGTCAGCGTGAAGGCTGTGAATGATTCCCTCCCGTCTTGCCTGAGATCTCGCCCTCCATCGGCTTCGCTGGGGTGAGGGCATTCTGTTGTGCAATTCACGGTCATTTTCCTGCCTTAACCAACTGACAGAAAGTCGAGTCGTCGGACACTTTCACCTGCAAATATAAAAACTTAAGTAAAAAAAGATGTAACAGAATGAGAAAATCAATGAATATGATGTTCTGTTTGAATTTGTTGGGTATGGCAGGGCGCGTTGTGGCGGAAGAAGATAAGACGGTTGATGTCCTGTTGATTGGCGGCGGCATCATGAGTTCAACGCTGGGAACTTATTTACAGGAGCTGGAACCTGGCTGGTCGATTACCATGGTCGAACGCATGGGCGCGGTGGCGGAGGAAAGTTCCGGCGGCTGGAATAACGCCGGCACCGGTCATTCGGCCTTTATGGAGTTGAATTATACGCCGGAAAAGGCCGACGGCTCGATCGACATCAGCAAAGCGGTTGAGGTTAACGAGGCGTTCGACATCTCGCGCCAGTTCTGGGCGTATCAGGTGAAAAATAACGTACTGCGTCAGCCTGCGTCGTTTATCAACAGCGTGCCGCATATGAATTTCGTCTGGGGCGAAGAGAACAGCCGTTTTCTGCGCAAACGCTATGACGCGCTGCAGCACAGTTCGCTGTTTCGCGCTATGGAGTACACCGAGGATCCGGCCCGGATAAAACAGTGGGCGCCGTTGCTGATCGAAGGGCGCGATCCGCGGCAGAGCATGGCCGCTACGCGCATTCTCGGCGGTACCGATGTGAACTACGGCGAGATTACCCGTCAACTGGTCAGCGGGCTGCAGCAGAGAGAGAATTTTACCCTGCGCATGAATCACGAAGTCAGGGATATTGCGCGCAATGCGGATAACAGCTGGCGGGTCACCGTGGCCGATATGCAGAACGGCGAGCGGAAAAGCGTCATCAATGCCCGCTTCGTGTTTATTGGCGCCGGCGGCGCCGCGCTGCCGCTGCTGCAAAAATCCGGCATCCCGGAGGCGAAGGGATATGGCGGCTTCCCGGTGGGCGGCGGTTTTCTGGTCTCCACCAACCCGGCTATCGTGCAGCAGCATATGGCAAAGGTATACGGCAAGGCCGCGGTCGGTTCGCCGCCGATGTCGGTTCCGCACCTGGATACCCGTATCCTGGACGGCGAGCCGGCGCTGCTGTTCGGCCCCTTTGCCACCTTCTCCAGCAAGTTTCTGAAAAATGGTTCTCTGTGGGATCTGTTCAGCTCGGTGAATGCGGCGAATATTCTGCCGATGGCGCATGTCGGCATCAACAACCTCAACCTGATCAAATACCTGATTAATCAGGTGATGATGAAGGATGACGATCGTTTTGCCGCGCTGCGGGAGTATTACCCGCAGGCGACGCCGGGGGACTGGAAGCTGGTCATTGCCGGGCAGCGGGTGCAGATCATCAAAAAGGACGCGCAGCGCGGCGGCGTACTGAAGATGGGGACTGAAGTGGTCTGCTCGCAGGATGGAACGATCGCGGCGCTGCTGGGCGCGTCGCCCGGCGCGTCGACCTCGGCGCCGGTCATGCTGGAGCTGCTGGAGCGCGTGTTCAAAGAAAAAGCGGCGTCGCCGGGCTGGCGCAATAAGCTGAAAGAGATCATTCCTTCTTACGGCCAGCGCCTGAACGGCAATGTGGCGCTGACGGAGCAAATACGACGCTACACGGATGAGCTGCTGCAACTGCACGTGCCGGAAACGCACTAACCCGCCGGTTTTTTACCGTTCGCCCGTCTTGCCTCAGGCCGCGGAGTCTTTGTCCGCGGCTTTTTTGTTCGCCCCGACCGGCGCCGGCGTCCGATACCGGCGCGTCGCGGCCCGCCCGGCGGCCGCGTAGTTGATGCGCGAAACGACAAGCTGTTATACCCTTCATCTTTCAGGCTGCCGGCGCGTGGGTTTCGCCTTTTCGCCGGCCGCCGAATGCGTTGTTTATTGGGGATTCGTTCGCCGCCAGGCTGTTGCCATCAAATAAGGAGCAAGTGATGAAATCGGACGCCGTTAAAGACAAAAGCACTATCCCGTCGCCCGGACTCTGGCGCTTTATCAAGGCGCAGGTGTCGACGTTTGGCACCTTCGTCGGCATTGGTCTGCTGTTCGGTTTGCTGGTGCAACTGGGACCGGGAACGCTGCGTCTGACCGCGCAGAGCGCCATCATGGAACAGGTCAACGCCAAAACGGTATCGCTGTTGACGATCGTCATGTTGTTGTGGAGCGGGTTGGTGATTAGCCTGGTGGGCAGCAACAAAAACGGCCGACAGGAGTGGAAGGCACGGTTAAAACATCGTCTGATCGCCGAGCCGGCAGGCACCGTCGCCAGCCTGATCGTGCCGCTGTCGGGCATCGTATTCGCCATGCTGTTGGTGTGCGGTTTACAGGGCTACGGCGCGCTGGTGGTGCAGATGCTCTATGGCCTGGCCGTGATGCTGTGCATCGTGGCGTTTAATTTATTTATCGCCAGCCTGGCGCGCGAGCCTAACCGTCTGTCGCCGTTTGGTCGTCTTCCCGGGCTGCTGATGATGCTGGCGGCGGTCATCCTTTACTGGTGGGTCTTCATTTAGGCCGTTATGCAGCGGCGGGCGGGAAACGCTCCCCGCCCGCCCCGTCGCCGTCGATCAGAAGGTATAGTTGACGTTCATGCCGTACAGCATGGCGCTGCCCTTCGAGGTGAAGCGGTAGTAGGTCTGGCTGCCGTCGCGCACCGGTTCGCTGATGTTCACTTTTTTGCCGTACATCCAGGAAAGACCGACGTCCAGCGACGCGTTTTTGTTGATTGCGTAGGTAGCGCCGGCGCTGAGCCAGAAGCGATCCTGATCGGGGATTGAGATAGAGCGGTTGTCGGCCGGCACCGGGCTGTCGTCGAAGGCGATGCCGCTGCGGAAGGTCCAGTCGTCGTTATAGAACCAGGTGGCGCCCAGCGCCATGCGCCATGCGTCGCGGAAGCCTTCATGCTTCTCAAACAGCGTCTGCCCGTTGCTGCCGCTGGCCTTTAACTGCTGAAAATGGCTCCAGCTGGTATAGGCCAGACTATAGTGCACCGCCCAGCTGGGCGCTACGCGGTGCCAGGCCGAGAACTCCCACATTTCCGGCAGGTTGAGCGTCAGTTCGCCAGGCACCCAGTCGCCGCCGGTTCCGCCGGCCGCGCGCGGTATGTCATTCCTGTAGTCGCCGTTGAAATCGATATCGACTTTGGAACGCCAGCTAAAGCCGAGGCGGTGGCGATCATTGATTTCATACAGCAGGCCGGCATTCAGCCCATAACCCCAGGCGTCGCCTTTCAGATGCGCCACCTCTGACGAGGGGCCGTCGACAAGACCGTTGAGCCCGCCGGCGCCGATCGGCACCGAAGCCAGATCGCCCGCGGTGCGGATAATCTTCGCTTTCGCGTATACGGCGTTGACGCCGAGACCGAAGCTGAAATGCTCATCGAGGCGGTAAGCGGCGCTGAGGTTGAGGTTGGAGGTCAGCAGGTCGGTTTTACCGCCCAGCGGACCGGCGGCGTAGCTATCGTTGAATTCGGTCGCCAGACCGTAGTTAGTCACCGCGGAGGCGCCCAGCGCCCAGCGGGAACTCAGCGGCAGGATGAAATGCAGATTGGGGATCCATTCCGCCGGGGCGATATTGCGCGCGCGGGTGCTTTGTCCGGTGACCGGCGACGAGCCTTCCAGATTGACGTCCGGATCGATGTAGATCAGCCCGCCGGAAAAGGCGGGGCGATCGAACATCGTCATGCTGGCCGGGTTACGGCTGCCGGCGGTGGCGTTATCGATCACGGCGCCTTCGCCTGAGAAGGCGCGGCCCAGGCCGGAGGATGAATATTCATTAAGCTGAAAACCCGCCGCGTTGGCCTGCGCGCAAAGCGCCAGTGCGGCTGTTGCCAGTATAGGGTATTGAAACCGGCTTTTCTGGTTCATCACCAAAACCTCGTTATTTGTTTATTATTAACCTTTGTTACCTGTTGTAACAAGGGTGCGCGATTGTAGGGGGGCTGTCGCGTCAGGCAAATCAGACCAGTTGCCAAAGCATAAACGCCAGGGCGAAATTGTCTCTTAATTGATCTGTGAATATTTCAATAATGATAAATATTTGTGATGTTATTAACATATGGTTAATCAGTTGAGGCTGGCTTGTTTGTTTTTTGTGTTTCCTGACGCGGCGCCCGCGCGCTAAATGCCGCTAATCGGGACGCAGGGCAGTAAGTCCTGGAGCTAAAATAGCCGGAGGAGTAAAATCGCCGGGAAAGTAAGCTTATACCCGATAGCATTCGGGCGGACGGCATGGCGGTACGCCGCCGACGCGTTCGCCGGAAGGATAACGGGTATCTTTGAATCGGATCAGATCTGGCCATCAGGCTGATGTCCGCAGAGGAAAACAACCATGACCAATGTAATCAATAAATGCCGTGCTGAAGAAACCGCCGCCTGCTGCTGTGTCGATGTGGGCACCGTGATGGATAACACCGACTGCACCGCTTCCTACAGCCGGGTATTCGCCAGCCGCAGCGAAGCGGAAGCAATGCTGAATACGCTGACTGAGAAAGCGCGCTCGGTCGAGTCCGATCCCTGTGCGATCGATAGCCGCTTTGCCGACGTGAATGACGGCGTGCAGCTGGATATCGATTTTACGTTCTGCTGCCAGGCGGAAACGATGATTTTCCAGCTCGGCCTGCGTTAATCCCGCGATTTTATCGGGGGGAAGCTCTTTCCTCCCGTTTATTCTCTTGTCTCTTGTCTCTTGTCTCTTGTCTCTTGTCTCTTGTCTCTTGTCTCTTGTCTCCTGTCTCTTGTCTCTTGTCTCTTGTCTCTTGTCTCTTGTCTCTTGTCTCTTGTCTCTTGTCTCTTGTCTCTTGTCTCTTGTCTCTTGTCTCTTGTCTCCTATCTCCTGTCTCCTGTCTCCTGTCTCCTGTCTTCTCTCTTCATCTGCGCTGCGCGGCAATAATCGAACCGGTCGCATTTTCGCCGTCGCCGGTTTGCGTAATGTAAATATCTGGTTAACAATAAGTTCAGGTCGGACCTGTGGTCTGTGAACGGAGCCCCTATGAACCCGGTTTTTCCATTGGTGACGCGTCGCGGCGATCGCATTGCGTTCGTTGCGGGTCTGAGAACGCCCTTCGCCCGTCAGGCCACCGCCTGGAGTGGCGTATCCGCTCTCGATTTAGCGAAAATGGTGGTCAGCGAACTGATCGTGCGTAGCGGGATCGATGCGCACGAAATCGAACAGCTGGTGTTTGGTCAGGTGGTGCAAATGCCGGATGCGCCGAATATCGCACGGGAGATCGTGCTGGGAACGGGCATGAGCGTGCATACCGATGCCTGGAGCGTGTCCCGCGCCTGCGCCACCAGTTTTCAGGCTGTGGCGAGCGTAGCTGAAAGTATGCTGGCCGGCACCGTGCAGGTCGGCATCGCCGGCGGGGCCGATTCCTGTTCGGTATTGCCGATTGGCGTAAGCCGGCGGCTGGCGCGGGTGCTGGTCGAAGCCGGCAGGGCGCGCGGTTTTTCCCGGCGGCTAAGATTGTTCAGTCAACTGCGTCCGCGTGATTTGCTGCCGGCGGCGCCGGCGGTGGCCGAATATTCGACCGGGCTGCGCATGGGCGACAGCGCGGAGCAGATGGCGAAACGCTACGGCATCAGCCGCGAACGTCAGGACGCGCTGGCGCACCGCTCGCACCGGCTGGCCGGCCGCGCCTGGGAAAGCGGCGCGCTGCGCGATGAGGTGATGACCGCCCGCGTGGCGCCTTATACCAGCCATTTGAGCGAGGATAATACTATCCGGCGCGACGCCTCGCTGGAGCAGTACGCCCGCCTGGCGCCGGTTTTCGATCGCCGGCACGGCACGGTGACCGCGGCCAACAGCTCGCCGCTGACCGACGGCGCCGCCGCCGTTCTGATGATGAGCGAATCGCGCGCGCGCCAGCTGGGGTTGACGCCGCTGGGTTATTTGCGCAGCTATGCGTTCAGCGCGGCGCAGGTGCGTCAGGACATGCTGCTGGGGCCGGCATGGGCCACGCCGTTGGCGCTGGCGCGCGCCGGCGTGCGGCTGGCGGATGTTGACCTGATCGATATGCACGAGGCTTTTGCCGCCCAGACGCTGGCCAACCTGCAGGCGCTGGCCAGCGAGCGCTTCGCCCGCGAAACGCTGGGCCTGAGCCAGGCTACCGGCGAGGTGGATATGGACAAATTCAATGTGTTGGGCGGTTCGATCGCTTACGGACACCCCTTCGCCGCCACCGGCGCGCGCATGATTACCCAGACGCTGCGTGAATTGCGGCGCCGCGGCGGCGGTCTGGCGCTGACCACCGCCTGCGCCGCCGGCGGCCTTGGCGCGGCAATGGTGCTGGAGGTGCCGGCATGAACGCCCGACCGCCGTTATCCGCCGCCGATCCAGAAACCGGCGCCTTTACGCTGACCATCCGACCGGACAATATCGGCGTGATCAGCATCGACGTGCCGGGCGAAAAGGTGAATACGCTGCAGGCGGCGTTCGCCCGGCAGATCATGGCGCTGCTGCAGCAGGCGCAACGCCACGCCGCGCTGCGCGGGCTGATTCTGATTTCCGACAAACCCGACTCCTTTATCGCCGGCGCCGATATCGGCATGCTGGATGCCTGCCGTTCGGCGCTGCAGGCGCAGGAGCTGGCGCAGCAGGGCCAGGCGATATTCGCCAGTATCGAGGCGCTGCCTTTTCCGGTGGTGGCCGCCATTCACGGCGCCTGTCTGGGCGGCGGGCTGGAGCTGGCGCTGGCCTGCGACCGGCGCGTTTGTTCGTCGGACGACAAAACGGTGTTGGGGCTGCCCGAAGTGCAATTGGGGCTGCTGCCCGGTTCGGGCGGCACCCAGCGCCTGCCGCGGCTGATCGGCGCGCCGCGGGCGCTGGATCTGATGCTGAGCGGCCGCCGGCTGCGCGCCGGTCAGGCGCTGAAATGGCGGCTGGTGGACGATGTGGTGCCGGCCGATATTCTGCTCGACACGGCCGTCGGACTGGTGAAGCAGGGCAAATATCGCCGTCCGTCTCTCCCCTGGCCGCTGCGTCTGCTGCACAGCGCGCCGGTCAGACCCTGGTTTTTCCGCCTGGCGCGCCGCCAGACTCGCGCCAGAACGCGCGGTCACTATCCGGCGCCGGAAAAAATGATTCAGCTGGTGCGCTATGGTCTGGACAACGGGGATCAGGCCGGCTATCAGGCGGAAGCGAAGGTGTTTGGCAAGCTGGTGATGACGCCGGAGTCCGCCGCGCTGCGCAGCCTGTTTTTTGCTTCGGCGGCGCTGAAGAAACAGAGCGAACCGGCGGCCGGCGACGCCGCGCCGCGGCGAATCGGCATTCTCGGCGGCGGGCTGATGGGCGGCGGCATCGCCTGCGTCACGGCGCTGCGCGCCGGTTTGCCGGTGCGCATTCGCGATATCAACGAGGAGGGGATCGACAGCGCGCTGCGCCATAGCTGGCTGGCGCTGGAGAAGCGGCGGCGGAGCAAGGGACTGCGGCCGGCGGAACAGCAGCGCCAGATGCTGTTGATTTCGGGCGGCACGGATTTTCACGGTTTTCGCCGAGTGGATTTGGTGATTGAAGCGGTGTACGAAGATCTGGCGCTGAAACGGCAGATGGTGGCCGAGGTGGAACGCAACGCCGCGCCGGCAACGATTTTCGCCACCAATACCTCGTCGTTGCCGATTCACCAGATCGCCGCCGGCGCGCAACGCCCGCAGCAGGTGATCGGACTGCACTATTTCAGCCCAGTGGAGAAGATGCCGCTGGTGGAGGTGATCCCGCATGCGCAGACCAGCGCCGCGACGATCGCCGGCGCGCTGGCGCTGGCGCGTCAGCAGGGTAAGACGGCCATTGTGGTGGCCGACCGGGCCGGTTTTTATGTTAACCGCATTCTGGCGCCTTACGTCAATGAGGCAGCGCGCTGCCTGATTGAGGGCGAACCGATTGATGCGATCGACCAGGCGCTGGTCGGGTTCGGTTTTCCCGTCGGGCCGCTGACCCTGCTGGATGAGGTCGGCATTGATATCGCGTTGAAGATTGCGCCGATCCTGACGCAGCAGTTGGGCGAACGGTTCAGCGCGCCGCCGGCGCTTGAGGCTCTGCTGGCCGATGAGCGCAAAGGGCGGAAAAACCGGCGCGGGTTTTATCTTTATCCGACGCGGCGCGGCGTCTGGCGGCGGACGCGGCGGGCGGATAGGTCCATCTATCCGCTGCTGGGGGTGGCGCCGAAAGCGCATCTCGGCGCGGCGCTGATCGCCCAGCGCTGCGTCATGCTGCTGCTGAATGAAGCGGCGCGCTGTCTGGACGAGGGCGTGATTCAGTGCGCCAGGGACGGAGATATCGGCGCGGTGTTCGGCCTTGGCTTCCCGCCCTTTACCGGCGGACCGTTTCGCTATATCGACCGCTTGGGCGTGGACAAGGTGGTGGATACGCTGCTGCTGCTGCAACAGCAGTTCGGCGATCGTTTCGCGCCCTGCGCGCGTTTGCTGGCCCAGCGCGACCAGCGCCAGCCGTTTTATCCGGCCGGCGCTGAGGCTAAAAGGTCACCGTCACCGTAACGCTATCGCTGTATTCGCCCGCCGGCTGGTTGCTCTGACCGGCGTTGATGCGGGCGGTGTAGGGAATGCTTTGCGCGAGGCCGCTGCCCGTTCCTGCATAATCGTTATTTTCCGTCCAGCTGACGTTGTTGCCGTTGTACAGCTGATACTGCAGGTAATAGGTACTGCCGTTGACGCTGGCGCTCATGCGGCGCCAGCTGGCATCGTCGGGATGACTGCTGGTCAGGTTGATCGACCAGCTCGCCGCTTTGGTGCAGCTCAGGTTCATGTTGCCGCTGACCGCGGCGAATTCCGCCGGCAGCGCCGCCGTGCCGAAATTGATATCCGGCGCGGAAATCGTGCAGTCGTTCGCCACCGTCAGCGTCAGATTGACCGTGGACGTGGTGTCGCCATCGGTGTAGGCGCATATCCCCAGCACGCCGATAAAGCAGATATGGTAGTGCCAGTTGATGGTGACGGTATCGGTGTAGACGCCGGCCGCCAGGTTGGCGCCGGTCGTGGTGCGCACATACAGCGGCAGCGACCCGTCGGGCGAGTTGAATAGTCCCAGCAGCCCCAACAGGCTGCCGCTGCGCCAGGTATACTGCGAATTCACGCTATACAGGGTTGAACAGGCAGAATCGGAGCAGACGTTATAAGGCAGATAATCGCCGCTGGCGGCGTTATACAGGCGCATAGTATTGCCGTCCGGATTCAGGCTACCGGCAAAGGTGGCGGTGACCGTATTGGAGCTCAGCAGGGTCAGTAAACCGCCGGAACAGTTGAAGCCGCTGCCGGTTTCCACCGTCTGCGCGCTGTTGTTGACGGTAAACGAGCTTAATGTGCCGAGATCGGACGAACTGGTGATCACTGAGCAGTCCGCCAGACAGGTCCGGCACAAGAGCAGCGTGAGCGTGATCACCACTATTCGCAGTAATGAGAAATATCGCATCTTTATATCCTTATTGCGCCTTGTCGCAAGTCAACGGACCGACGCGCGCCATGCTTCGGCTGGTGTCCGGCAGTGAGAACGTCGCCCGGCAGGTGTGACCGTCCTGCTGGCGGAAACGCAGATGGTTGACGTTGCGCAGGTGGGAGAAGTACACCAGCCCCTGATGGCCGGAAAGGGTGCTTTCGCCGTTATCTTCGTTGGTGACCGGGGTGCCGGGGGCTATCGGTTGTTCGTCGCCGTTATGCAAAACGATGTTGGCCGACAGCACGCGTTCGACCGGGAAACTGACCAGCATGCCGCTGCCTTCCTTCACGGCGACGCGCGCTTCCACCTTCGGCGTTTCCACATCCGCCGGCAACTGCAGCGGATCAATTTCCACTTTCGCCGGGTAATTGGCGTTGACCCAGGGCACCAGCAGGTGACCGCGTTTATTGGTGGTGCCCATCGACCGGTTTTCGTATCTGACCGGGACATCGGGATAGCCGCCGGTGTCCACCACGATAAAGGCGTCGTTGATGCGGTTGCTGGGAAACAGCGCGCCGGCCATATAAATCAGCGACCCGCTCGCGTCGGCCCAGGCATTGATATCGCCGCGTTCGCCGTATGCGCCGCCCTGCAGCGTGGCGTAAGGCGCGCGCCAGGTGAGCGACGCCTGACGATAATCGCTGCTGCCTTCAGACCAGGCCGCGTTCCAGCCAATGCCGCCTTCGGACGGCGCCGATTTGCTCATCCCGACGCGGGTAGTGTAGCGCCCCTCGCTATTGCGCTGTACTCCCGTATTGACGTTGCCGCCGATGCTGAGCGGAATAATCAGCTGCAGCTGGGCGCTGTAGTTCTCCGATCCCAGCGTTTTATTCAGCGCCAGGTACATCGTGCTGTTGCCCCACAGCGCGCGGCTATAAGACAGGTTGGTGAGGCGGGTGCGGCTGCGATCGCGGGCCTGCACATCGAAATAGCCTATGCCCAGCGTGCCGTTGCGCGGGCCGAAGATTTGGCTGCTGAAGGTGGCCTGATTGACCTGACGGCTCATCGTCGAGTCGTACTGCCAACTGGTCAAATCGCGGTAGCCGCTGGTGCGTTGCATATGCTGCAGGCTCAGGCTGAAGAGCGACGCGTAGTAGGAATAGCCGAGTGAATACTGATTGCCGGGCGCGTTGCGTTCGCTGTGGCTGAACGACGAACTGACGGTGCCCCAGTGGCCGACGGTGAAATCCGCGCCGGCGCCGAGCAGATAGAGATCGTCGACCGTTTCGCCGTGGCCGGACAGCGTCAAGGCGTTATTGAGTCCGTAGCGGTAAATCGCGCTGGCCGCCGGCTGCGAGGTGTAAGCGGCGTTTTTCACGCCGTAGTCCTTGCGCAGCGCGCCCAGCGATAAATCGAAATCGCTCAGCCCGGCGCGCAGCAGCTGGTTGGAGACGTAAAACGGCACGCTGGTCGAGACCTGGCGTCCGAGCGCATCGGTGGTGACCACGGTGGCTTCGCCCGCGCCGTTGATATAGGGCACGTTGGTCAGCGTGAAGGGGCCTGGATTGAGCGCGTTGCTGCTGGCTTTGTAGCCGTTAATAAACAGATCGAGCGTGCCGGGCAGCGCGGCCGAGCCGTTGTACTGAATCAGCGGGTAGGTCACCACATCCGGTCGGATGGCGAAGTTACGTCCGATACGCAGCCCTCCCATGCGCACGGAGTTGCTCCAGGTCAGCGAGTTGCTGATGATATCGCCGGCCTGGTAGCTGATCATCTTGTCGCTGTCGCTGTAGCGCCATGAGGTGTCGTAACGCAGATAGCCGTCGCGCCGGTTGCCGTCGCGGCTGTTGGTCAGCGTGCCGCTGTTGGACAGGATGCCGTAGTCATTAAAGAAACGCTGCTCGAGCCAGCTGGTCAGCGCATCGTCGCCGCGGCGCGGGGAAGAGTAGTAGGCGTCGTAATTAAACAGCAGACCGGGGCTGCTTTGCGACGGAATTCGCCCGGCGCCGCCGTCGCCCTGCAGGTTTTGTTCCGGCAGCCAGCTAGTGGGCACGGTCAGCGCCAACTGCTGCTGACTGGCGTTGTACTCTGTTTTGACCTGCTCCAGCCGGTTGACGTTTACCGCGCCGTTTTGCGTTGCGTTCAGGCGCACGTGGTTTCTGCGCAGCACGGCCGCTTCGACATAGTAGTTGCCGTCGCGCCAGGCGACCGGCACCACGCCGCTGTCATTACGCCCGTTCACCACAATGGTCAGGTAATAAATCGCTTCGCTAATATTCGGTTTCACCTGCGGCGGCGGCGGCAGATCGCGGTACTCCGCCGCGCGCGCCGGCGAGGATGCGCACAGCAGAGCGGCGGCGGCCAGCAGCAGACCCAGCTCCGCGCGGCGCCGACCCGGCCGGTGTATGACCTTGTTCATCATATCCCTGTGAGCCTCCGATGCATTCACTGATGTTTAATCATCACCAGCGGGCTGTTGTCCGCCATCCGGGCGTACAGCTGCAGCGAAGGCGCGGGGGGTTGCGTTCCGCGCGGCAGCGGCCAGCGCATCTCCTGTCCCGCCAGCACGTAGCCCAGAAAGCCGGGCGACATCTCCTGTTGCTTTGTCGGGCGCGCGCCGTCGACCGACCAGAATACGTTGCTCAGGCGCGCATGGACGACGCCGTTATTGCGTATCTGCAGCCAGGTTTTGCCGTCGGCGGCGACAAGGCGCCAGCTCAGACTGGGCTGGGCAGGGGGCGTTTCGTCGTGTTTTTTCTCCGGGCGATTTTTGGTCCAGACCCCGCTGCCGTCCAGGAACAGCGGCAGCAGATAGCGCATCTGGAACTGTAGCCCCACGCCGGCGTTCTTGCTGGACTGACTGTCGGGCGCCGGAGGAATCTCATCGATGATGATCCGGTAGGCGCTTTCCGGGGCGGAGGCCGCCTGGCCGGCGCGCATCAGCCGGACCAGATGGCGTTTACCGGGCTCAAGCGTGGCGAACGGCGGACTGGCCACCACGTCATCCTGCTCCGCGTAGCGATCCTGAAAATCGATCTGCTTCCAGGCGAAGATGCGGATCTGAACCGGAATCGGCTGTGCCCCGCGGTTTTCCAGCCACAGCGCGGATCCTTTTTCATCCGCTTCGATAACCTGATATATCGGCCAGACCAGGAGGGAGCCGCCGGCGAAGGCCGGCAGGTGCAGACCGGCGAGCAGCAGCGGCAGGATGCGGAAAAAGGAGCGAAGAGGTGAAGGTAGCATGCTGTTTCCCTGTGCGGTTAATAGGTCAAACTCACCGTGACTCTGTCGGTGTATTGTCCGGCCGGCGGCAAACTGCTGACGGCGAAAAGTCGGGCGTAGACGGTGTAGCTCTGGCTGGCGGCGGGGAAGTCGGCGACGTCCCTGGTGAGCGAGCCGGTTCCCCACACCTGACTGTAGGCGGCGTCGCGATAGAGTTGATATGCCAGCTTATCGGTGCCGTCGGCGTTGATTAGATAGCGAGCGCTGCCGTCGCCGCCGTTCTGGCCGTAATCCAGCGCGATCGATATGCTGAGCCCCGGCGTGCAGGTGACCAGGATCGAACCGTTGCCGGCGCTGCTGGCGACGTCCAGGGGGCTGTTCAGGCTGGTTAGCGTGCCGAAGTCAATGGTGCCCAGATCGGTCTGGCCGCTGGTGGTGGTGGTGCCGAAGGCGCAGCCGCCCTCAATCGAGGCCGAGACGCTAAAGGTGTCGGTAACGGTGCCGGCGCCGCCCGGCGGGCAGATCAGCATCAGGACTGGCGCTAAAAAACGGCCATACGGAAATCGCATCATCGAGCCTCCTGCCCGTTAATCGCCGCGCTGCGCGTCCGGAGCGTGGCGGCGCAGGCGGCAACCGGCGGCAGGGCGCGGCGGCGGCGCGCTGGAAAAAGGCGGCATGCTGTCTTCTCTCCGTGACGGGCGCTAAGTGAAACGAGTCAGAAACGCGGGGATTCTGACTCGGTGTCGGGGTTACCAGGCAATGGTGGCGACGACGGTATCGGTATAGGTGCCGGCATCCGGCGCCAGAACGGTCTGGTCGGCCCGGTTGATCCGGCCGTAAATCGGAATGCTTTTCGCGGTGCCGTCGGCGACTAAGGTAATCGCCTGGTTAATGGCGATTTCGCTGGAACGCGCGCTGTCGGAATAGAGATGGTATGGAATACGGGTGCTGCCGTTGACCAGACCGCGTACGGAGTTGGCGTCGTTCGAACCGCCGCCGACGGTGAACGTCGGGCTCAGGCCGGTGCTGCAGGTGACGGAAATGGCGCTGCTGGCGTTGCCGAATACCGTACCGTCGATGTTGTTGCTCAAATCGCCGTAGGTGCCGAAGTCCATCGTACCCCAGTTGTTGGTGGCGCCGGTGGCGTCGTTGTTGGAAATGGTGCAGGAGTCCCCGATCGTCAATGAGACGCCGATTTCACCCGTTACGGTGCCGGTAGCGCAGGCCAGCGAAGAAACGCCGAGGACCATGCTCGCTATTAATGCAGGCAATATACTTTTCTTAATCTTCATCGCGATTCCTTAACAATGATTTAATTACACAAGGGTATATCTGTTATGCGCTTTTATCTCTCAGGCTGCCGGCGAACGACCCGCTAAATGAAGCTTGCGCGGCTATATACCTGCAACCCAAACTATTTACAGGGTTATATACTCGTCATACTCCAGACGATGGGGGCGTTGGCGTTGTTGCCCGCTTCCATAATGTTTCCACGACTTACGTTATTCACATGCGAATGTTTTGGTCTATAGTCCACATTATTCGCCGTGTAAAATGTTCTGTTTTTAAAAATAATTTCTGTGGTTTATGAGTAATATTCCTATCGCTGCCGAACGACATGTATTTTCGGGTAAACTCATCAGTATTAATGATTTTTATCTCTGATGTTCACGCCCGCGCCCTGCGGGGCGGCGCTGACGCAGTTCAAATCGATCTCCGATCATTTTTCCGCATAGTGATTTGCTGATTTAAATAAAAAAATAAAGCGGCGAATTATTTTTCCGGCTTGCCGGGTGCCCGGTTATCTCCGGCGCAGCATCGTTAAATGTTTCTCAACGCTCAGGTATCGTCGGCGCTGATTAATTTTTTATGCCGGTTTTTACGCTAACCGCCGTGCGGAAAATATTGCCGATAGAAATAAATCATGATGATTTTATTAAACCCACCGACGATGGAATAATTAATTTAAAAGATAGAAGCTGATATTCGCTTTAACAACGGTATTTAATTCCACAAAACTGAAAACAGTTAAGAACTGCGGTATGGAATTTATCATTGGTTTTTTAATCTGTATTTTTATTGTTTTTCGGTTTATTGTTTTGTATGACGCATGGATATGCGGCGCCCGCCGGGAATGTTCAGGCGGGTAATTATGAGAGACATAAGAATTATATATAACAACTTGCTTTGCCGGCGCCCGGCGATAATGGCCGCCTGCCGTTGCGTCCCGGCGTGATCCGCCAGGCCGCGGGCGCGCTCTTCTTTCTCGCCGGGCGCGCTAATTGTCTGAATAGACGTAGTAATTTACCGGATATTCGTTCTCTCAAATCTATTGCGGTTAATTGTTGTCGAACGGGTATAATTAATCCGTCGGGGCCGGTTATTTTTGTGCTTAACGACACAGAATCGTTCTGCTCAGGCGTGTTGATATAAGGCGAAGGTCCGGTTCGGGCGGGTTGACTAACCTCCCGCATTTGAGGTAAAAGACGCGCTTTATTCTGATTAAATTTGCGGCGGAATTCGGTTCGCGAATCAATTCTATTGGCAGTCAGCCCTGATGACGGCGGGGCGTATCACGGCGCGTTCAGCGCCTGGCGCGCAGGCCGTCAACGTTTGTCTGTCAGAATATTTCGTCAACATAGCGGTGTAATAATGCAAGTTTTAATTATGCGTCATGGTGATGCGTTACCGGAGGCCGCCAGCGATGCCGTCAGGCCGTTGAGCGAGCGCGGGCGTGACGAGTCGCGCCAGATGGCGCAGTGGCTGGAAGGGCAGGGCCTGGATATCGAACGGGCCCTGGTGAGCCCCTATGTCCGGGCGCAGCAGACGCTGCAAACCGTGCGCGATGTACTGACGGTGCGCGGCGCTGAAGAGGTATTATCGCAGCTGACGCCGGGGGGCGATGCCCGCTACGTCGCCAGCTACCTGCAGGCGCTGGCGCAGGAGAAAAGCGGGACGGTGCTGGTGGTTTCCCACCTGCCGCTGGTGGGCTACCTGGTGGCCGAACTGTGTCCGGCGGAAAGCGCGCCGATGTTCGCCACCTCCGCCATCGCCTGCGTGACGCTGGACGACGACGGGCGCGGCGTGTGCGACTGGATGATCGGGCCGGCGCAACTGGTGCAGAAAGCCGACGTCAGCGGTCGGGGCTAGCGTTCTGGCCGGCCAGGTGGCCGTCCAGCGCCACCAACACCAACAGGGCGGCGTCGCCGCCAAACTCTTTCGGCGCCTGATGAAAGGCCAGCACGTCGGGGTGCTGCGCCAGCCATAGCGGCGTTTGCTGCTTTAAGATATGACGGCCATGCCCGTGCATCACGCAGGCGCAGTAGACGTGTTCACGCCGGCAGGCGGCCAGCAAAGCGCCTAATTCTTGTTTGGCCTGCAGGCGGGTCAAGCCGTGCAGATCGAGAAACAAGTCGGGCGGGTAGTCGCCGCGGCGCAATTTTTTCAGCTCATAGTGGCTGACGCCCGGCCGAACGTAGCGCATCGGCCCCTCGCTATCCAGCTGCGGTTCGAATTCATCGGAAAAATAAAAGCTGGCGTCCACCTGCTCCTGCAGCAGGCGTCGGGTGGGGGGCTGCGCCAGTTTGCGGCGCGCCGGCTGGTGCCGATACGTATCCTGGCTTAATTTACGGGTGCCGCCGATGGCGTCGCGGAAAAGCCTGCGCTCCTCATCATCCAGTAAATGTTTATCGGTCATTCATCATCCATCCGGTTATTCAGTCTGCCGCTAGTGTAACCCGACTCTCGCGTGTAACTAAATATACCCGTCGTACTTCAGGTTTCACGGCCGGTTCACGTCCGTCTTGCTGTTTTATTATCGGCCAGTCGACGCCCGACGGGCAGTGATATCTGCTGATTTGTCGCGGGCTTCGTGGCAAACTAAGCGCCAGTTGCTATTGAATCGGTCTGCGGAGGACTAAGTTGGACAAAATTTTCGTCGAGGAGGCGGTCAGCGATCTTCATACCCTGCAGGATATGTTGCGCTGGACGGTCAGCCGGTTTAACGCAGCCAATATCTATTACGGACACGGCACGGATAACCCGTGGGATGAAGCGGTGCAGCTGGTGTTGCCCAGCCTTTACCTGCCGCTGGATACCCCGCCGGAAATGTACGCCGCGCGGCTGACCGCCAGCGAACGCCAGCTCATCGTCGAACGCGTGGTGCGCCGGGTTAATGAGCGTATTCCGGTGGCCTATCTAACCAATAAAGCCTGGTTCTGCGGGTTGGAATTTTATGTGGACGAGCGCGTGCTGGTGCCGCGCTCGCCGATTGGCGAACTGATTAATCAGCGTTTCGCCGGGCTGATAGAGGAAGCGCCGCACTATATTCTCGACCTGTGCACCGGCAGCGGCTGCATCGCCATTGCCTGTTCCAGCGCCTTCCCGCAGGCGGAAGTGGACGCGGTGGATATTTCCGCCGACGCGCTGGCCGTGACCGAACAAAATATCGCGGCGCACGGTCTGGAGCAGGTGGTGACGCCGATTCGCTCCGATCTGTTCCGCGCGCTGCCGCCGATCAAGTATGATTTGATCGTCACCAACCCGCCGTACGTTGATGCAGAGGATATGTCCGATCTGCCGCAGGAGTTCCGCTTTGAGCCGGAACTGGGGCTGGCCGCGGGCAATGACGGACTGACGCTGGTGCGGCGCATTCTGGCCTGCGCGCCGGATTATCTGAGCGACGACGGCGTGCTGATCTGCGAAGTCGGCAACAGCATGGTGCATTTGATCGAACAGTATCCGGATATTCCGTTTAGCTGGCTGGCGTTCGACTATGGCGGCGACGGCGTATTTATGCTGACCCGTGAACAGCTGCTGGCCTGTCAGGCGCATTTCAGCCGCTATCGTGATTAATTTTCGCTATACCCGCCATATTCCAGCCCCGGGCGCGCGAACCCCGGTCTGAACGCGGAGGGTATCTATCTGTTATATGTAACGTTAAGGAGTCGTGATGGCAGGAAACAGTATCGGTCAGTTTTTCCGCGTCACCACATTTGGTGAGTCCCACGGTATTGCGCTGGGATGTATTGTCGATGGCGTGCCGCCCGGCATTCCGCTGACGGAAGCCGATTTGCAGGGCGATCTGGATCGCCGCCGACCGGGAACGTCGCGCTATACCACGCAGCGGCGCGAGCCTGACCAGGTGCGTATTCTGTCCGGCGTGTTCGAGGGCGTGACCACCGGCACCAGCATCGGTTTACTGATCGAGAATACCGATCAGCGCTCGCAGGATTACAGCGCGATCAAAGATTTATTCCGCCCCGGTCATGCGGATTATACCTATGAACAGAAATATGGTCAGCGCGATTACCGCGGCGGCGGACGTTCATCGGCGCGCGAAACCGCCATGCGCGTGGCGGCCGGCGCGATCGCCAAAAAATATCTGCAGATCAAACACGGCGTCGCCATTCGCGGTTGTCTGGCGCAGATGGGCGATATTTGCTGCGAGCTGCGCGACTGGGATCAGGTGGAGCAGAATCCGTTCTTCTGCCCGGATCCGACGAAAATCGAGGCGCTGGACGAACTGATGCGCGCGCTGAAAAAAGACGGCGACTCCATCGGCGCGAAGGTCAGCGTGGTGGCGGAGCGGGTGCCGACCGGGCTGGGTGAGCCGGTGTTCGATCGGCTGGACGCCGACCTGGCGCATGCGCTGATGAGCATCAATGCGGTGAAAGGGGTGGAGATCGGCGACGGTTTCGCCGTTGTGCGCAAGCGCGGCAGCGAAAACCGCGATGAGATCGGGCCGGACGGTTTTCAGAGCAATCACGCCGGCGGCATTCTCGGCGGCATCAGCAGCGGCCAGACGATCGTCGCCCATCTGGCGCTGAAGCCGACCTCCAGCATTATGGTGCCGGGCAAAACCATTAACCGACAGGGCCAGGCGGTGGAGATGGTGACGCGCGGTCGTCACGATCCATGCGTGGGTATTCGTGCGGTGCCGATCGCGGAAGCGATGATGGCTATCGTGCTTATGGATCATCTGTTGCGCCAGCGGGCGCAGTGCGCGGATGTGGTCAGTCAGGTTCCTCACTGGTAATTATGGATATGAAATCAGCTTTAGCCGGCGTTGTCGCGCTGCTGCTCTGCGCGCCGCTGTGGGCCAAAACGCCGTGGCAAACCATTACCGAGCCGGTCGCCGGCGCGTCGCAGGCCATCGGCAGTTTCTCTAACGGCTGCATCGTGGGCGCGCGTCCCCTGCCGCAGCAGTCCGTCAACTATCAGGTGATGCGTCCCGATCAACTGCGCTACTTCGGCCATCCCGATCTGCTGGCGTTTATCAGCCGCCTCGGCGCGCAGGTGCATCAGCGCACCGGCGGCAACATGCTGGTGGGCGATATGGCGATGCCGGCCGGCGGCCGTTTCAGCAGCGGTCACGCCAGCCATCAATCCGGTCTGGACGTGGATATCTGGCTGCAGCTGCCCCGTCAGCGCTGGAGCGCGCAGCAGTTGCTCCGGCCGCAGCCCATCGATCTGGTGCTGGCCAGCGGCAAACAGGTCAATCCCGCCGTCTGGCGACCCGAGGTGACCACGCTGATCAAACTGGCGGCGCAGGATCATGACGTAACGCGTATCTTCGTTAATCCGGCGATCAAGAAGCAACTGTGTCTGGAAGCCGGCGGCGATCGCGACTGGCTGCGCAAGGTGCGGCCATGGTTTGCTCACCGGGCGCACATGCACGTTCGGCTGCGCTGTCCGGCCGGTAGCCTGGAGTGCCAGGATCAGCCGGCGCCGCCGGCGGGCGATGGTTGCGGCGCCGAGCTGGACAGCTGGTTCGTGCCGGCGAAGCCGGGGACGACCCAGCCGGGCAGCAAAACTCCGCCGCCGCTGCCGCCTTCCTGTCAGGCGCTGCTGGATAATCATTTTCGCGGAGACTAACCCATGGACTGGTTTTTTGTCGGTCCGGAGCTGTTGGCCGGACTGTTCGTCGTGGCGATCGCCGCGGGTTTTATTGATTCGATCGCCGGCGGCGGCGGGCTGCTGTGCATACCGGCGCTGATGGCGGTCGGGCTGTCGCCGGCCCAGGCGCTGGCGACCAATAAGCTGCAGGCGGTGGGCGGTTCGTTTTCGTCCAGCCTCTATTTTATCCGGCGCAGAGCGGTCAATCCGGCGGAGATGAAGCTGGCGATCGCGCTGACTTTCGTCGGATCGGTGGCCGGCGCGCTGCTGATCCAGCAACTACACGCGGATCTGTTGCGCCAGCTGCTGCCGATTCTGATTATCGGCATCGGCCTCTATTTTCTGTTTACGCCCCGGATGGGCGAAGTCGATCGCCAGCGTCGTCTGTCCGCGCTTCCTTTCGCTATTATCGCCGGCGGCGGCGTGGGGTTTTATGACGGCTTTTTCGGGCCGGGCGCCGGCTCGTTCTATGCGCTGGCTTTCGTCACGCTGAGCGGCTTCAATCTGGCGAAAGCCACTGCGCACGCCAAAATCCTCAACGCGACGTCCAACATTGGCGGCCTGATGTTTTTTATGCTCGGTGGTAAAGTGGTCTGGGGCCTGGGCGCGGTCATGCTGCTGGGGCAGTTTATCGGCGCGCGTCTTGGCGCCAGAATGGTGCTTAACAAAGGGCAGCGGCTGATTCGCCCGATGATCGTCATTGTGTCGGTCGCGATGAGCGCTAAATTGATCCATGACAGCCACGGCGCCGAGATCGCCCGCTGGCTGCATCAGCTTTTCTGAAAGAAGAGTCGCGTCTATGTCGCAATCCAGGCCGGACGGCCAGCATCATTATTCCCAGCTTATCGCGCTGTTTGATCAATGTTTTCAGCAGGCCTATCAGACCCGGTTGATCAAAGGCGACGACGAGCCGATCTATCTGCCGGCCGATGCGCAGTCGCCCTGGCATCGCATTGTGTTTGCCCACGGCTTCTATGCCAGCGCGCTGCATGAAATTTCCCACTGGTGCATCGCCGGTCCGGCGCGGCGCCTGCAGGTGGATTTCGGCTACTGGTACTGCCCGGACGGGCGCGATAGCCTGACTCAACGGCAATTTGAGCAGGTAGAGGTGAAACCGCAGGCGCTGGAGTGGATGTTTTGCGTCGCCGCCGGTTTCCCGTTCAATGTAAGCTGCGATAACCTGGACGGCGAAGCCGAACCGGATCGCATCGCCTTTCAGCGCAAGGTGCGCGCCCAGGCGCTGATCTGGCTGGAGCAGGGCATTCCCGAACGGCCGGCCTGCTTTATTAACGCATTACATTCGTTTTACAATACGCCGCCGTTAACGGCAGACCATTTCCCGTATCCGGCCGATCTCTGCTGAGCAGCGGCCGGGGCGGATCAACAGAGGACGATGCATGATCGCAGAATTTGAAACGCGCATTCTGGCGTTAATCGATGACATGGTGGAACATGCCAGCGATGATGAACTTTTCGCCGGGGGGTATCTGCGAGGGCATTTGACCCTGGCGGTGGCTGAGGCCGAAGAGAACGGCGAGCAGACGCCGCAGGCGCTGTATGCGCGAGTGTGCGGCAGCATCGAAAAGGCGATAAAAAACGGCGAGCTGTCGCCGCCGGATCAGCGGCTGGTGAACGGCATGTGGGAGACGCTCTATCGGCAGGCGCTGGCCAGCCAGCCGCACTGACGATGAATATTTTCCTTGCTTCCCGATCGGCGCGCAGGCCGTAAAGGACGCCTGCCGCATTCGTGACTCCCCCCCACCCTCAGCGTCATCCCCGCGGCAACCGACGGGGATCGACTTTCGCGCGCTTTATCACCGGCGCGGCGCCGGACACTGTACGGCATTGAATCAGACCGGCCGGCCCTTTAGCAGTTTTCTTACCCAGAAGCGATTAGGATTCAGCGCGGCCAGCGTTTCTCTGTCCAGCGGCAACGGTTCGCCGAACAGCTGAGCGGCCAGAATTTCCGCCGCCAGCGGCGCGGAGCACAGTCCGCGCGAACCGAGCGCGCCAATCATAAACAGGTCCGGGTAGATCGGCGCGGACGCGGCCTGCGCGCCGGAACGATGCAGCTGCGCATAGGCGTTCAGCGTGCGCTCATAGTGCGGCACGTTGCCCAGCAGCGGCAGATGGTCGCGCGTGGCGCAGCGTATACCGCAGCGCGCTTCGCCGGCGCTGACGTCGATCTCGCCGGCCCACGCCGCATCGGGCAGGCAGTTGATCAGGCGCTGGCGGTTTTCCTGCTGGTCTATGGCGCGCAGGCCGCTATCCACTTGACCGCGCTGGTAGCTGGCGCCGATGCAGTGCTGCTGATGTCGCGGACTGACCGGCGTCAGATAGCCGTCATAGCACAGCACGTGACGCAACTGGCCGAAGGCGGGCCGGGTCGGCACGTGGCTGACCTGGCCGCGCACCGGATAACAGGGCAGATGGCGGGTCTGCGGCCAGTCGGCCAACTGATGTCCGGTCGCCAGAATCAGCGCATCATGCCTGGCCGTGCTGCCGTCGCTCAGCTGTAGCCGCCAGCCGGCGCCGTCCTGTCCGGCATCGAAGCGCCGCACGGCGCAATTCATTCGCACCGTCAGCCCCTGGGTCCGCGCCAGCTCCAGCGCCGCCGCCGTCAGTTCGGCCGGGCACAGCCAGCCGCCCTGCGGGTAGTGGGCGCCGTCCGCCGTCAGCGTCAGCTGATTGGCTTCGCTCAGCCGGGCGGCGCTGATGGCCTGCACCAGATCGGCCGGCCAGTCGGCGTCCAGGACCGCCCCGACCTTACGGCGGCTTTTTTCATCGTAAGCCAACTGGCTTACGCCGCACCACTGGTGTTCGAAGTCAAGCCCCTGCGCCGCCAGTTGGTCATACTGGCGGCGGGCGAAAGCGAAGGCGGTGGAGAAGAAACGCGCCAGCGCGTCATGGCGGTTATTGAGCAGCGGATACAGCGCGCCCTGACGATTGCCGGATGCGCCCTGCGCCGGCCGTTCATCGCGACAGTACAGCGTCACGCTGGCGCCGCGCCGCAGCAGCGCCAGCGCGGTGAGCACGCCGGCGATGCCGCCGCCCGCAATGGCGATATCCCCGGTGCGGCCGGCGGCGGCCCGCTGGTACCAGGGCGCGTCGGGCGGGGCGCTCAGCGTCTGCGGCAGAACGCCGTTCAGCATTTCCCGCTTCTGGCCGAACCCCTTCACTTTATCGACGCTGAAGCCGGCCTGCTGCAGGCCGCGCCGCACAAAGCCGGCGGCGGTGAAGGTAGCGAAAGTGCCGTCGCAGCGGCACAGGCGGGCCATCGCGTCGAACAGCTCGCCGCTCCACATATCCGGGTTTTTCGCCGGCGCGAAGCCGTCGAGGAACCAGGCGTCCACCTGCTGGCGCAAACTGTCGTCGAGCTGCGGCAGCAGCTGATTGACATCGCCGAACCACAGGTCCAGCACCACCTCGCCCCGATCGAGCAGCAGACGCTGGCAGCCGGGCAGCGGCAGCGGCCACTGGGCGCGTAGCTGCCGCGCCAGATCGGCCAGTTCCGGCCAGCGCGCGTGGGCGGCGGTCAGGTCCGTCTGACTTAGCGGAAATTTTTCAAAGCTGATGAAATGCAGCCGCCTCAGCGCGGCGCCTGGCTGCGCGGCGCGGAACCGGCGAAAGGCCTGCCACAGGGCGAGAAAATTCAGCCCGGTGCCGAAGCCGGTTTCCGCAATGGTCATTCGGTCGCGCGGGTGAGCGGAAAATCGTTCGGGCAGTCGGTTCCCGAGCAGGAACACATAACGGCTCTCCTCGAGTCCATCCTGATTAGAAAAATAGACGTCATCAAACTGTTGCGATACAGGTGTACCCTGTTCATTCCAGCTTAGCTCGGCCTGCCGGATCGGTGGGTTATCCACGGGAAGTGACTCATTCATTGGGTAATGATGCGATTTTAGCGAGCGGTGCCCCAGGGCGCAAATTTCAACGCGACCTGGCTGATCGGACTTGTTCAGCTTACAACTGTACGCTAAAGTGCGTGACAAAATCCTAAACTCTATAAGAAATGGAAGAGGTACTGAATGAAACGTGCAGTGATTACTGGTCTGGGGATCGTATCGAGCATCGGTAATAACCAGCAGGAAGTTCTGGCATCCCTGCAGGAAGGCCGCTCTGGTATTACTTTCTCTCAGGAGCTGAAAGATTCTGGCATGCGTAGTCACGTCTGGGGCAATGTTAAACTGGATACCGCCGGACTCATTGAGCGTAAAGTTGTTCGTTTCATGAGCGATGCGTCGATCTATGCTTATCTGTCGATGGAACAGGCTATCGCCGACGCCGGTCTGGCGCCGGAAGTGTATCAGAGCAATCCGCGCGTAGGCCTGATCGCCGGCTCCGGCGGTTCCGCGCGTTTTCAGGTGTTCGGCGCCGACGCAATGCGCAGCCCGCGCGGCCTGAAAGCGGTCGGCCCGTACGTGGTCACGAAGGCCATGGCCTCCAGCGTCTCCGCCTGCCTGGCCACGCCGTTTAAAATCAACGGCGTCAACTACTCCATCAGCTCCGCCTGCGCCACCTCCGCGCACTGCATCGGCAACGCCGTCGAGCAGATCCAGATGGGCAAACAGGATATTGTCTTCGCCGGCGGCGGCGAAGAGCTGACCTGGGAAATGGCCTGCGAATTCGACGCGATGGGCGCGTTGTCCACCAAATACAACGACACGCCGGAAAAAGCCTCCCGCACCTATGACGCCAACCGCGACGGCTTTGTTATCGCCGGCGGCGGCGGTATGGTCGTGGTGGAAGAACTGGAGCACGCGCTGGCGCGCGGCGCGCATATCTATGCGGAAGTGGTCGGTTACGGCGCCACCTCCGACGGCGCCGATATGGTTGCGCCGTCCGGCGAAGGCGCGGTGCGCTGCATGAAGATGGCGATGCAGGGCGTAGATACGCCGATCGATTACATCAACACGCACGGCACTTCCACGCCGGTCGGCGATGTGAAAGAGCTGGGCGCGATCCGCGAAGTGTTCGGCGATAACGTGCCGCCCATTTCCGCCACCAAAGCGATGACCGGTCACTCCCTGGGCGCCGCCGGCGTGCAGGAAACCATCTACACCCTGCTGATGCTGGAACACGGCTTTATCGCGCCGAGCATCAATGTGGAAACGCTGGACGAGCATGCGATAGGGATGAATATCGTCACCGAACCGACCAAACGCGAACTGAACACCGTGATGACCAACGGTTTCGGCTTCGGCGGCACCAACGCCACGTTGACGCTGCGTAAATATCCGCAGTAATCATCGTTTCGCCGGCGTCAGAGGTTCCTGACGCCGGCGCAGTTCCAGTCCGGCCGGGCGTTCGCCCGACCGGACTTTTTCGTTTTTAGCCTTAACCACCCATCCCTGGCCGTTGCCGTTGGCTGAACACCGTCGTCGCCGACGAATTTGTCGCTGCGTCGCCGCTTTCCCGCAGCTTGAATTATTTAGGGTACAGGCTTTCTTCCCGCGGAATTCCCTGATAAATCACAGTGCAGGGCAACTGTCCGCCCAGCCAGTAAACCAGTTCGGCCGGCCGGGTCAGCGGCCAGTGCACGAAATTGGCTACTTTGCCTCTTTCCAGCGTACCGTGGCTGTCCTGCAGCCCCAGCGCGCGCGCGGCATGGGTAGTCACGCCGGCCAGCGCTTCCTCCGGGGTCAGATGAAACAGCATGCAGGCCATATTCAGCATCAGCCGCAGCGAGAGCGCGGGCGAGGTGCCGGGATTGGCGTCGCTGGCGATGGCTATCGGAACCCCATACTGGCGGAAGGCGTCCACCGGCGGTTTCTGCGTTTCGCGCAGCAGGTAACAGGCGCCGGGCAGCAGCACCGCCACGGTGCCATTCTGCGCCATAGCGAGAGCGTCTTGCGGCGTGGCGTACTCCAGATGGTCGGCGGACAGCGCCCGATAGCGCGCGGCGAGCCGGCTGCCTCCCTGGGCGGAGAGCTGTTCCGCGTGCACCTTGACCGGCAGGCCGAGCTGGCTCGCCGCATGAAATACCCTTTCCACCTGATGCGGCGACAGCGCGAGGTGTTCGCAGAATGCGTCCACCGCGTCCGCCAGCGATTCCGCTTTGATACGCGGCAGCAGCCGGGTGCAGATAAGCGAAATCCAGTCATCCGGGCGTTGGGCGAACTCCGGCGGTATGGCATGGGCGGCGAGGCAGGTTGCGCGAATGTCGGCCTCCACCTGCTGACCCAATTGACGGATAACGCGCAATATTTTCAGCTCGCTGGCCTCATCAAGACCGTAGCCGGATTTGATCTCCAGCGTGGTGACGCCCTCGGCCAGCAGCGTCTGCAGGCGCTGCAGCGCGCTGTCGAACAGTTGCTGCTGGCTCGCCGCCCGGGTCGCGCGCACGGTGGACAGAATGCCGCCGCCGCGCGCGGCGATTTCGGCATAGCTGACGCCCTGCAGGCGCTGTTCGAATTCGTCGCTGCGATCGCCGCCAAACACCAGATGGGTATGGCAGTCGATCAATCCGGGCGTGATAATGCCGCCGCCGAAGTCGGTGGTCTGTATGCTGTGCACCACGGGCAGTTCGTCGCGCGCGCCCAGCCACGCCAGACGACCGTCGGTCACCGCCAGCGCGCCGTCTTCAATGATGTGATATTTCCCTGCGCGCATGGTGACGATATCTGCGCCATACCACAGGCTGTCGCAGCGGATCTCCTGCGTCATGGTCTGCTCCTTCCTGTCCGTTTGTTTTGTATCCCTCGATTCTTCAGACGGCGGGCGTATTGACCGCCTTCTCCCGCCGCGTATCGTTCGACGCCTGCGGACCAGACCGGCCCGCCTGCTGAAATTTATCGGGTATATAACCAGTTATAACCTGGCGGGCGCCGTCGACAAGGTCGACAACGATAGGGATTTCTTATCGCGTGGCGGCAGACCGTGTACAGCGCGGATTTGGTCCGCATCCGCCGGCAGGAAGAAAAAGGACTGACGTACCGAACGATGGCCGGCGGCCGGTCCGGCGATATTCTGCGTCGCCGGCATGACGGCCGGCGAAAAGATCCGACGCCCTGCATGCGCGGCGACGCGCCTTCGCTGATCAGCGCGCGATGGCGCATTGTGCGGCAGACGCCGGCGTCTGCGCCAGTTCGCTTGCCGATGAGCGCCGCAGACAGGCCAGCCGGAAGCCGGTGCGGATCAGGCTGAGGTCAGGCTGCGGCAAGACGACTATGTAGGGTGTACTCCCTTCATGCATCAGCGGCAGGTGCGGTGGTTGTGTTACTCACCTCAGCCATGGACTCGTCCCGGCAGGTTTGTCGCTCGCCCGGGTCACATACTGCGGTAAGCGTCTGGAGATGAATGAGAAACGTCCTGCCACGCAGCGACAAATTCGTCGCCGACGAATTTGTCGCTGCGCCGCCGCCTTCCAGCAATCCGAATTATATCGCTATAGCGCAAGGCGGCGCGGCAGGGCGCGCTGTGTTGCGATGGTGCGTCAGCGCGGCGCGTTTGCACTGTCAGCGCGCAGGCGCGCGGCGCTTTCGCCAATCGTTGCGCTGCGACTGCGCGGTGAAAACTGGCACAACGATTGCTTGTCTTGTATATACAAGAATATACACTTAAATCAGGAGCAAAACATGAAGGCAGCATTACGCACCGCGGGCTGGAAAGCCTCTCTGTTAGCCGTTTGTCTGACGGCCTCTCTCGGCGCCCTGGCGGCGGAGGTGCCGGTCGCTATCGGTATTTCCGGCTGGACCGGCTTCGCTCCGCTGACGCTGGCGGATAAAGCCGGCATTTTCAAACGTCACGGGCTGGACGTGGACATCAAAATGATCCCGCAGAAAGACCGGCATCTGGCGCTGGCGGCCGGCTCTATCCAGTGCGCGGCGACCACGGTGGAAACCTATATCGCCTGGAACGCCAACGGCGTGCCGATTAAGCAGATCGTCCAACTGGATAAATCCTACGGCGCGGACGGGCTGGCGGTGCGCGAGGGCATCAGTAGCGTGCAGGCGCTGAAGGGCAAGACCATCGGCGTCGACGCGCCCGGCACCTCGCCTTATTTCGCGCTGGCGTGGATTCTGGATAAAAACGGCATGAGCCTGAAAGATGTGAACACGGTAACGCTGTCGCCCCAGGCTTCCGCGCAGGCGTTTACCGCCGGGCGCAATGACGCGGCGATGACTTATGAACCCTATCTGTCGACGATTCGCCAGCAGCCGCAGGCCGGCAAGGTGCTGGTCACCACGCTTGATTATCCGATGGTGATGGATACTCTGGGCTGCGCGCCGGATTTTCTGCAGCAGCATCCGCAGGCCGCCCGAGCGCTGGTGGAAAGCTATTTCGACGCGCTGGAGATGATCAAGGCGGAGCCGGATAAGTCGTATGAAATCATGGGCGCGGCGGTGAAATCCAGCGGTAAGCAATTTGCCGAGTCCGCCAGCTATCTGCGCTGGCAGGACCGCGAGCAGAATCGCAAATTCTTCAGCGGCGAGCTTGAGGCATTCAGCAATGAGGCGGCGAAGCTGCTGCTGGAGATGAAGGTTATTCGGCAGATCCCGGATATTAAATCCCTCTATGACGACAGCTATGTGAAATAACCTGAGGGAATTGCCGTGAGTAATGAGATCTCTTCCGCGTCGCGCCGTGCGCCGCCCGCGGCGCTGCCAGAGGCGCCGCGCCGCGGCCACAACCCGCTGATGGCGCCGCTGAGTCCGGTGGCGCCGGGGCTGCGCGTGGCGCTCGGCGTGGCGTTCTTTATCCTGTTTTTCGTCGTCTGGGCGCTGGCGACCTTCGGCGGCATGGTGTCGCCGACCTTCCTGGTCGATCCTCTGACCATGCTGTATGAGGGGGTGCGACTGTTTACCGAGTACCAATTCTCGATCGATATCGGTATGACGGTGATGCGCGTGCTGTCCGGCTTTCTGCTGGCGGCGATCATCGGCGTTCCGCTCGGTATTCTGATGGGCGCGTATAAAGCGCTGGAGGCCTTCTTCGAGCCGTTCGTCTCTTTCTGTCGCTACCTGCCGGCGTCCGCCTTTATTCCGCTGCTGATCCTGTGGGCGGGCATCGGCGAAATGCAGAAGATTCTGGTGATTTTCATCGGATCGTTTTTCCAGATTGTGCTGATGGTGGCGGTCACCGTCGGCGCGGCGCGGCGCGATCTGGTGGAGGCGGCCTATACTCTGGGCTGCAGCGGACGCAGTATTGTGCGCCGGGTACTGATACCGGGCGCGGCGCCGGGTATCGCCGAGCTGTTGCGGCTGGTGCTGGGCTGGGCCTGGACTTATGTGATCGTCGCCGAATTGATCGGTTCGTCGAGCGGCATCGGTCATATGATCGTCGACAGCCAGGCGTTGCTCAATACCGGTCAGATCATCTTTGGCATCATCGTCATCGGCTGCATTGGTTTGTTGTCCGATCTGCTGTTTAAGGCGGCTAACCGACGCCTGTTTGTCTGGAGCACGCTGTGATGAAGTACAGCAAATTGTCCGTTCGTCAGGTGGAGCGCATCTTCCTCGGCCCGCAGGGGGAAGAAACCCGGGCGTTGCTGCCGGTGGATTATAAGGTGGAAGAGAACGACTTTATTACTATCCTCGGTCCGTCCGGCTGCGGTAAGTCCACACTGCTGCGCATCATCGCCGGGCTGGATCAGCCGACGCGCGGCGAGGTCTGGCTCGACGGCGCGCTGGTCGAGGGGCCGGGCGCCGATCGCGGCATGGTTTTTCAAAGTTACACCCTGTTCCCGTGGCTGACCGTGGAGCAGAATGTCTGCTTCGGTCTGCAGGAGCGCGGCGTCAGCAAGGCGCAGCAGAAAGAACGCAGCGATTATTATCTCAGCCAGGTGGGGCTGACGGCGTTCGCGCAGCATTTCCCGCGTCAGCTATCGGGCGGTATGCAGCAGCGCACCGCCATCGCCCGCGCGCTGGCCAACGATCCGAAAGTGCTGTTGATGGATGAGCCTTTCGGCGCGCTGGATAACCAGACGCGGGTGATGATGCAGGAGTTGCTGCTATCGGTATGGGAAGCGTCGCGCAAGACCGTGCTGTTTGTCACGCACGATATCGATGAGGCGATTTTTATGGCCAATAAGGTGGCGATCTTCAGCGCCCGCCCCGGGCGGATTAAACGGGAGATCGCCGTCGGATTTGGCGGGCCGCGCGACTATCGAATCAAAACGTCGCCGGAATTTATGGCGCTGAAGGCGCTGGTAACCGAAGAGATCCGCAGCGAAACGCTGCAGGCCATGGAACGCTGAGGCGCCGCTAAATCCGGCGATCGGCCGGCAATGGCGCCGATAGCCTTCAGCGACATTCCGGACGATGCCGGTTTGTCGCTGAATAACATAAACTCGCGGAGCGGGTTTTTTTTGAACCTTTCTTGTATATACAGGAATAGATTATGTCGACTGAAACGATGCACTGTTGTTTAACCCCGGGCGAGGTGGATCTGACCGCGCTGCGCGCCATCTATCAGGGTAACGTTACGCTGACGCTGGCTCCCGCCGCGCTCGGCGCGATTCAGAATGCGCACCGCACCGTGCTGGATATCGTACAGCAGGGCAAGGTGGTTTACGGCATCAATACCGGTTTCGGCAAGCTGGCGCAGACCTCAATTCCCGCCGATCGTCTGGCGGAACTGCAGCGTAATCTGGTGTTGTCGCACAGCGTCGGGCTGGGAGAACTGCTGCCCGACAATGTACTGCGGCTGGCGATCGCCTGCAAAATCATCAGCCTCGGGCGCGGCCATTCCGGCGTGCGGCCGCTGGTGATCGATACTCTGCTGGCGCTGTTCAACGCCGGCGTGATGCCGTGCATTCCGGAAAAAGGCTCGGTGGGCGCCTCCGGCGATCTGGCGCCGCTGGCGCACCTGTCGTTGTTGCTGTTGGGCGAGGGGCAGGCGCGGGTCAACGGCGAATTGATCCCGGCGCCGCAAGGGTTGGCGCTGGCCGGCGTGGCGCCGCTGGTGCTGGGCCCGAAAGAGGGACTGGCCCTGCTGAACGGCACGCAGATTTCGACCGCGCTGGCGCTGCGCGGTCTGTTTGAGGCGGAGCAGGTGTTCGCCGCCGGGCTGGTGGCGGGCTGTCTGTCGCTGGAGGCGATTAAGGGGTCGGTAAAACCGTTCGATCCGCGCATCCATGCGGCGCGCGGCCAGCATGGGCAAATGGCGGTCGCGGCGGCGGTTTGCCAACTGCTGGACGGCAGCGAAATAGTGGCGTCGCACGCCGGCTGCGGCCGGGTGCAGGATCCTTATTCGGTGCGCTGCGTGCCGCAGGTGATGGGCGCCTGTCTGGATAATCTGAATCACGCCGCCCGGGTGCTGCAGATTGAAGCCAATGCGGCGTCCGATAACCCGCTGGTGTTCAGCGACGGCGGCGAAGTGATCTCCGGCGGTAATTTTCATGCCGAACCGGTGGCGTTCGCCGCGGACATCATCGCGCTGGCGGTGGCGGAGATCGGCGCGATTTCCGAACGCCGGATGGCGTTGCTGCTGGATAGCGGCCTGTCCGGTCTGCCGCCGTTTCTGGTGCGCGACGGCGGCGTAAATTCCGGTTTTATGATCGCTCAGGTTACCGCCGCCGCGCTGGCGTCGGAGAATAAATCGCTGGCGCATCCGGCCAGCGTCGACAGCCTGCCGACCTCGGCCAATCAGGAAGACCACGTCTCCATGGCGACGTATGCGGCGCGCCGTCTCGGCGCCATGTGTTTCAATAGCGCGGCGGTGGTCGGCATTGAAGCGATGGCCGCCGCTCAGGGCATTGATTTCCACCGACCGTTGCAAAGTTCGCCGCTGCTGGAGCAGACGCTAAGCGGCATTCGGCAACGGGTGGATTTTCTTGAGCGCGATCGCCTGCTGGCGCCGGATATCGAGCGCATGCGGCGCTGGGCCAGCGAAGGCGACTGGCCGGCGGCGGTCAGCGCGCTGTTGCCCGCCGGCGCCGTTCTGGCGTAGGCGGCAACTTGTCCGGGACGCGCTTCGGCCGGCGCCCGGACCTCGATGCTCAGCGCGCGTCAGGCGGCCAACCGTTCTCCCCCGGCGCTTTCGGCCGATGTTAAAACAGCAGCCACAGCAGCAGGGCCAGCACGCAAACGCCGACGATAAGCAGAAAACGCGGCTTATTGAACAGCGGCTGCCAGTTGAGCGGCAGGGCGGCGATCAGCGGGTTAAGCAGCGGCTGCGGTTCCAGCGTGGTTTCAATGTGGTTCTGGCTTTTCATCCGCTGCAGCCGATCGACAAACAGTATGGTCACCAGCTCGCCGATCTGCGCCGGCGTCAGCGGCGTATTCGGCCCGGCGTTAAAGCGGCTCTGGCTATAGTCCAGCAGCAACTGCTGTTCCTGGCCGTCGGCCGGCTGCCTGAGCGCGCCGTGCAGCGTGGTCAGCGTCGGCGGCGTGTTGAGCTGCAGCAGCGAAGTTTGCGTCTGTAGATACTGGCTCAGCATCTGAAAATTGCGCGCCGGCAGCGGCTCGCCGCTCGTTAACCCCTGCATTTCCAGCAGCGCCTGCCAGATTCGCGTCGGCGGTTCGCCGTTCAGCGCCGCCAGTTTGGTGACCAGTTGATTCAGGTTGCTGTGCTCGGCCGCCGCCAGCGGGCGATCGGCCAGCGCCGGCGCCGCCTGCTGCGGTTGCGGAATCGCGATCTGGCCGTTTTGCAACTGCGACACGACCTGCTGCAGCTGCGTCGAACTCAGCGAACTTAACACGGTGTGGCCGAAGTTCTGGCGGATAAAGTCGCTGACCGCCTGGCGGTTATTGCCCTGCGGCAGTAAATCGGTGAGCTGTTGCAGCAACTGTTGGCGGCCGTGGCTTTCCTGTACCTGGCTCAGGCGCGCCTGCAGCAGTTGTTCGGCCGGCTGAAAGTGGCGGCTGGCCAGCTCGCCGTTGTTCGGCAGCCCCAGGTCGTGGCGCAGGCCGGCCCAGATTTCGGCGGATTTCAGCGTGCTGATGGTCAAAATCTTGACGATCAGGCGCTCCAGCGTCGTGCGCTGCGCCGGGGTGAGCGGCTGATCCGGGTCGTGCGGTTTTAGCGGGGGCGAGCCGCCGGCGCCAGCCGTGCGATCGCCCGTCAGCGGGGGCACGGGGCCAGTTACGGGTTGCATACCGAGGTCCTTGCTTGTCGTTGGGAGCCCGGCATTAGCGCCGGCTGTCTTTGTCGTTACTAATAATAGCAAGCGAGGGCAAGGGACGATATACCCGTCATCGCTGAGACGACCGGCGCGCTTATCCGGACTGGCGCCGGACTGCCTCTTGCCGCACCGCGCCGGGATGGCGTTTAAGTCGATGCGCTCAGGCGCTAATCCAGCGGGTCGCCGCAGGTATCGCGCGCCGCGCCATTGCCGGCGGCGATCTTTTTCCCCCGGCGGCCGGGGTGCGATCGCTGCGCCAGAATAACGCCCAGCAGCGTGACGACGCCTCCGACCAGGTGGTAGAGGTGCAATTGCTCATGCAAAAAGATAATCGCGATCAGCGCGGTGAAGACCGGCGTCAGGTTCATAAATATCGAGGCGGTGCTGGCGTCCAGCCGCATTACGCCCTGAATCCACAGGAAGGGCGCGATCAGCGAAGCCATTATGCCGGCGAACGCCACCAGCGGGATATTTTGCGCCGTCAGCCGTACGCTGTCGGCGTGCAGGAATATCGGCAACAGCAGCAGCAGGCCAAACGCGATCTGACAGTAGAGCGACAGCCAGCCCGGCAGCGGAATGGCCCAGCGTTTAAGCAGTACGCCGTATAGCGCATAGGCGCAGGCGCCGACGAAGATCATCGCTTCTCCCCGGCCGATGCCCTGACGGAGAATGTCCTGCGGATGGCCGCCGCTAATCAGCCAGACGATGCCGCATAGAGACAGTAGACCGCCGAACAACAGACCGCGGCCGGGCTTCACCCGCAGCAGCGGAATACTGATCAGCATCGTCAACATCGGCAGCAGAGAGCCGAGAATCCCCATCATCAGCGCGCTGATGGTCTGGGCGGCGTAGTAGGCCAGGCACTGATAGAGCACAATGCCCAGCAGCCCCAGCGCCAGTAGTTTTAGCGCGTGGCGGCGTATCACCGCCAGATGGCGGACAACGCCGGGCAGCATAAACGGCGTTAGCAGCAGGAATGCCAGCAGCCAGCGATAGAAAGCGATCGCGGCGGGTTCGATCAGCGCGGTGGACAGCTTGTTAACGACGATATTGATTGACCATATCAGTACGGCGAACAGTGGAAAAAGTGCGTTCATTACTCGGTATCCCATTACTCTGCGCAGGGTGATTATCTTGATCTTTCAGACAGCGGGCGCGCTGAAATCTGGCGTAGACAGTTTACCGCTGTCCGTTTTGTTCTATATTGTCTTAATCAGACATTCAGCGAGCGGAACAAGACAATCTGAACGATGGTACAGCATAAACCCTATTATCAGCCGGCGACGACCCTGCACGGCTTCTTTTTCCACGATGAGCAGATCTGCGCCAATACCGAGTATTTGCCGCATCGGCATCCCTGGGGGCAGCTGATCGTGGTGAAATCCGGAGTGCTGGCGTTAAATATCGCCCGGCAGCGTTTTCTGGCGCCGCCGACGGCGGCGGTGTGGCTGCCGGCCGACATGGAGCACTCCTGCTATAACCGCCGGCAGGCGTCGGCGCGCACCATCAATTTTGCCGACCGCTACTGTGCGGAGCTGCCGCGTGAGCCCTGTCTGATCATCATCGGCAGCGTGTTCAACGCCATCGCGGATGACTTCTTCGCCCGCGGACTGGATACGCCGCGCGGTAAAAGCGATGTGCGTCTGTGCCATGTGCTGCTCGATCAACTCAGGCAGGCGCCGCGGCAGAAAAACTACCTGCCGATGTCGCACGATAAACTCTTGCTGCCCATCCTGCAGGCGCTGGAGCAGAACCCGGCCGACAACACGCGGCTGGCGCAGTGGGCGCGTCGGGTTTACAGCACCGAAAGGACGCTGGCCCGGCGCTGTCAGAAGGCGTTGGGCATGACGTTCGGCGAATGGCGCCAGCGCCTGCGTTTTTTGCACGCGGTCTCTTTGCTTGAACAGGGCATGAGCGTGCAGCGGGTGGCGCTGGAGGTCGGCTATAGCTCCTCTTCCGCGCTGAATGTGTTGTTTCAGCATATGGCGGAAAAATCGCCCGAAGGTTACCGGCCGCGCGCTTTTTCCGCCGGCGTCAGAGCGAAAAAACAGGATAGCGATGGGCATCCCCGGCTTTCGGTGGCAGAATAGCAGCCCAATTTTTTATGTCGCAGCCGCCAGGCGGAGAGCAATATGAACATTCTGGTCGATGAGAATATGCCGTACGCGCGCGAACTGTTCAGCCGGCTGGGCGAGGTGCGGCCGGTGCCGGGTCGGCCGATTCCGCCGGACGCTCTGCGCGCGGCGGATGCGCTGATGGTTCGTTCGGTCACTCAGGTGAACGCGGCGCTGCTTAACGGCTCGCCGGTAAAATTCGTCGGTTCCGCCACCGCCGGCACCGATCATGTGGATGCGGACTGGCTGCGGGCGCAGGGCATCGGTTTTTCCGCCGCGCCGGGCTGTAACGCTATCGCCGTGGTGGAGTACGTTTTTTCCGCTCTGCTGATGCTGGCCGAACGCGACGGGTTTTGCCTGCGCGATAAAGTGGTGGGGATCGTCGGCGTCGGCAACGTCGGTTCGCGTTTGCAGCGACGCCTGGAGGCCTGGGGCGTGCGCACCGTGCTGTGCGATCCGCCGCGCGCCGATCGCGGCGACGAGGGCGAGTTCGTGGCGCTGAACGCGCTGATTGAACGCGCCGACATTGTGACGCTGCACACGCCGCTGTATGACGACGGCCCGTATCGCAGCCGTCATCTGGTCGATGACGCCGTACTGGCCGCGATGCCGGAGCATGGCATTTTGATTAACGCCTGTCGCGGTCCGGTGGTCGATAACGCCGCGCTGCTGCGCACGCTGCGCCAGGGCAAAGCGCTCAGCGTGGTGCTTGATGTGTGGGAGCCTGAGCCGGCGTTGTCCACCGAGCTGCTGGCGCGGGTCGATCTGGCGACGGCGCATATCGCCGGCTACAGCCTGGAAGGTAAGGCGCGCGGCACTACTCAGGTGTTTGAGGCGCTGAGCCGCTTTATCGGCCGGCCGCAGCGGGTTGAACTGTCGTCGCTGTTGCCCGCGCCGGCCTTTGCGGCCGTCACGCTCAATCGGCCGCTGGATCAGGCCGCGTTAAAGCGTCTGGTTCATCTGGTGTATGATGTGCGCCGGGACGATGCGCTGCTGCGCCGGACAACCGATCTGCCCGCCGGCTTCGATCGTCTGCGCAAACAGTATCAGGAACGGCGCGAATGGTCATCCCTGCAGGTTTATTGCGAGGACGCGGACAGCGCCGCTTTGCTATCCCGGTTAGGATTCAGCGCCAGCGTGCCGGCACGCCACTGATTATCCATTTTCGACAAGCGCGAGTCAGACGATGGGCCATCTCATCGCCTGGCGTCGCTTCATTTACAGGTTTGGGGAGATAACCACATGTCTGACGGCTGGAGTATTGCTCTGCTGGGCGCAACGGGCGCGGTTGGCTCCGCGCTGCTGGCGTTGTTGCAGGAGCGTGAATTTCCGGTGGGGGAACTGTACCCGCTGGCCAGCGAGCGCAGTGCGGGCGAGGTTTTGCGTTTTAACGGCAAATCGTGCCCGGTGGCCGACGCGGCCGGTTTCGACTGGGCGCAGGCGCAGCTGGCCTTTTTTGTCGCCGGTCAGGAAGCCAGCGCCCGCTATGCGGACGACGCGGCCAGCGCCGGTTGCCTGGTGATCGACTGCAGCGGACTGTTTGCGCTGGAGCCGGACGTGCCGCTGGTGGTGCCGGCGGTTAACCCGCAGGTGCTGGCCGACTATCGTAACCGCAATCTGGTGGCGGTCGCCGACAGCCTGACCTGCCAATTGCTGAGGGCGATTAAGCCGCTGATCGACGAGGCGGGACTGTCCCGTCTGCACGTGACCAGTCTGCTGTCCGTCTCGGCGCTGGGCAAGGCGGCGGTGGACGACCTCGCCGGCCAGAGCGCCCGTTTACTCAGCGGTATTCCGGCCGAGCCCGGCGTATTCCCGAAGCAGCTGGCCTTCAACCTGCTGCCGCTGCTGGCGGATGATCAGGGCAGCGTGCGCGAAGAGCGCAATCTGGTGGATCAGGTGCGTAAGGTGCTGCAGGACGAAGGGTTGCCGATATCGGTGAACTGTATTCAGTCGCCGGTCTTTTACGGCCACGCCCAGGTGGTGCACCTTGAAGCGCTGCGTCCGCTGTCCGCGGAAGAAGCGCGCGATGAGCTGGCGCGGGCGGACGATATTGAACTGAGCGACGAACAGAGCTACCCGACGCAGGTCGAGGACGCATCCGGCAAGGTGCAGCTCAGCATCGGCTGCCTGCGCAACGATTACGGCATCCCGGAGCTGCTGCAGTTTTGGTCGGTGGCCGACAACGTTCGCTTCGGCGGCGCGCTGATGGCGGTTGAAACCGCCGAACGGCTGGTGCAGGAGTATCTGTACTAATGTCCGATATGTCGCTGGCGGCGTCCGCGCCGCCGCTGAAAATTGCGTTGGGTATCGAATATGACGGCAGCCGTTACTACGGCTGGCAGCGGCAGGCCGAAGTGGAAAGCGTGCAGGGCTGCCTGGAGCGCGCGCTGTCATGCGTGGCCAATGAGCCGGTGTCGGTATTTTGCGCCGGGCGCACCGACGCCGGGGTGCACGCCACCGGGCAGGTGGTGCATTTCTCCACGTCGGTGGTCCGCAAAGACGCCGCCTGGACCATGGGCGTCAACGCCAATCTGCCGCCGGATATCGCCGTGCGCTGGGTCAGCAATGTGGACGACGATTTCCACGCTCGCTTCAGCGCCACCGCGCGCCGCTATCGCTATATTATTTATAATCATCGCTACCGGCCGGCGGTGCTGGCGAGCGGGGTGACGCACTTTTATCATCCGCTGGATGCGCAGCGCATGGAGCGGGCGGGGCAATGCCTGCTGGGCGAAAATGACTTTACCTCATTTCGCGCGGTGCAGTGCCAGTCGCGCACGCCATGGCGCAATGTAAATCATTTAAAGGTTACGCGGCACGGCGCCTGGATCGTGGTAGATATTAAGGCCAATGCGTTTGTCCATCATATGGTGCGCAATATCGTCGGCAGTCTGATGGAAGTCGGCTGCGGCAATCAGCCGGAAAGCTGGATCGCCGAACTGCTGGCGGCTAAAGATCGCACGCTGGCGGCCGCGACGGCCAGAGCTGAAGGGTTGTATCTGGTGGCGGTGGACTATCCGTCCCGTTTCGGCCTGCCTCAGCCATCTATGGGACCGCTGTTTCTGGCTGACTGACGCGCGTTCGGCGCCAGCGGCAGCGGACAAATAAACTGGGTTCGTCTGAGGGAGCGGGCGGCGTCGGGAGAGATGTTGTTATGGAATTCATCCATTTTATTATCGATTTTATTCTGCATATCGATGTGCATCTGGCGGAACTGGTTGCGCAATACGGTGTCTGGATTTATGCGATTTTATTCCTGATTTTATTTTGCGAAACGGGTCTGGTGGTGACGCCCTTTTTACCCGGCGATTCGCTGCTGTTCGTGGCCGGCGCGCTGGCGGCGCTGCCGACCAACGATCTGGACGTGCACACGATGGTGCTGCTGATGGTGCTGGCCGCCATTTTGGGCGACGCGGTCAACTATACGATCGGCCGTCTGTTTGGCGAAAAGCTGTTCGGCAACCCGAACTCGAAAATATTTCGCCGCAGCTATCTGGAAAAAACGCACCAGTTTTATGCGCGGCACGGCGGTAAGACGATAATTCTGGCGCGATTTGTGCCAATTGTGAGAACATTCGCGCCGTTTGTCGCCGGCATGGGGCATATGACCTATCGTCATTTCGCTGCCTACAACGTGTCGGGCGCCCTGCTTTGGGTGTTGTTGTTCACCTATGCCGGCTATCTGTTCGGCGATATGCCGGTGGTGCAGGAAAATCTCAAACTGTTAATTGTTGCTATTATTGTTATTTCAATACTGCCCGGCGTGATCGAGATCTGGCGCCATCGTCGCGCGGCGGTACGCAACAATGCGAAGTAAGATAAAACGAAATTTAGCGGCGGTTCCGACCAGTTTTTTGTCCACAGCGTCGGGCCGTTATGGTTTAATGGACGGCATTTATGGTCTGTTCCCGTGAACGATCCCTGACGTCAGTGCCTGAACGCCGCCAGTGCCGGGGCCGCAGGCATTTTTTGTTCATCCTGTCAGGGACGGCACATGAGCAGCGGACTGGCCTCGCCAGGTTCAAGCAGAAAGGTTATCAATGAGCTGGATTGAACGAATTCTTAATAAAAGCAATATCACGCCAACCCGTAAGGCGAGTATCCCTGAAGGGGTGTGGACCAAATGCGATAGCTGCGGCCAGGTTTTGTACCGCGCCGAGCTGGAGCGTAATCTGGAAGTATGTCCTAAATGCGATCATCACATGCGCCTCGCCGCGCGTGCGCGCCTGCATACTTTCCTGGATGAAGGCAGCGAGGTTGAGCTGGGTACGGAGCTGGAACCTAAAGATGTGCTGAAGTTCCGGGATTCAAAGAAATACAAAGACCGTCTGGTCGCCGCGCAGAAGCAGTCGGAAGAGAAAGATGCGCTGGTGGTGATGAAGGGGACGCTTTACGGCATGCCGGTTGTGGCGGCCTCGTTCGAGTTCGCTTTTATGGGCGGTTCAATGGCGTCGGTGGTCGGCGCGCGCTTTGTGCGGGCGGTGGAGCAGGCGCTTGAAGACGGTTGTCCGCTGGTGTGCTTCTCCGCCAGCGGCGGCGCGCGTATGCAGGAAGCGCTGATGTCGCTGATGCAGATGGCGAAAACCAGCGCCGCGCTGGCCAGAATGCGCGAACGCGGTCTGCCGTATATCTCGGTGCTGACCGATCCCACCATGGGCGGCGTGTCCGCCAGTCTGGCGATGCTGGGCGATCTGAACATCGCCGAACCGAAAGCGCTTATCGGCTTTGCCGGGCCGCGCGTTATCGAACAGACGGTGCGCGAGAAATTGCCGCCGGGCTTTCAGCGCAGCGAATTCCTGATTGAAAAGGGCGCCATCGATATGATCGTGCGCCGCCCGGAGATGCGTTTTAAACTGGCCTCGCTGCTTTCCCGACTGACGAACCAGCCGGAACCGTCGGAAATGTCGGAGATAAAATCAGAGGCGGCGACCGCCGAACCTCAGGACGAGGCGTAACACAGGATGAACAGTCGGCCGGGTTGCGCCACGCTGCTGCGATCGGGCCGCTGTATCAATGATCCGTAAGCCAGTGAACGGGACTCATGAAAAATCTTCGCATTCCTCAAGCCACGTCGCCTTTGGCCACGTGGCTTCATTATCTTGAACACCTGCACGCGCAGTCGATCGATCTGGGACTGGAACGTATTGCTCAGGTGGCCGAACGTCTGAATCTGCTGCGGCCGGCGCCGCGGATCTTTACCGTGGCCGGCACTAACGGTAAAGGCACCACCTGTCGTACGCTGGAAGCGATCCTGATCGCTGCCGGGCTGCGGGTTGGCGTTTATAGTTCTCCGCACCTGCTGCGCTATACCGAGCGGGTGCGTATCCAGAATGAAGAATTGCCCGAAGCGCGGCACAGCGAGGCGTTCGCCGCGATTGAAGCCGGGCGCGGCGGGGTTTCGCTGACCTATTTCGAGTTCGGCACGCTGGCCGCGCTGCATTTGTTCAGTCAGGCGCGGCTGGACGTGGTGATTCTGGAAGTCGGCCTCGGCGGGCGGCTGGACGCCACCAATATCGTCGATGCCGATGTGGCGGTGGTGACCAGCATCGCGCTGGATCATACCGACTGGCTCGGCGCCGATCGCGAAAGCATCGGGCGTGAGAAGGCGGGCATTTTCCGCGCCGCCCGGCCGGCGGTAGTGGGCGAGACGGATATGCCGGCGTCGATCGCCGCCGTCGCGCAAGAGAAGGGCGCGCGTCTGTACCGCCGCGATCGGGACTGGCGCATTGAGGCGCGCGCCGGGGGCTGGGACTGGCGCGTGCGCCAGGGCGACGGCGAGCTGACGCTGCGCGATCTGCCGTTGCCCGCGGTGCCGCTCGCCAATGCCGCCAGCGCGCTGGCGGCGCTGCACTACTCGCCGCTGTCCGTCGATGAGTCGGCTATCCGCCAGGGACTGCGGCAGGCCACCTTGCCCGGTCGTTTCCAACTGGCGGGAGAAAACCCCACGCTGATCCTGGATGTGGCGCACAATCCCCATGCGGCCGGCTATCTGGCCGAACGTCTGGCCGGGCTGCCGACCAGAGGACGCGTGCGCGCGGTGGTCGGCATGCTGGCGGATAAAGACATAGCCGGTACGCTGGCGCGCCTGCGGCCGCAGGTCGACGACTGGTACTGCGCGCCGCTGGAAGGGCCGCGCGGCGCCAGTGCGGAACTGCTGACCCGGCATCTGCCCGCCGCGCGTCAGTTCGCCGACGTGGCCAGCGCCTGGCGGCAGGCGATGGCGGACGCCGGCGAACAGGATATCGTGCTGGTGTGCGGTTCGTTTCACACCGTGGCGCATGTGATGGATGAGCTGGACAAGAGGTAACCGATGGCGAGTAAATTTCAGAACCGTCTGGCGGGGACCATTATCCTGGTTGCACTGGGCGTGATTGTATTGCCTGGTTTACTGGACGGTAAAAAGAAGCATTACGAGGATGAGTTCGCGGCCATACCGCTGGTGCCGAAGCCCGGCGACAGCGATGAAATGGACGCATTGCCGCCGCTGAGCCAGTCATTGCCCAGCCAGCCGCCGGAGGGGGCGGAGGCCATGATGGACAGCGACGATCAGGATGCGGCGGAAGACGGCGCGCCGGCGCGTCCGACCGCGCCCCAGACGCCGCCGCCCGTTGCGGTGACGCCGCCGGCGGTGGAGCGCCCGGTGCAGAAGCCGGTTCCCGCCGAGCCGAAACCGCAGCCGAAACCGGAAGCGAAGCCAAAACCGGAGGTTAAACCGGAGGTTAAACCGGAGCCGAAGCCGGAAACGAAACCGGAACCCCGCACGGAAAGCAAAACGCCGGAAACCGCGCCGGTCGGCCAGGCCTGGGTGGTGCAGCTTGGTGCGCTGAAGAACGCGGATAAAGTTAACGAGATCGTGGCGAAGCTGCGTCTGTCGGGCTACCGGGCCTACACCGTGCCGGCGAATGCGGTGTCGGGACAGATTACCCGCATTTACGTCGGACCGGATGCGTCGAAGCAAAAAATGCAGTCGTCCCTGAGCGAACTGCGGCAGTTGACCGGCCTGAACGGACAGGTCAGGCCGTACGGCGTACGTTAAGCGATCGTCGACCCGGCCTGAGCAACCTGTACCGTCGTCCCGGATCGATCATCCGGGACGGCGTCAGGGCGGGATGCCGGCGCGCCGACGCTAAAACGGCGCGTCGTCGGCCGTTCGCCTTAGCCGGGCGCGCGTGCGTTTCGTCCCGGCCGGAGGCGTTGGTTTGTCGGCCGGCGGTCTGCGCCGACCGCGCGGCCGTTCGCCGTTTTTTTGGCCGCTATCTGCGGGTAAATGTGCTACGCAAACGTTTTCTTTTTCTGTTAGAATGCGCCGCGACGGCTTAACCGTGTTAAAGCCGTTTGTGCTTAGGATAGTTCATGAACTGGGTTGATTACGTCATTATTGGCATTACCGGATTCTCGGCTCTTGTCAGCCTGATCCGTGGTTTTGTGCGCGAAGCGCTTTCGCTGGTGACCTGGGGATGCGCGTTTTTTATTGCCAGTCACTACTACGCTTATCTTGCGGTCTGGTTTACCCGGTTTGAAGATGAGCTGGTGCGTAACGGCATCGCCATTGCCATTCTGTTTATTGCCACGCTAATTGTCGGCGCTATCGTTAACTATGTTATTGGATCGCTGGTTGAGCGTACCGGATTGTCCGGCACCGATCGGGTGCTGGGGATTTGTTTCGGGGCCTTGCGCGGGGTGCTGATTGTCTCCGCCATTTTGTTCTTTCTCGATACATTTACCGGCTTTTCGCAAAGCGCCGACTGGAAGCAATCGCAGTTGATCCCGCAGTTCAGCTATATTATCAGGTGGTTTTTTGACTATCTGCAAAGCACGTCGAGTTTTCTGCCGCGGCATATATGAGCCGCGGTTAGCGCTGATGAGGAAAATACACCATGTGCGGTATTGTCGGTATCGCCGGTTTTACACCGGTCAACCAGTCGATTTATGACGCGTTAACGGTGTTACAGCACCGTGGGCAGGATGCCGCGGGCATTGTTACTATTGATGCCCTGAATCGCTTCCGCTTGCGTAAAGCGAATGGTCTGGTGAAAGACGTGTTTGAAGCACGCCATATGCAGCGTCTGCAGGGGAATATGGGTATCGGGCATGTCCGCTATCCTACCGCGGGCAGTTCCAGCGCTTCAGAGGCGCAGCCTTTCTATGTAAACTCTCCGTACGGCATCACTCTGGCCCATAACGGAAATCTGACCAACGCACATGAACTGCGCAAAAAGTTATTTGAGCAGGGGCGGCGCCACATTAATACCACCTCGGACTCCGAGGTGCTGCTGAATATTTTTGCCGTTGAGCTGGACCGTTTTCAGCACTATCCGCTGGAAGCCGATAACATCTTCTCGGCGATTGCCGCCACTCACCGCCTGGTGCGCGGCGCTTACGCCTGCGTCGGCATGGTGATCGGCCACGGCCTGTTCGCCTTCCGCGATCCGAACGGCATTCGCCCGCTGGTGATCGGCAAACGCACGCTGGACGACGGCCGCGACGAATACATGGTCGCTTCTGAAAGCGTGGCGCTGGATACGCTGGGCTTCGAGTTCCTGCGCGATGTGGCGCCGGGCGAAGGGGTGTACATCACGGAGAAAGGGCAGCTGTTCACCCGCCAGTGCGCGGAAAATCCGAAAAGCAACCCCTGCCTGTTCGAATACGTCTATTTTGCCCGGCCTGATTCGTTTATCGACAAAGTTTCTGTCTACAGCGCCCGCGTGCGCATGGGCCAGAAACTGGGCGAAAAGATTGCCCGCCTCTGGGAAGAGCTGGATATCGATGTGGTGATCCCGATCCCGGAGACGTCCTGCGATATCGCGCTGGAAATCGCCCGCATTATCAATAAGCCATACCGCCAGGGGTTTGTGAAAAACCGCTATGTCGGGCGTACGTTTATTATGCCGGGCCAGCAGGCGCGGCGGAAATCGGTGCGGCGTAAGCTGAACGCCAACCGCGCCGAGTTTCGCGATAAAAACGTGCTGCTGGTGGATGACTCCATCGTGCGCGGCACCACGTCGGAGCAGATCGTGGAGATGGCGCGCGAAGCGGGAGCCAAACGCGTGTATCTGGCCTCGGCCGCGCCGGAAGTGCGCTTCCCCAACGTCTACGGCATCGATATGCCGAGCGCCAACGAGCTGATCGCCCACGGGCGTGAAGTGGATGAAATCCGCGAGCTTATCGGTGCGGACGCGCTGGTGTTCCAGGACCTGAACGACCTGATTGACGCGGTGCGCGAGGATAACCCCGATATCGCGCAGTTCGAGTGTTCGGTGTTCAACGGTATTTACGTCACCAAAGATGTCGACCAGGGTTATCTCGACTATCTGGACGCGCTGCGTAACGATGATGCGAAGGCGCTGCAGGATCAGAACGAAGTCGAAGATCTGGAACTGCACAACGAAGGTTGATTGACGGATAGGGCCAGCGTCTCGCTGGCGCCTTTCTGTGCCGCCGCCCCCCGCACAAGCGGGAGCCGTGCGGCGGTGTCGGATACGCAGGCGCCGCCAACGAGCCTGAGTGACGTCATTCTTTTGAGCTTGCTGACCGCGTCGGCGCTGAGCCGGGGATACCGGGATCTGCCGCGCCGGAGGGCGATCCGTCGGTTAACGTCGCTACGCTCCTTGCCGCGATCTTCCTGATAACGAACGCCGTCGTCAGTCTGAAGGGAAGGGGCGCCAGCCCCTTTCTTTTTTCTTCCCTGTTCGCATTTTCCCTCCGGTCCCGCAGGTTTTCCCGCTCTCCATCGTTTTACCCGCCGTCGGCATCAGATCGCAGCGGCGTCGCCGGCGATGCCCAGCTTACTGAGCACCGTCGGCAGGCTATCCGTCAGCAGCGATTGCAGGTCGCCGAACCAGAACTGCTGTACGCCGATCTGATTAATATACAGGTAAGAGGCGACGCCGAGCGAAAAACAGAGTATGGCCAGCAGCGTGCGGCTGACGTCGTCCCTGAGCTGGCCGCAGACCAGCACCATATAGATCAGCACAAAGATCATCATATTGAACGAGTAGCGGTTTGACACTTCGGCAAAGCTGCGGGTGGTGAAGAAAATCGCGCAGTTGTAGAGGAACATCAGGCGCACCGCGCCGGCCGTGCGGCTGAAGTCGGGGGAGGCGGCGCGCAGCCGGAGACGGCTAAAGATAAACAGGCATTCCACCACGCCGATGTACAGCAGGGTCACCATGATTTTGCGCGCCGGATCGTTGCCGTAGTCGCCGCTGACGTAAGCCTCGGCGCGGGTGGCAAGAAAATCGTTGCCGACGACGGCCAGCAGTTTCGGCATCAGCATACTGCCGGCCAGGTAGCAGAGTGCGAAAATGCCCAGGGCGGTCAGGGTGTTGACGTTTTTCATCCGCTGCGGCAGCAGCAGCCACGGCAGGAACAGGCAGGCCGAAAAATGGCTCAGCGAGGCCAGTATAATCCATAGCAGCATGTCGCGCCGGCGCCGGCAGGATACCGCCAGCACCAGGAAGGAGAGCGCCAGCCCCTGTCGCAGCAGGTTACCGTATAGCCCCTGAAAGTTGTACTGACAGCAGAACAGGAACAGGATTGCGACAAACCACCGGCGCGACAGGCGGTAGACGCCGATCGCCAGCACCGAGAAACTGACGATGAAGACGACGGCGAACGCCGCGTTATTGACGCCGACCAGGCTGGCGCTCAGTTTAAACAAAAAGTGGGAGAGAAAATCCGTGCCGCTAAATCGCTGCAGCCATTCCAGCAGACTATAGCCGCTGCCCAGCTGCATCTCGAGATAATAATTGACCTTGTCGTTCATGATCGGCTCGAGATTTTTGCTGGCCAGCGGCACGACGGCGGCTAGCGTCAGGAGCGCAAAAGCCGCGGCGTTGAGGGTATTGCCGGATTGCCGGCGCAGGATTGTCGCGGCGCTGATCAGACCGACGCAGACCACCGTGGCAATATAGGGCGCGATATAAAAGGCGAGCGCGGCCAGCGACCATAGCAGCCAGCGAGCGGCCTGGGCCATTAATTGGTCGGCGGGGGCCGCGCCGCAATGGCTGGCCGGGTTCAGCATGGTTTAATTCCGTGGTTAATTCTTCTGACGGGCAAACTAGCATGGTCACCGGTCTGACCACAGTGAGTTTTAGTGAAAACCGGCAAATTTTATATTTTACGCCGGGCGGGGCGCGATTCGTCGGCCGTCCGGATGCGTTTTCTCCATGCAGGATGATGGCCTGCCGTGGGTGCAAACGGTCAGCGAAAATGTCGACCGTGCCGGACGGCCACGCGATTTTTCAGACCGGATCGCGCCGCTCGGTTGCCTTTCGCTATTATGTAAAAATAAAGTTAATTAAAAGATCTATATTAACGAGAATTGGCCGGAATTGCCGTCGTAATTTATTCAGCGCCGGGGTTAAATTAGCCTAAGCGTTAATGCTCAGGTGAAATAGTATAAAGAATCAGGCGGCAAGACCCCGGTAGTCACAGTAATTTTTGACGATATGGTTTCATAAATTTTACCAAAATCCCTCTTGTGGCAGCATATTATCTGGTTTTAATTCAAATTAATCGATCAAATCAGATAACTCTCATTTTGTTTCGGCTGTCATTTTGTAGGCTGTCTGGCGATCGGATTAAACAAAATAACCGAATAATTATTCGCCGTATTGTATGAAATTTCACAATTTTACCTGATTTAAAGAATGCGAATTATTTTCATTTGATTCTAAATCAAGAGATTACGGTGATTTACTACGCCAGCAGAGGTAAGGGAAGGCAATGTTGTCAACAGGGAAAATGAGTCGTTTATCCAACCCATTTCTTTTCCAGATAGAGTATGTGAAAAAATGAAATTAACATTTTTTATAAAAATAAACAGTACTGGAATGCACTCTGTTGAGCTTACATTTAAATTCTTGAATATTTTTTCATATTTATATACAAAATGTGCAGGGTAGGCACGCTAAGGAAATTAAAGTGAATCTTGATAGAAAAATAAAGATTAGGAATCTTGACGTGATTATTCCCTCAGGCGAAAAGTCACATCTTCGCTGGAAGGAGTATCAGATACTTTCACTTCTTATAGCCCGATCGCCGGAACTGGTGACGCGTACGGAAATTATAGAAAACACCTGGAAGGGAACTTATTGTTCAGATTCAACGATAAATCAGACAATTAAATCTATTCGGCAGAAAATAGGCGACAGCGAACATACGCTTATCAGAACCATTCCTCGCCTGGGGTATAAGATAGAGAATCAAGAGGTATTTCACTTTACGACGGAGGAAAAAGTTAATGATGAGGATAAAATAATTGAACTGAATCAGGATGTAATCAGTGAGGAACAAGAGGAAATATCCGAAAAACCACATCAGGATGATAAAGGTATGCGGGAAGAGATAATTAAGCATGCGGAAGAGCGGGAAACGGTATATAAGGAGCGTGCCGTACATGAAACGATAAAGCAATCAACCGTGCGCCACTGTGCTTTCGGCCGGAAACATTTTTTCCGATTAACCGGCGGCAGGCTGGTAAAATGCCTGACTATGCTGGCGCTGTTGCTGGTTATTTCACATTTTTCATACGTACTGGGCAACCAGACGCGTCCTCCGGTTATCACTGATATACAAAACAATACCCGGGTAGTGATGACGTTGACGCTGAACGATCCGCTGAACAACAGTTCGCAAACCCTGCTTTGTCTGTATCAGACGAAAGACAGCGCGATGATGACCGGGTCGATAATGGAATGTGTCCGAACGCCGGTGGGGCCGATTACCGTGTTCTACTATCTTTGAGTCCGGCGCAAGACGGGTAAATCGTTACCTGTAATTGGCCAGGTAATACCAACATGTAAATATTATACCCGCCATATTTTACGCTGCTGGTGCATTGGCTGCTTGAGTTGAGACGAATCACTTACCTGAGTGAGCGCATTGGGATTCACTTTCTTGCCGCCTTTCTGAAACTCGAATTATATAGAGTATAGATGTCTGAGGCGTTGAAACTGGAAGCAATAAAAATGACATTTCACCTTCAGCGATGATTTCATCACTTATAATGAACGTTATTTTATTATTTGTTATTTGAAAGTACGGGATGAATTGTCCAGTCTGGTTGCTATTACGAATATTTAGTGTCTGTCTTGTTATGGGCAGGAAATATTGGGAACCTGATTGAGTGACAATTTTATTATGGATAAGCGTAAAGTGGCTATTATTGGTGGCTCCGGATTTATCGGGACAAGACTGGCGAAGCGTCTTAGCGCCCGTTCCGATCTAACGCTGACCATCATTGACAAACGTAAGAGTGAACATTTTCCTGATTTATACCAGTTTGGCGATGTGACAAAACCTGAAACGCTGAAGCAACCGCTGCGTGGATGCGACGCCATTATCAATCTGGCGGCGGAACATCACGATAATGTCGACCCTATTTCTCTGTATTATCAGGTGAATGTCGACGGCGCGCGCAATGTATGTCAGGTCGCTTCGGCGCTTAATATCCCACAGATTATTTTCACCTCTTCGGTGGCGGTGTATGGTTTTGTCAGCAAAGAAACGGGTGAAGAAGGACGTTTCAACCCCTTTAATCATTATGGCAAGTCTAAACTGGAGGCCGAATACGTTTATGAGGCCTGGCATAAAACAGAGTCATCGCGCCGCCTGACGATTATTCGCCCAACCGTGGTATTTGGCGAGGATAACCGAGGCAATGTTTATAACCTGTTCCGGCAAATCGCCAGCGGCTGGTTTGTAATGATTGGCAGCGGAAATAATATGAAATCCATGGCCTACGTGGAGAATATCGCGGCCCGTCTTGAATATGCGCTGGATCAGCAGCCATCTTATCAAATTAGCAACTATGTGGATAAACCGGATTTCACCATGAATCAGCTGGTCGATATTATCTCTGCCGCGTTGGGCAGAAATAATAAGACTATTCGTATTCCCTATTTCTTCGGTTTATGCGCAGCCAGCGTTTTGGATGTGCTGAGTAAAATAATTCATAAGAAATTTCCCGTCAGCCGCGTACGCGTACAGAAATTCTGTGCCCGGACGCAATTTAAAACCAATGTTAACAGCGACTTTGTCGCGCCGGTCAACCTTAATTTGGCAATTGAAAAAACAATCAAACATGAATTTATTAACAAATAAATTCACCTGTTTTTAACAAGCGCAATTTATCGCCGCCTGAGGCGGATACATAGCGGTATTACCCGACGACGCCCCCGTGCGCGTTGTCCGGGATATCGGGTCGTTTTTTGTAGCGCATTGGGAGCTGTAAACCCAGGGGCGGTAGCGTACTTACTCGCTGGAGGAACAATGTTATATCAACTGAGTGTGATATTTATTGTGGCGCTGATACTGGTCGCTATTGCCCGTCAGGCGGCGTTTGCCGTTGGCCTGGTGGATAAACCCGACGCCAGAAAGCGTCACCAGGGACATATCCCGCTGGTGGGCGGCGTGGTGATTTATCTTACCGTGACGCTGATGACCTGCTGGCAGCCGGCGTGGTTGCCGCAGTCCGGCTGCTATGTGCTGTGCATCAGCGCGCTGGCGCTGCTGGGCGTACTGGATGACCGTTTCGACCTGCCGGTGGCGCCGCGCGTGCTGGTGCAGGGCGGCATTGCTTTTACCATGATGCTGGCGGCCGGCATGCAGCTGAATTCCCTGGGGCGGCTATGGGGACAGGGCGAGCTGCTGCTGGGCTACGGCGCGCTGGTCATCACGCCGCTGGCGGTGTGGGCGGCGATTAACGCCTGGAATATGGTGGACGGCATCGACGGGCAGCTCGGCGCGCTGTCGTGCATCACCTTCGCGGCGTTGGCCATCCTGTTCGCCGTCGGCGGCCAGGCGACGCTGGCGCAGTGGTGCCTGGGCGTAATTGCGGCGCTGGCCGCCTTCCTGTTGTTCAATCTCAGCGTATTCGGCTCGGGGCGCAAGGTGTTTATGGGCGATGCCGGCAGCATGGTGATCGGCTTTACCGTGCTGTGGCTGTTGATTGCGGCGACGCAGGGGCCGTCCGCGGTGATGCGTCCGGTCACCGCGCTATGGCTGATCGCGATTCCCCTGATGGATATGGTCACGGTGATGATCCGTCGCGTGCTGCGCGGACAGAGCCCGTTCGTGGCCGGACGCGATCATCTGCACCATATTCTGATGCGGCGCGGGCTGAGCGCGCGTCAGGCGCTGGCGGTCAGCTGTCTGCTGGCGCTGGGGCTGGCGGCCGCGGGCATCGTCAGCGAACGGCTGCGGCTGGCCGAAGGCCCGATGCTGCTCGCCTTTCTGCTGTGTTTCCTGACCTATTTCATCGTGCTGCGTGAATCGCGGCGGGTCAGCGCTTTTACTACACGCTCAACAATTGAACGCTAACGCCGGCGCAGCCGGCAGCGCCGACCCTGTCCGCTTTTAACCTCCTGCGCAGCGGGTCAGCCGTCATGATGAAGCAAGGAACTTTAACAATGAATAACAGCGCACAGCCGATGGTGCTGGCCGAACAGGATGACAAACTGGACTGGGAGAAGCTGGTTGGCCCGCTGTGGGACAACCGTTGGCGCATCGCTCTGTCCATCGGCGCGGCGGCGCTGCTCGGCGTGGCCTATGCCCTGCTGGCGCCCCCGATCTATCAGGCCAGCGCGCTGGTGCAGGTGGAGAAGCCGATTTCCGGCGACGCGCTGCTGCGCGAGACGCTGGAAAGCTCAATCGGCCAGACGCCGGCGACCCAGGACGAAGTCGCGCTGGTGAAATCGCGTTATGTGATCGGCAAAGCGGTGGACGATCTCGATCTGACGGTGCGCATTCGGCCGGATTATTTTCCGCTGGTCGGTCAGGGCATCGCCCGCCTGAGCGGTAAAACGCCGCCGCTGCTGCGTATTGACGCGCTGACCGTGCCGGCGCCGATGCTGGGTGAAAAACTGACGCTGACGGCGCTCGATGCGCAGCGCTATAGCCTGAGCGCCGACGGCGTCACGCTGCTGAGCGGCAGCGTGGGGCAAAACGTGCGCCAGAGCGGCTGGAGTCTGCGCGTCGGCGCGTTGCTGGCGCCGCCCGGCAGCACCTTTACGCTGATGAAAGTGACGCGCCAGAAGGCGGTGGACGATCTGCGTAACGGGCTGGATATCGCGTCCGGCGGCAAAGACAGCGGGATCATGACCTTCAATCTGGAAAGCGAAGATCCGCAGCGCGCCGAAGCGGTGCTGCAGAGCATCACCAACAACTATCTGCAGCAGAATATCGACCGCAAGACCGAAGAAGCGCAGCGCATGCTGGCCTTTCTGCAGCAGCAACTGCCGCAAACTCAGGCGTCGCTGACGCAGGCCGAGAATCAGCTCAATCAATTCCGCCAGCAGAACGATTCGGTGGATTTGTCGCTGGAGGCCAAGTCGGTGCTTGATACTCTGGTGCAGTTGGACGCACAGCTCAATGAGCTGACTTTCCGAGAATCGGAAATCTCCAAACTCTATACTACCTCGCACCCCGCGTATCGTGCGCTGCTGGAAAAGCGCGGTACGCTGGAAGCGGAGAAGGCGCGGCTGGGCAAGCAGGTGCAGGCTTTGCCGAAGACGCAGCAGGAGATCCTGCGCCTGACGCGCGACGTGCAGGTAGATCAGCAGATCTATATGCAACTGATGAATAAACAGCAGGAGTTGAGCATCAGTAAAGCCGGCACCGTGGGCAATATCCGCATTATCGACACCGCGGAAACCAGCCTGAAGCCGGTGAAGCCGCGCAAAATGCTGGTGGTCATCGTCGCCATGCTGTTGGGCGGCGTGCTGTCGGCCTCGTTGGTGCTGCTGCGCGCGGCGTTCCACCGCGGCATCAGCGACACCGACGCGCTGGAAAGGTGCGGCATCAACGTGTACGCCACCGTGCCGCTATCGCCGTGGCAGCAGAAGCGCAATCGCGCTCAGCAGCAGATGCTGGCGAAAAACAGCAGCGGGCGGCTGCCTATTCTGGCGCAAGCGTCGCCGGGCGATTTGTCGGTGGAGGCGATCCGCAGCCTGCGCACCAGCCTGCACTTCGCCATGATGGAAGCGAAAAACAATATTCTGATGGTTTCCGGCGCCAGCCCGGCGTGCGGTAAAAGTTTCACCTGCACCAATCTGGCGGTGGTGATAGCCCAGGCCGGCCAGCGCGTCCTGTTGATTGACGCCGATATGCGCAAAGGGTTTCTGCATCGCTGGATGAATAAACACGGGAGCGTAGGCCTGTCGGATCTGTTGTCCGGCCAGGCGGCGGCCGGGCAGGTGGTGAAACAGACCGATATCGACGGCCTCGATTTTGTGTCGCGCGGTCAGGTGCCGCCCAACCCGTCGGAATTGCTGATGCACCCGCGCTTCGCCGATTTCCTGCGCTGGGCCGGTCAGAGCTACGATCTGGTGTTGATCGATACGCCGCCGGTGCTGGCGGTGACCGACGCCGCAATCGTCGGCCATCACGCCGGCACTTCGCTAATGGTGGTGCATTTCGAAGTCAACACGGTGAAACAGATTGAGACCAGTCTGCGCCGCTTCGAGCAGAACGGCGTGGCGATCAAAGGGGTGATCCTCAACGGCGTGGTGAAGAAAACCGCCAGCGAAACCAGCTATTATGCCTTCGCTTACCCGAGCTATCACGAAAAGGTCAGGTAATGCGATGAAGGCGATGCTGGTCAATTCTCTGTGGCTGATGCTGGAGCGCATATCGCTCAGCCTCTCGGGGATCTTCGTTTCGGTGTACGTCGCGCGCTATCTTGGGCCGGCGCAGTACGGACTGATTAACTATTTGCTTTCGGTGATCGCCATCGGCGTGCCGCTGGTTCAACTGGGGGCCGATACCGTTCTGTTTAACCGCGTGGCCAGGCGCAGGCGCAGCGGGGCGCGGCTGATGCTGGCTTCGATGCGCATCCGCCGTCAGCTGTTCGCTCTGATCGCCGTACCGCTGCTGGCCTGGACGCTGCTGACTCAGGATCGCACCAGTCAGATTATGATGGCGCTGATGCTGGTCAGCGCCTGGTTTTCCGTGCAGGACGTCTACAAAATCTATTACGACGCGCTGCTGAAATCGAAACTTAACACGCTGATTAATAATCTGGCGCTGTTGCTGGCCATCCTGCTGCGGCTGGCGCTGGTGCGCGCCGAACTGTCGCTGGCGTGGTTCGCCGTTCCCTATGTGCTGAGCAGCATGATCCCCTGGCTGGTGCGCGTCTGCCTGTTTCGCCGCGAACGGCGGACCCTGGCGCCGATCTCTCTGCGTCACCAGCGGCGCTATAGCCGCTATTTGCTGCGGGTCGGCTTGCCGCTGGCGGTGTCCAGCCTGTCGATCGTCATCTATACGCGCATTGATCAGATTATGCTGGGCAACGTGCTGGGCGAACATAGCGTCGGTCTTTATAGCGCCGCGATTACCCTGAGTCAGGGCTGGGTGTTCGTACCAATCGCGCTGATTACCTCCATGATGCCGGGCGTGGCCCGCGCGCGTTCGCCGGCCGGGCAGGAGGCGCGCATTCGCCTGCTGTATCTGGTGGTTTTGCTGCTGTCGCTGCCGGTCATTCTGCTGCTGTCGCTGTGCGCCGGACCGATTGTCATTCTGATGTTCGGCGAGCATTACCGCGCCGCCGCCGGCATTCTGGCGCTGTGTTCGGTCACCTCGCTGTTTTCGGTTCTCGGTACGATCTCTTATCGCGCCATCGTACTGTTCGGCGGCTATCGCTTTATCGCGATAAAAATGCCGCTGGCGGCGCTGGTCAATGTGCTGCTGAATGTGCTGCTAATCCCGCGATACGGCATTACCGGCGCGGCGGTCTCCACGCTGATCACCGAGTTTATTTCATTTTTTGTGCTCAATGGTTTCTTCAGGGGAGGGCAAATAACGCGCTTACAGCTTACCTGCTACCGTTGTTTGCCCGGATTAATAGGGAGGGTAAGAGAAGTCAATGTTAAATAGTCTGGTGAAAGGGGTATATCGGCATATGCCCGATGCATTATATCATCGGTTAAAATACGCTATGTTTTTTCGTAAGGTTCCTCATCTGGCGCGCCCGGTTTATTACAGCGAAAAATTAATGCGCAGAAAAGTCTACCCGCAGAGAATATTTACCCGACTTTCCGATAAGTATCAGGTGCGGGATTATATTGCCAAACTGTGGGGAGAGGAATATTTAATTGAACTTTATGCGCACGGCGAAAAACTAACGCAAGAGATGTTCGACGCATTACCCAATGCGTTTGTGATTAAGGCCAATCACGGCAGTGGTTATAACAAACTGGTGTTTGATAAAAGCCAGACCAGCTTCGCGGAACTGCAGGCGCTGACCCGCGACTGGCTGCGGCAGAATTTTTATCAGGTATACCGCGAGCGGCATTACAAAGATATTCCCCCGCGCATCATGGTGGAAAGAATGCTGCAGGAAGACGGCAAGGTTCCGAACGATATCAAGATTCACTGTTTTAATCGCGGCGGACAGATACGTTTTTTTATTCAGGTGGATTATCAGAGGTTTAGCCATCATCAGCGCGACTTTTTCGATGAGAACTGGAACCGTACCGAAATCCGTATGGGGGTGCCGAACAGCGCGACGCCGATGGCCCGTCCGAGCCAGTTGACGAAGATGCTGGAACTGACTCGCCAGGTGGCGCAGCGCTTTTCCTATGTGCGGGTGGATTTCTATCAGGTACATGAACGCGTTTATTTCGGCGAACTGACCTTTACTCCTGGCGCCGGACTACAGCGATTAACACCGGAAACTATCGAGCGGGAGTGGGGCAGCTATTTTCTGGATTAATTCGCAGATTTATCTCTCAGTCGGAAATTTTTTTTGTTTAATTCTGCATTTTATAATCGGTAAGAGAATAATGATGATCTATGCGGGATCTATATTCTAAATAATTCGATTGGCACAGTAAGAATGCCTTTATAACAGGGCGAATCCTTTAATGCGCGGGATTTAAATCAGGCCGCCTGAATAATGGGAAATATGCATTCCGGAGGTGATATGCAGCAGCGGAAAATAGCCATTGTGATTGAGAATATCGCTGAAAAAGGCGGAACCGAACGCGTCGCCAGCAGCCTGGCCAATGCGCTGGCCGGCCGTTTCGGTTATCGGGTGGACTTACTGTCGATAAGCGGCGATCGATCGTTTTACCCGCTGGCGCCTGAGGTGCGGCTGCGCTTTATGCGCGGTAAAACGCCGGGCTGGTCATGGCGTCTGGCGTGGTTTATGCGCGCCGGACGCTACGACAGCATTATCACCATTTCGATGGGGCGCCTGTCGGTGATTATGGTGCCCTGCCTGCGCCTGCTGTGCCCGCGCAGCCGGCTGCTGCTGAGCGAACACGTCAGCTTCCATCAGTATCCGTGGCCGATGAAGTGGCTGAAGCTGCTGGTCTACCTGCTGGGCGATCGCACCATCCTGCTGACGCAGAAAGATTTGCGCAATATTCGCCGCTGGGTGCCGGCCGACAAGTGTCTGGTGATTGAAAATGTGTCGCCGTTTCCCCTGCAGCCGCCGCGTCACGAGGCGCAGCCGCCGGTAGCGCTGGCGGTTGGCCGCCTGTGTTTTCAGAAAGGCTTCGATCGGCTGATCGCCGCCTGGCAACAGATTGCGACGCGCCCGGCCGCTGGCGACTGGCGGCTGCACATCGTCGGCGACGGACCGGATCGCGCGGCGCTGCAGCGGCAAATCGACCAGGCCGGCCTGAGCGATCGCATCATGTTGCTGCCCGCCACGCCGAATATCGCCGACCACTATCGCCGCGCCAGCCTGCTGCTGCTGACTTCACGCTACGAGGGCCTGCCGATGGTGCTGATTGAAGCAATGAGCTTTGGCCTGCCGCTGGTGGCGTTCGACTGCCAGACCGGCCCGGCCGAGCTGATTGAACACGACGGCAATGGCTACCTGGTGACTGAAGGCGATATCGCGGCCTTCAGCGAACGTACGCTGGCGTTGATCGAAAACGCGCCGCTGCGGGCGCGTTTTGCCCGCCGTTCGCTGGAAAAGGCGCAGCGCTTCAGCCCTGAGCGTATCTATTCCCAATGGCAACAGCTTATCGCGTGAGGCGAATATGAACGAAAAAGTATCAATCATTATGCCGGCGTACAACGCGGCAAAAACCATCCGGCAGTCGATTCTGGGCGTGCTTAATCAGAGCTGGCAGGACTATCACCTGTACGTGGTCGACGACGCCTCGACGGACGACACCGCTCGGGTCGTGCGGCCGTTTATCAGCGACAGGCTGACTTACCTGCGCAACCGCAGCAATCAGGGGGTGGCCGAAACGCGCAACGTGGCGCTCGAAGCGGCGCGCGGCGACTATATCGCCTTTTGCGACAGCGACGATATCTGGTACGGGCATAAGCTGGCGCGCCAGGTGAGCATTCTGGACAGCGGCCGTTATGACGTGGTGTGTTCTCACTACCACACCTTCGAACAGGATCCGGAACAGGTCAGGAATTATCGCGGCGGCGCGGAAATTATCGCCTACGACGACATGCTGAAGAGCAACTGGATCGGCAATCTAACCGGGATCTACAACCAGCGCCGCACGGGGAAGGTGTATCAGCGCCGGGTCGGACACGAAGATTACGTGATGTGGCTGTCGGTGCTGGCGCAGGCGCGCAACCGGCAGGCGTACTGCGTGCCGGAGGCGCTGGCGCTATACCGGCTGTCGCCGCAGTCGGTATCCGGCAACAAGATTCGGGCGGCCGACTGGCAGTGGCGGATTTATCGCCGCTATCTGGGATTATCCTGGCAGATGTCCTGCTATATGTTCTCGGCCTATCTGTATAACGCGGTAATGAAACGACAATGAGCGCCGCCACTTTCTTGCGGCGCGGCCTGGCGCTGGCCGCCGGGCTCTGGCTGAGCGCCGCCAGCGCCGGCGCGCCGGCGGTCGACGCCGGACTGAACGCGCCGCTCGCCGGGGGGCGCGCCGAACCGAACCGGGTCACGCTGGATGCCCAGGGCTATACGCTGCGCGACGGTCAGCGTTTCTTTCCGCTCGGCATCTATATGTATGGCGAGATGGCGACGGATGAGCACCTGGCGCGCATTCGCGACGCCGGATTCAATACCTTGCTGAACTATAACTACGGCGCGGGGCGCGATCCCTACCAGTACTTTCGCAAGACGCAACAGTATGGCCTGCAGGTGATCTACTCGGTGAAGGATTTCTACGCCGGCACCCGCTTTGCGCCGAAAACCCGTCTGAGCTATGAGCAACTGACCGCCCGCTACGTGGAGCGGTTTCGTCATCAGCCGAATCTGCTGGCCTGGTACATCAATGACGAACTGGGGCCGGACTATGTGCCGCAGCTCGAACAGATGCACCGCCAGGTTAAACAGTTGGACCCGGATCGGCTGACGTTCCAGGTGCTGAATCAGATCGGGATGCTCAAGTCCTATTTCAACAGTACGGATGTGCTGGCCAGCGATCCTTATCCGGTGGGGGTGGACGCCAACCTGAACCGGACGCTCAGCTATACCCGGCAGACGGTGGCGGCGGCGGAACAGGCCAGAGGCGCCTGGCTGGTGATCCAGATTATGGATCACGCCGCCTATAACCGTTGGCGTTGGCCGTATCAGCCCAGCGAAGCGGAAATTCGCAATCAGGCCTGGCTGGGGTTGATTGGCGGCGCCAAAGGTCTGCTGTTCTACTCCTATACCGATCTGTTTTACAAACGCCAGCGCGGCGCTTTCCGGCAACAGGAATTTGACGACGTCTGGCAGGACGTCAGCCAGGTCGCGCGCCAGCTCGACAGCTTTAATCCGTTCCTGCTTTCCGGCGACAGCCAGCTGCTGAACGGCAGCGACGAGCGCCTTGCGGCGCGGCTGTTTATCGACGGCGATCGCGGCCTGGTGTTGATCGTCAACCCCTATTATCGACCGATAACCTCACGCTTTGCGCTGCCCGACGGCTGGCGCTGGCAGGGACAAAGCCAGATAGACGCGGCATTGCCGTCCATGGGCAGCCGCGCCCTGCGGCTGCAGCGCGCGACAGAAAAGGATAACCCATCGTCATGAACATAATGCTAAGCCTGATCATTCCGGTTTATAAGGTTGAGGCTTATATCGAAGACTGTCTGAACTCGGTGCTGAGCCAGCTGCCGCCCTGGGCCGAAGTGATCCTGGTGAATGACGGCAGCCCGGACGACGCCATGCTCGTCGCCGGCCAGGTCATCGAACGTTTCGTCCATCTGCAGCGTCAGATCATCATCCTGGAACAGCCTAATCAGGGACTGAGCGCCGCCCGCAATACCGGGATCGGCCATGCCCGCGGCCGCTATATCGGCTTCTTGGATTCGGACGATCTGTTGCTGGCCGACTACTTTAATTTGCTTGGCCGACTGCTGGCGGATAATCCGCAGGCGGATATCGTGGCGTTTAACGCGCGTCGTTTCTCCGCCATCAGCGAGGGACATATTCAGTCGGACGGCGTGATGAATATGGTGGCCGGCAATGACGTCGCGCAGGATCGCGGCGCCAGGCTGGCGCTGCTGCAGGACACGTTCAATCGCGGCATGTGGTACGCCTGGGCGCGCATCTATCATGCGACGCTGTTCGAAGGGGCGCGTTTTCCGCGCGGGCGGAATTTCGAGGATATTCATCTGATCCCGCAGCTTTATCTGCAGGCGCAGCGTTTTGTCACCTGCACCGCGCCGCTGGTGGCCTACCGCTGCAATCCCGACGGCATCACGCGCGCGCCGAAACGGCGCGATCTGGACGATCTGGATCATGCGCTCAGCCATGCCGCGCTGGCGCGCCATGAGGGACAGGAGCAGGGCCTGTATTCAATTCTGTACGTCACCACGCTGAAAGCCCGGCTGCTGGTCGGACTCGAATGTCTGGGACTGGCGTCGGCGCTGCGTGAAACCATCGGCCTGAAACGCAGCTATCCGTCGCTGAACCGCGAAGAGCAGCGTCTGCTGAGCCGCCGCAATTTGCTGTTTTACCACAGTCCGCTGTCCTACTACCTGGCGGCCAGCCTGCGTAACCGCGTTGGATAATATGATGAATACGACAGTTAGCGTTATTATTCCCACCTATGGCCGCAGCGAGATGCTGGCGCGCGCCGTCGACAGCGTGCTGGCGCAGAGCTGGCCCGCGGTGGAAATCATTGTGGTGGACGACAATCCGCCCGGTGAGGTCCGGCGCAGCACCCGGCAGCGTCTGTCGCCCTATATCGAGCGGCGGCAGATCGTTTATTGCCCGAGGCGGCGCAACGGGGGCGGTGCGCTGGCGCGCAACAGCGGTATTTTGCGCGCCAGCGGCGAATACATCACCTTTCTCGATGATGATGATTATTACTATCCGGAAAAAATCGCCCGGCAACTGGCGTTTATGCGTCAGGGACAATACGACGTCAGCCTGTGCGATATGGATATTCTGCGCGACGGGCGCATGCAGACCAACTACTACCGCGCGCGCTGCGCCGACCTGCAGGATTTCATGCTGGCCGGCGTCGCCTATACGCCGATGATCATGCTGCGGCGCCGGGCGGCGATCGCGGTGCGTGGTTTTTTCGATACGCCGCGCTATCAGGATCATATCTTCCTGTACCGACTGCTGGCGGCCGATATGCGTATCGGCACGCTGCATGAACGGCTGGCGGTGCATAACGATCACGATGGCGAGCGTATCACCACCAGCGCGAAGGGCATTGTGGGCTATCGGAATAAAATCGCCTTTGAACGTCGGCTGATGGGGCGGATTTCGCCGCGTGCGCGCGCCATTATGCGTTTGCGTCACAACTGCATTAATTCGCGCATCATTACCGATAGCCGCAGCCGCATCGGCGGACTGCTGGTCGGTATAAAAGGCATTGTTTACATCAACAGTCCGCTGGCCGCGGCGGTGTACGTGAAAAACATCATGCGCAATCTATTCTTTAAGGGCGCGCCCTTTTGACGTGAATCGCCGGGGACGGCGCGGCGGCCGGTTATTCTTGCCAATTGGCGACCGATACGGCAAAGTCAGCGCCAGCATGAGCCGGACCCGATAAATAGCGGGCTGCGGGACGGCGGCGAGCGAACGCGGCCGCCGTCCCGCAGCCGGAAAGATGAAGGATAAACTGCGCCCGAAACGGGCGGCCAGCCAGAGGCAGGGTGGATGAAACGACTGATTATTGGTATTTCGGGCGCCAGCGGCGTGATTTACGGCGTGCGGCTGCTGCAGGTTTTGCAACCGGTAGCCGGCATTGAAACGCATCTGATTATGAGCAACGCGGCGCGGCAGACGCTGGCGCTGGAAAGCGACTGCAGCCTGCGGGAGATTCAGGCGCTGGCCGACGTGGTGTATGACTGCCGCGATATCGCCGCCAGCATCTCTTCCGGCTCGTTTACCACGGCGGGCATGGTGATTTTGCCCTGTTCGATCAAGACGCTGTCGGCCATTGTGCACAGCTACAGCGATAATCTGCTGACGCGCGCGGCGGATGTCGTTCTGAAAGAGCGTCGGCGTCTGGTGCTGTGCGTGCGCGAAACGCCGCTGCACCTTGGCCATCTGCGTCTGATGACCGCGGCCGCCGAGCTGGGCGCGGTCATTATGCCGCCGGTGCCGGCGTTTTATCATCGCCCGGCCAGCGTTGACGACATTATTAATCAGACGGTTAACCGGGTTCTCGACCAGCTCGATATTCGGCTGGAACAGGATCTGTTCACCCGCTGGTCAGGCGGAAAATCCTCGTCAGCCGACGACGAATAGCGTTACCCGGGAGGCGACGCGCAGGCGCGCCTGCACACCGACAAGGCGTGCACCGTTTTTGTGCTTTCGGTTGTTCTATTATGGTGCACGGCCGTCGCCCGCCGTTCACGATTGATCCGTTCCGCCGCCGTTCATGCCGCCGCCTTTCGTTCTTTTGCTTTGTCTTCTCGCTTTTGACGATGTCCAGTACCGTGAATTGTTCACTGTGGCACGAATACTGCAATGCAGAGCTTCACAGTAGAGGGCATCTTTGCGCCCGTTATCCCCGCCTCTTTTCGGTTGTGCCGGCGGCGCTCGTTCCCGCCGCCCCGCCAACCGAAAGCGATGGGGGATATTTCTGATGGACACATACATACTTATGCTGAGGGCAGGTAGATGAATAAAATGATAAAACGCGTTTCGCTGGTTCTGGCTTTAATGGCGGCGGGCAGCGCCGTAGCCGCCGCACCTAAAAATATTCGTCTGGGTACCGATCCGACCTATGCCCCCTTTGAATCTAAAAACGCCAGCGGGGAGTTGGTTGGCTTCGACATCGATCTGGCTAAAGAGATGTGCAAACGCATGCAGGCCAACTGCACCTTCGTGGAAAGCGATTTTGACGCGCTGATCCCGTCGCTGAAGGCGAAAAAGATCGATGCGATCATCTCCTCGCTGTCGATCACCGAAAAGCGCCTGCAGGAAATCGCCTTTACGGAAAAACTGTATGCCGCCAATGCGCGCCTGATCGCGAAGAAGGGGTCCACCATTCAGCCGACGGTTGAGTCGCTGCGCGGCAAGCGCGTCGGCGTGCTGCAGGGCACCACGCAGGAAGCGTATTCTAACGCGCTGTGGCAGCCGAAGGGCGTCGACATCGTGGCCTACCAGAATCAGGAGCTGGTCTACGCCGACCTGACCTCCGGCCGTCTGGACGCCGCGTTTCAGGATGAAGTGGCGGCCAGCGAAGGCTTCTTAAAACAGCCGGTGGGTAAAGATTACGCTTTCGCCGGCCCGGCGGTAAAAGACGATAAATTCTTTGGCGTCGGCACCGGCATGGGCCTGCGTAAAGACGATACCGAGCTGAAAGCGGCGCTGGATAAAGCCTTCGACGAGATGCGCAAAGACGGTACCTACGATGAACTGGCGAAAAAATATTTCGATTTCGACGTCTACGGCGGCTGATTAGCCCGTCGATCCGCCCGCCCGCCATTCGGCGGGCGGTGTTATTTTAGCCCGCCTGCGCTGTTGCGCGCCGTCTTCCCCCGCATTTCTTTTGCTCCGCGCCTGACGAGGCCCGAACGGATTAGGTTGAGCGGGACGCGGGGGTGGGGCTGAGCAGATCCTGCAGCGCCTCTTTCAGTTCAAAAAAGCGGAAGCCGAATCCCGCCGCCTCCAGCCGGCCCGGGATGGCGCGCTGGCCGCCCAGCACCAGTACGGCCGCTTCGCCCAGCGCCAGACGGATAGCCCAGGCCGGCGCCCGCATAAAGCCGGGGCGATCCAGCGTCTGCGCCAGCGTGGCGGTAAACTGCTCATTGCGTACCGGCCAGGGCGAAACCATATTGAACGGGCCGCGCAGTATCGGGTTATCCAGCAGATAGAGAATGGCGTTGACCATATCGTCGATATGAATCCAGGGCAGATACTGTTTGCCGGAGCCCAGCGGGCCGCCCAGACCGAAACGGAACAGCGGCAGCATCTTCGCCAGCGCGCCGCCTTCCGCCGAGAGCACCACGCCGGTGCGCAGCAGGCAGACGCGGGTGCGTTCGCTTTCCGCCGCCTGCGCCAGCGACTCCCAGCGGGCGCACAGGCGGTGAGTGAACTCGTTGACCGGGGTTTCATCTTCATTGACCAGCGCCGCGCCCTGATCGCCGTAATAGCCTACGGCGGAGCCGGAAATCAATACGCCGGGCGGTTCGCTGCTGGCGTTGATAAGCTGGGTCAGCCGTTCGGTTATCTCCCAACGGCTCCGGCAGAGGCGCTGTTTTTGCCGCTCGCTCCAGCGTTTGTCGGCGATCGGCTCGCCCGCCAGATTAATCACGCCGTCGAAACCGTCCAGCGATGTCCGCCCGTCAAGCGTTGACCAGTATTCCGCCTTGTTGCCCAGCAGGGCGGCGGCGCGGTGCGGATCGCGCGTCAGCACGGCGACCTGGTGGGAGAGTAGCTGTAACCGCCGGATCAGATGACGCCCGATAAGCCCGGTCCCGCCGGTGATCAATAATCGCATTTCACACCTCGTTTGCAGATATAGCCTTCACCTTCAGGCCGCCGCTGCGTTGGCCGCCTGCCATAATACGCGCCTGGTGTCTGAAACCGGACGCATTCGGCCCGGTTCGCTGCGGACGCGGCGACTTCCGTCCGCTCGCGGCCTGAAATCGGCGGGGCGTCGTCCGGCTATCGCGCCTTGCGATAACTCATGCTGATGGAGACGGAGTCGGCGTAACGCAAGGCGAATAATTTATCCACTTCTACTTCAGCATAGGTGATCCAGTCATGGGCGCTGGCGATATCGAGCACATCCTGGGTCAATTTTTCCAGCAGGGCGAAGCGGTTGCCTTCCACATGACGAATAATATTTTTGCTAATAGTGCGGTAGTTCAGCGCATCCTCGATATTCTCGCTCGCGCGCGCAAGATGCGCCGGGTAGTGGATCACGACGTTGACGACGATATCCTGGCGGTTATTGATTTCTTCTTCCTTTATGCCGACGAACGTGCGCAGCCGCAGGTTTTTAATGCGGATCACCGCATCGTTGAAAGGGTGTGGCATGGGACGGACCTCCTGTCTGATTAGCTGACGTTGCTCATCGCTACCATAACAAAAAATGGCGCATTATGAATGCATTAGCACGTTGTTTCCGATTGCGCGACGGACGGCGGATAACGGCGAGCGCCATAAAGCAGCAGCGAAGTGAGGACTAAGTTTGTTACACTTAGCGTCTGGATATATTCGGCATACTTCAGGTTGCAGGTGCGTTGACTGTATTATCCGGCCTTCATTGTTGGGCCTTGCCCTTTCCTGTAACCCGAATTGTTTATACCCATTATGCTTCAGGTTGTAAGTGCGCTGGCTTTGTTATTTGCCCCGGGGGGCAGTCGCCAGCGGCGTTCACATCTGCCGGCGGCAGGTTTGTCGCTCACCCGGATCACCTATTTGTATCGGTTGCCGGGGAGTATGAGAGACATCCTGTTTGTCAGCGAAGGTTAGCCACTGGCTGGACAAATTCGTTGCCGACGAATTTGTCGCTGCGCCGCCGCCTGCCTGCAACCCGAATTATTTAGGGTATAGAGTATAAATGCGTAACGGATCGGAGAGTAAGGTGATGAAACTGATGTTTGCTGCTGATATTCATGGGTCGCTGGCCGCGACGGAGCGGGTCTTACAGCTGTTTGAGCAAAGTCGGGCCGGCTGGCTTATTCTGCTGGGCGATCTGCTGAACCACGGGCCGCGCAATCCGTTGCCCGAGAACTATCAGCCGGCAAAAGTCGCCGAACGCCTCAATCAGTATGCCGACCGCATTATCGCCGTGCGCGGCAATTGCGACAGCGAGGTGGACCAAATGTTGCTGTCGTTTCCCATCACCGCGCCCTGGCAGCAGGTGCTGGCGGGCGATGTCCGCCTGTTCGTCACTCACGGTCATCTTTATCATCCGGCTCAGTTGCCGCCGCTTAACAGGGGAGACGCGTTGATCTACGGTCATACCCATATCCCGCAGGCGGAACGCCGGCAGGACATTCTCTGTTTTAATCCCGGCTCCGCCAGCCTGCCTAAAGGCGGCCATCCGGCCAGCTACGGCATGCTCGACCAGGGCATCCTGCGGGTAATTACGCTGCAGGGCGATGAGACTATTGCACAGGTCGCGATTACCCACTAATTTAGCGGTAATTCATACGGCCTTTATATCCGCCGTCTTTTAGTCCGCAGGCGCGCTGGCGGTGCCTTCCGGTCGATGACCTGAGCGGCCGGCCGGGCGCCGCTTGCCGGCGGTCCGGCGTCTGGCGGGTATATTCATAATGATAAATGTGCGCGTTCGCGCGTGAACACTAAAGGGTTTCAGAGGATGGCGGAACAAGGTCAGACAGCAGGCACTGAGTGGGTGGACATTGTCGACGAGAACAATGAGGTGATTGCTCAATCCAGTCGTCAGCAAATGCGCGCTCAGCGTCTGCGCCACCGGGCCACGTACATTGTTGTGCACGACGGCATGGGAAAAATCCTGATTCAGAAGCGCACCGACTGCAAAGATTTTTATCCGGGCTGGCTTGACGCCACGGCCGGCGGCGTGGTGCAGAGCGGAGAGAACATGCTCGATTCGGCCCGGCGCGAAGCCGAAGAAGAGCTGGGCATTGCCGGCGTTCCCTTCGCCGAACACGGCATGTTCTATTTCGAACAGGAGAATTGCCGGGTTTGGGGCGGACTGTTCAGCTGCGTCAGCCATGGTCCGTTCGCGCTGCAGGAAGAGGAGGTCGCGGAGGTCAGCTGGCTGACGCCGCAGGAGATCACCGCCCGCTGCGACGAATTCACGCCCGACTCGCTGAAAGCGCTGTCGCTGTGGCTGAGCCGCAATAGCGAGCAGAGCCACGGCAAACCGACCGTGCGGGCGAAGGACGGCGAGCAGAGCGCGCCGGCGGCGGGCGGGGCGTTCCAGCCGGCTGCGGAGCCGCGCGTCAGCGACGACGGCGCATAATCCGGTTCCGGCCTGCCGGGCTCAGGGCGGACGACTCAGCAGCTGTCGCGCAGGCTCAGCGTCGCCGGTATCGATTCTACCGGCAGCCATGCCTTATCGTGCAGGCGGGCCAGCAGCGTTTTTCCGGCCTGAATGCCGATTTTGCGGTGCGGCAGCGTAACCGTGGTCAGCGGCGGCTGGCATACCCGGCTGATATCGCTGTCGCCAAAACCGACGATGGCCAGATCGGTCGGGACCTTAATCCGCCGCCGCTGGCATTCGTACAGCGCGCCGCACGCCAGCTCATCAGACACGCACACCAGCGCATCGGTTTCCGGCCAGGCGAGCAGAAATTCGGGCAGTTGTTGCGCGCCGGTGCTGAACGAGGCGCGCCTGGCGGTATTCAGCACCCGGTGCGGCGACATATGCTGGCTCAGCAGGGCCTTATGCCAGCCGCGCAGATGTTGCTGAACGATCCATTGCTGCTGGCTGGCGCACAGCAGGCCGATATGGCGATAGCCGCGGGCGATGACGGTCTGCGTCAGCTGGTGCATGGCCGCCACATAATCGATGCCGATGTTCATATCGATAGGGTCGGCGCAGATCGCGCCCACTTCGATCACCGGGATCGGGTAGTTGAGCAGCGCGTCGCGCGTGGCCTGAGTATGTTCGCTGCTCAGCAGAACGGCGGCGGCCAGGTTATGCGGCAGCAGCGTTGTCAGCAGTTTCTCTTCCCGTTCCGCATAGTGCTGCGATTCCGCCAGCATGATCTGGTAGCCGGCCGGCTGCAGCACCTGCTGCAGCCCGGCGAAGATATCGGCGCAGCCGAATTCCGACAACAGCGGAACGATCATCGCAATGGTGTGTGAAGAGGCGGAGGCCAGCGAACTGGCGGCCAGGTTAGGCAGGTAGCCCAGTTCGGCCACCGCCGCCTCGATTTTTTCCCTCAATTTCTCCGATACCTGTTCCGGGGTGCGCAGCGCCCGCGAAACGGTCATGGTGCCGACGCCGGCGTGCTGAGCCACGTCGGCCAGCGTTACTTTTCCGGTGCTGCGTCGTTTTTTACTTTGTGACATCGCCATCCTGCTATTTATCACTCGGTGTATTGGATCGGGGCCAGCCGGCTGGCGGCGATGGTCGTCGGCGCGCGCTGGCTGTTGCGGCCTATTCTAACCGTTTCGGCCGTCGAATCGTAAGCAATCTGTTGCCGGGCGAGCGCGACGTCGTTTTTTTTGATAGCGCTATCACATATTTCGGCGTTGCGTTTTGGTAGCGCTATCTTTGAGATGAGAATCACAGTATATCGCCGGGAGGTTGATTAAAGTTTTACCTGTTATCGTAATCGACAGTTTGCAGAATAAACGGTTGCGTTAATCTTCCATCCACTCGACCGGCAGGAGAATCATATGCTGAATGACTGGCTGATGGACGATCATATACAGATCTGTTCGCGGGTAGATGACTGGCGCGAGGCGGTGCGGCTGAGCGCTCAGCCGTTGCTGCACAAAAAGATCATCAGCGCCGGCTATGTGGCGGCGATCCTGCAGCAGTGCCAAACGCTCGGTCCTTATTTCGTGCTGGCGCCCGGCATCGCGATGCCGCACGCGCGGCCGGAGGAAGGGGCAGGAGCTTTAGGTTTATCATTACTGAAAATCGACCAGGGGGTAGCGTTTCATTCCAGAGATAACGATCCGGTATTTATCGTGGTCATGCTGGCGGCGCCCGACAGCCATAGCCATATTGAATTAATCGCGCAGCTGGCTGAGCTTTTCTCCAGTAATGAGGCTATGTCGTCATTATTTCAGGCGAAAACAAAACAGCAGATTAAGGATATTATTAACCGCCATTCCCTAAGCTTCGGGCAATCAGCAAGTGAGTGATCAATCGCTCAGAAAACGATTGGCATAACCTTATTGCTGGCCAAAGGGTAAATCTCATGAATGAGGCTTATTAACGCCGAGGGATCTGCCCGGGGAAATGACGCGGCTTAACAAGCGAAGTCAGCGCGTCTGCGGTTTGATGAATGGCGAATATATTAATACTGGTCATTGTTATCGTTCCGATATTACGTCTGTTCCGCCGCCAGAGTTTATTTCTGGCCATGTCTCTCTGCATACAGTTACAGGTGAATACTATGAAAATTATGGCTATCTGTGGTTCAGGACTTGGCAGCAGTTTTATGGTTGAAATGAATATTAAAAAGGTGCTGAAGAAACTCAATATCGAGGCGGAGGTTGAACACTCTGATTTATCTTCGGCCACGCCCGGCGCGGCCGATTTGTTCGTCATGGCAAGAGATATCGCCGACAGCGCCAGCGTTCCGGCCGGCCAGTTGGTGGTTCTGAGTAATATCGTCGATATCAACGAGCTGGAAGCGAAGCTGCGCGCTTACTTTGAGGCTCATCCGGTTAATTAACCAGACAAAATAGCGAGGCGGATATGATTATCCAGGAAACGCTTAAATTTGTTGTTGATATATTAAAGGTGCCCTCAGTATTAGTCGGGCTTATTGCATTGATTGGCCTGCTGGCGCAGAAAAAATCTTTTTCCGACGTGGTGAAAGGAACCGTAAAGACGATTCTCGGCTTTCTGGTTCTGGCCGGCGGGGCAACGGTTCTGGTGGGCTCGTTAAATCCGCTGGGCGGCATGTTTGAACAGGCGTTTAGTATTCAGGGTATTATTCCTAATAATGAGGCGATCGTCTCTATCGCGCTGGAAAAATATGGCGCATCCACGGCGTTAATTATGGCCTTTGGCATGGTGGCCAATATCATCGTGGCGCGTTTTACCCGGTTGAAATATATTTTTCTGACCGGACATCATACCTTCTATATGGCCTGCATGATCAGCATTATTTTATCGGTCGCCGGCTTTGATGGCATCCTGCTGGTGTTTACCGGCTCGCTGACGCTCGGCCTGGTGATGGCGTTTTTCCCGGCCATCGCCCAGCGCCATATGCGGCGCATCACCGGTAATGACGATATCGCCTTCGGCCACTTCGGCACGCTGGGCTATATTCTCGCCGGCTGGATCGGCGAATGGGTGGGCAAGGGGTCGCGTTCGACGGAAGAGATGAATCTGCCGAAGAATCTCAGCTTTTTGCGCGACAGCTCCATCTCCATTTCAATGACGATGGCCGTTATCTATCTGATTCTGGCTATCTGTGCCGGCCGTGAGTATGTCGAAGGCCAGCTGAGCGCCGGTCAGAACTACCTCGTCTACTCGATTATTCAGGCCATTACCTTCGCCGCCGGCGTCTTTATCATCCTGCAGGGCGTGCGGCTGATTCTGGCCGAGATCGTCCCGGCGTTTACCGGCTTTTCGGAAAAACTGGTGCCGAACGCGCATCCGGCGCTGGACTGTCCCGTGGTCTACCCCTATGCGCCCAATGCGGTGCTGATTGGCTTCCTGTTCAGCTTCCTTGGCGGTCTGGTTGGTCTGTTCCTGCTCGGGCAACTGAAGATGGTGCTGATTCTGCCCGGCGTGGTGCCGCACTTCTTCACCGGGTCGACGGCCGGCGTGTTCGGCAATGCGACCGGCGGTCGGCGCGGGGCGATGCTTGGCGCCTTTGCCAACGGTTTGCTGATCACCTTCCTGCCCGTCCTGTTGCTGCCGGTATTGGGCGCGTTGGGCTTTGCCAATACCACCTTCTCCGATGCGGACTTCGGCGTTATCGGCATCGCGCTGGGCAATATGGCGCAGTTCCTGAGCAAAGAGGCGATCATGATCGTGATTGTCGCCATCTTCGCCGCGCTGGTGGCGCATAACCTGCTGGCGAAACCGAAACCGAAACCGAAACCGAAAGCGACGCCGGCCGCCGATCGGGCCGATAAATAAACGAGGAGTGCTGGCTATGATGAAAACCACAACGGATATTCGTGAATTACGTGAGTTTGCCCGACAGATCCGGCTGGAGACGCTGAAAGCGCTCACCCGGCTGGGCTTCGGTCACTACGGCGGCTGTATGTCGGTGGTGGAGGCGCTGGCCGTGCTGTATGGCGATATCATGCGGATTGACCCGGCGCATCCAGACTGGTCGGCGCGCGATTACTTCGTCCTGTCGAAGGGGCACGCCGGGCCGGCGTTGTACAGCACGCTGGCGCTCAAAGGCTATTTCCCGCTGGCGCGGCTGGCTACGCTTAATCAGGACGGCACCACGCTGCCCAGCCACCCGGACCGGCTGCTCACGCCGGGCGTGGACGCCACCACCGGTTCGCTGGGGCAGGGCGTCTCCATCGCCGCCGGCATGGCGCTGTCGCATAAACTGGCCGACCGCCCCAACCGGGTGTTCACCCTGCTCGGCGACGGCGAACTGAATGAAGGGCAGTGCTGGGAAGCGTTTCAGTTCATCGCCCATCACAACCTGCATAACCTGACGCTGTTTATTGATTACAACAAACAGCAACTGGACGGCCGTCTGGACGAAGTGATTAAACCGTTCGATCTGGCCGGTAAATTCCGCGCCTTCGGTTTTGACGTACAGACCATCAGAGGGGACGACATCGAGACGCTGCGGCGGCAGGTGGCGCCGCAGCGCCAGGGCGATGAGCGTCCGCTGGTGGTTATTCTGGACAGTATCAAAGGGCAGGGCGTGCGCTATCTGGAAAATCTGAGCAATTCACATCATCTGCGTCTGACGCCCGAGATTCAGCGGGAAATTGAACAGGCCATTACAGAACTGGAGGCCACGCATGTTTAACGTCGTTACCCGTCTGGAAAAAGACAGCATTGAAATGCGCAAAGTGTACGCCAACATGGTGCGAGAACAGATCGAGCAGGCGCAGCCGATTATCGCGCTGGAAGCGGACCTGATGAGTTCGATGGCGATGGACGGCGTGCACAGGGATTACCCGCAACACGTGATCAACTGCGGCATCATGGAGGCCAATGTGATCGGCGTATCGGCCGGTCTGTCGCTGACCGGACGCATTCCGTTCGTGCACACCTTTACCGCTTTCGCCAGCCGGCGCTGTTTCGACCAGCTGTTTATGTCGCTGGACTACCAGCGCAACAACGTGCGGGTGATCGCCTCCGACGCCGGCGTCAGCGCCTGCCATAACGGCGGGACGCATATGTCGTTCGAAGACATGGGCATCGTGCGCGGCCTGGCGCATTCGGTGGTGCTGGAGGTTACCGACGCCACCATGTTCAACGATATCCTGCATCAGTTGATGGATCTGCAGGGATTTTACTGGGTCAGGACCATTCGTAAACAGGCGACGCGTATTTATCAGGACGGCTCTCGCTTCACGATCGGCAAGGGCAATCTGCTGCGCGACGGCACGCAGGTGACGCTGATTGCCAACGGTATTATGGTGGCGGAAGCAATGGCCGCCGCCGATATGCTGGCGCGGCAGGGCATCAGCGCGGCGGTGATCGATATGTTTACTCTCAAGCCGATAGACCGCGAGATCATTCAGCGCTATGCGCGCAAAACCGGCCGGATTGTGACCTGTGAAAACCACAGTATTCACAACGGGCTGGGATCGGCGGTAGCGGAGGTTCTGGTCGAGACCTGCCCGGTGCCGATGCGGCGGGTCGGGGTTAAAGAACGCTACGGCCAGGTGGGCACCCAGGCGTTTTTGCAGCAGGAGTACGGACTGACCGCGCAGCATATCGTGCAGGCGGCGCGCGAGCTGGCGGACGGCGGCTGATCGGACGGCGTCCGCCGCCATTTTTTGGACCATCGTTGTGATTACTGCGCTCCCGGGCGGCGCTACGCCGCCGGGCGCGTTTTTTTGTCCGCGCCCGGCGCTGGCTCGCCAGCCACGACTATCGGATTGCCGGCCGTTCGCCGTTATCTCATTTTTGTTCTCTTAATTTCAGTTTTCTTCAAAGGGAAATATTAATTCTATTTTACCGCCGGTTTTTCTTTTCCCCCACGCGTCATCTTTCCTCTCAAACGCCATGTCTCCGGGTGATGTTAATAATTTGTGAGTCTGGTTGCAAAAAATATACATCGGGAAATGGAAATGTTATCTGCTACGCAAAAATATAATTTTTATTTTTCCACTAATTGAAAAAAATGTTTTGCTTGGCTTGTTTTTTGAACAGCGCGGCGGCTAATGAGGCGTCATGCCGGTTACGGTGGGGCGCGATGCGCATCCCCGGGCATGATGGCCGCTGGACGCCGTTGCCGTCCGCGCCGCCCCGCTATTGTCGGGGCGCTCGCGCGCTACGGCGATCAAAACGCATTTTGTCATTGTTTGTTAACCCTACCCATAACGATTACAGAGAGACGACAATGAAAAGAATAGTTAACGTCAGCGCGACGTGGCTGGCTCTCAGCCTCTCCGCCAGCCTGGCCCACGCCAGCAATGAGCAGGTTGTATTCAGCACGCCCAACCTTGCCATGCCCTTTGAGGTACACATGCAGCGCACCGCGGTAAAAGCGGCGAAAGATCTGGGTATTAACCTGCAGGTGCTTGACGGCCAGGGCAGTTCTCCCAAACAGGTGGCGGATCTGGAAAACGCCATTACCCGCGGCACCCAGGGCTTTATCGTTTCGCCAAATGATATCAATGCGGTATCCAGCGCGGTGACGGAGATTCAGGAAGCCAGTCTGCCGGTGGTCACGCTGGACCGCTCGGTCGTCACCGAGAAAAAAGTGCCGCACTTCGGCGCCAATAACTATAAGGGCGGGGAAGCGATCGGCGACTTTGTTAAGGCCCGATTTCCCGACGGCGCGGATATCGTTTTGCTTACCGGCCAGCCCGGATCTTCGTCCAATATCGAACGTACCAAAGGCATTCGCGACAGCCTGAAGGCCGGCGGCGACAAGTACCGCATCGTGGCCGATCAAACAGGTAACTGGATGCGCTCCGAAGGGATGCGCATCGTGGAGAGCGTATTGCCCTCGCTGGCGAAGCAGCCGCAGGTGATTCTGTCCGCCAATGACGACATGGCGCTGGGCGCGATCGAAGCATTGCAGGGACAGGGGCTGAAGGCCGGGGAAGTGATGGTGACCGGCTTCGATGCGGTGCCGGAGGCGCTGGCGCGCGTGCGTGACGGCTGGATGGCGGCCACCGCCGATCAGCGGCCGGGCTACGCCGTTACTACCGCGCTGACCCAACTGACGGAAAATCTTCGTAATAAAACGCCGATTAACGGCGTGGACTATCCCCCCACCATGATTACCCAAAGCAATCTGCAGGAGGCGGAACGGATCGCCGAGGCCGGCAAGTAACGGCCCTGGCCAACGTCGCCCTGCCGGGCAGGGCGGAATGAATCAGGCGGCCGTCCGGGCCGGCACGCCGTGCCGCCGACGGCTGTCACGGCAGGAGGTAGTCGATGACCGAACCTTTATTAAATATTACCGATCTGGCCAAAAGTTTCTCCGGCGTCTGGGCGCTGAATAAAGTGCAGCTCAGCGTACGGCCGGGCGAGATTCACGCGCTGCTGGGCGAGAACGGCGCCGGTAAGTCCACGCTGTTGAAAGCGCTGTCGGGCGCGCAGCCGCAGACCAGCGGAGAGATCCGGTTCGACGGTCGTTCGCTGTCGCCGTTGGATTCGCCGGTCGAGCGACAGAATATGGGCATTATCACCATTTATCAGGAGTTTAATCTGCTGCCTAACATGACGGTGGCGGAAAACATGTTTCTGGGCCGCGAGCCGCGCTATCGCAATCTGTTGGTCGATGAGGCGGCGGTCAACCAGGAGGCGGGCAGCGTACTGTCGTATCTGAAATTGACGATAGAACCGACCACGCAGATCGCGCGCCTGAGCGTGGCGCAACAGCAGATGGTGGAGATTGCCCGCGCGCTGACGCTTAACGCCCGGTTGATCATCATGGACGAACCTTCCGCCGCGCTGAGCGACAGCGAAGTGGAGAGTCTGCACCGCGTGGTGCGGGAACTGAAAGCGCGCGGCGTCAGCGTGATCTATGTGACGCACCGGCTGCACGAGGTATTTCAGCTTTGCGATCGCTTCACCGTCCTGCAGGACGGGCGCTATACCGGCTCGGGTAATGTGGCCGAGATGCACGTAGCGGAAATTATCCGCATGATGGTCGGTCGCGATGTGGTGTTCGATCGCCGGCCCGCCGCGCAAACCCGGCACCGCGACAAGCCCGTTCGCCTGGCGGTGCGCGGGCTGAGCCGGGAAAAGCCGCCGCTGGATCCGCACGGCATCGCCCTGCAGAACATCAGCTTCGAGGTGCATCAGGGGGAAGTGTTGGGTCTCGCCGGTCTGGTCGGGGCGGGGCGCACCGAGGTGGCGCGCTGCCTGTTTGGCGCGGATCGCTTCGCCTGCGGGGAGTTTCTGCTCGACGGCCAGCCTTATGTGCCGCTCAACCCGCAGCATGCGCTGGCGCAGGGCATCGCGCTGGTGCCGGAAGACCGTAAGAAAGAGGGCGCGGTGCTGGGCCTGTCCATTCGCGAAAACATCACGCTTTCCAGCCTTTCCGGGCTGCTGCGCTGGCGCTGGTTTACCAGCAAGAGCAAGGAAGATCGGCTGATCGAACATTATCGTCAGGCGCTGCAGATCAAAATGGTCAACAGCGAGCAGGCGGTGCGAAAACTGTCCGGCGGCAACCAGCAGAAGATAATCCTGGCGCGCTGTATGGCGATGGAGCCCAAAGTGCTGATCGTGGACGAGCCGACGCGCGGCATTGATGTCGGCACTAAATCCGAGGTTCACCAGGTCCTGTTTGATATGGCCAGCCGGGGCGTGGCCGTGGTGGTGATTTCCTCCGATTTACCGGAGGTCATGGCCATTGCCGATCGCATTATCACCCTGAGCGAAGGGCGGGTGACCGGTGAAATACACGGCGATGACGCGACCGAAGAGAGGCTGATGACCATGATGGCCATCTGCCATGACGCACCACATGCAGCATAACGGAGGCTACTGATATGCAGCCGCTTTCTAAGACGCAGACCCAGGCGAAGGTCCACGGTCGTTTTGACCCCATTGCCTTTTTTGAACGATTCGGCGTGTTTTTTTTCATGATCCTGCTGCTGATCTTCTTTCAACTGCAGAACAGCAATTTCCTGAGCGAACGGAATATCGTCAACATTCTGACCGAGGTATCCATCTACGGCATCATGGCGGTCGGCATGACGTTCGTCATCCTTACCGCCGGCATCGATCTGTCGGTCGGTTCGATTCTGGCCGTCTGCGCCATGATGGCGGCCAGCGTGATTAAAGGCGATAACTTTACCACGGTGGACGCGGAGGCCTGGAACGGCATGAGCTGGCTGCCCGGCCTCGCCATCTGTCTGGCGATGGGGACGGTTATCGGCCTGCTGCACGGGCTGGGGGTGACGCGCCTGCGCCTGCCGCCGTTTATCGTTACGCTCGGCGGCATGACTATCTGGCGCGGGCTGACGCTGGTGATTAACGACGGCGCGCCGATCGCCGGTTTCGATCCCGGCTATCGCTGGTGGGGGAGAGGCGAGCTGCTCGGCATCTCTATTCCCATCTGGATTTTTGCCCTGGTGGCGATCGCTGGCTACCTGGCGCTGCATAAAACCCGCTGGGGGCGCTTCGTCTATGCCATCGGCGGCAACCCGGAGGCGGCCCGACTGGCCGGCGTCAACGTTAATCGGGTGCTGGTCAGCGTGTATGTGGCGATCGGCTTTCTGGCCGGGCTGGCCGGTTTTGTGCTAAGTGCGCGGCTCGGCAGCGCCGAGGCGGTGGCCGGCATCACGTTCGAACTGCGCGTGATCGCCTCGGTGGTAATCGGCGGGACCTCGCTGATGGGGGGCTATGGCCGGATCAGCGGAACCATTATCGGGTCGATCATTATGGGGATTCTGATCAACGGGCTGGTGCTGATGAATGTTTCGGCCTACTACCAGCAGATTATCACCGGGCTGATTATCGTGCTGGCCGTGGCTTTTGATACCTATGCGAAGAGCCGGCGCGGCGCCATCTGACGGGGCGGTTCAGGTGATATCAGCAGAGAGGCGAGGGAATATGAAAAAGGTTCGTATTGGATTGATTGGCTCCGGCTATATCGGCCGCGCCCATGCCATCGCTTATGCGCAGGCGCCTGTGGTGTTCACGCTGCGCGGACAGTTGGTTAAAGCGATGCTGGCGGAAACGACGGCGGAATATGCCGCACAGCAGGCGCAAACGCTGGGCTTTCAGCGCTCGACCGGCGACTGGCGCGAGCTGGTCGCCGACCCGGAGATCGATGTGGTGGATATCTGCTCCCCTAATTTCCTGCATAAGGAGATGGCGCTGGCGGCGATTCGCCACGGTAAGCATGTGTACGCCGAGAAGCCGCTGGCGCTCAACGCCGCCGACGCGCGGGAAATGGTGGACGCCGCCCGTCAGGCGGGCGTGAAAACGCTGGTCGGTTTTAACTATATGAAGAATCCGACGGCGAAGCTGGCAAAGGAGATTATCTCCGGCGGCGAGATTGGCGACGTGGTCCACTTCTACGGCACCCATAATGAAGACTACATGGCGGATCCGCTGGCGCCGATCCACTGGCATTGTTTTAAAGAGACGGCCGGGCTGGGCGCGCTGGGCGATCTGGCCGCGCATATTGTCAATATGGCGCACTATCTGGTGGGCGACATCGCCAGCGTTTGCGGCGATCTGCAGACTGTGATCGGGCAGCGACCGAAAAGCGCCGGATCGGCGCACATGGCGGCGGTGGAAAACGAAGATCAGGCGCACGCCATGCTGCGCTTCGCCGGCGGAGCCCGCGGCCTGATCGAAACCTCGCGCATCGCCTGCGGGCGAAAAATGGGCTTGAGCTGGTTGGTGACGGGCACCCGGGGCGCGCTGAGCTTCACGCAGGAGAGAATGGCAGAACTGAAACTGTTTCGCCAGGACGATCCCGCTAATCGCCAGGGTTTTCGCACTATATTGACCGGTCCTTTGCATCCCGATTATGCGCCGTTTTGTCAGGGCGCCGGCCACGGCATCGGCTTTAACGACCAGAAGACCGTCGAGGCGCGCGACCTGATCGACGGCATCGCTGGCGATGCGCCGCTGTGGCCGGACTTTGAAGAAGGATGGAAGGTGTCTCGCGTGCTGGATGCCGTTGCGCTGTCGCATCAGGACGGGCGCTGGGTCGACGTTATCGAGATCGGCTAACCGGTGGGCGCGGCGTGAGCGCCGCGCTTTGCCGGCCGCTGGCCGCCTTAACCGTGTTCTTTCCGTCGACGGCCAGCGTTTCCGTCTGGCCGCCGCCGTCACGCTCTGCGCGGTACGGCGTCATTCGGGAATATGAATACTTTTTTTCATATTCTTCAGCCAGGTGACGATGGTAAAGGTCATGATGACCAGCAGCGCCCATGAACTCCACTTCCCGACGTGTACGATCGACCACGCGCCCATCTGATTCGGGTATTTCCAGATGCTGAAAAAAGTGCTGATGTTTTCGGCCAGCCAGATAAAGAAACCGATCAGGATAAAGGCCAACAGCAACGGCATCTTCCGCTCCCTGTCGTAAGGGGTAAAGATGACGGTGGCGCGGGCATAAAGCCCCAGCGCGGCGGCGGCGATATACCAGCGATAGTCGCCGATGTAGTGGTGAGTGAAGAAGTTAACGTACACCAGCGTAGCGATTAACGCGGCCAGCCAGTAGGGCGGGTGATGGCGTATTTTTAAATCGAACAGACGCCAGCACTGGATGATGTAGCTGCCGATAGAGGCGTACATAAAGCCGGCAAAAAGCGGAACGCCAAAGACCTTAGTCCAGGCGAAATCGGGGTAGGTCCAGGAGCGAATGCCGGAAGAGGTTTTGAACACTTCCAGCGCGAACCCGACGAGGTGAAACAGGGTGACGGCCTTTAGCTCATCCAGCGTTTCCAGCTTGCTGAAGATCATCCACGCCTGAATCAGCAGGGCGATGACCAACAGCAAATCATAGCGAGGAATCGACAGCCAGCCGGCTTTGGGCACGGTAAACACGGCAAGAAAAAACAGGCCGACAAAAATACAGGCCCTGGCTTCTTTAACGCCAAAATAAAAAAACTCGACGCAAAATCGACGCCAGCCCTGCAGAGAATGATGTGTTTTCGTTTGATATTGCTGCAGAAAATGCTGATCCAGTGCTTGCAGTAACTTCATTGGGTATCCATAAATGTGTCGTGACGGCGGTCAGCGCGATAAAAAACGCCAGCCTGTTTCAGGCTGGCGCGACGGGTGACCATATTGGTCGGAGAAACAGCGGCCTTAGAGCTGGGTCGCCTGAATCGCCGTCAATGCAACGGTGTACACGATGTCATCGACCAGCGCACCGCGCGACAGATCGTTAACCGGCTTACGCATACCCTGCAGCATCGGTCCGATGGAGATCAGATCGGCGGAACGCTGTACGGCTTTGTAAGTGGTGTTGCCGGTGTTCAGATCCGGGAAGATGAACACGGTCGCCTGGCCGGCAACCGGCGAATTCGGCGCTTTAGACTTCGCCACATCGGCCATGATGGCGGCGTCGTACTGCAGCGGACCGTCGATGATCAGATCCGGACGTTTTTCCTGCGCCAGGCGGGTAGCCTCGCGCACTTTTTCCACATCGCTGCCTGCGCCGGAGTTACCGGTAGAGTAAGAGATCATGGCGACGCGCGGGTCGATGCCGAAAGCGCTGGCCGAGTCGGCGGACTGGATGGCGATTTCAGCCAGCTGTTCCGCCGTCGGGTCCGGGTTAATGGCGCAGTCGCCGTATACCAGTACCTGTTCAGGCAGCAGCATAAAGAAGACGGAAGAAACCAGCGAGCTGCCCGGCGCGGTTTTGATTAACTGCAGCGGCGGACGGATGGTGTTGGCGGTGGTGTGAACCGCGCCGGACACCAGACCGTCGACTTCGCCCTGTTCCAGCATCAGGGTGCCCAACACCACGTTGTCTTCCAGCTGTTCACGCGCAACGACTTCGGTCATGCCTTTGTTTTTGCGCAGTTCAACCAGACGCGGAACATAACGTTCGCGCACGGCGATTGGATCGATGATTTCGATGCCTTTACCCAGCTCAACGCCCTGTACGGCGGCCACGCGCTGAATTTCATCCGGATTACCCAGCAGCACGCAGTGCGCGATGCCGCGTTCGGCGCAGATAGAGGCCGCTTTGACGGTACGCGGTTCGTCGCCTTCCGGCAGAACGATGCGTTTACCGGCTTTGCGCGCCAGTTCGGTCAGCTGATAGCGGAAGGCCGGCGGCGACAGGCGACGCGAACGTTCAGACGCCGCGCTCAGCGAATCGATCCACTGGCTGTCGATGTGGCGCGCCACGTATTCCTGCACTTTTTCCACACGTTCGCTGTCATCGGCCGGCACTTCGAGATTGAAGCTCTGCAGGCTGAGCGACGTCTGCCAGGTGTTGGTGTTCACCATGAATACCGGCAGGCCGGTCTGGAATGCGCGTTCGCACAGTTTGCCGATGCGCGGATCCATTTCGTAGCCGCCGGTCAGCAGCAGGGCGCCGATTTCCACGCCGTTCATCGCGGCCAGGCAGGCGGCGACCAGAACGTCGGGACGGTCGGCGGAAGTCACCAGCAGAGAGCCGGGACGGAAATGTTCCAGCATATGCGGAATGCTGCGCGCGCAGAACGTCACGGATTTAACCCGACGGGTGCGCAGGTCGCCTTCGTTGATGATGCGGGCGTCCAGGTGCTTCGCCATATCGATCGCGCGGGTCGCGATCAGATCGAAGCTCCACGGCACGCAGCCCAGCACCGGCAGCGGGCTGTTGGCAAACAGCAGTTTCGGATCGATATTGGCGATGTTGGCTTTGCTGGAATCGTCAAAGATTTCCGACAGATCCGGACGGGTGCGGCCCTGTTCGTCAACCGGCGCGTTGAGTTTATTGATGATGACGCCGGTGATGTTTTTGTTTTTGCTGCCGCCGAAGCTGGAACGCGCCAGCTCGATACGTTCTTTCAATTGATCCGGCGAATCATTGCCCAGCGCCAGAACAAAGACGATTTCCGCGTTCAGCGTCTTGGCGATTTCATAGTTCAGCGCGTTGGCGAACTGATGTTTGCGCGTCGGCACCAGACCTTCCACCAGAACCACTTCGGCGTCCTGGGTGTTTTCATGGTAGCGAGCGATGATCTCTTCCATCAGTACATCCTGCTGATTCGAACCCAGCAGGTTTTCCACGTGGTTTATATCCAGCGGCTCTGCGGCGGTGATGGCAGAGTTGGCGCGGATGATGGTGGTGGTTTGATCGGGAGCGTTGCTGCCGGAGCGCGGCTGAGCGATCGGTTTGAATACGCTCAGGCGAACGCCTTTTTGTTCCATGGCGCGAATGACACCCAGGCTGACGCTCGTCAGACCAACGCTGGTGCCAGTGGGGATCAACATGATTGTACGGGACACGGCTAAACCTCTTTACGGTTGCTCGTTAGTCAAAAACGACACCGTCAGCCTGGGCTGACGGTGTCGGGGATTATTTTACGCGGTCAGACGGAGGGCGTCTTGGGCGATAACCAATTCTTCGTTGGTTGGGATCACCAGCGCCGGGCGGCTGCCGTCTTTGGCGATATTGCCGCCGTTGCCAAAGCGGGCGGCCAGGTTGCGTTCATGATCGGCGGCAAAGCCCAGCAGACCCAGACTATTCAGCGTCAGTTCACGCATATTGGCCGCGTTTTCACCAATGCCGCCGGTGAAGATAATCGCGTCCAGACGGCCTTCCATCAGCGCGCTGTATGCGCCGATGTATTTGGCCAGTCGATGACAAAAGACTTTCATCGCCCGGCTGGCGTCGTCTTTGGTGGTGTAGTTTTCTTCCACGTAGCGGAAGTCGCTGGTGACTTCGGTCAGACCCTGCAGACCGGACTCTTTGGTCAGCAGTTTGTTGATCTGATCTACGCTCATGCCCAGAGAATCATGCAGATGGAATACGATCGCCGGATCGATGTCGCCGCTGCGCGTTCCCATAACCAGACCTTCCAGCGGGGTCAGACCCATAGAGGTATCGACGCATTTCCCATTGCGCACGGCCGTTACGGAACCGCCGTTGCCCAGATGGCAGGTAATGATGTTCAGTTCGTCAACCGGCTTGTTCAGCGCTTTGGCCGCCTGCTGAGTCACATAGAAGTGGCTGGTGCCGTGGGCGCCGTAGCGACGGATGTGGTGGTCTTTATACAGATTGTACGGCAGCGCATAAAGGTAGGCTTCTTCCGTCATGGTCTGATGGAACGCGGTATCGAATACGGCCACGTTCTTGTCTTTCAGCGTCGGGAAGGATTTCATCGCTTCGGCGATACCGATCAGGTGCGCCGGGTTATGCAGAGGTGCAAAAGGAACGGAATCTTTGATACCCTGCAGGACATCGTCGTTGATTACGGCTGACTGGGTAAATTTCTCACCGCCGTGAACGATACGGTGGCCGATAGCGACCAGTTGAGCAGAAAGTTCAGGCTTCTGCGCCAGAATGGTGTTAACGATGAAGTTGAGTGCTTCGCTGTGGGCGGCACCGGCGCCGAGTGCGGACTCCTGTTTGCCGCCATCGATCTTCCACTTGATGCGCGCTTCAGGAAGGTGAAAACACTCGGCCAGACCAGACAGGTGTTCTTCGCCGTTGGTCGCGTCAATGATGGCAAACTTGAGGGATGAGCTGCCACAGTTAAGAACCAGTACTAACTTACTCGACATGGAAGTACCTACTTGTTATACAGGGTTAAAAAATGTCGGCAAATCCAGCATAGCGCAGACATCTGCTGACATTTATGATTAACGTCATGGTCTGGCGCATATGACCAGACATAACGACGAAAAAGTGCCAGATTTCCCGGCTAATATTACGTAACTTATAGACGAAACACACGTTACGATAACGATAGGTCATTACCCTGGTGAAGTATGTGTGTTTTCATGTTTGCTCGGCTGGCGGCAGAGGGAGATTTCAGCGCCTTAACGGCATGATTACCCTGCGGCCAAAAGGCCGGACTAGGATACCGATAGCCCAGATTAAATACAAAATATTTTTTAACATTATAAAAATTAGTTGTTGGTTTATACGGGAATTTTATTTTTTACATAAGAAGTTGAGGTCAGCCATGGCGACAAAACCTACCGGGTCGGTTAGCTGGTTCCGTTTATTCCAGCACGGTCAGCGCTATATGAAAACCTGGCCGTCAGACAAACGCCTGGCGCCGGTCTTCCCGGAAAACCGGGTGGCGAAGGCCACGCAGTTTGGCGTGCGCATTATGCCGCCGCTGGCCATTTTTACGCTTACCTGGCAGATCGCGCTGGGCGGCCACCTGGGCCCGGCCATCGCCACCGCGCTATTTGCCTGCAGCCTGCCGATGCAGGGCCTGTGGTGGCTGGGGCGCCGCGCCGTCACCCCGCTTCCCCCTTCTTTATTACAATGGTTCCATGATATCCGCCATAAGCTGCTGGAAGCCGGACAGGCGCTGGCGCCGCTGGAAGAAGCGCCGACCTACCAGTCGCTGGCCGACGTGCTGCGGCGCGCCTTTAAACAGCTGGATAAAACGTTTCTGGATGATTTGTAAGCATTTTTATGCTTTATTGTCACATGCTCTAACTAATTCTGGCTGTGGGACAAAATGTTCCCGTTTTGCACAACGCCACGTGTCGACCCGGTATGGGCGAGGCGCATGAATGCGTCCCGTAACGCGACAAGCGAGGGGCAAGTCCGACGGGGACAACTTTGTCCAGCCAGCGGCTGGCCTCTGTGGGGCAAGGTGTTTGTCATTAATCCTGGTGTGCTTACACAGGTATACGTGATTCGGGCGACAAATCCGTCGGGAGCGGAGTTGAACGCCGTTGGCCGCGCCCCGCACGGGTAGGCCCAGGGACGGGACGAATAATTGAGCGCAGCCGATGCACCTGCAACCTGAAGTATAACGAGTATTCCGTCTGGCCTCTTTCGGGCGGCCGGAGTATCTGCCGCCCGAAAGAGGCCGGACGGCGCGGCGGGAAACGGCGTTTCCCGCCGCGCTAAGGCAATGCAATGGCTGGCATCGGTCTCACTCCCTGTTGGCGTGCGCGATGCGGCAAAACCCCTATGTCGATAACGTGAATAACGCGGCGCATGCCGATATGAGGTTCAGGAGAGCACCATGGAAATGACCAATGCCCAGAGATTGATCCTTTCAAACCAGTATAAAATGATGACGATGCTCGATCCGGATAATGCGGAACGATACCGGCGGCTGCAGACCATTGTGGAACGCGGCTATGGCCTGCAGATGCGCGAGCTGGATCACGAGTTCGGCGAACTGAGCGAAGAGGTGTGCCGCGACATCATCAATATTATGGAGATGTACCACGCGCTGCAGGTATCCTGGGATAATCTGAAAGACAAGCCGGATATTGACCAGCGTCGTCTGGTGTTTCTTGGCTTCGACGCCGCCACCGAGGCGCGCTATCTGGGCTTTGTCCGTTTCATGGTTCATATAGAAGGGCGCTATACGCAATTTGACGCCGGCACGCACGGTTTCAACGCGCAGACCAAAATGTGGGAAAAATATGGGCGTATGCTGGCGGCCTGGCAGCTCTGCCCGCGTCAATATCATCTGAGCGCGGTGGAAATTGCGCAGATTATCAACGCCTGATCTTCCCGTCGTCTTTCCAGGCGCGGCGCCAGCCGGAGGCGCGACGGGATAATCACCAATTGAAGGAGTGTCTTGTGGAGTGTAAAGGTTTTTTGTTTGATCTGGATGGAACGTTGGTTGACTCGTTGCCGGCGGTTGAGCGGGCGTGGGTTAACTGGGCGCATCGGCGCGATATCGATCCAAAGGAAGTGCTGGCGTTTATCCACGGTAAACAGGCCATTACCTCGCTGCGACACTTTATGCAGGGCGAGAGTGAGGAGACCATTCAGCGGGAATTCGTCGAGCTGGAAAAGACCGAAGCGCAAGATACGCGCGGCGTGGTGGCGCTGCCGGGCGTGATGGCGCTGCTGCAGCGGCTGGATCAACTGTCTATTCCGTGGGCGATCGTGACATCGGGGACGGTGCCGATCGCCCATGCGCGCCATCGCGCGGGGCAGTTGCCTCAGCCCGCGGTGTTTATTACCGCCGAGCAGGTGGTGAAGGGCAAACCGTTTCCGGACGCCTACCTGCTCGGCGCGCGCAGCCTGGGCCTGCAGCCGGCGGAGTGCGTGGTGGTGGAGGACGCGCCGGCGGGAATTCGTTCCGGTCTGGCGGCCGGCTGCCAGGTGATTGCGGTTAATGCGCCGGCGGATACGCCGGAGCTGGCGCAGGTCGATCTGGTTCTTCAGTCGCTGAGCCAAATCCGCGTCGGGACAAGCGAGCGGGGCGCGACTATCGCCCTGAACTGAATTTGGTCTAACTATTTGATAAAAGCCTAACTAAATATGATTCAGCCCCGCGTCAGCGGGGTTTTTTTATGGCATCCTTGCCGCCATGTACTCACCCGATTCACCTTGCTATCAGGGGAAACGTTTTGAACAGCGAACTTCTCTGGGTATTGGCCCTGCTGCTGATCGCCATTGTCTTATTTGCCACCAATAAGCTGCGTATGGACGTGGTGGCGCTATTGGTCATTGTGGCCTTTGTCCTGAGCGGCACGCTGACGCTGCCCGAGGCGCTGATGGGGTTCAGCGATCCCAACGTGATCCTGATTGCGGCGCTGTTCGTGATTGGCGAAGGTCTGGTGCGCACCGGCGTCGCGTACCAGGTCGGCGACTGGCTGGTGCGCGTGGCGGGCAGCAATGAAACCCGGATGCTGGTTTACCTGATGGTGACGGTCACCGCGCTGGGCGCGTTTATGAGCTCTACCGGCGTGGTGGCGATCTTTATCCCGGTGGTGCTGAGCGTCTGCGCGCGCATGAAAATATCGCCGGGCAAGCTAATGATGCCGCTCAGCTTCGCCGGGCTGATCAGCGGGATGATGACGCTGGTGGCCACGCCGCCCAATATGGTGGTCAGCAGCGAGTTGATGCGCGAAGGGTTGCCGGGACTGAGTTTTTTCAGCGTGACGCCCGTCGGCCTGGTTGTGCTGCTGCTGGGCGTCGGCTATATGCTGGTCGCGCGCTACTGGCTTGGCAACAGCAGTGAGGATGACGATAAGGGCGCCTGGCGGCGGCGAACATTTCGCGACCTGATTCGCGATTACCGGCTGACCGGCCGGGCGCGCCGGCTGGCGATACTGGCCGGTTCGCCGCTGATTGGCCAGCGGCTGGACGATTTACGCCTGCGTAAACGCTACGGCGCCAATGTCGTCGGCATCGAGCGCTGGCGCAAGTTTCGCCGCGTGATGATCGGCGTGGCAGGCAATACTGAACTGCGGCAGAATGACGTGCTGTTGATCGATATGTCCGCCTCGGATGTCGACCTGCGCGAGTTTTGCAGCGTGCAGCGGCTGGAGCCGATGGTGCTGCGCGGCGAATATTTCTCTGAGCAGGCGCGCGATGTCGGCATGGCCGAAGTGTCGCTGATCCCGGACTCCGAACTGTTGGGCAGGACGCTGTATGAGGTAGGGTTCCGCAGCCGTTACGGGCTGAGCGTGGTTGGCATCCGCCGCAACGGCGAGGCGATGGACGGCAAGCTGGCGGATGAACCGCTGCTGCTGGGCGATATTTTGCTGGTCATCGGCGACTGGCGTATGATTCGGCAGCTGCACATGCAGAAAAATGATTTTATCCTGCTCAATCTGCCCGCCGAGGTGGACGATGTGGCGCCGGCGATCAGTCAGGCGCCGCATGCGCTATTCTGCCTGGCGCTGATGGTCGCCATGATGCTGACGGATGAAGTGCCCAACGCGATGGCGGCGATCATCGCCTGCCTGTTGATGGGAAAATTCCGCTGTATCGATATGGAAAGCGCCTATCGCGCCATTCACTGGCCCAGCCTGATTCTGATCGTCGGGATGATGCCGTTCGCGCTGGCGTTGCAAAAAACGGGCGGGGTGGCGCTGATCGTCAGCGGGCTGATGGACGTAGCCGGCGACGCCGGGCCGCGCGTCATGCTGGTCTGCCTGTTCGTGCTGTGCGCGGCTATCGGTCTGTTTATCTCCAACACCGCCACGGCGGTGTTAATGGCGCCGATCGCTATCGCCGCCGCGAAACAAATGGCCGTGTCGCCATACCCGTTTGCGCTGATCATCGCTATTGCGGCGTCGGCCGCGTTTATGACGCCGGTGTCATCGCCGGTCAACACGCTGGTGCTGGGGCCGGGCCGCTACAAATTCGGCGATTTCGTCATCGTCGGCGTGCCCTTTACCTTTCTGGTGATGCTGGTCAGCGTGGTGGTGGTGCCGTGGCTGTACCCATTCTGAGGCGTCGCGGGCGCGGCGCCTGGCTGGCGGTTTATAGCGGCGTATCCTGGCTGATTTCGTCCAGCGACAGGCTGAAGCTGGGGATAAACACCGTCATAAAGTAGTCCATCTCCGGGCTGCTGCGCTGCTGCAGGGTTTTCTCCAGCCGCGCGCGCGCCAGGGTGAACTCCTTGTTGCCGGCGGAGAGTTCTTCCAGGCATTTGAGGTAGGCGCACAGCGCGTCGGCCTGCTTTACCACCGCATGTTCTTCTTCGTTGCTGAACCGTTCGTCCAGCAGCAGCAGGTAATCCTGCTGCAGCTCCTGCGGCAGCATGTCGATCAGCTTCTGCCGGGCTATTTTCTCGATCTTTTTATATTCATGCGCGATTTGTTCGTTGTAATACTTGACCGGCGTCGGCATATCGCCGGTCATCACTTCGCTGGCGTCATGGTACATGGCCAGCAGCGCGATGCGCTCGGCGTTCAGATTGCCGTTGAATTTGCGGTTTTTAATCACCGCCAGCGCATGGGCGACAAAGGCGACCTGCAGGCTGTGCTCGGAGACATTTTCCGTGCGGACATTGCGCATCAGCGGCCAGCGGTTGATGAGTTTCAGACGGGACAGATGGGCAAAAAAGTGACTCTGATTCATGGCGATCTCTCAGACGGCAGCACAGGGGAATCTATTGTGAGCACTCGGGCGGGATTATGCAAATCAGCCGGCCGGGCGCCTGGCGCCAGCCGGCGGCATACTGTTCTGTAAGTCCGCGCTCAGAAACGACCCGGCTATGCCGGGCCCTTAACCGACGGCATTATTGATGGTAGTGTTCGAGGAAGCGCCCCAGCTTGCCGATCGCCATCGCCAGTTCGTCGGCGCGCGGCAGCGTAACGATGCGCACATGGTCGGGATACGGCCAGTTGAACGCCGAGCCCTGCACCAGCAAAACCTTTTCCTGCAGCAGCAGATCCAGCACCAGTTTCTGGTCGTCATGGATATTAAAGCGGCGGGCGTCAATGCGCGGGAACATATAGAGCGCGCCGCGCGGTTTGGTACAGGAAACGCCCGGAATTTCGTTGATTAACTCCCAGGCCCGATTGCGCTGTTCGTACAGGCGGCCGCCCGGCTGAATAAATTCGCTAATGCTCTGATAGCCGCCGAGCGCAGTCTGGATCGCATGCTGCATCGGCACGTTGGCGCACAGCCGCATCGACGCCAGCATTTCCAGCCCTTCGATATAACCTTTGGCGTGCTTCTTCGGACCGTTCAGCACCATCCAGCCCTGGCGAAAACCGGCCACGCGATAGGTTTTGGACAGCCCATTGAAGGTGACGGTCAGCAGATCCGGCGCCAGCGCGGCGATCGAATGGTGTTCCGCGTCGTCGTACAGGATCTTGTCATAGATTTCGTCGGCGAAAATAATCAGGTCGTGCTGGCGCGCGATGGCGACGATCTCCAGCAGCAGCGCTTTGCTGTACACGGCGCCGGTCGGATTGTTGGGGTTAATGATGACGATACCGCGGGTGCGCGGGGTAATCTTGCTGCGGATGTCGTCCAGATCCGGGAACCAGTCCGACGACTCATCGCATAGATAGTGTACGGCGTTGCCGTTAGACAGCGAGACGGCGGCGGTCCACAGCGGGTAGTCCGGAGCCGGCACCAGCATTTCGTCGCCGCTGTTGAGCAGCGCCTGCATCGATTGCACAATCAATTCGGATACGCCGTTGCCGATATAGACATCCTCGACGCTCATATCGCGCATATCGCGCGCCTGATAGTGCTGGACGATCGCTTTACGCGCGGAGTAGAGGCCTTTGGAATCGCAATAGCCCTGCGCGGTGGGTAAGTTGCGGATCACATCGACCAGGATTTCATCCGGCGCATCAAAACCAAAGGGCGCGGGATTGCCGATGTTGAGTTTGAGAACCTTATTGCCTTCTTCTTCGAGACGTTTTGCTTCTTTTAGCACCGGACCACGAATGTCGTAGCAGACGTTTTCCAGCTTATTGGATTTTTCAATTGGGGACATAAATGTAGCGAACCTTTTGCCGGGGACAGCATACTCCGGATGCGGAATAGCATAACCCGGCTAATGTACTCTTCCGGCCTGGGGTTTTGAAGAATCATTCTGGTTTTTGGCGCAAATAAAAGCCCCGTGCCGCCAGCGCCGCGGCGGACGTTTTTATTGAATGTAATTGCTGTCTTTTCTCTGTTTTTTAGCGTGTTTTTCTGCCTGATATATCAGGGATAGATAAATAATCTACTCCCGCGCCATGCCGATGGTGGGAATGCCCAGGCGGCGATGTGCGTCTGCTTGCTTATGCCGGGACGATACTGCATGTTTTGCCGTCTAAAAAGCGATTGTGATAACGAAATGTAAGTATTTTTTTGCCCTTATCCTGCGTCTGAGATAGTGTCTTTACCTGTACCGGCAGTTTGCCGGTCATTTGTAAACACCAGGAACAGAGTTTAAAAAATTAAAATAGAATAAGTGAAAAATCGTTATGACAAGTGCAAATCGTCCGGTACTCAATCTCGATCTCGATCTGCTGAGAACGTTTGTCGCTGTTGCTGATTTGAACACGTTTGCCGCGGCGGCGGTAGCCGTATGTCGAACGCAATCGGCGGTCAGTCAGCAAATGCAACGTCTCGAGCAACTGGTAGGTAAAGAGCTGTTCGTCCGACATGGCCGCAACAAGATGCTAACGGAACACGGCATTCAATTGCTGAGCTATGCCAGGCAAATTCTACGCTTCAACGATGAGGCCTGCGCCTCGTTAATGTACAGCGATATGCTGGGCACCTTATCCATCGGTGCTTCCGACGATACGGCGGATACCATCCTGCCTTATATTCTGCACCGCGTATCGTCTATTTTTCCCAGACTCTCCATCGATGTCACCGTGAAACGCAGCGCGGTGATGCTGGATATGCTGCAGCGCGGGGAAATTGATTTGGTGATCACCACGCTGCACAACCCGGATTTTCCGCATGTGCTGCTCAGGACGTCGCCCACGCTGTGGTACTGCTCGGCAGACTATCAGTTTCAGCCTGAAGAGCCGCTGCCGCTGGTGGTGCTGGACGAGCCCAGTCCGTTCCGCTCGCTGGCGCTGGAACAACTGTCCGCGGCCGGGATCCCCTGGCGCATCGCCTATGTCGCTTCCACGCTGTCCGCGGTTCGCGCGGCGGTTAAGGCCGGGATCGGTATCACCGTACGGTCCGTGGAAATGATGAGTCCGGAATTCCGCGTGCTTGGGCAAAAAGAGGGGCTGCCGAAACTGCCGGACACCAACTACTTCCTGTGTAAAACGTCCGAACGCGACAACGATCTGGCGAGCACTATCTTCGAGGTAATTGAGTCCGGCAGAGTTACCTACAACAGCGAAAGCTATATCATCCCTGATGGAGATCAGTCGCCTGAACAGCCGGCGGATCGCCTGATGTGTGACGATATTGTTAAGTAATTCCCTGGCCAGTCGCCTGCGCCCTCCCGTCGGGCGGGCTTCAATGCGATAGGCCCTGGCGGCGCTGTTTTTCGTACTGTTTCCCCGTTCGCGTCATCTGATTCCGCGAGCGGTTGTTTCCTTTCGCCTTCAATTTATACTCTAAATTATTCGAGTTGCAGGACTGGCCGTTATCGTTTGAATCGCGCCAGCACGGCCAGCACGGCCAGCACGGCCAGCACGGCCAGCACGGCCAGCACGGCCAGCACGGCCAGCACGGCCAGCACGGCCAGCACGGCCAGCACGGCCAGCACGGCCAGCATGGCCAGCATGGCCAGCACGGCCAGCGTACCTGTAGCTTGAGGTATAACGGGGATAACAGCCGGCGAGGGGTCTGCATACCCATAACGCCGCCGGTGCGTTATTGCCGTCCGCTGAAACCCACCTTCGCTTTACCCACGCTTTTTATTCACGCGAATCACCTTGCGTACGTATGCGTAATCGTGTCGTCCGGCGTGATGGAAATGCGTAGATCTTGATGGCTGACTGATTATTTATTGTTCTCTCGATGTTTGTTTTTTGGCTGGCCGCCGGCGGGAAATGTTAAGGGCAAAGCGGAAGTATTGATTTTTTTAATAACTAAATGGCTGGAATTGTGTACTGGATCAAAAAATACCCCTGTCAACCCTGTGGGGGAACGGGCATTTTTGGTGGAAATGGTATAGTGAGCCGGCCAGAAAATATTTCCTTACGGTTTGGGTTGTTAATCAGTCGCACGACTGACTCGGTTTAGCTTAAAATACAACCTTAAATGTTAATGGTGTTATGTTCATGTAAAAATATTTAGGGTTATTTTAGGTGGGGATGAAAAAAAGGTTATAGAATCAGGAGTAACAGGAACGTAAAGAAACTGTTTTAACCTTATGGTTAGCGGTGTTTTTACGGGTATGTGATTCCTTCCGTTTAATCGATGTGGTGCGCAAACTGCCGCAAAAAAGAGCAGATGTTAACAGCCACTTTTGACGAGTAAGCAATGAGTATGTCAACCACAACTGAAATCCTCGCCCATCACTGGGCATTCGCGCTATTTCTTATCCTCGCCGTGGGCCTGTGCGGTTTTATGCTGGCGGGCGGCTTCCTGTTAGGCGGCCGGGCGAAGGGGCGGGCGAAAAACACGCCTTACGAATCCGGTATTGACTCGGTTGGATCCGCCCGGATGCGGCTATCCGCCAAATTCTATCTGGTCGCCATGTTCTTCGTCATTTTCGACGTGGAGGCGCTTTATCTTTATGCCTGGTCGGTCTCTATCCGGGAAAGCGGCTGGGTCGGCTTTATTGAAGCCGCTATTTTTATTTTGGTGCTGTTGGCGGGGCTGGTCTATCTGGTCCGCATCGGCGCGCTTGACTGGACGCCGGCGCGATCGAAGCCCCTGGTCACGAAATCGGACATTCCGACTAACACCACCCATACTCATCAGCAGTAACAGCGAGGCACTTAACGATGGACTATACCCTCACCCGCATCGAGCCGGACGGTGAGAATGACCGTTATCCCCTGCAGCGTCAGGCGATCGTATCCGACCCGCTGGATCAGCATGTCAACCGCAGCGTTTATATGGGCAAGCTGGAGCACGCGCTGCATGACATGGTGAACTGGGGGCGCAAGAACTCCCTCTGGCCATATAACTTCGGTCTTTCCTGTTGTTATGTCGAAATGGTCACCTCGTTCACCGCGGTGCATGACGTCGCGCGTTTCGGTTCCGAAGTGCTGCGCGCCTCGCCGCGTCAGGCCGACTTTATGGTGGTCGCCGGTACTTGCTTTACCAAAATGGCGCCGGTCATCCAGCGGCTGTACGAGCAAATGCTCGAACCGAAATGGGTGATTTCAATGGGCGCCTGCGCCAACTCCGGCGGCATGTACGACATCTACTCCGTCGTGCAGGGCGTGGATAAGTTTCTGCCGGTCGATGTGTATATCCCCGGCTGTCCGCCGCGGCCGGAAGCCTATATGCAGGCGCTGATGCTGCTAAAAGAGTCGATAGGCAAAGAGCGTCGTCCGCTGTCATGGGTGGTGGGGGAGCAGGGGGTTTACCGCGCCAATATGCAGTCCGAACGCGAGCGTAAGCGTGGCGAGCGTATTGCGGTCACCAACCTGCGTTCGCCCGACGAGATTTAATCTGCACCGCGCAAAGCAGGCTGTCGCGCAATACCACGATAACAGCGCGCGACGCTTTGCCGGGCTGGAAATAACCCATTTAATGTGGTGAGCAATTATGACTGATTTAACGACGCACGATCTCGCTCAGCCAGGCTGGCAAACCCGCGACCACCTCGATGACCCGGTGATCGGCGAACTGCGTGACCGTTTTGGGCCGGATGCCTTTACCGTTCAGGCCACCCGCACCGGCATTCCGGTGCTCTGGGTCAGGCGCGAACAATTGCTGGACGTCGTCGCTTTTCTCAATAAGCAGCCAAAACCCTATGTCATGCTGTACGATCTGCACGGCATGGACGAGCGCCTGCGTACCCACCGCGAGGGGCTGCCGGCGGCCGATTTCTCGGTGTTCTATCACCTGATCTCCGTCGAACGCAACCGGGATATCATGCTGAAAGTGGCGCTGGCGGAAAACGATCTGCACCTGCCCACCCTGACCCGACTGTTCCCCAACGCCAACTGGTATGAGCGTGAAACCTGGGAAATGTTCGGCGTCACTTTTAACGGCCATCCGCATCTGGCCCGTATCATGATGCCGCAGACCTGGGAAGGCCACCCGCTGCGTAAGGATTACCCGGCGCGCGCCACCGAATTCGATCCCTTTGTGCTGACAAAGCAGAAAGAAGATCTGGAAATGGAGTCGCTGAAATTCAAGCCCGAAGACTGGGGCATGAAGCGCGGTACCGAAAACGAGGATTTCATGTTCCTCAACCTCGGCCCGAACCATCCCTCCTCGCACGGCGCTTTCCGTATCATTCTGCAGCTGGACGGCGAAGAGATCGTCGACTGCGTGCCGGATATCGGCTATCACCACCGCGGCGCGGAAAAAATGGGCGAGCGCCAGTCCTGGCACAGCTACATTCCCTATACCGACCGTATCGAGTACCTCGGCGGCTGCGTCAATGAGATGCCCTATGTGCTGGCGGTGGAAAAACTGGCCGGCATCGAGGTGCCGGAGCGGGTGAAAACCATTCGCGTCATGCTGTCGGAACTGTTCCGTATCAACAGTCATCTGCTGTATATCAGCACCTTCATTCAGGATGTCGGCGCCATGACGCCGGTGTTTTTCGCCTTCACCGACCGGCAGAAGGTGTACGACATCGTGGAAGCGATCACCGGCTTTCGTATGCACCCGGCGTGGTTCCGCATCGGCGGCGTGGCGCATGATTTGCCGCGCGGCTGGGAGCGTCTGCTGCGCGAATTCCTCGACTGGATGCCGGCTCGCCTGAATACCTATGTGAAAGCCGCGCTGAAAAACTCGGTGTTGATCGGCCGCACCAAAGGCGTGGCGGCCTATAACGCGCAGGAAGCGCTGGCGTGGGGCGTGACCGGCGCCGGCCTGCGCGCCACCGGCGTCGCGTTCGACGTGCGTAAATGGCGGCCGTACTCCGGTTATGAAAACTTCGAGTTCGAGGTGCCGACCGGCAACGGCGTCAGCGACTGCTACAGTCGCGTGATGCTCAAGGTGGAAGAGTTGCGTCAGAGCCTGCGCATTCTGGAACAGTGCCTGGACAACATGCCGGCGGGGCCGTTCAAGGCCGATCATCCGCTGACCACGCCGCCGCCGAAAGAGCGCACGCTGCAGCATATCGAAACGATGATTAACCACTTTCTGCAGGTTTCCTGGGGGCCGGTGATGCCGGCGAACGAAGCCTTCCAGATGATCGAAGGCACCAAAGGAATTAACAGTTATTACCTGACCAGCGACGGCAACACCATGAGCTACCGTACCCGAATCCGTACACCCAGCTTCGCGCATTTGCAGCAGATTCCGGCGGTTATCCGCGGCTGCCTGGTGTCCGATCTGATCGTGTACCTCGGTAGCATTGATTTTGTTATGTCAGACGTGGACCGCTAATTATGCACAATCATAACCCTGTAGACGATCGTAATAGCGCAGCGGCTGGAGCCGCGGCGGACAACGAGGCCTTTACGCTCAGCGACGCCGAACGCGAGGCGATTGAGCACGAGATGCACCACTATGAAGATGCGCGCGCCGCCTCGATCGAAGCGCTGAAAATCGTGCAGAAACAGCGCGGCTGGGTGCCGGACGGCGCGATTTACGCCATCGCCGGGGTGTTGGGCATCCCGGCCAGCGACGTGGAGGGCGTGGCGACGTTCTACAGCCAAATTTTCCGTCAGCCGGTCGGGCGCCACATCATTCGCTACTGCGACAGCGTCGTCTGCCACATCAATGGCTACCGGGGCGTGCAGGCGGCGCTGGAGAAAAAGTTGAACATCAAGCCCGGCCAGACCACCTTCGACGGTCGTTTCACGCTGTTGCCGACCTGTTGCCTGGGCAACTGCGACAAAGGTCCGTCGATGATGATCGACGAAGAGCTCCATAGCCATGTGACGCCCGACGACATTGAATCATTACTGGAGCAGTATCAATGACTAAAAACATTGTGTTGACTGCTGAGCAACACCCGCTGACCTGGCGGCTGCGCGCCGATAAGCAACCGGTGTGGCTGGATGAATACCGCAGCAAAAACGGTTACGTGGGCGCGCGCAAAGCGCTGAGCGGCGAGATGTCGCAGGACGACATCGTGGCGCTGGTCAAGGACGCGGGGCTGAAGGGGCGCGGCGGCGCAGGCTTCTCCACCGGCATGAAGTGGAGCCTGATGCCGAAAGACGAAAGCATGAACATCCGTTACCTGTTGTGCAACGCCGACGAAATGGAGCCGGGCACTTATAAGGACCGGCTGCTGATGGAACAACTGCCGCATCTGCTGGTGGAAGGCATGCTGATCGGCGCTTATGCGCTGAAAGCCTGGCGCGGCTATATCTTTTTGCGCGGCGAATATATCCAGGCGGCGGAGAATCTGCGCCGCGCCATCGCAGAAGCGCATGACGCCGGGCTGCTGGGCAAAAACATTTTCGGCAGCGGCTTCGATTTCGATCTGTTCGTGCATACCGGCGCCGGTCGCTACATTTGCGGCGAAGAGACGGCGCTGATCAACTCGCTGGAAGGGCGGCGCGCCAATCCGCGCTCTAAGCCGCCGTTCCCGGCCAGCGCCGGCGCATGGGGGAAACCGACCTGCGTGAATAATGTCGAGACCCTGTGCAACGTGCCGGCGATTATCGAACACGGCGCGGCGTGGTATCAGGGGCTGTCGGCCGGTAAAAGCAAAGACGCCGGCACCAAACTGATGGGGTTCTCCGGCCGGGTGAAAAATCCGGGTCTGTGGGAACTGCCGTTCGGCACCACCGCGCGCGAGATCCTTGAGGACTATGCCGGCGGCATGCGCGACGGGCTGACGCTGAAGGCCTGGCAGCCGGGCGGCGCCGGGACCGACTTTCTCACCGTCGACCATCTTGATTTGCCGATGGATTTCGAACATATCGCCAAAGCCGGCAGCCGGCTGGGCACCGCGCTGGCGATGGCGGTGGACAATGAAATCAACATGGTGTCGTTGACGCGCAATCTGGAAGAGTTCTTCGCCCGCGAGTCCTGCGGCTGGTGTACGCCGTGCCGCGACGGGCTGCCGTGGAGCGTGAAACTGCTGCGCGCGCTGGAGCGCGGCGAAGGGCAGCCGGGCGATATCGAAACGCTGGAGCAGCTGTGCCGCTTCCTCGGGCCGGGCAACACATTCTGCGCCCATGCGCCGGGCGCGGTCGAACCGCTGCAGAGCGCGATTAAATATTTCCGGGATGAATTCGAAGCGGGAATTGCCGCTCATCCCACAGGCAACACCAAACCCATCGCCGGTATTCAGCCTAATCTGCTGAAAGAACGCTGGTAGCGTTATCCGGCATGGTCGAGGCGCAGGCATGCGCCCGCAGGGGGGTTGATGTCCCACCCCTATAACAGAATTTTTGATTAATGCCCGTGGCGACATGGGCCATATGGAAGCATGCTGACTATGGCAACGATTCATGTAGACGGCAAAGAATATGAAGTGAATGGAGCGGATAACCTGCTAAAGGCGTGTCTGTCTCTCGGCCTTGATATTCCGTATTTTTGCTGGCATCCGGCGCTGGGCAGCGTCGGCGCTTGCCGCCAGTGCGCGGTTAAGCAATACCAGAACGCCGAAGATACCCGCGGCCGCCTGGTTATGTCCTGTATGGTGCCGGCCGCGGACGGCACCTTTATTTCTATCGAAGACGACGAAGCGAAACGGTTCCGCAAGAGCGTGGTCGAGTGGCTGATGACCAACCACCCGCACGATTGCCCGGTGTGCGAAGAGGGCGGCAACTGTCATCTGCAGGATATGACGGTAATGACCGGCCACAGCTTCCGTCGCTATCGTTTCACCAAACGCACCCACCGCAATCAGGAACTCGGGCCGTTTATCGCGCATGAAATGAATCGTTGTATCGCCTGTTACCGCTGCGTGCGTTATTACAAAGATTACGCCGACGGCCAGGATCTCGGCGTGTACGGCGCGCACGATAATGTGTATTTCGGCCGGCCAGAAGACGGCACGCTGGAAAGCGAATTTTCCGGCAATCTGGTGGAAGTGTGTCCGACCGGGGTGTTTACCGATAAGACCCATTCCGAACGCTATAACCGCAAGTGGGATATGCAGTTCGCGCCCAGTATCTGCCAGCAGTGCAGCGTCGGCTGCAACACCAGCCCCGGCGAACGCTATGGCGAGCTGCGCCGCATCGAAAACCGTTATAACGGCAGCGTTAACCACTACTTTCTGTGCGACCGCGGCCGTTTCGGCTACGGCTACGTCAACCTGAAAGATCGCCCGCGCCAGCCGCTGCAGCGGCGCGGCGACGACTGGATCGCGCTGAATCCCGAGCAGGCGATGCAGGGCGCGGCCGATGTGCTGCGCCAGGCGAAGAAGGTCATCGGCATCGGTTCGCCTCGCGCCAGCATAGAAAGCAACTTCGCGCTGCGCGAGCTGGTCGGCGCGGAAAACTTCTATTCCGGCATCGCCGGGCAAGAACAGCGCCGCCTGCAGCTGATACTGAAGGTTCTGCGCGAAAGCGGCGTGCGTACGCCGGCGCTGCGCGAGATCGAAAGTTATGACGCAGTGCTGGTGCTGGGCGAAGATCTGACCCAGACCGGCGCGCGCATCGCGCTGGCGGTACGCCAGGCGGTGAAGGGCAAAGCGCGCGAAATGGCGGCGGCGCAGAAGGTGGCCGACTGGCAAATCGCCGCCATCATGAATATTGGCCAGCGCGCCAAACATCCGCTGTTTATCACCAACGTCGACAGCACCCGGCTGGACGATATCGCCGCCTGGAACTATCGGGCGCCGGTCGCCGATCAGGCGCGGCTCGGTTTCGCTATCGCTCATGCGCTGGATGAAAGTGCGCCGGCCGTGGCGGATCTGCCGCTCGCGCTGGCGCCGAAGATCGAGGTGATCGTGCAGGCGCTGGCCGGCGCGCGCAAGCCGCTGATCATTTCCGGCACCAACGCCGGCAGCGAAGAGATCATCGCGGCGGCGGCCAACGTGGCTAAAGCGCTGAAAGGGCGCGGCGCCGACGTCGGCATTACCTTTATCGCCCAGGCGGCCAACAGCATCGGTCTGTCGATGATCGGCGGCGGTTCGCTGGACGAGGCGCTGGCCGCCCTGGCCTGCGGCGAGGCCGACGGCGCGGTGGTGCTGGAAAACGATCTCTATCGCCATGCCCCGGCGGCACAGGTGGATGAGGCGCTGGCGCGGGCCGACAATCTGATCGTGATCGATCAGCAGCGCACCGCCATTATGGACAAGGCTACGCTGGTGCTGCCGGCGGCCAGCTTCGCCGAAAGCGACGGCACATTGATCAACCAGGAAGGGCGCGCGCAGCGCTTCTTCCAGGTGTACGACCCGGCTTACTATGACAGTAGTACGGTGATGCTGGAAAGCTGGCGCTGGCTGCATTCGCTGCACAGCACCTGGAACAGCCGCCGGGTGGACTGGACCCGGCTCGACCATGTGATCGACGCCTGCGTCGCGGCGTTGCCGCAACTGGCGGCGATTAAACAGGCCGCGCCCGATGCGTCGTTCCGCATTCGCGGCCAGAAGCTGGCGCGTTCGCCGCAGCGCTACAGCGGCCGCACCTCGATGCGCGCCAACATCAGCGTGCATGAGCCGCGCCAGCCGCAGGATCAGGACACCATGTTCGCCTTCTCGATGGAAGGCAACAACAGCCCGCAGGCCGATCGCCAGCAAATCCCCTTCGCCTGGGCGCCGGGCTGGAACTCGCCGCAGGCCTGGAATAAATTTCAGGACGAGGTGGGCGGTCATCTGCGCCACGGCGATCCGGGCGTGCGGTTGATCGAAGCGGGCGACGCCACGCTGGACTATTTTCGTCACGTCCCGCCGGCCTTCGTCGCGTCGCAAGGGCAGTGGCGCATCGCGCCTTATTACCACCTGTTCGGCAGCGAGGAGCTGTCGCAGCGTTCCGCGGTGATCCAGCAGCGCATGCCCGACCCCTACGTGGTGATTAATCCGGCCGATGCCGCGCTGCTGGGCGTGAACCCCGGCGCGCTGCTCGAGTTGACCTGCGCGGGCCAGACGCTGCGTTTGCCGCTGCGTCTGAGCGACGGGCTGGAGGCGGGGCAGGTCGGGTTACCGCTCGGTCTGCCGGGCATCGCCCCGGTTCTGGCGGGTGAAACCGTTGAAAATCTGCGGGAGGCTGCACAATGAGCTGGTTAACACCGGATGTGCTGGACATTCTGATCGCCGTCGGCAAGGCCATTGTGATTCTGCTGGTGGTAGTGACCTGCGGCGCGTTTATGAGTATGGGCGAACGTCGATTGCTGGGGCTGTTCCAGGGCCGTTACGGGCCGAACCGCGTCGGCTGGGGCGGTTCGCTACAGCTGGTCGCCGACATGCTCAAGATGTTTTTCAAAGAGGACTGGGTGCCGCGTTTCAGCGACCGGGTGGTCTTTACCCTCGCGCCGATGATCGCCTTTACTTCGCTGCTGCTGGCGTTCGCCATCGTGCCGGTCACGCCCGGCTGGATGGTGGCCGATCTGAACATCGGGTTGCTGTTCTTCCTGATGATGGCCGGGCTGGCGGTGTATGCCGTGCTGTTCGCCGGCTGGTCGAGCAACAACAAATATTCGCTGCTGGGCGCGATGCGCGCCTCGGCGCAGACGCTGAGCTACGAGGTGTTTCTCGGTCTGTCGCTGATGGGCGTGGTGGCGCAGGCCGGCTCGTTCAATATGCTGGATATCGTCAACTCGCAGCAGCATGTGTGGAACGTCGTGCCGCAGTTTTTCGGCTTCCTGACCTTTGCGATTGCCGGGGTCGCGGTGTGCCACCGTCATCCTTTCGACCAACCGGAAGCGGAACAGGAGCTGGCTGACGGTTATCACATTGAATACTCCGGCATGAAGTTCGGTCTGTTTTTCGTCGGCGAATATATCGGCATCGTCACTATTTCCGCGCTGATCGTGACGCTGTTTTTCGGCGGCTGGCAGGGGCCGCTGTTGCCGCCGTTCCTGTGGTTCGCGCTGAAAACCGGTTTCTTTATGATGATGTTTATCCTGATCCGGGCATCGCTGGCCCGTCCGCGTTATGACCAGGTAATGGCCTTCGGCTGGCGCGTGTGCCTGCCGTTAACTCTGTTTAACCTGCTGGCGACCGCCGCGGTCATTTTGTATAACGCTCAATAAGGGGTGAATAAACCATGACATTGAAAGAGTTAGTGATTGGTTTTGGCACCCAGATACGCAGTATCTGTATGGTGGGGTCGAACGCTTTTAAAAAGCGCGAAACCAAAATGTATCCCGAGGAGCCGGTTAACCCGCCGCCGCGCTACCGCGGACGTATCGTGCTGACGCGCGATCCGGACGGCGAGGAACGCTGCGTCGCCTGCAACCTGTGCGCGGTGGCCTGTCCGGTCAGCTGCATTTCGCTGCAGAAGGCCGAAACGCAGGACGGCCGTTGGTATCCGGAGTTTTTCCGCATCAACTTTTCGCGCTGCATTTTCTGCGGCTTTTGCGAAGAGGCCTGTCCCACCACGGCGATTCAGCTGACGCCGGATTTTGAGATGGGCGACTATAAACGCCAGGACTTAGTGTACGAAAAACAAGATCTGCTGATCTCGGGGCCGGGTAAATATCCGGAATATAACTTCTACCGGATGGCCGGCATGGCAATCAAAGGGAAAGATAAAGGCGAAGCGGAAAACGAAGCCAAACCCATTGATGTCAAAGGCCTGCTGCCCTAAGGAGCAAAGCATGGAATTCGCTTTTTATATCGCCGGTCTGGTGGCGATTCTGGCCACGCTGCGGGTGATCACCCACACCAATCCGGTGCATGCGCTGTTGTATCTGATCGTCTCTCTGCTGGCCGTGGCCTGCGTCTTCTTCGCGCTCGGCGCTTACTTTGCCGGCGCGCTGGAGATCATCGTGTATGCCGGCGCCATTATGGTGCTGTTCGTCTTTGTGGTGATGATGCTCAACCTCGGCCAGTCGGTGGTCGAACAGGAACGTCAGTGGCTGCGGCCGCAAGTGTGGATCGGTCCTTCGCTGCTGTCGCTGGTGCTGCTGGCGGTGATCGTGCACGCGATTCTCAGCGTGACCGATGTTGGCATCACAGGGCAGGTGGTGGACGCGAAGGCGGTGGGCGTCAGTCTGTTCGGACCTTACGTGCTGGCGGTGGAGCTGGCCTCCATGCTGCTGTTGGCCGGTCTGGTGGTGGCGTTCCACATCGGGCGCGAGGATAAACGCGGCGACGCTGCCGAGAGGCCGGCCGCGCACGCGGATACAGAGAAAAGCACTGCGGAGGAACGCGCATGATCCCGTTACATCACGGCCTGATTCTGGCTGCCGCGCTGTTTATGCTGGGGCTGACCGGGCTGCTTATTCGTCGCAATCTGTTGTTTATGCTGATCAGCCTGGAAATTATGATCAACGCGTCCGCGCTGGCCTTTGTGGTGGCGGGCAGCTATTGGGGCCAGGCCGATGGTCAGGTGATGTATATTCTGGCGATCACGCTGGCCGCCGCGGAGGCCAGCATCGGCCTGGCGCTGTTGCTGCAGCTGTATCGCCGTCGTCATACCCTGAATATTGATACTGTCAGTGAGATGCGCGGATGAACCTACTCTATTTAACTATACTCTTCCCGCTGATCGGCTTTCTGCTGCTGGCGTTTTCCCGCGGCCGCTGGTCGGAAAATACGGCGGCCACGGTCGGCGTCGGGTCTATCGGGCTGGCCGCGCTGGCGGTCATCTGGGTGGCGGTGGATTTTCTCTCCGCGTCTGACGAGGCCGGCCGGGTGTTTAACCAGCATCTGTGGACGTGGATGGCGCAGGGCGATTTCAACGTCGGCGTAACGCTGACGCTGGACGGACTCTCGCTGACCATGCTGTCGGTGGTGGTAGGCGTCGGCTTCTTTATTCACCTGTTCGCTTCCTGGTATATGCGCGGCGAGGAGGGCTACTCGCGCTTCTTTGCCTATACCAACCTGTTTATCGCCAGCATGGTGGTGCTGGTGCTGGCCGATAATCTGCTGCTGATGTATCTCGGCTGGGAAGGCGTGGGGCTGTGCAGCTATCTGTTGATCGGTTTCTACTACACCAACCCGAAAAACGGCGCCGCGGCGATGAAGGCCTTCATCGTGACGCGCGTGGGCGACGTGTTGCTGGCGTTCGCGCTATTCATTCTGTACAACGAACTGGGTACCCTGAACTTCCGTGAACTGATGGTGCTGGCGCCTCAGCAACTGGAAGCCGGCTCGCCGGTGATTACCTGGGCGACGCTGATGTTGCTGGGCGGCGCGGTCGGTAAGTCGGCGCAGCTGCCGCTGCAGACCTGGCTGGCCGATGCGATGGCCGGTCCGACGCCGGTCTCGGCGCTGATTCACGCCGCCACCATGGTGACCGCCGGGGTCTATTTGATTGCCCGCACCCACGGCCTGTTCCTGCTGGCGCCGGAGGTGCTGCATCTGGTTGGGATCGTCGGCGCCGTGACGCTGGTGCTGGCGGGCTTCGCCGCGCTGGTGCAGACGGATATCAAACGCGTGCTGGCCTACTCCACCATGAGCCAGATCGGCTATATGTTTCTGGCGCTGGGCGTGCAGGCGTGGGATGCGGCGATTTTCCATCTGATGACTCACGCGTTCTTTAAAGCGCTGCTGTTCCTTGCCTCCGGCTCGGTTATCCTCGCCTGCCATCATGAGCAGAACATTTTCAAAATGGGCGGCCTGCGCAAGACCATTCCGCTGGTTTATCTGTGTTTCCTGGTGGGCGGTTCGGCGCTGGCGGCGCTGCCGCTGATCACGTCGGGCTTTTACAGCAAGGACGAGATTCTGGCCGGCGCGTTGGCTAACGGCCATCTTAATTTGATGATCGCTGGGCTGGCTGGGGCTTTTATGACCTCGCTGTATACTTTCCGCATGATTTTCATCGTGTTCCATGGCGAAGCGAAGACGCAGGCGCACGCCGGCAAGGGGTTGGCGCACCATCTGCCGTTGCTGGTGCTGCTGGCGCTGTCCACCTTTATCGGCGCGCTGATCGTTCCGCCCCTGCAGGGCGTTTTGCCGCAGACCGCCGGGCTTGAGCATGGCCGGATGATCACGCTGGAGATTGCCTCGGGCGTGGTGGCGATAGCCGGCATTCTGCTGGCCGCCGCGCTCTGGCTCGGTAAACGCCGCGTGGTACAGAGCGTGGCGAATAGCGCGCCGGGCCGCTTTTTTTCCACCTGGTGGTTCCATGCCTGGGGCTTTGACTGGCTGTATTATCGGTTGTTCGTCAAACCGTACCTGGTCATCGCCCGGCTGCTGCGGCCCGATCCGCTCAACGCGCTGATGAATATTCCTGCCGTACTGGCGCGTTGGGGCAGCCGCGGGCTGGTGGTCAGCGAGAACGGCCAGCTGCGCTGGTATGTCGCCTCGATGGGGCTGGGCGCCGTGCTGGTGCTGACGCTGCTGTGGCTGGTATAGCCTGGCCGCGCATGCATTAACGAATGAAGGCTGGGCATTGAGATTGATGCCCTGTGCAGCAAGTTTTAAGGTTATTCTAAATTAGGGACACAAAACGCCATGCTACTACCCTGGCTAATTCTTATCCCCTTTATCGGCGGGCTGCTGTGCTGGCAATGCGAGCGTTTCGGCAGCAAAATGCCGCGCTGGATCGCGCTGATTTCCATGGGGCTGACACTGGTGCTTTCTCTGCAGCTCTGGCTGCAGGGCGGCTATTCTCTGGTTACGCCAGAAGGTTTTCCGCACTGGCAGGCCGAGTTCTCCCGGGCGTGGATCCCGCGTTTCGGCATTGAGTTCCATTTGGCGCTGGACGGCCTGTCGCTGCTGATGGTGGTGCTGACCGGGTTGCTGGGGGTGCTGGCCATCCTCTGCTCATGGCGCGAAATTCAGCGCTATCAGGGATTCTTTCACCTCAACCTGCTGTGGATTCTGGGCGGCGTCATCGGCGTGTTCCTCGCCGTCGATCTTTTCCTGTTCTTCTTTTTCTGGGAAATGATGCTGGTGCCGATGTACTTCCTGATCGCCCTGTGGGGGCACCGGGCGTCCGACGGCAAGACCCGCATCAGCGCGGCGACCAAATTCTTCATCTATACGCAGGCCAGCGGTCTGGTGATGCTGATCGCCATTCTGGCGCTGGTCTTCGTGCACTATAACGCCACCGGGGAATGGACCTTCAGCTACGAAAAACTGCTGCATACGCCGATGTCGCACGGAGTGGAATATTTGCTGATGCTCGGTTTTTTTATCGCCTTCGCGGTAAAAATGCCGGTGGTGCCGCTGCACGGCTGGCTGCCGGACGCGCATAGTCAGGCGCCGACGGCGGGCTCGGTCGATTTGGCCGGCATTTTGCTGAAGACCGCCGCCTACGGCCTGCTGCGCTTCAGCCTGCCGCTGTTCCCCAACGCCTCGCATGAGTTTGCGCCCATCGCCATGTGGCTGGGGGTGATCGGCATATTCTACGGCGCGTGGATGGCCTTCAGCCAGACCGACATCAAGCGCCTGATCGCTTATACCTCCGTTTCCCATATGGGGTTCGTGATGATCGCCATCTACTCCGGCAATCAACTGGCGTATCAGGGCGCGGTGGTGCAGATGATCGCCCATGGCCTGTCGGCGGCCGGGCTGTTTATTCTGTGCGGTCAGCTGTATGAACGCCTGCACACGCGCGATATGCGGCAGATGGGCGGCTTGTGGGGGCGCATTAAGTATCTGCCCGCGCTGTCGCTGTTCTTCGCGGTGGCGACGTTGGGCATGCCGGGCACCGGCAACTTCGTCGGCGAATTCATGATTCTGTTCGGCAGTTACCATGTGGTGCCGCTGATTACCGTGATCTCCACGTTCGGGCTGGTCTTTGCTTCCGTGTACTCTCTGATCATGATGCAGCGCGCCTATTACGGCGCGCCAAAATCGGATCAGGCGCTGGCCGGCATGACGCCGCGCGAACTGTCGATCATTTTGCTGTTAGTGGTGCTGCTGGTGCTGCTGGGCGTGTTCCCGCAGCCGATTCTGGATACCTCCGGCGCAGCCATGACTAACATTCAGCAGTGGTTTATGTCGTCCGCTCCGGATTTAACACTTTCAACAACAAGGCCGTAATTCGCCATGACAATAACTCTTCAACAACTAATCGCGCTATTGCCGCTGTTGATCGTCGGGTTGACGGTAGTGGTTGTGATGCTGTGCATTGCGTGGCGACGCAACCATTTTGTCAACGCGACGATGACGGTCATCGGCCTGAATATTGCGCTGCTCTCTCTTTGGTTCGTCGGCCAGGCAGGGCCAATGGACGTGACGCCGCTGCTGCGGGTGGACGGGTTCTCGATGTTGTATACCGGGCTGGTGCTATTGGCCAGCCTGGCCACCAGTACCTTTGCCTATCCGTGGCTGGAAGGCTACAGCGACAACCGCGATGAGTTTTACCTGCTGGTGCTGATCGCCGCGTTGGGCGGCATTCTGCTGGCCAGCGCCAATCACCTGGCGGCGATGTTTATCGGCATTGAGCTGATCTCGCTGCCGCTGTTCGGCCTGATTGGCTACGCTTACCGCCAGAAACGCTCGCTGGAAGCCAGCATCAAATATACTCTGCTGTCCGCGGCGGCCTCGTCATTCCTGCTGTTCGGCATGGCGCTGGTGTACGCCGAGTCCGGCAGCCTGAGTTTCGCCAGCCTGGGGCTCAACCTGAGCGACCACCAGATCCATAAACCGCTGCTGTTGGCCGGGCTCGGCATGATGGTGGTCGGACTGAGTTTTAAGCTTTCGCTGGTGCCGTTTCACCTGTGGACGCCGGATGTCTATCAGGGCGCGCCGGCGCCGGTCTCCACCTTCCTCGCCACCGCCAGCAAGATCGCTATTTTCGGCGTGGTGATGCGTCTGTTCCTGTCCGCGCCGATGACCGACAGCGAATCGATGCGTTTGGTGCTGAGCGTGATCGCCTTCGCTTCCATTTTGTTCGGCAACCTGATGGCGCTGGTGCAGACCAATATCAAACGCCTGCTCGGCTACTCGTCGATAGCGCACCTGGGCTATCTGCTGGTGGCGCTGATCGCGGCGCGCACTCATCAACTGGCGCTGGAAACCGTCGGCGTCTACCTGGCCGGCTATCTGTTCAGCAGCCTGGGGGCGTTTGGCGTGGTCAGCCTGATGTCCAGCCCTTACCGCGGGCCGGATGCCGATTCGCTGTTTTCCTATCGCGGGCTGTTCTGGCATAAACCGATTCTGTCGGCGGTGATGACGGTGATGATGCTTTCTCTGGCCGGCATCCCGATGACGCTGGGCTTCTTCGGTAAGTTCTACGTGCTGGCCGTCGGGGTAAACGCCAGCCTGTGGTGGCTGACCGGCGCGGTAGTGGTGGGCAGCGCCATCGGCCTGTATTACTATCTGCGCGTGATGGTCAGCCTGTATCTGAGTGCGCCGAAAGCGCTGCGGAGGGATACGCCGGGGAACTGGGCGCTGACCGCCGGCGGCGTAGTGGTGCTGATTTCCGCCATTATGGTGCTGATTCTCGGCGTTTTCCCGCAGCCGTTGATTTCGCTGGTGCAACTGGCCCGGCCGCTGATGTAACGGACTACGGCGCGTTATCTTTTCGCACCCTGTGAGCGCCATGCTGACAGGGTGTTTTTTTTCAGCTCGCCGCCGGCGCGGCCGGTCGAATTCAGTCAACGCTGAAAGGCAAAGTCTTTGCCATTCGCGCCCGCAGGGATGACTGCGCCTCCTCGCCCGCCCGGCAAGAGCAACGCGCTTTGCTGATTCGCGCTGAAGTCGGGATGAAAAGTTTGATATTATCGCTGACAAGGAAAATAGCGGGATATATAAAACAATGAACAAAGTCGGATTGTATATGGCGATCATGCTGCTGTATGGCGTTATTGGTTATTTACTCTACTTCCCGGCCGCGCAGATCTATTTTAGCGGCAGCCAGCTGATTATTTCCGATATCAGAACGGCGTTCGTGTCGCAATTCCAGACCGCATTGCTCTTCGCTTTATCTGGCGCGGCGATTTTTTACTGTTCGGGAGGGGGGCGTCGACGGCTTCTCTCGCTGCGCGGGGCGGTTTTATGCGTATCCGCTCTGGCGTTTAATTTCGCGTGGCTTTTTCTCGTTCTGCTGGCGAAAAGGGTGATTATCGATACGCCGCCGCCCATCCCGGGTATCGCCATTTCCATCGAATATTTTGGATTGATGGCGCCGCAGCTCATCGCCACGGGGTTAACCTGTTTGTGCCTGTTTTTTATTAGTAAAAAAGGTGCCCGGTGGTGATAAATCATAGTTGCCGGTCCGGCAGACCCGGCGACGCTATTTGTTCCGGGTATAAGAACTTTGGCCCGGCGGAGACGAGAGCGCAGGTTTTCGCCGCTGCGGCTTGTTGACCGTCTGAGACCGCTCGCCAGCAGGAGCATTACCATTGTGCTTTATCATCCTGCGATGGTTATGGGGCCTTTAGCGGCGGAAAGCGTTGCTGATAATTGGTAAGCGTCGGCGCGGTGCGGGAAGCAAGCAATAAAGAAAGACCAGAGACGGCGTGCGTGGAGACGTCCCCTCTGAACGAGCATTCAGAGAGGACGGGTCGATCAGAACCCGGCGTCGATATCCACGATATCAATCAGCTTGTGGTTAACGAATTCTTTGATGCCCAGCCCAATCAGCTCGCGGCCGTAGCCTGAACGGCGTACGCCGCCGAAGGGCAGATCGGCCTTCACCATGGTCGGATGGTTAACATAGACCATACCGGTCGAAATTTTTCTGGCTACTTCGGCGCCGCGTTTCGTATCGCGGGTAAAGACCGAACCGCCCAGACCGAATGGCGAGTCGTTGGCGATACGGATGGCGTCCTCTTCGTCTTTCGCCCGGAACAGCATGGAGACCGGACCAAAAAATTCCATGTAATAGGCTGGATTGTTTTCCGTCACGTTGGTCAGAATCGTCGGCTGAACAAACGCGCCCTGTTCCGGCACTTTAGGGCCGACTTCGGTCGCGGTGGCGCCGTGCTGTACCGCCAGCTTAATTTGCTCCTTCACTTCGTCCGCGGCCTTTTGCGACGACATCGGCGCCAGCGTGGTGCTGCTGAGCAACGGATCGCCGGTGCGCAGGGCCGCCACGCCTTCCTGATATTGCGCCAGGAAATCGTCATACACGTCGTCGACGATAATCATACGTTTGGAAGATACGCAGACCTGGCCGCTGTTCCAGTGGCGGCCGAAAACCGCCCATTTAACCGTTTTTTCCAGTTCGGCATCGGCCAGCACAACGAACGCGTCCGCGCCGCCCAGCTCCAGGGTGGATTTCTTCAGCGCTTTCGCCGCCTGCTGAGCCACCAGCGCGCCGGCGCCTTCGGAACCGGTCAGAGCGACGCCGTGGACGCGCGGATCGTTAAGGATCTGCTCAATCTGAGAGCGGGTGGCGTACAGGTTTTTAAAGGCGCCGGCCGGCAGACCGGCTTTCTGCATGATCTCTTCAAACGCCGCGGCGCACTGCGGCACGTTGGATGCGTGTTTCAGCAAAATGGTGTTGCCGGCAGAGAGTTGCGGCGCAATGATGCGGGCAATCTGGTAGTAGGGGAAGTTCCACGGCTCGATGGCGAGGATAATGCCGAGCGGGTCGTGAACGACGACCGCATCGCCTTCCGCCGGGTCTGCTACGCTCAGTTTTTCCGGCGCCAGCAAGGTTTCGGCTTTATCGGCGTAGTACTCAAAAATACGGGCGGAGAGTTCGACTTCCGCTTTTGCTTCGGTCAGCAGTTTGCCCATTTCCAGGGTGAGCAGGCGCGCATAGCGATCGCTGTCGGCGCGCAGTACCGCCGCGGCCTTCTGCATAATTTGTCGGCGCTCGTCGAAGCGGGTCTGTCGCCAGTCAAGAAAAGCCTGATGCGCATGTTCAATGGCTGCGCCAACTTCGACATCCGTGGCTTCAGGGAATGTTTTCAACAGTTCCCCGGTGTAGGGATTGCGAGTCTCATATGCCATAAGTAAATCAGTCTCCTTCGTTACGGAATGAATGCTGCCGTCAAACGGCCAGCTGTTGTTATTTTTATGCGGTATGTCCGCCGTTCGTTACCTGACAATATACAGATTAACATCACCGTATCAGAATAAAGTCAGAGAGCGATCACGATGTGCCATAAATGTTAAAGATTCTGCATCTTTGTGTGTCATTAATCTATCATGATGAATCGCAGGAATAAAATCCAGGCTATTTACTCACATCGACAAAACTATGTGAAATACATGATCGGTATTACATTTTTATGTATAGCGTTCACATGTGGCGCTGCGCGGCATTCGCCATCGGCCGTTTCCGCTCCGGCGTCGGCGTTGGCGCGGCGGAAAATCGGTAAGCGCGCCGCGACTTTCGGAATGATCTGTGCGCTAAATACGGGTGAACGACAGGAAGTTGTCTATAGTTACCTGACACGGTTTTTTTGTTGCACATGGAGAATCCTATGCCGACAACCAGAACACAGCCGGATGACGTCCGGATTAATGAAGACTTAAAACTTTTGTCTGAGACGCTGGAAGATGTGTTGAAGTTCTCCGGCGACCGCGCCGATGAGGCGTGGATCGAGATCAGGAAAAACGCCGAGCAGGCGTTGGCCGATGTAAAAGAACGGCTGGGTACGGCTTCAGAGAGTTATTATCAGCGCGCCAAAGACGCGGCCTGCCAGGCCGACGGCTATGTGCGCGACAACCCCTGGCACGGCGTCGGCATCGGCGCTACTGTCGGGCTGGTGCTTGGGCTGTTGCTGGCCCGGCATTAATTTCGCGTTAAGCTGTCCCGTACGGGCGCGGCCATCCTTTTGCCGCGTCCGCGCCTCGCTGCGACGGTTCCGTGCCTCGCCGCGCGGTTAAACGCGGTAGCGATAAATATTCTGGTCGTAGACGCGTGCGCCGATGCGTTCTGCCTGCGGCGCGCGTTCGCTAAAAGTAAAGCCCAGTCTCTGAGCCAGTCGATTGCTGCGCGGATTTTCCACCGAACAGCGAATGACGAAGCGGGTCAGTCCGCCGGACCGGCGCCAGTTGTCGATCAACGTATTAACCGCCATGAACGCGATCCCTTTCCCTTCCGCGGCGGAACTGATCCAGTAACCAATCACGCCTTCTCCGTCGATCAGAGTATTGAAAGAAACCACGCCGACCAGTTCTTCATCCCAGAAGATCAGATACATCGCGCTTTGCCCGCGGCTAAATGCCTGACGGTTCTGTTCTATCGTGGTCAGGCTGTCGCTCACCTGGGTGACCGAGTCGGGCCACGGCATGGTATGGCGCAGCCGCGCTTTTTCCCGTTGGATCAACGTAAACAAGGGGCCGGCATCCTGCATTTGCGGAACGCAAAGCCGTAAATGCGGCGGGTTATACAATTCAGTTAGCGGTTGCATGATTAATCCTCCTGATGGTTATTCCCTGCTCCAAGAATAACGATTATGTCTATGAGGTTAAATTGATTTTTACCGGCTTACGTAGTACCGTCGCAACATACGATATTAACTCTTATATCTTTCAGATTATGGGTGTCCCGGCTTTCCTTATTCCCTTGTGGCCGCGTTCGCGTTTGTTCGCTTACCGCTCTCCGGCAGCCTGAAATCTTTTGGGTATTCAATCAATTCGGTGAGCCATGCCAATCATTCAGTCGGTTGAACGCGCATTGCGCATTTTGGATCTTTTTGACGAACACGCGACCGAACTTAAAATTACCGACATCAGTACCATGATGGGGTTGCATAAAAGCACCTTACACTCTTTATTAAAAACGCTGCAGGTGCAGGGATATATCGATCAGAACCCGGATAATGGTAAATACCGCCTGGGGCTGAAGCTGGTCGAACGCGGGAATTTTGTCGTTAACTCCATGGATATACGCCAGCAGGCTAAAAACCATCTGCTGGATTTATCGATAAAAACCGGGCAGACCACCCACCTGGCGATCCTGGACGGTCGCGAAGGCGTTTATATCGATAAAGTGGAAGGCAAGATGGCCATCATCTCCTATTCGCGCATCGGGCGACGTCTGCCGGTTCATGCCACCGCGATCGGCAAGGTATTGCTGGCCTTTCTGACAAAAGAGCAGATGGCCGGTATTCTGCGGGATTATAACTATAGCGTGCAAACGCCGCATACCCTGACTTCGGAGAGCCAGCTGCTGGATGCGCTGGTCGGCGTGCGCGACAAGGGCTACGCTATCGACAGGGAGGAGAACGAGCAGGGGGTGCAGTGCGTCGCCGTGCCCATTCGCAACCATAACGGCGAGGTGATCGCCGCGCTGAGTATATCCACGTTGACCTCGCGCGTGGACGAGCGCCAGCTCCGCGACTACATTGCATTACTGACCCAGGCCGGGCGCGAGCTGTCGGAAAAACTGGGGTATGCCTCGCCGTCGTGACGCCGTTCGGGCGGATGCCTGCCGGCGGCGCTTTGGGCGTCTCCGGCCGGCAGGGCGTGCGGCGCGCTTACAGCATCGTATTCAATAGCAGGATAAAACATAAACCGGCGACGGAGACGATGGTGGACAGTAAGGTCCAGGTGCAGAACGTCTCCTTCATGGTCAGGCCGAAGTACTCCTTGATCATCCAGAATCCGGCGTCATTGACGTGAGAGGCAATGGCGCTGCCGGCGCCGGTGGCGAGAGTGACCAGCGCCAGATTGACGTCGTGTTGTCCCAGCGTAGGGATAACCAGTCCGGCGGTGGATATCGCCGCCACGGTGGCCGAACCGAGCGAGATGCGCAGGATGGCGGCCACGCCCCAGGCGAGAATAATCGGGGAGGCGTTAGTGCCGGCGAACAGGTCGGCGACATAGTCACCGACGCCGCCGTCGATCAACACCTGTTTGAAGGCGCCGCCGCCGCCGATGATCAGCAGCATCATCCCGATGCTGGCGACGGCAGAGGAGCAGGAACCCATCAGTTCTTTCACCGCGATCTTGCGCGCCAGCCCCATGGTATAGATGGCGAACAGCAGTGAAATCAACATGGCGACCGAGGCATTGCCCGCCAGCTGGATCGCGGACAGCAGCGTATTGTCGGCCCAGCGCAGTTCCTGCTGCAGCATTGATATCACGGTGGCGATGGACATCAGAATGACCGGCAGCATGGCGGTCAGCACGCTGATTTTGAAGCCGGGCGTCTCATCCAGATCGAACTTTTTCTGTTCGCCGAGCGATTCGATATTGCCGGTTTTATTAAACCCTTCCGGCACAATCTTTTTCGCCAGCTTATTGAATACCGGTCCGGCCAGAATCATGGTTGGAATCCCGACGGCGATACCATAGAGCAGTACGGCGCCGATATCGGCGCCGTATTCGCCGGCGATCAACGTCGGACCGGGATGGGGCGGCAGAAAGCCGTGGGTCACCAGCAGCGCGGACGCCATCGGCACGCCGAGGTGCAGGATGGAAACGCGCAGCTGCTTAGCGATGGAAAAGACGATGGGGATCAGCAGCACCAGTCCGACTTCGAAAAACAGGGCAATCCCGACGATAAAGGACGCGATAACCACTGCCCACTGGATATTCTTCTCGCCAAATTTATTGATCAGCGTGATCGCGATGCGCTGCGCGCCGCCGGCGTCGGCAATCAACCGGCCCAACATGGCGCCGATGCCGAATATCAGCGCGATATGGCCTAAGGTCCCGCCTAATCCGCTTTCAATGGATTTAACGATACGATCGAGGGGAATGCCCAACGCCAGCGCCACGCAGAACGACACGATAATCAGCGAAACAAAGGTATTGAGCTTTAGCGACATAATCAGTATGAGTAAAAAAATAATACCCATGGCTACAATAAGTAACGGCATAATAGGGTCTCCAGATATTTAACATCTGTATTTGTGTTTTTAATGTTATTTAAATAAAAAATTATCTGTTGGTCGGATTTAATTGTGTATTATGTTCTGACTGTAATCAGATCTAAGTCCTCGTTATTTTTTTATTCCGGGTGAATAACATATTTTTTCAGGCTTCAGGCTTCAGGCTTCAGGCTTCAGGCTTCAGGCTTCAGGCTTCAGGCTTCAGGCTTCAGGCTTCAGGCTTCAGGCTTCAGGCTTCAGGCTTCAGGCTTCAGGCTTCAGGCTTCAGGCT